>NZ_FPJP01000008.1:0-271348 GCF_900119325.1 Burkholderia sp. NFPP32 | reverse complement strand
CAGTTCGTGCAAGCGGTCCCACACGCCTGCAGCCTGCCAATCGCGTAGCCGTCGCCAACACGTCACGCCCGAGCCGCATCCCATCTCGGCGGGCAGGTCGCGCCAGCGAAGTCCGGTCTTGAGAACGAACAAGATACCGGTCAGCGCGGCGCGATTCGAAACAGGCAGGCGGCCCGGATTCTTCTCGCGCCGCGGCTTGGCTGGCGGCAGTAACGGCTCGATCAGTGTCCACAATTCATCGTCGATGATCGGCTTGCCCATCTCCTCGGCCTCGGTTGTTCCGATGCCTGAGGTTAACAGCTCGCCGCACAAGTTAACAGCCCCAAACAGCCTTTTTGAAACCGTCTCTTACTTTTTCCTCGACTAACCGACTCGCGACAGCAAAGCAACCGGTCTCGGGCCAGCGATACGATCGGCGCACGAAGATCGATCCCACAAGCCACACGATGACGGCACGGCTGAATGTCTGCGCCTCACTGCGGAGCTAGTGGCGCGTCGAAATTAGTCGGCTTAATCGACGCATCGCAGGTGATGCGGTCCTGTCCGGACGGCGTGCGAAGGCCATCCGGCATTAACTTTTTCTTAGATGCCCACGCACCGTCCGATTCAAAGATTGATGGCTGAGGGTTACCGGGATCGACAGAAGGGTGAAGCAGGTATTGGCGAACGCTCAAATCGTATTCCGGTCGATCCATTCTGTATTGATATTTCTTGGCGACAAACAACTTGTCGATTGTTACTGCCACCGTATAGTCTTTCGAGTCCTCGAATGCATTGAAACTGTGATCTATGTAAATCTTCGTGGCGAAAGTTTTCCCACCATCTGTCGAGTACCAAAATGGCACCGCGCAACCCTTTTCACCATTGCCACAAATCAGTCCATCCGGATACGCCAGCGGTAAAACAATATTCGCCCCAGTCGGGTCGGCGTTAATAATACGTCCCTGGAAGTTTTCAAACAGGCCTCGCCCTAAATACTTTCGAATTCCAGCGCGGGGGTCGTTGTAGTACGATTCCCCGTGTTGACAGTCCCGGTAATGTTCCAGCGTTACAAAGCGGTGGTCGTCAATTCGGTAGATGACTTGGGGTGGCGAGTCATACGGCAATTCCTTGAGCGCTGAGCTCATGAAATCTCCAAGCCCGAAAGTCGGTCGCCGCGAAGTCTGTACGGTGCATCCTTGCAGTAGGGCGAACAGCGTGATTGCACAAATCGTGTGTCTCATCACGTTCCTCCTTTCCATTGCTGTTGCCGAAGTTGTTCTGCTTCGGCCTTGCTTTGTTCCTCGGAGACCGTGGCCCAATCGATACAGGGTGGCTTGGTAACGGATTGGGAGACGCCAAGCTCAAAGTAACTGTCGTAGCCTTGCATCCAGTCGGCCAATTTCATCAGGCGGGTCCAGAACGCCGCCCTCTCGTATGCATCACAAAAGCCGACTGGGAGATCGTAGGCCACCACCCGACGCATGAACGCTTGGTGCTGCGGCAACGTGCTGTGGTTGGTCGGCTCAGCGCGATAGGTGTCAAGTCGTTGCAGCATTTCGTCTTGGGTCTCAGGTCGAATCGTGCGCCTAGAGCTGTAAATGTCCTCGGTAGTAACGGTGCGCTCCGGCTGATAAATCGACCGCATATAACGGTAGTCGGGATCAGCATAGCTCCCTGTATTCGGATCATTCTGATCGGGAACCCACTTACCCATTTCGTCGGCTCCTTTACGTGAGTCTTCGAACTGACGCATCTCGTCCGCCGTGACCGGATGCGGTACCTCTTCAGCATTGATCGTCACGGTTTTGTCGGGATGCGGTACTGTCCACAGCTTCACGAGAGGTGTGAAAATATCCCTGTTTCCATTCCAGAAATCGGTCGGCTTCGCACCGGGCACGAGCTTGTTTTCGAGAATTGGCGGCAAAGTACCGAACTTCTTCACGCCCGGCGCGTCGCCCACCGGAGTACCCCGCGCCAGCATGCGCTGCTTGACGGTATCGCCTAGCTCGGCGAGCAGTTTGTCGTCCACGCCCTGCCAGCCGATACTTTGCAGCGGCACCGCACCCATCACGCGATCATGCGGCGTGAAGTACACGTACAGTCGACCGTGATTGTCGCGCTCGTGGACACCGGAGTTGCGCTGGTTGTCAGGGCGCCAAAAATCTATGTCCTCGGAGGCACCGCACTGCAACTGCTGCAATTGCGCCTCGGTGAAAATGCGCCTGTCCTCCTTGAGCCGATTTGCGATATTCCGGAAGGTATTGACGCGTGCCTCGGGAGTAGGGCGCGCCACACCGCAGGCCAGCGCGCCCGTGATCTTGTCATCGAGTGCGTACGGCGAGTTCATCACAAACAGGGCATCAGGCGCGCGCGTCTTGCACAAGGCGGTCGCTGCCATCGCGATCATGGTGCCCTGGCTGTGCGACATCACAGTCACGGTATCGCGTGGACACTCGGAACGAATCTTGTCGATCAGGTCCGCCAATCGTTGTGCCGCGTGTGCATAGTAGTCGCGTGGCGGCGCATCCTGGAGTTGCCGATCGGCCTCGGTATTGAGCTTCTCCATATCGAACCCGAGCACATGACGTTTGAATCCTTCCCGGCTCCACAATTGCGACAGGTTATTGGTACCGTTCTGGAAAGGACCGCCTCCCCAATACCATGGACCTTTCTCGTTTGTGCACTCCGGCGTCCCCCATGCAGATAAATCGAAACCGCGCGGACTGCGCATCGGAATGCGCCAGTTGCGCTCCTCTCCGTCCTTCGCACGGTAGCCCCAGTAGAAGCGGATCACGGGCGAGTTACCTTCATCCCCCTTCTTGATATACCTAGGTACGGGACGGTCACCGTCTACCGTGCTGTAGGTATTCGCCTTCAGATCGCTCCGTTTCAGCCGTTCGTTAAGCCCTTGGCACAACGCCTGTTCCGCCGCGTCATACCACTCCCCCGTGGAATTAACGCCATGCACAAAGATGATGACGCCTGGCATGTGCGGCGGAATGCGGCATTCTGCGCGCACCTGAAAACTGCTCGGAGTGTGATATGACTCCCAATACGGTTGCCCTAGATGATCGCGCTGCATCGGCACGATGCGCGTTGCGGTGTCGTGCCGATAGGGTCTCGGCGTACCAGCATCGTCGTCCGTGTCGTCCGGCTGGTTGGAGTGATCCGTCATGAATCAGCCCTCCTTATTGTTCTGAAGCAGCAACTTGAGCCCCCGTGCAACATCCTGCCGGCTCAACGAGGTCTCCCCCTTGTCGTTGGTTATGCCCTCGATAATCTGTCCGCCGGCGAGCTGAATCTTGTACGGTCGGTTTGCAACCGGCCGGCCGGTGATGTCGTCGCTGAGAATGAACCGCTCGTCGTTCGCGATATCGATCTGGTTGAACTTCGGCAACGGCAGCGACAGCGCACCCGGTCCTTCCTTCTGGATTTCGATGATTTTGAGGATCAGGCAGCCGGCCCCGCCAATCTCGACGTTATCGCCCTGCACCTTGATGTAGGCCGTACCGCCGCCGCCGAGCACAACCCCGTTCGCGGCATTGACGGTCGTGGTGCCGTCGGCACTGGTGATCCGCATGTCCTTCTGCGCCACCAGCTCCATCGCGTCGGACTGCGCCTGGATCCGAACCTTGCCGCGCGCGGCGTAGAGCTTGATGCCGAACTTGTGCGCAAACAGCGACAGCACCTCGCCCGCCGCGATCGCGACGTTCCGGAGCGCATTCACGTTGAACCGCGACGACGTGCCGACACTCACGTCCTTGCCTGCCGACACCATCACCCGATCCGGCGTCGCCAGGCCAATGCCGTTCGGCGCGGACAGTGCGATCACGGCCGCTTTCAAGCTCGCCAGTTCGTCTTTCAGCCACACGTTTTCCGCCTTCAGGTCCGCGATCTCCGCCTGCGCCACCGCTGCGGCATCGGTCAACCCCTGGGCCTGCGCCTGTGTCAGCGCAAACTGGTTCGTCGCCGGCCGCATGTCGGTCGTCTGCCCGGTCGCCTTCTCCTGCCTGTCCGACGACACCAGCAGACCGCCACCCGCGCGCACATGCCCCCGATCGTCGGTGCGCAGTTCGAAACCCTCGCCGCGCAGTTGCTGGTCGCGGTCCACCGTATAGCCGAGATTGAGCTGCGACTTGCCATGCTCGGTCGCGACCTTGATGTGTTCGCGACCCTGCCAGTCGTCCATCTCCAACGTGTTGTTCGAGCGCGTACGGATCGTATTGCGCGTGCCCCAAGGCACACCCGCGACGATCGGATCCGTGTGCTGAGCGGTATGCAGCACGTGGCTGATGAACGGCAAATCCACGCAGCCCCACAGAAAGCTCACGCCGACCACCGTGCCCTCGACGAGCCCGAAGTGAAAGCCGGTCTGGTTCGGCCCCGCGAACGGCTTCGCCAGCCTCATCGGGCAGCTCTGCAGGCCCGGTACTCGCGTGTCGCGATCCAGATGGAGATCGACGATGTATTCGCCCTCGCTGTCCAGATACGGGTCTTTCCAGCCGCCGGACGACGCGATCGTCCCGGTGATGACCCCGTCGATCCTGGGCCACGTCGCTTCCTTCAACGGCATTCGATACTGGCGATCGGATGGAATCGCGTCGAACTTGACGTGATAGGCCTTCTTCCGGCTCGCGCCGCACGTCACCCGCACCACGACCAGCCCGTGCTTCGCATCGGGCAATTCCCGGTTCGACAGTTTCAGCACCGAGCCGGGCGTGAGGTCCAGCATGTCGCACTCGCCGCGATACTCGACTTGCCCGGCCAGCGCAGCCTCGCGGCGCAACTGCGCCTCTTCCTTCGCCTCGTCCTCGCTCCGGCCCGGCGTTCCCCATGTATACGCTTCACCATACGTGCCGCGATCATCGCGGATCGGGCTGACCGCCTCGATCGGCGCCGATTCCACCGCCTCGGTGTTGAATGTGCGCACCGCATAGGCCGCGGGCATGGTCTTCGCGCACATTTCCAGTGCGCTGACCGACTCGATGCCCCCGGATTCCAGACCACCGTGCGGCCGGTATGCAACAGTCAGGCGCTCGGGATCGCGGCGGTAGTGCGCATAGTCGTCGCCGAAGCACACCCGCTCGCAGCGTTCCCCTTCCTCGCAGACGAACCAGATGCCCGAGCGGCGGCACAGTCGCGTGACGAACGCCAGATCGTCCTCGCCCCACTGCATCACGAAGCTGCGCTTTCGATAGGATCGGTACAGCTTGAATTCGAAACGCGCGAAAATCTTGTTGAACTCGTGTTCCCGCAGGATCTGCTCGATGATCTCGGGAATGCTCATGTCGAGGAAGAACCGGCACTTCGGCGCATTGCGCAACAGCGCCAGACGCGATTCCAGCACGATCTCGTACAGCGACTGATCGCGGTTGGTGGCCTTCAGCGCGAAGCCCGTCACCACGCCTTGCACACGCCGCGCCTCCTCCGGCCGGCTCCATTGGTCATGCGGCGGCGGCTGAATGACGAATGCACCCATCCGGTTCAGGAATTCACCGCGCGACAGGTCGTGACGGGGATGGGTGAACCGGATCGTGTACTTCGTCGGCTCGCCGATCCCGCGCTCGCCATCGAACTCGTAGATGTCCGCAAGCGCGGCAGCGGGCGCACCCTTGATATCCAGGCTATAGAACTGATGGATGTTGACGCCCGCGCGCGCAGTCGCGTCGGACATGGCCGTGTTCGCGGTCAATTAATTCTCCGAAAACGTTTGCGGAATAGTCCGCGCGACTTTAACTGGGTGAGGGACAAATCTGCTATAGGACGAATCTGAAATTGGCAACGACCGGGATTTAAAGCCGGATCCATTGACGAGTGCGGGTCGAGCGAAAACAAACTCCGTGTTTCCCGGATGCCGATTCTCTCGATTAGCACCATGTGGCCGGCACGTGGACTCTCTCCGCGCGGCATATCCGGTACGTCCGGAGACAACGGACGTGTATACCGAAAACTGCTGCAGGCCGAAATCCGATAGCGCGTTCCGCGTGCGGCGGAACAGCACCATCGAAACGCCCGGCATCGAAAGCATTTCCTGAAAATCCGGAATCCCGGCATATAACCGAACACGCAATACGGAAAGCTACCGTTCGGCACTCCGCGAAATACGCCTGAGGCTATCCAATCCAATTTCGGCGACGGCGCAGATCAGGTGTCGGCGATCGCCGCCACACATCATTGCGTATCGCACCAGACAGGATCGACCGTATAACGTCCCTTTCGCTCGCAAACCCGCCCCGAACAGCGCCGGCTTCATGCATGCAGACTCGAGCATTTGCTCTAATTCACGGCGGCGTTCTCGTAATCGAAAGCCGTCTGCAAGAGTGCGCGGCGCGCTGTTCCACACTTCGGGAAACGCCGGCAGTCAGTCGGCCCCTTTGTCGTGCATCCGCGATGCCGTCCCGGCCGCCTCGCCTCGTTTGATCACATAGTGCGACACCGCGTGCGGCGGTGGACGATCGCGAATCATGCGCATACGCGATCGTGCGCTCCGTCATCGCGCACGTTCCGGCGCAGCAACGAACGACTCGCGCGTATGAACGCCGTGCGTCGCGTTGCCATCGTGTCGCGAACCGGTTCCCTCGCCAATACGGAGCAGCTGTCGCGTGCGCCGCGCGATACACACCCGGTCGCACGCCGATGTCAGAACTGACAGCTATGGAAACTGGCAGCTACCTGAACGGCACCAACGCCCTACGCTCGTCACCGCTCGCGGCCCCACAAGGGCCGTGAGCTCCAGCAACGTCGTCTCTCCTAAAAAGGACTCCCGATGAAAAGGAACGCCCGGTTTGCCCTGCCCCTTCCGTCGCCCCGCCGCCTTGCATGCGCGTGGCCGCTCGTACTCGCCGCCGGCGCGGCGCACGCGACGACGGACTGGGTCGATACCCACACGAAGGCCTTTCTGACCGGCCCGCAGTTGATGGCGCGCAGCGCGGCGCCGTCGCTCGAACTCGCGGCCGGCGAGACGACGGACGTCGTCGTCAGCCTGAAGCTGCGCAACGCCGCGCAGCTCAAGCAACTGGCGCGCGACGTGAACCGGCCCGGCAGCGCGCATTACCGCCAGTACCTGACGCACGAGCAGTTCCTCGCCAGCTACGCGCCAACCGACGCGCAGGTGAAGTCGGTCGTCGACTATCTGCGCAAGAGCGGCTTCGTGAACATCGAGGTCGCGCCGAACCGGCTGCTGGTGTCCGCGCGCGGCACGGCCGGCACGGTGAAGACCGCGTTCAACACGTCGCTCGTGCACTTCGAATACGCGGGCCGCTCGGGCTTCGCGAATGCATCGACCGCACAGGTACCGAGCGCGCTCGGCGACGTCGTCGGCTCGGTGCTCGGGCTGCAGAACGTCGCGCGCGCACGGCCGATGCTGCGCATCGGCAACGTGGCGAAGCCGCAGGCACTCGCGGCCGGCACGGCGACCGGCCACTATCCGAAGGAATTCCCGGGCCTCTACAACGCGACCGGCGTGCCGACCGCGGCCGGCGTGACCGTCGGCATCATCACGATCGGCGGCGTGTCGCAGACGCTGCAGGACCTGAAGCAGTTCACGTCGAGCAACGGTTACGGCACGGTCTCGACGCAGACCGTCAAGACCAACGGCACGAGCGGCAGCTACAGCGACGACCAGGACGGCCAGGGCGAATGGGATCTCGACAGCCAGTCGATCGTCGGCTCGGCCGGCGGCCAGGTCGGCAAGCTCGTGTTCTACATGGCGGACCTCAACGCCGCCGGCAACACGGGGCTCACGCAGGCGTTCAACCGCGCAGTGTCGGACAACACCGCGAAAGTGATCAACGTGTCGCTCGGCTGGTGCGAAACCGACGCGAACGCGGACGGCACGCTCGACGCCGAAGAGCAGATCTTCACGACGGCCGCGGCGCAAGGCCAGACGTTCTCGGTGTCGTCGGGCGACGAAGGCGTGTACGAGTGCAACAACCGCGGCTATCCGGACGGCTCGAACTACACGGTGTCGTGGCCGGCTTCGTCGCCGCACGTGCTCGCGATCGGCGGCACGACGCTCTATACGACGTCGGCGGGCGCATTCTCGAACGAAACGGTGTGGAACGAAGGGCTCGACGGCAACGGCAAGCTGTGGGCGACGGGCGGCGGCGTCAGCACGATCCTGCCCGCGCCGTCGTGGCAGTCGGGCAGCAGCCGCCAGTTGCCGGACGTGTCGTTCGACGCCGCGCAAAGTACGGGCGCGTATATCTACAACTACGGCCAGTTGCAGCAGATCGGCGGCACAAGTCTCGCCGCGCCGATCTTCACGGGCTTCTGGGCGCGCCTGCTCGCGGCGAACGGCACGGGCCTCGGTTTCCCGGCCGGCAACCTGTATCGCGCGATTCCGTCGAACCGGTCGCTCGTGCGCTATGACGTCGTGTCGGGTAACAACGGCTATCAGGGGTATGGCTACACCGCCGGCACCGGCTGGGATCTGACGACCGGCTTCGGCAGCCTGAACATCGCGAACCTCAACCAGCTGATCAAGTCGGGCGGGTTCTGAGCGATATGTGAAGGCCGGCGCGCGGCAGTGATTTGCCGCGCGCCGGCTTTGTCGCCTTCAGGTCGCGCGGAATTCGCGCATCACCCTACTCCGTCGCACGCTCGTTCACAGGCTGCGGCGCGGCCGGCACACCGCTCCGATGCGACGGTGCAAACAGCCGCAATCCGCTCGCGACGCTCGCAGCACCTGCGAAACCCGCGCCTAGCATCAGCGCGAGCGTCGGCCCGTGACGCCCCGCGATCCCGAACGACAGCGCGACAAGCGCCGCGCCCGTTGCCTGCCCGATCAGCCGCGCGGTCGCGATGATCCCGCTCGCGCCACCGCTGCGCTCGGGCGGCGCGCTCGACATCAGCGCCTTCAGGTTCGGCGACTGGAAAAAGCCGAAGCCCGCGCCGCACAGCATCATCCGCCAGCCGATGTCGAATACGTTCGGCGCCGCCGGCAGTGCGGCGAGCGACACCATGCCCGCGCTCAGCAGCGCAAGCCCGATCGCGCCGAGCAGGCCGGGCGGGTATCGATCCGACAGGCGGCCCGCGATCGGCGCGGCGAGCGCAACGATCGCCGACCACGGCGTCATCAGGAACCCCGTCTCGACCGCGTCGCGATGCAGAACGGTTTCGAAGTAGAACGGCAGCGACACGAACGCGAGCCCCTGCGCGGCGAACGCGCACACGGCGGTCAGCGCGGACAGCGTGAACACGGGCCGGCGAAACAGGTCGACCGGCAGCATCGGCGCCGGGTGCCCTGCCTGGCGACGGATCAGCAGCCAGCCGAACACCAGTGCAACCGCCGCCGACGCGAGCACGATACGCAGCGGCCCGCGCTGCGCGAATTCGCCGAGCGCGAAGATCAGCGACGCGAACGTGATCACGTTGAACAGTGCGGCAACCGGATCGAACGCATGCTTGCCGCGCGCCGTCTGCGGCAACGACGGAATCGCCACTGCAAGCGCGAACACGCCGAGCGGCACGTTCACCGCGAACAGCCACGGCCATGCGGCGACCGACAGGATCAGCGACGCGATCGTCGGCCCCACCGCGAACGACACGCCGACGACGAGCGCGTTGAAGCCGACGCCGCGCCCGAGCCGGTGCGCGGGAAACAGGCCGCGGATCAGCGCGACGTTGACGCTCATGATCGCGCTCGCGCCGAAGCCCTGCACGATCCGCGCGGCCGTCAGCATCGGCAGCGTCGACGCGAGCGAACAACCGAGCGATGCGAGCGTGAACACCGCGAGCCCGGCGACATACACGCGCTTGTGGCCGACGATGTCGCCGAGCGACGCGAACGGCAGCAGCGTCGCGACCATCGCGAGCTGGTACGCATTGATGATCCATACGGACGCGGCCGGCGACGCATGCAGGTCGGCGGCGATCGCCGGCAGCGCGGTGTTCGCGATCGCGGTGTCGAGCGTCGCGAGCGCGACGGCCAGCAGCACGGCGGACATCGCGCGCCAGTTGACGGCCGGCTCCCGGGCGCCGGCGGAGGATGCGAATTCGGACAAGATGAGGCTCGGCTGACGGGCGACGCGCGGCGTCGCGGATTGAGCGGCGCGGCGGCGTGCGTTCCGGACGGCAAGACCGGCGCGCGCGCAGCCGCGATCCGTATTGTTGCAGAGCCGCATCGAACGTGCAGGCGGCCGCCTCGTCAGTCAGCGAAACGAAAGCTTGCGCGATGCCGTGCCTTGCTCGCGGCATCGTTGAGCACACAACGATCGACGAGCCGGCGAGCGCCGGCTGGCCTTCCGGGCGCGTGCCCGGCTTCGTCGTGTCGGCGCTGGCCGCCGGTGCGGCCGCGTCTGCCGGCGGCACCGCGCATCGGAATCGTACCGATGCGCCGATGCGCGGCATGCATGCGCCGCCGTCGCGCCAAATCGGATCAGGTCACCGCGCGCCGCGCATTGCGTCCGCGCAGCCATTCGAGCGCGAGCAGCAGGCTCGTCGAGAAGATGATCAGGATCGTCGCGAGCGCGGCGATCGTCGGGCTGATGTTCTCGCGGATACCCGTGAACATCTGGCGCGGCAGCGTCGTCTGGTCCGCGCCCGCGAGGAAGAGCGTGACGACCACTTCATCGAACGACGTCGCGAACGCGAACAGCGCGCCCGACATCACGCCCGGCGCGATCACCGGCAGCGTCACGCGGAAAAACGTCGACACCGGATTCGCGCCGAGCGACAGGCTCGCGCGCACGAGATTGTGGTTGAACCCCTGCAGCGTCGCGGCGACCGTCGTCACGACGAACGGCACGCCGAGCGCCGCGTGCGCGGCGATCAGCCCCGTATAGGTATTCGCGAGCCCGAGCGGCGCGAAGAACAGGTACATGCCGACCCCGACCACGACGACCGGCACGATCATCGGCGACAGCAGCACGGCCATCAGCAGCGCCTTGCCGCGGAAGTCGGCCTTCGTGAGACCGATCGCGGCGAGCGTGCCGAGCACGGTCGCGACGACGGTCGCCGACGGCGCGACGATGAAGCTGTTTTTCGCGGCCATCCGCCACTCGTCCGACGCGATCAGGTTCTCGTACCAGCGCATCGAGAAGCCCGGGATCGGATAGACGAGGAACGTGCTCGACGAAAACGACAGCGGCACGATCGCGAGCACCGGCAGGATCAGGTACAGCAGCGTCAGCACGACGAGCACGCGCAATGCGACGTACCACGCGCGCTCGACGAACGACATGTGCGGCGCGAACAGCGGCCTGGCGAGCAGTTTCATGGTCGAATCCCTTTCCGTTCCGTTGTTGCGCGCTTAGCCGAGGCTCACGTTCGAGCGGGTGAAGCGGCCGTAGATCGCGTACAGCACGAGCGTCGCCGCGAGCAGCAGCCCGCCAAGTGCGCACGCCATGCCCCAGTTGATCGTCACGTTCGTGAAGTACGCGACGTAGTAGCTGACCATCTGGTCGTTCGGCCCGCCGAGCAGCGCGGGCGTGATGTAGTAGCCGATCGCGAGGATGAACACGAGCAGCGCGCCCGCGCCGACACCCGGATAGGTCTGCGGCACGTACACGCGCCAGAATGCGGCGAACGGATGGCTGCCAAGCGATACGGCCGCGCGCTGGTAGGTCGGCGGGATCGACTTCATCACGCTGTACAGCGGCAGGATCATGAACGGCAGCAGGATGTGCGTCATCGAGATATACACGCCGACGCGGTTGAACAGCAGCGTCAGCGGATGCGAGATCAGCCCGCTGCCGATCAGCGCCGTGTTGATGAGCCCTTCGCTCTGCAGCAGCACGATCCACGCGGCGACGCGCACGAGCACCGACGTCCAGAACGGAATCAGCACGAGAATCATCACGAGGTTCGCACGCCGCTCCGACAGCGTCGAGATCCAGTATGCGAGCGGGTAGCCGAGCAGCAGCGCGAACAGCGTGACCGCGACGCCGATCACGAACGTGCGGCCGAAGATCGCGAGATAGATCGACTGGTCGGGATCGGCCTGCACGATGTGGCCGAAGCCGTCCTGTTTGTGGTCGAGCGCGGCGAGCAGGTAGAACGGCGAAACCGTGCTGCCGTTCTTCGCGATGGCCTGCCAGTACGCCGTGTCCCCCCAGCGCGAATCGAGTTCGACGAGTTTCGTGCGCGTCTGCGCAGGCGTGAGCGTCGATTCATTGTCGCCCTTCAGCGGCATCGCGCGCGCCGTCTTCGCGACGAGCGAGCGATAACCGGGAATCTCGGTGTTCAGGCGCCGCGCGAGCGCGCCCATCGCCTCGCTGTCGGCCACCTTCGTCATGTCGGCCGCGAGCGCGACATACGCGGCGTCGGCCGGCGGCGCCTTGCGGTCCCAGCCCGACAGCGCGGTGACCGTGTTCGGCAGCGCGGTCGCGATCTCGGGGTTCTGCACCGCGCGCGTGAGCAGCGTGCCGATCGGTACGACGAAGATCAGCAGCAGGAAAATCGCGAGCGGCGCGACCAGCAGCAGCGCCATCGTGCGCTTGCGGGCCTCGGCAGCCTTCAGCTCGCGCTTGAGCGCGGCGCCCGACGAGGAAGGCGCGATCGTCATCGTATTCAACAGGTCTCTCCGGCCGGGCACGCTCCGGCGGAATGCCGCGCGACGCGATCGACGCGCCGCGCGGCTGGTTGCATCAGGATGCCTGAACGGTTACTTCGTCGCCCATGCGGCGAAGCGCTGCTCGAGCTCGTCGCTGTGATCGGTCCAGAAGCCGATATCTTCCAGCACCGCGTTCTTGCCGTTGGCCGGCGAGTTCGGCAGGTTCGCGAGCGTCTTCGCGTCGAGCGACTTGATCGCGGCGATGTTCGCGGGGCCGTACGCGATGTGCTGCGCATACGCCTGCTGCGGCTTCGGCGTCAGCGAATACGCGATGTACTGCTCGGCCAGCGCCTTGTTCGGCGAGCCCTTCGGAATCGCCCAGTAGTCGAGGTCGTAGATGCTGCCGTTCCACACGACCTTCAGGTTCTTGCCTTCCTTCTGCGCGGCATCGATGCGTCCGTTGTACGCGGTCGACATCACGACGTCGCCGGCGACGAGGAACTGCGGCGGCTGCGCGCCCGCTTCCCACCACTGAATGTACGGCTTCAGCTCGTCGAGCTTCTTGAACGCGCGGTCCTGGCCGGCCTTCGTGCCGAGCACCTTGTACACGTCCTTCGTCGCGACGCCGTCGGCCATCAGCGCGAATTCGAGGTTGTAGCGCGCGCCCTTGCGCATCCCGCGCTTGCCGGGGAATTTTTTCACGTTCCAGAAATCGGCCCAGCCGGTCGGTGCCGACTTCAGCTTGTCCGCGTTGTACGACAGCGCCGTCGACCACACGAAGAAGCCGACGCCGCACGCTTGCGGCGATTCCGGAATCAGGTCGGACTTCTTGGCGATCTTCGACCAGTCGAGCTTCTCGTACAGCCCTTCGTCGCAACCGCGGTTCAGGTCGCCCGATTCGACTTCGACCACGTCCCAGTTGACGTGCTTCGCCTCGACCATCGCCTTCACCTTCGCCTGCTCGCCGTTGTATTCGACGGCGGTGACCTTGTTGCCGGTTGCCTTCTCGAACGGCTGGTTGAACGCGACCTTCTGCGCGTCGCCGTTCGCGCCGCCGAAGTTGACGACCGTGAGTTCGGCGGCCGTTGCCGATGCGCCGACTACGGCGAGCGCCAGTGCCAGCGCGGTGCGGCGCGCCGTGAAGCTTGCTCGTTTCATGATGGTTCCTCTCCTCTCGTGGTGGAAGTGGGCAGTTGTTGTTGACGACGTGCTGCGGTAAATCGGGGAAACCCTGTTCATGCGAACACGCGCAGGTGCTCGGGCGCGAATGCAAGCGAGACCGGCGCGCCGGGAGAAAACGCATCGATCGCGCCGGTGCCGAGCGGCACCTTCACGAAGCATTCGTCCTGGCCCGGCAGCGCGCAGCGCATGCGCACGTGATCGCCGAAATAGATGAGGCTGCGCGCCTCGCCGGTCAGCCGGTTCGCGGCTGCGCCGCTCGCGTGCCCGTTCGCGGCGAGGCTCATGCGTTCGGGGCGGATGCACGCGACGGCCGACGCGCCCTCGGCGGCTTCGCCGATATGGCGGCCGACGAGCTTCGTGCCGTCGTCGAGCCGGAACTCGCAGAATTCGCCGTCGACGCTCGCAATGGTGCCGCGCAGCCGGTTGCTGTCGCCGATGAAGTTCGCGACGAATTCGTTGCACGGCGATTCGTACAGGCGGTCGACGGTGTCGAGCTGCTGCACGATGCCCTTGTCGAACACGGCCACACGATCGGACATCGTCAGCGCCTCGCCCTGGTCGTGCGTCACGTACACGAAGGTCACGCCGAGCTTCTCGTGCAGCGCCTTCAGTTCGTACTGCATGTGTTCGCGCAACTGCTTGTCGAGCGCGCCGAGCGGCTCGTCCATCAGCACGAGCTTCGGCTCGAACACGAGCGCGCGCGCCAGCGCGATACGCTGCTGCTGGCCGCCCGACAGCTGCGCCGGGTAGCGTTTCGCGAAGCGCTCCATCTGCACCATCTTCAGCGCATGCGCGACACGCTCCGTACGCTCGGCGGCCGGCAGCTTGCGCACGGTCAGCGGATACGCGACGTTCTGCTCGACCGTCAGGTGCGGGAACAGCGCGTAGTTCTGGAACACCATGCCGATGTTGCGCTTGTGCGGCGGCACGTTGTTCAGGAGTTCGCCGTCGAGGCGGATCTCGCCGCCGGTCGGAAACTCGAAACCGGCGAGCATCATCAGGCAGGTCGTCTTGCCCGAGCCCGACGGCCCGAGCAGCGTCAGGAATTCCCCTCGGTGGATATCGAGGTCGAGCGATTTGACGACCAGCGTTTCACCGTCATAGGTCTTCCGCACGCCGCGAAAGCTGACGATCACATCATCGGACTTCATCATGCTGTCCCCTTGCGTCGCGACAATCGTTTATGAATGCCCCCTAACCTGCCGCTTCGCGGCAGGCCCCCCGAGGGGGTCAAGAAAACTTGGGGCGGCCCGGCGTTTTCTTGCGAGATGCGATCCACTATACGGTGCGCACGGTTCTATACTAGGGAACCATTTCAATATTCCAAGTAGGACCACTTTGGATACCGTGATCCTTGCCGACTGGCTCTCCGCCCGCCTCGACCGCGGCTCGTCCGAGCCGATGTACCGGCAGTTGCTGCAACAGATGCAGCAGGCCATCCTGACCGGGGAATTGGGGCCAGGAACAAAACTGCCCAGCTCCCGGACGCTCGCGGCGGACCTGTCGATCGCGCGCAATACCGTGCTGCACGTGTACGACCAGCTGACGGCCGAAGGCTATGTGCTGACGACGACCGGCAGCGGCACCTATGTGGCCGACACGCGGCCGGACGCCGCCGCGATTCGCGCGCCGGGCGCCGCACCGCCCGAGGCCGGTACGCTGCCGCCGCCGGACGCGCAGGGCAGCCTGTCGATGCGCGGCCGGCAACTGATCGAGCATGCGGGCGTGTCGCGGCGCCAGTGGGGCGCGTTCATGCCGGGCGTACCGGACGTGTCGGAGTTTCCGAGCCGCACGTGGAGCCGCCTGCAGGCGCGGCTGTGGAAGGAGGCGAACCCCGAACTGCTGACCTATGCACCGGGCGGCGGCTACCGGCCGTTACGGCGCGCGCTCGCCGATTACCTGCGCGTCGCGCGCTCGGTCAAATGCTCGCCGGACCAGGTGATCATCACGACCGGTATTCATCAGTCGATCGATCTCGCGGTGCGGCTGCTGTCCGACATCGGCGATCGCGCGTGGGTCGAGGAACCGTGCTACTGGGGCGTGCGCAGCGTATTGCAGGCGGCCGGCCTCACGCTCGCGCCGGTGCCGGTCGACCAGGAAGGGCTCGCGCCGCGTGCCGGCGACATGCAGCATCCGCCGCGGCTCGTGCTCGTCACGCCGTCGCATCAGTACCCGCTCGGGATGGTGATGAGCCTCGCGCGGCGCCGGATGCTGCTCGAATACGCGCGACAGCACCGCTGCTGGATCATCGAGGACGACTACGACAGCGAATTCCGCTACGGCAGCCGCCCGCTCGCGTCGCTGCAGGGGCTCGACGACGGCGGCCGCGTGATCTACGTCGGCAGCCTCGGCAAGATGCTGTTCCCGGGCCTGCGGATGGGCTACATGGTCGTGCCCGAGCATCTGGTCGACACCTTCCGCACCGGGCTGTCGGAACTGTACCGCGAGGGCCAGCTGATGCAGCAGGCCGTGCTCGCCGAATTCATCATGGACGGTCACCTGACTTCGCACGTCAGGCGCATGCGCACGCTGTACGGCGAGCGCCGACAACTGATGATCGACGCGATCCGCGCGCGCTTCGGCGACGCGCTGCCCGTGATGGGCGACGAGGCCGGCCTGCACCTGGTGCTCGGCCTGCCCGACGCGTGCGACGATCGCGCGGTCACGCAGAGCGCGTTCGACGCGGGCGTGATCGTGCGCCCGCTCACCAGCTACTACAGCAACCTCGACACCGCTCGGCGCGGCCTGCTGCTCGGCTATGCGTGCGTCCCGCACGACAGCATCGGGCCCGCGTTCGACACGCTCGCGGATACCATCGAGCAGCATCTGCCGCGGCACATCACGCGCGCGGCATAGGGGCGGTCACATGCGACGGCGCCAGCGTTACTGCGCGCCGCCCGCGCCGCGATCGAGCGACGCCGCGCGCACGGCTTCGCCGGACTTCGTGAACACGCGCTGCCGCAGTGCGGCGATCTGCGCGTCGCGATCCGGCGGCGACAGGCCGGCCGACTCGATCTGCGCACGCTGCGCCGCATAGTCCGCGTAGCGGCTCTGCCACGATGCGTCGTCCTGCTGCATCTGCGCGACCCGCGCGGCGGCCTCGGGCCCGAGCGTCTGCGTCAGTTGCGCGCGCATCGCATCGGGCGTCGCCCCGCTCTTCTGCAACTGCGCGATCTCGTCGATCGCGGCCCGCTGCCGGTCGACCCGCTGCTGCGCCATGCGTTCGTCGGCCGGCATCTGCTGCTCGAGCGCCGCGAGCCGTTCGGCCTTCTGTGCATCGGTCAGCGTGCGATCCTGCGCGATCTTCAGCCGTGCGAGATCGTAGCGCTGCCGCCACTGCTCCGCGCCGAAGAACGGCTGGCTCCAGTCGCCGAGCGTGCGATACGCGATCGACGCGCGCTGGTCGAGCGCGAGCTGCAGCGCGCCCAGGTCGGACTTGTCGACCGCGCCGGCATCGCGCAGTTTCGCGAGCGCGTCGAGATACGCGCGATACCGGCGCCACACGTCGAGCGCGTCGGCTTGCGCAGCCGTGCCATCGAGCTGCGCGGCAATCTCGCGCGCGACGAGCGCATCGAGCGCGGCCGCGCTGAGGTCGCTCTGCGCGGTCAGACAGTAGTCGAAGAAATCGCGCACCGCGCGCACCTTCGCGAGATGGTCGCCCGCATCGAGCGGCAGCCGCGGCGCACTGGAACCGGCCAGCGACGACGGCAGGCCCGCGCGCGCCGGCACGGCGGCCTGCGGCGGTGCCGCAGCCACGCCGCCCGCCGCCGCCGCATCGGGCGACTCGCCGGCGCTACCCGTACCGCGATGCCATCCCGCCCCGCTCCACATCGCGACGCCGGCGATCGCCGCCAGCCCCACGACACCGTAGACCGCGGCGCGCCGCGCCAGCGGCGCGCGCCCTTCGCGTGCCGTCATCGATTACACGCCCGCCAGCTTCAGCCGGTTCGCATGCGTGCGGATCACCGCGACCGGATCTTCCGCATACGCGCCCCGCACGCCGAGCAACTGGTTGATCTCGTCGATATGGTTCCACTTGTAGCTCGTGCTCAGCACCTGGCCGTACAGCGCGCTGCATTTCGACACGAGCCCGTCGTTCTGGCCCGAGCCGCGGTTGATCATCACCGTGCCCGTGCCGAACAGCGCGAGCGTCGACAGGTCGAGCGCGTTCGCCGGGTCGACGAGCGGAATGGTGCTCGTGTCCGTCGCGCCCGTGACACCGAACACGGAGAGCGTTGGCTGGATCGCCGTGCCGGCCCACGAATACAGCAGATGCGTGTTGCCGCCGACGGTTTCCGTCGGCGCGCCGGTCTGGCAACTGCCCGGTGCGCCAAGGCCCGCGCTCGGATAGTTCTGGTTGTACGTGGCGGCCTGTGCGGTCGTCAGCGTCTTCAGCGACGCGAGCGCGTCCTGGTTCGTGTTGTGGCTGCTGCTCGTCAGGATTCCGAACACATTGACGAACGCGGCGATCACCGATGACGAAAGCCCGGTCGGATCGTATGCGAGCACGCTCTGCACGAAGTCGGCGAACTCGGAGCCGCGATGCGGCGTGCCGATCGTCGTCACCGACGCGACGAGATCGGGCGCGACGGCCGCGACATAACGCGACGTGAGCCCGCCCTGGCTGTGACCGACGAGATTGACCTTGGTCGCGCCCGTCGCGGCGAGCACCGTCTTCACGTAAGCGAGCAACTGTTCGCCACGCCCGTTCGGCCCGTCGTCGCTCTGGAAGCCCGACAGGTTCGCGACGTAGACGGTCGCGCCATGCTGCTGCAGGTCTTCCTGGATGCCGTACCAGTACTCGAGCACGCCCGCGTACTTGTCGGTGCCCGTGAGCCCGTGCACGAGGATGATCGGATAACGCGTCGTCGCGTAGTCGTCGGCGGGCGCGGGCGCCGCCATCGCCGCGTGCGTCGTCGCGAGCGTCATCAACGCAGTCGTCCCCGCGAACGGCGCGACGCTCATCGCGCATGCCACTGCCCCTGCCACCACCCTGGAACGCATCGTTCTGGCCATGCATGTTCTCCTGATTATTGTGCTGCCGGTACGAATGAGATCGGATCGACGCACGCGGCGCCCTCGCGTGCGCCGCGATCGTCGAATGCCGGAGTGAAGCACGACTGGCCAACGTTTGCGCCCCGACTAGACACGGTTCTCTAATCGGTTGACGCGCCCCACCTGTTCGGGCGGGGCCGTGTTCATGCGCGCGCATGCTGCAACGCACACGCGCAATGCGCTACAGCTTTGCGCTTACGCGTACCCATGCGGTACGGCCCGGCTCCATCACCGGCGCGTTCGCCGGATAGCCGAAGCCGGCATTGCCGGCGAGGTTCAGATGCTCGGTGTAGGCCTTGTTCAGCACGTTGTCGACGCCGACCGAGACCTGCACGGTCTTGCTGACGTTGTATTGCGTATGCAGCGACAGCACGCCGAATCCGGCGCTCGGGCCGAAGTCCTTGCCGACCACGTTGCCCTCGTTCAGCGCATAACGATGCTGCGGCGCAACGATCCGCCACAGGCCGCCGGCCGACCACGCGCCACGCGTGTATTCGAGCCCGATGCGCGCCTCAAGCGGCGGCATCTGCGGCAGCGGATCGCCGCTCGCCACGTTGCGCCCCCACGCATACGCGAGCGACGTCTCGACGCGCAGCGGCGCAACCGGCCGCCACGACACGCCTGCCTCGCCGCCCAAGATCTGCGCGTTGACGTTGGTCGCCCGCGTGGTCGGGCCCATCATGCCGGCCGCGTAGTTGAACAGGATGAAGTCCTGCACGTAGCCTGCGTAGGCCGACACCCACGCATCGAACCGGTCGCTCTTGTATTGCGCGCCGATGTCGAGCTGCGTGGTCTTCTCCGGCTGCACCGCCGAGAATGCGTTGACCGAACCGGCCGGCCCGCGCTTCGCGGAGAACAGCTCCCAGTAGTCGGGATAGCGCTCCGCATGACCGATCCCCGCGTACCACGTGACGGGCAGCGATGCGAGATCGCGCTCGTAGCGCACGAAGCCGCTCGGCAGCACGCGCGCGCGATCGTCGTCGAAGGTCGGGTTGGGTTTGCTCGCCATCATCCCGCTCGTCGTCGCGCGCTTGTCGCGTGCGCTCGCGTAGTCGACGCGCGCGCCGCCGATCACGCGCGACACGTCGCTCGCGTACCACGTCAGCTCGCCGAACGCACCCGCGTTCCACATCGTCGCCTGCGCATCCCACGGCTGATCGCCGTAGTTCTGCCGCCCCATCGCCGAGCGCGAATCGAGCCGGTTCGATTGCGCGTCGACGCCCGTCACGAGCTTGAAGTCGTCGCCGAAACGGAACGTCGCGGCAGCGCGCGCGCCGACCGTGCGGCGCCGCACCTCCGACGCCATCCGCATCGGCATGCTGCTGGTCGGATCGGGCTGCCGCAACGTGTAGTTGTCCATCACGTGGTCGGCTTCGTTGTAGTACACGCGTGCCTCGATCCGGTCGAGCACGTCGCCGAGATGCCGCTTGTCGAACGACAGGCCGAACGTCTCGCGGCGGAAATGCGCGCCGTCCATCCCGCGGCCCGCATACTTCGCGTAGCCGTCGCCCGTGCCGGCCGTCAGTTCGACCCGCGTATGGTCGTCGGGCGTCCAGCCGAGCGCCGCATCGGCGTTCCACTTGTCCCACTGCGACGGCACCGTGTTGCCGTTGCCGTCCTTGTAGTCCTGCGAATGCGCGTGGTTCGCGGTCACGCGGCCATAGACGTCCGGCGTGCCGGCCGTCAGGTCGATGTTCTGGTCGTTGCGGCCGAACGACCCGCCGACGAGGCTGCCCTCGAAACGCATGCCCGGCTTGTCGAAACGCGGCGTCACACGCTCGAACAGCACGGTGCCGGCCGACGCGCCGGGACCGTACAGCACGGTCTGCGGCCCCTTCACGACGGTGACCTTGTCATAGCTTTCCGGCGCGATGTACGACGTCGGCGCATCCATCCGGTTCGGGCAGGCGCCGAGCGTCGGCATCCCGTTCGCCAGGATATTCAGCCGCGAACCGAACATCCCGCGCAGCACGGGGTCGCCGTTCGTACCGCCGCTGCGGATCGACGTGAAGCCGGGGATCGTCTTCAGGTAATCCGCGCCGTCGCTGGCGGGCAGCGGCTGGCGCGGCGCCTTCGGATCCGTGACGATGACGAGCGGCGTCGTCAGCGGCGACGCGACGACCTCGACGGGCGGCAGCAGCGCGGCCGAATCGTCCGCAGGCGCGCCGGCCGCGCGCGCCGTTTCGGCCGCGGCGGCGGTCGCGGCCAGCGCGCCGACGGCGAGCACGGGAACGGAGAGTTTCAACATGCGCGGCACGCGCCGCGCACAGGCATTGCGTGACGCCCGCAGCGCACGCAACTGGAAAATGGTCATGATCGAAAGCCCGAGTGACGCCCTCCACGCGACCTCGACGGGCCGCACGGATATCGGCGGTGGAAAGAACGGAAGACAGCGCGTCAGGCGCGCTCGGGCGGTGCGCGTGGATACGCGCGCGGATAGCGATCGGTGCGCGCCGCGACGGCTGGCGGCGCGGCGGCGGAAATGGAAACGACGGAAACGGAAGCGAACGACGCGGCGGCAGGCGCGCCGATCGCAGGGCTGTGCGCGAAGAATCCGCAATAGCCGCACGCATCGAGATGCAGCGCATGATCGTGCATGCGACCCGCATCGGGCGACCGATGCGCGCCATGCTCTGCACTGCAGACGATTGCGTCGGGCGCGGCCGCCTGCGCGATGCGCCACTGCGACACCAGCGGCGCCGCGATCGCGAACCAGATCGCGAGCACGCCAAGCCAGGCGGTCAGGTGACGATGTCGGTGCAGCATGCGCGGCGGCGAGTAAGCGGAATGTAAAAACAGCCGAGATGTTACAGAATGTTCGCCTCGATGGCCAGCCGCGGACGACGGTAAACGAAGCGGGGGCGCATGGTTGTCAACACAACCATGCGCCCCCGCCTGCCGCGCGCGTCCGGAGCGCGGCGCTCAGGGCACCATGCGCCGCAGCACGTTATCGCGCCGGATGAAATGGTGGTACAACGTGGCCAGCGCATGCAGGCCGATCACGAAGTAGAACGCGTTGCCGATCAATTCGTGCGCTTCCTTGATCGTCGGCCGCAACGCCTTGTCGGGGCCGAACAGCGTGAACGACACGCCGAGCCAGTCGAGCGACACCGGCTTGCCGCCCAGGTTGATCATCATGATGCCGAGCAGCGGCTGCGCGACGATGAACACATAGAGCGCAAAATGCGCGAGCTTCGAGAGCCAGCGCAGCAGCGCGGCCTGCGGAATGGCTTCCGGCACGCGGCTGACGACCCGCCACAGCACACGCAGCACCGACAGCACGAGCACGAACGTGCCTGCGGTGAGGTGCACGTTCATCCAGAACACCCGGCTGTCGCTGCCTTTCGGCCCGCGGATCTCGATGGCCAGGTACGCCAGCGCCACCAGCAGGAAGATGGCCCAGTGGAAGAAGATCGCGGGCGAGCTGTAGCGCGTCTGTTTCGCGAGGATGTTTTTCATGCGTCGTCTCGTGTTGTATGCGGGGAGGGGCGCATGCCGCAATGGGCTCCGCGCCCGGCAGAGCTGCCACGATTGTAGCCGCACGGGCGTCCGATTTCCTGCGGCGCGGTCAAATATCCGACGAATCGTCAACACGCACCGCGCGCGGCTGCCATATGGAAAATCCGCATCGCGCACGGAAACGGCTGTGGCACGATGAAGCTTTGGTGTCGACGTTGCGCGCGCATCATGAGCAAGGCGTTCTTCGTTGCGGCCTACCGGCTGATTGCCGCGTTGCTCGCGGTGTCCACGACGTTGCACAGCATCGCCGGCTACTGGGGCATGCCCGCGGTCCATCTCGGCAACTTCCTCAGCTACTTCACGCAACTGAGCAGCCTCTATGCGTCGGCGATACTGACCGCCGGGCTCTGGCGGATCGCGCGCCCCGGCTCGGCCCGCTACGAATCGATGCGCGGCGCGGCGGTTTTGTACGTGCTGATCACCGCGATCGTCTACGAACTGCTGCTCGCGCGGCTCGATGCGCTGCGTCATGTCACGCCGGCGTTCAACAACTGGGTGCTGCACCGGATCGTGCCGCTCGTCATGCTGTGCGACTGGCTGTACGTGGAGCCACGCTCGCCGATCGCGCGGCGCAGCGCGTTCGCGTGGCTCGGTTTTCCGGTCGTCTATCTCGGCTATACGCTCGTGCGCGGCGCGCTGGAAAACTGGTATCCCTACCCGTTCGTCGATCCGCGGCCGCACGGCTACCTGCCGGTCGCGATCCAGTGCTCGCTGATCGCGCTCGGCGCAGCGGCGCTCGCATTGGGCATCCGCTGGCTCGGCAATCACGCGAGACAGTCCGACACCGCGACGCTGAAGGAAGGATGAAGGCGAAAGAAGGCGGGAGCGTGTGCGCCGCCCGGCGCACACGCGGCGATGCGGCTCGTCAGCCGCCGTTGCGCGGCAGGAAGTTCATCGGATCGACGACCTTGCCGTTCTGGCGGACTTCGAACTCGAATGTCGAACGGCCGCTCGCGTCGGTGCCCATCTCGGCGACCGGCTGGCCCTGGCGCACCGCGTCGCCTTCGTTGACGAGCAGCTTGCCGTTGTGACCGTAGGCCGTGATGAGCCCGTTGTCGTGCTTCAGGATCACGAGCGGGCCGTACGCCTTGACGCCGGACCCAGCATAGACCACCCGCCCGTTCGCCGCGGCCCGCACCGAACGGTCGGGCCCGGACGCGGCGATCACGACGCCGCGCGTCTTGCCGGTCGCAAACGGCGCCGTGACGACACCCGTGGCCGGCCATGCGAGCGAGCCCGGCTGCGCGGCCGCCGCGGGCGGCTGCCCGAATGACGTCGCGGCAGGCGGCGCGACGCGCAGCACCTGGCCGGGCGACACCGCGTCAGTAGGCGCCATGTGGTTCCAGCTCGCCACGTCCTGCACGCGCTGCCCGTAGGCGTTCGCGATGCCCGCGAGCGTGTCGCCCGGGTTCACGCGGTAATAGCCTGCGATCACGCCGGGCGTCGCGGCCGACGTCGGCGCCGACGAACGCGCCGGCTGCCAGTTGTCGGTCCACGGCGTCAGCGTACAGCCCGACAGCGCGACGGCCGCGGCGACGAGCGCTGCCTGCGGCAGCCAGTGCGCCAGCGAATCGTGGATGGGAATAGTTTTTCTCAAGGGTCCTCCCGGATTTGCGTCGTTGCGCCGCCCACCGCCCTCCGGCGCGCGACGCACGATGTCCGGCCGGACGGCCGGACCAACCAGTATCCGACCGCTCTCGCGGCCGTCAGTTTCCACAGCGGAACGTCGGCGCGAACGGGCTCACCGGCCCCTTTTTCGCGTCGCTCCGACCGGCAAAGATACCATTTGTCGCGGTCAGGACCGCGACAGGCGCAGGTTCCGGCAACAATCTTGCGGCCTCGCCGATGCGGGCCGGCGGCCCGCGAACCGCACCGCGCGGGCCGTCCGGCGGCCCAGCCGCCGGCCTTCCGCCCGCGTCGCAGCCGTCTGCCGTCTCGGCTCCGTCACATTCTCCCCTTCGATCGCCGCCTATACTCGGTGATGCGCAGCGTAATCCAACGACAACGAGGAGCATGACAATGAACAATGCGACGTTTCTTTCCGTGCAGCTCAATGCGGACGATTTCGCCGGTTCCAGCGGCCTGGTCGAATTGCTCAACCGGCACCTGCTGTTCGCGACCGACGTCGCCGAAGCGGCCGATGCGCTCGTCCAGCTGGCGAGCGTCGCGCACCTGACGGGCGCCACGCGCCACAGCGTCGAGCTGCCGGTCCTCGCGATCGAGCGGCTGCGCGATGCGCTCGACACGCTGAGCGGCTACGACGAAACGTGGCTGCAGGTGCTGGAGCCGGCCGAAGCGCTGTTTCGGGAGATCGGGCGCGGCACACGCCCGCTGCATTGACCGCCGGCGCGGCACGCGCCACCAATGAAAACAGCCCGTCGTTCCGCTTTGCGGAACGACGGGCTGTTTGTACTACATGGGGTCAGGTCCGGCCGCCGGGGCGGCCGAGCCATTAACGACCCTTGTAGACCGGTGCGCCGTCAGCGATACGCTTGACTTGCCAGCCGGTCTTTGCTGCGGCCGGAGCGCCGGATTCCTGCGCGGCGGCCGGTTGCGCGCCATAGCCGGTCGTGTCGGCGGCGGCGACGTTCTGTTGCGGGTTCACACGAGCTTCAGCTGCCTGGATGCCTGCCGGGTAGTCCGTGCGGTCGCTGCCCAGCTTATAGCCGGCCTGTTGCAGTTGGACCAGTTCGGCCTTCACCTGCGCACGGGTAACGGGCGCGTTCTGTTGGGCGAACGAGACGGCGGGAACGGCGAGGACAGCAGCTGCAGCGAACGTTGCGATCAGCGATTTCATGATTACCTCCGGGATTTTTTTGCTCCGCCGCACACACCATGTCTGCAGCGATGGAACAGAGTTTAGTCCCGACGTCCCCTAGGGAAAACCATGAAAGAGCGAAAACACTGTTTCCCCGGAGCCAACAATGTCGGCATCCGGATAGAAAAACCCTATTCAAAGAATAGATTTTCGCAACAATGCGTCCGCGGGCCGGTTACGACCAGTTCGCGTGGAAGCTGCCCGGCTTGTCGGTACGCTCGAACGTGTGCGCGCCGAAGAAGTCGCGCTGCGCCTGCACGAGGTTCGCCGGCAGCCGCTCGGAACGGTAGCTGTCGAAGTACGCGACCGCCGACGCGAACGCCGGCACCGGCACGCCGGCCTTCACCGCGGCGACCACGACGTCGCGCAGCGATGCCTGGTAGTTCGCGGCGATGTCCTGGAAGTACGGATCGAGCAGCAGGTTCGCGAGCGCCGGATCCTTCGCGTAAGCATCCGTGATCTTCTGCAGGAAGCGCGCGCGGATGATGCAGCCCGCGCGGAAGATCTTCGCGATCGTCCCGAGGTCAAGGTTCCAGCCGTACTCTTCGGACGCCGTGCGCAGCTGCGCGAAGCCCTGCGCGTACGAGATCACCTTGCTCAGGTACAGCGCACGGCGCACAGCTTCGACGAACGCGGCGCGATCGCCGTCGAACGGCGCGGCAGCCGGGCCCGACAGGATCTTGCTGGCCGCGACGCGCTCGGTCTTCAGCGACGACAGCACGCGCGCGAACACCGATTCCGTGATGAGCGGCAGCGGCACGCCGAGATCCAGCGCGTTCTGGCTCGTCCACTTGCCCGTGCCCTTCTGCGCGGCGCGATCGAGGATCACGTCGACGAGGTGCTTGCCGGTCTCTTCGTCCTTCTTGCCGAAGATCTTCGACGTGATCTCGATCAGGTAGCTGTCGAGCTCGCCCTGGTTCCATTCGGTGTACACCGCGCCGAGCTCGTCGTTGGTCAGGCCCGCGACGTTCTTCAGCACCGAGTAGCTTTCGGCGATCAATTGCATGTCGCCGTATTCGATGCCGTTGTGGACCATCTTCACGTAGTGGCCTGCACCATCCGGGCCCATGTACGCGACGCACGGCTCGCCGTCCGACGGCGCCTTCGCGGCGATCTGCTTGAGGATCGGCTCGACGAGGTCGTACGCGTCGCGCTGGCCGCCGGGCATGATCGACGGGCCGCGCAGCGCGCCCTCTTCGCCGCCCGACACGCCGGTGCCGATGAAATGCAGGCCCGATTGCGCGAGTTCCTGGTTGCGGCGAATCGTGTCGGTGAAGTGCGTATTGCCGCCGTCGATCAGCACGTCACCCTTCTCGAGCAGCGGCTTGAGCGACGCGATCGTCGCATCGGTCGCCTCACCCGCCTTCACCATCATCAGGATCCGGCGCGGCGTTTCGAGCGACGCGACGAACTCCTCGAGCGTATGGGTCGGCACCAGGTTGCGGCCGGGGAATTCGGCGATCAGTTCGTCGGTTTTCTCGCGGCTGCGGTTGTACACCGACACCGCGTAACCGCGGCTCTCGATATTGAGTGCGAGATTGCGGCCCATCACCGCGAGCCCGATCACACCGATTGCTTGTTTGCCCATTAGTCAATTCTCCGGAAAAAACAGGGCGCGACCCGACCCGGGCCGCGCGCACAGGCGAAAGGATAGTGGAAACCCGGCGGCGATGCGCGCTTGCGTGTCATTGTTCCGCGTGCGGAAGCCGCCGGAACACGACGCTCAGGTTGTTCGCCGGCATCTCGACGACCTCGATGCAGTCGAGCCCGCGATCGAGGCCGAGCGCGACGACGGCTTCGAGATCGCGCACGCCCCAAGATGGGTCGCGGCTGCGCAACTGCAGGTCGAACGCTTCGTTCGACGGCGCCGTATGCCGGCCCTCGCGACGATACGGGCCGTACAGGAACAGCACGCCGCCCGGCCGCAGCAGGCGCGACGCGCCCGCGAACAGCGCGTCGGTACAGGCCCACGGCGAGATGTGAATCATGTTGATGCAGACGATTGCGTCGAGCGCGTCGACCGGCCACGACACATCGCGCACGTCGAACGCCAGCGGCCCGGCAACGTTCGCGAGGCCCGCATGCGCGATCCACGCGGCGATCGAGCGCCGCGCCTGCGCGTCGGGATCGCTCGGCTGCCAGCGCAGGCCCGGCAGTGCCTGTGCGAAATGGACGACGTGCTGCCCCGTGCCGCTCGCGATTTCGAGCACGCTGCCGGTCGCCGGCAGCACGCGGCGCAACACGTCGAGGATCGGCCCGCGATTGCGTTCGGCCGCCGGCGCCGACAGCCGCGCGGACGGATCGGGCGTAGATGTCGGGCCGCTCACGATGCGTGCTCCGGTGCGTTGCGCGCGAAGCCCAGCCGCGCGGTGAGTGCGTCGAGCGCCGGTGCGCACTGCGCCTCGACCTTCAGCGTCAGCATCGGATCGGCGCGCGTATGGCCGAGATTGAGCGCGGCGACCGGCTTGTGCTGTGCCTGCGCCCATACGCAGAAGCGGTACCCGGAATACACCATCAGCGACGACCCGACGACGAGCAAGGCATCGGCCGCATCGAGCGCCTGCGCGGCCAGCGTCACGCGCTCGCGCGGCACGTTCTCGCCGAAGAACACGACCGCCGGCTTCAGCAGGCCGCCGCACGCGGGACACGCCGGGATGCGGAACGTGTCGAGCGCGGCCCATTCGAGGTGCGCGTCGCCGTCGGCGGCCGGCTCGGCCTGCGCGCCCAGCAGGTCGGGATTGTCGGCTTCGAGCACGTTCTGGATCGTCGCGCGCGCATGATGCGCGCCGCATTCGAGGCACGTCACGCCGTTGATCCCGCCGTGCAGCTCGATCACGTCGTCGCTGCCCGCACGCTGATGCAGGCCGTCGACATTCTGCGTGACGAGGCGCTCGATCCGGCCTGCGCGGCCGAGCCGCGCCAGCGCGTCGTGCGACCGGTTCGGCTGCGCGCGGCCGACGACGGGCCAGCCGATCATGCTGCGCGCCCAGTAGCGTCGCCGCGCCGCGTCGGAGCCGAGGAATTCGTGGAGCTGGATCGGCGGCGAGCGCATCCATTGGCCATTGCGGTCGCGATAGCCGGGAATGCCGGAATCGGTGCTGATGCCCGCGCCGGTCAGCACGAGCAGGCGCGGATGACGCTCGACAAACGTGTGCAGCGCGTCGAGCGCGGTCGGCTCGACACAAGCGGATGAGGGGTCGTGCAAGGCTTGATCGTTCATGTTGGCAACGCTTGAGCGGGCGCGCCGGCCAGCCGTGCGACCGCACGAGCGGCCCGCGCGCCAGCACATGATACAGAACGCCGCGCGATCCGGCCGGCGGCCCGCACGACAAACCCGCGCACAAAAAAAGACGCCCATCAGCCGCTCGGCGATGGGCGCTTCAACAATTGATCCATCGGGGTAGTGGATCAACTGACAGCACAATATTGTGGCGTCCGCCGCGCCGAGAATGGCGAACGCTTCCCCTGGACTACGCGTGTTCCGCGATGCCGCACGCATCGTTGCGCCACCGGCTTTCCCGTGCAATCCGGTTCTTCGGGCCCGTCACGCCGATGCAATGCGCGGCGTGCGAACGCATCCGCCGCACGACGACTCGCGTTGCGCCGCGAAATGACGATCCTGGATCCAGGCCGGGGCCATCCGCATGCATTCGCGGTTCATCCCCGACGGCCGACCGGCACCGGTCGGCCTCGTGCGTCACGCATGCACGCCGTCGTTCGGAACGAACCCGATTGCCCGGATGGAACGGAAAGCCGCGCGCTCACGTCGCCGCGATCAACGGCGAAGCGAATACCCTGGCAGGTCGGCGATTCATATTTGCAACATGACACGTTGCGGTTCGGTCTCTTTTCATTCTCTTGTCCCCGTATTCGATACGTCCGACCCACTGAAGCGATCGCCGGGCCGACTGCGTCTGCGATCGCGCTCACGGCACGCACAGATATGCAAGGAGCGCACCATGCTTCATGCCGCAAGGCCGCGCGGGCCGATGCGAGGCCTTCGACGGGGATCGTGCACCGGCGAGGAACGCGAACGTTTCGAAACTGAAACGCCCTCCGGATCGACGACGGGCGGCCTTGCCTGCCGGCTTGCCACACCGGCCCCGGGCTGGCATCGCGGCGTTGTTCCTGGGCGCCGCCAGCAGTCGTCTTACAATCGCCCGACAGTGGCGGTGCACGCATGACAGGACGCGTGCCCTTCGGACGGCTCTCCGCCGCCTGACCGGAAACCCATCCTCGACGCATGCCTGACGCAAAAGACTGGCTGGATATCGACTACCGCACGCTGTTCTACAGCACCGACAGCGACAACCGCGCATCGCAACGCGTGGCGTCACGCCTGGGCCTCGCGCCGCGCGGCATGACGCTGCGGATCGCGTAGCGCCGTGCTCGGCCCGGGCCACCCCGCTCCTGCCTGGCGCAAACACGCTAGCATTCGGACACGGAACGCCGCGCGTTCGCCTTGCACCGCCTCCAGGGATTCGACATGACCACGCACGCCCTCGCCCGCGCCGACGTCGCACGCCGCGTCTTTTCCGCCGGGCAATTGTCGATCGGCCTCACGCTGCCGCTGCTTCGCAGCGGCAATATCGTCGCCGACTTCAACGAACAGCTCGAACTCGCGGCGCTTGCCGATACGCTCGGCTTTCGCGCGCTGTGGATTCGCGACGTGCCGCTGAACAGCGCCGACTATCCCGACCCGGTCGGCCACCTCGACCCGTGGGTGCTGCTCGGTGCACTGGCGTCGCGCACGCGCCGGATCGCGCTCGCCAGCGGCGCGATCGTGCTGCCGCTGCGTCATCCGCTGCATATCGCGAAAGGCGCGCTGTCGGTCGCGACGCTGTCGGGCGGACGCTTCATCCTCGGGCTCGGCTCCGGCGACCGGCCGCCTGAATACGCGGCGTTCGGCGTCGATGCGGAAACGCGGCGCGACCGCTATCGCGCACACTGGGACGTCGTCGCGGCCGCGCTCGGTCTGCCGTCGCGCGTGCTGCCCGACGAAGCGCCGCCCGACGCGCCTGAATTCACGCTGCTGCCGCGCGGCGACGACGCGGTGCCGATGCTCGCGGTCGGCTCGGGCGGACAAAGCGTCGACTGGATCGCGCGGCACTCGATCGGCTGGATGACGTACCACCGCGATCCGGACACGCAGCGCGCCCGTTATTCGATGTGGCGCGCGGCGGTCGACCGGCTCGCATCGCCGGCCTTTCGCGCGTTCGGCGTGTCGATGCGGCTCGACCTCGCCACGCATCCCGATGCGCCGGCTACCGCGTTGTCGCTCGGTTATGCCACCGGGCGCCGCGCATTGGTCGACGTCCTGCGGGACATGCGCGCGGCGGGCACGCATCACGTCACGCTGAATCCGGGAGCGGACCGGCCCGTGCGCGAGGTCATCGAAGAACTCGCCGAGCATGTGCTGCCGGTTTTCCACGACGGGCCGGCGTGATTCGTCAGGAATGCGAAGCCATCACATACGACATGCGTGTCGCGATGATCGTCGTTTGTTCACGATCGGGCGAACGCTCGCGTAACGACGCGCCATTCGCGTTCAAAAACCGTTCCCGGTTCACATCTGCACGCCGGGGCACCAACAAGCACGCGTTACAGGACGCTTACGATTCGATAAAGAAGACGTGTCCGCATATCGGACTGTCTACAGGCACGAACAAGCCGCAAACGCCCGCGCCGCCTCGCGTATGCCCGATTCAAATATTCGTCGATGGAACTATTCGGTTCCGATCGCGATCATGTTAACTTCCGTCCATCGTTCAGCTCCGCGGGCCGCGCGCCGATGCGCGCCCGCATGCCTACCCATGCGACATTTCCTCCTCGGCTGGCTACTCGCCGCCGTCGTCTCGGCCGCGCATGCGGCCTCTCCCGCACCGGCCGCCGCATCGGCCGCTTCCGGCACCGCGCCCGCGCTGACGCCGCAACAGGCCCGGCAGGCACTCGACGTGCTCGAAAACCCGCGCGATCGCGCTCAGGTCGAAACGACGCTGCGTGCGATCGCGGCCGTCGGCGCATTGAGCGCGCCCGCGGTCACGGCAAGCGAAGCGGCTGCGGCAAGCGGCGCGTCGGCTGCCTCCGCGCCTGCCGCGCTCACGTCGAACGGGCTCGCGTCGATGCTCGTCCGCCAGGGGGCGCGCTGGACCACCGAAATCGGCAGCGCGCTGAAGGAATCGCTGCGCTCGCTGCTCGATGTCGGTTCGGTCGGAAGCTGGTGGCATGACAAGCTGGTGCGCGCCGACGAGCGCGCCGATCTCGCGCACGCGATCTGGCTCATCGTCGCCGTGCTCGTGCCCGCGTTCCTGTTCGAATGGTTCGCGAAGCGGCTGCTGCGGCGCGCGCTGGCCGCGCTGGCCGCACGGCGAGCCGACTCGTCGCGCAGCACCGCGCCCGATGCCGTCACGTCCGACGACGACAACGCGCCGCCGCCGGAATCATCTGCTCCACCCGACGCCGCCCACGCTCCCGACACCGCACCCACATCATCGCAAGGCCGCGGCGACGCGCAGCGCCATACCACGCTGCTGCACCGGATGCCGCGCGCGCTCGTCAGCCTCGCGCTGCGCGCGGTGCCGCTGCTCGTGTTCGTCGGCGTCGCGAGCCTGACGATGTCGATGACCGGCGACGCAGGCACGCCGATCGAATCCGCGCTCGAATCGCTGATCGACATCTACGTGATCGGCCGGCTCGTCACGATCGTCAGCCGGCTGTTCTTCCAGCCCGATGCGCGGCAATTGCGGCTGCTGCACATCAGCGATGCATGGGCCGACTTCGCGCAACGCTCGATCGCGCGGATCGTGATCGTGGTCGGCGTGTGCACGGCCGCGGTCGAGATCGCCGCGAACATCGGCCTCAGCGAGGCCGGTCACGTCGCGCTGCTGAAAGCGGTCGCGCTCGTCGGGCACGTGATGATCGCGGCGCTGATCCTGCAGTGCCGCCGGCCGGTCGCCGTGCGAATCCGCGCAGCCGGCGCGGACCGGCCGACCTTCGCGGTAATCGGCAACGCGCTCGCGGACGCCTGGGCGCCCGTGTCGGTATTCATCGTGATGGCGCTGTGGTTCGTGTGGGCGCTCGACGTCCACAACGGCTACCGCGTGCTGATCACGCTCGGCGGCCGTTCGATCGCCGCGATGATCGGCATGCGGATCGTGTCGATCGTCGTGTTCGGCGCGCTCGCGCGGCTGTTCCAGCGCCGCGACGAAGACCGCACGCTCGTCCATCTGCATGCGTACCGCTACTACCCGCTGCTGCGCCGGATCGTATCGGGCGCGCTCGGCATCGTGACCGTCGTGCTGTTGCTGCAGATCTGGGGCGTGCCGATCTTCAGCGCGTTCGAGACCGGCACGATCGGCCACCGACTCGCGTCGGCGCTGGTGACGATCGCGATCGCGGCCATCGTCGCGCTCGTCGTATGGGAAGCCGCGAACATCGCGATCGAGCGCCGCCTGCAGCGCTGGACCCGCGAAGGCAATCTCGTGCGCGCGGCGCGGCTGCGCACGCTGCTGCCGATGCTGCGCTCGCTGCTGTTCGTGATGATCGCGCTGGTCGTCGTGCTGACGGGGCTCAGCGAACTCGGCGTGAACGTCGGCCCGCTGCTGGCCGGCGCCAGCATCTTCGGCGTCGCGCTCGGCTTCGGCTCGCAGAAGCTCGTGCAGGATTTCATCACCGGGATCTTCCTGCTGATGGAAAACGCGATGCAGGTCGGCGACTGGGTCACGCTCGCCGGCGTGTCGGGCACGGTCGAATACCTGTCGATCCGCACCGTGCGGCTGCGTGCAGGCGACGGATCGCTGTACACGATTCCGTTCAGCTCGGTGACGACCGTCAACAATACGAATCGCGGGCTCGGCAACGCGGCCGTCAAGGTCAGCATCGCGTACGGCGAGGACATCGATCGCGCGATCGCGACGCTCAAGGAGATCGGCACCGCATTGCGCGACGATCCGCAGTACCACGACGGCATCCTGTCCGACTTCAGCTACTGGGGCATCGACCAGGTCGACGGCGCGGCCGTTGCGCTCGCGGGGCAGATGCAGTGCACGGACTCGACGCGCTGGAGCGTGCAGCGTGAATTCAACCGGCGGATCGCGGAGACGTTCCGCGAACGCGGCATCCGGATCGCCAATCCGCAACGCAGCCTCGTCGCGTACGCGGATGGATCGCGGCCGGAAGGCAACGGCGAAAGCGAGGACGAAGGCGAAAGCGGCCGCAGCACCCGCAACGGCAATGCCGCCGCAACGGCGGCCCGGCCGCCGTCGGCCGGCGAACCGGAGCGCAAGCCGAGCTGACCGGCAACGGCTAACGGCGCGCCGCGCTCAACGCGCGGCGGGCTTCTTCACGCGCCGCGTGCTTGCCGCCGCGGGCGTCGACGCACCCGGCTTCGCCGTGCGTTTCGCCGCAGCACGCTGCCCGCGCTTCGCACCGGCTTCAGCAGCGGCACACGCGTCCCGCTGCGCATGCCATTGTTCGAGCAGCACGCGCGTCTGGTCGGCGATCGTCTCGATCAGCAGCACCGCGCGCTCGCCGTCGAACGCTTCCCATTCGAGCAGTTGAAGCGCCGAACGCTGCGCGATGTGGAATACCGTGATCTGCCCGAACAGGCTCAGCGCGCGCAACCGCGTGACGGGATCGTCGGCCGGCCGCCCCGAGATGCGGCCGATCAGTTCGGCGCTCACGTCGTTGAGCGGCTTGCGCATGCGCTTCATCAGGATTTCGCTCGCACTCGCCGGCTCCTGGCCACCCTGCTCGCGTGCGAAGAACATCCGCTGGTTCATCGTCTTCGGCGCCGTGAACATCCGGTCCGACAGCGCGCGCAGCAGCGCGACGAACGCGTCGATCAGCACGTCGACGTCAGCGTCCGCATCGAGCATCGCCCACGCATGGCCGACCGCCGGCGCGAACACCTCCCAGCCGTGCTCGGCGATCGTCTCCACGCACGCGCGGTAAACGCCTTCCTTGTTCTCGAAGTAGTACTGGAGCGCCGGCGCGTTCACGCCGGCCATCGCGGCGATCTCGCGCGTCGACGCCCCCGCGAACCCGCGTTCGCCGAACAGCTCGATCGCCGCCTCGATGATCCGCTGGCGCGTCTCGTCGCCGCGCGCGTAGCCGCCCGCCGACGTGCGGCGCAGCTTCTTCGCTTCGTTCATGCCTTCCTCGTCATCCGATCGACCGACATTCTACTTGACACAATTTTAGCAACTGGAATAATTCTTCCACCTGGAATAAATTGGATGCCCGCATGTCGACGTTGCAAGATCCGCCACAGAAAGCAAATCGTCAGGAAACCGGAACAACGCCGCGCAACGGAACCAGCGGATCGAAGCGACGCATCCTGCTCGTCGTCGCCGTGCTCGCTGCCTTCGGCGCCGCCGTCTGGCTCGGCCGCTGGTGGACGGTCGGCCGCTTCATCGAAAGCACCAACGACGCTTATTTGCAGGCGGACAGCATGACTGCCGCGCCGAAGGTCGCCGGTTACGTCACCGACGTCTACGTCCGCGACAACCAGGCCGTGAAGGTCGGCGATCCGCTCGTGCGGCTCGACGTCCGCCAGTACCAGGTTGCACTCGCGCAATCGCTCGCGACCGTCGACGCGCGCCGCGCCGATATCGCGCGCGCCGAAGCCGACATCAACCAGCAGCACGCGAATCTCGACCAAGCCGATGCGCAGGCGAAGGTGTCGCAGATCAATGCACGTCACGCAAGCGACGAATACGCGCGCTATGCGCCGCTCGCGGCGACCGGTGCCGAAACGCACGAACGCGTCGCCGACCTGAAGAGCACGCGCGACCAGACAGCCGCGACGCTCGCCGCGAACAATGCGTCGATCGCAGCCGCACGCACGCAGATCGCGTCGTTCACCGCGCAACTCCAGCAGGCACGCGCGCAGCTCGAGGCCGCGCAGGCCAGTGCCGCGCAGGCGCAGCTCGACCTCGACAACACGGTCGTGCGCAGCACGCTCGACGGCCGCGTCGGCGATCGCACGGTGCGCGTCGGTCAATATGTGCAACCCGGCACGCGCCTGCTGACCGTCGTGCCGGTCGACGCGATCTATCTCGTCGCGAACTTCAAGGAAACGCAGATCGGCCAGATGCGCATCGGCCAGCCCGTCGCACTGCACGTCGACGCGCTGCCGGACGGCGCGCTGTCCGGCGTCGTCGACAGCTTCGCGCCCGGCACCGGCGCGCAGTTCGCGCTGCTGCCGCCCGAGAATGCGACCGGCAACTTCACGAAGATCGTCCAGCGCGTGCCGGTGCGCATCCGCCTCGCCGCGGATGCCCGCGCGCAGCGCATGCTGCTGCCGGGACTGTCGGTGACGGTCGACGTCGATACGCGCTCGGCCCGCGACGAGAAGCGCCATGGCTGACACGCCCGCGACGACACCCGCGCCGCCGCACGAAAGCCGCGCGAGCGTGACCGACTGGATCGCGGTCGCGGCCGGCGCGCTCGGCGCACTGATGGCGACGCTCGACATCTCGATCACGAACTCCGCGCTGCCGCAGATCCAGGGCGAAATCGGCGCGACCGGCACCGAAGGCACGTGGATCTCGACCGGCTACCTGATGTCGGAAATCGTGATGATCCCGCTTGCCGCGTGGCTCACGCGCGTGTTCGGGCTGCGCAATTTCCTGCTGACGAACTCCGCGCTCTTCATCGCGTTCTCGATGATGTGCGGCTGGTCGCATTCGCTGCCGATGATGATCGCCGGCCGGATCGGCCAGGGCTTCACGGGCGGCGCACTGATCCCGACCGCGCAGACCATCATCCGCACGCGGCTGCCGCTGTCGCAGCTACCGGTCGGGATGACGTTGTTCGGCCTGATCGTGCTGCTCGGGCCGCTGTTCGGCCCCGTGCTCGGCGGCTGGCTCGCGGAGAACGTGAACTGGAGCTGGTGCTTCTTCCTGAACCTGCCCGTGTGCCTGCTGCTGATGGCGCTGCTGTGGTTCGGGCTGCCGTCGGACCGCCCGCAATGGACTACGTTCTTCAACGCGGACTGGCTCGGGATCGCCGGCCTCGCGATCGGGCTGAGCTCGCTCACCGTCGTGCTCGAGGAGGGCCAGCGCGAACGCTGGTTCGAATCGCAGATGATCGTCACGCTGAGCGCCGTGTCGCTCGCCGGGATGATCCTGATCGCGCTGTCGCAGCGCTTCGCGAAGCGGCCGATCATGCGGCTGTCGCTGATGCGCAACCCGCGCTACGCGAGCGTGATCGTGATCGTGTCTGCGGTCGGCGCCGGACTGTACGGCGTGTCCTACCTGCTGCCGCAGTTCCTCGCGATCGTCGCCGGCTACAACGCGGAGCAGGCCGGCGCGATCATGCTGCTGTCGGGGCTGCCGGCCTTTCTCGTGATGCCGATCCTGCCGCGCCTGCTCGGCAAGGTCGACTTCCGCGTTCTCGTGATCTCGGGGCTGCTGCTGTTCTGCCTGAGCTGCATGCTCGACATCGGCCTGACCGCGCAGAGCGTCGGCCACGACTTCGTATGGTCGCAGCTGATCCGCGGCGTCGCGCAGATGCTCGCGATGATGCCGCTCAACCAGGCGTCGATGGCGGCCGTCGCGCGCGAGGACTCGGGCGACGCGGCCGGGCTCTACAACATGGCGCGCAATCTCGGCGGCTCGATCGGGCTCGCGATCATCGGCACCGTGATCGACCGGCGCACGACCTTCCATACGGCCGCGCTCCGCGAATCGGTGAGCGCGAACTCGCTGATCGGGCAGGACCGGTTGTCGGCCTACGCGGCCAACTGGTTCGCTCACACCGGCGATCTCGCGTATTCGAACATGCGTGCGCTCGGACAGCTTGCGCAGCAGATCCAGATCCAGGCGGTCGTGATGACCTATTCCGAAACCTTTTATCTGCTGGGCCTCGCGCTGCTCGCGTGCGTGCCGCTCGCGCTGCTGCTGAGAACGCCACGCGGCCCGCAGCCGATGTCGTCCGGCCATTGAACCGTCTTACGCGATGAAATCCTTCTCCCCGCCCCGCCGCCCTGCACTCACGCTGTGCGCGGCCGCGTGCCTGCTCGCCGGCTGCACGGTCGGCCCCGACTACCGCGGCGCACCCGCCGCGCCGGATGCGCCGACCTTCGTGCGCGCGCCGGCATCCGGCGTCGACACCTCAGCGCCCGCACCGAGCGCGTGGTGGCACGCGCTGAACGATCGCCAGCTCGACGACCTGATCACCGCCGCGCTCGTGTACAACCCCGACCTGCACGCCGCGCAGGCGCGCTTGCGCGCAGCGCGTGCGCAGCTCTCGCAACAGCGCGCGGCCCAATTGCCGAAATCGTCGGCCACCGTTGCGGCCATCCGCATGCGCGAACCGGACGTCAGCGCGCTCGGCTCGCTGCTGCCGTCGAACGGCTCGAACCAGTCAAGCGGCGCATCGCCGTCGCTTGGCGGCTCCGGACCACTGCAACTCTATTCGGCCGGCTTCGACGCGACCTGGGAAATCGACCTGTTCGGCGGCACACGCCGTGCGGTTGAAGCCGCATCCGCGCAGGCAGAGGCCGTCGACGCCGACCTCTCTGACACCCAGGTGTCGATCGCCGCCGAAGTCGCGACCGCATACGTCGACCTGCGCGACCGGCAGCAGCGTCTCACGCTGTCGCAGCGCACGGCCGAACTGCAGCAGAAGATGCTCGAACTCACGCAGCAGCGCCGCGCGCGCGGCGTCGCGGCCGATGTGGACATCGAACGCCTGACGACGCTGGTCGAGAACACGCGTGCATCGCTGATCCCGCTCGACGCGCAGGTAACGGAATCGCTCGACCGGCTCGCGATCCTGACGGGCCGCGCGCCGGGCGCGCTCGACGCCGCGCTGTCGACACCGGACACCCCGCTGCCGACGCTGCCCGGCAGCGTCGCAATCGGCGATCCGGCCGCACTGCTGAAGCAGCGCCCCGACATTCGCGCGGCCGAGCGTCGGCTCGCGTCGAGCCATGCGCAGATCGGCGAGCATGTCGCCGACTATTTCCCGAAGGTGACGCTGCTCGGCGATCTCGGCTTCAGTGCGACGGACCCCGGCCATCTGTTGCGCAAGCAGAACTTCACGTGGGTCGGTGCGCCGTACCTGCAATGGAACATTCTCGACTTCGGACGCACACGCGGCGCGGTGCGCGCGGCCGAAGCGTCGCGCGACGAAGCGGAAGCGAATTACCAGAAGGCGGTGCTCGGCGCGTTGCAGGATGCGAACACCGCACTGCAGCGCTATGGGCACCAGCGCGAACACGTCGTTGCGCTCACCAAGGTGCAAACGTCGGCCGTGCATTCCCGATCGCTGATGGACGAACGCTATCGCGCGGGCGTCGCGTCGATGATCGACCTGCTCGACACGCAACGCGAAGCGCTGTCCGCGCAGCAGAACGTGATTGCCGGGCAAGCCGAACTGATCAAGGATTACGTGTCGCTGCAGAAGAGCCTCGGGCTCGGATGGCAGGCGGACGCGGGTTGAAGGCGGGTTGATCGTTGCCGCGCGGCCGTCTCGCGCGATGACCGGTAACCATGCCGACCGGTATCGATGCTTGAAATGCAGTTCGTCAAGCACATGAAGGCATCGCGCGTTCGATCGTCTGCAGCATCGCCTGAGCGATACATGCACGATAGCGTCTCCATACGCACTACTACGAAATCAGCGTGGGGCGCGCAGTGACCGTGCCGGCGACGATGTCGAGCACCTCCTCGATAACGCTCGGCCCATTACAGAACGAATCGGAAATGATTGGCGAATCGCCTCCGGCATTACCTGCGAAGGCGACCTCGAAAATTACAAAATACCGCCGATCTTTTCAAAAACATTGCACGTTATTCGATTTAATTTTGTTTCATATGATCAAAAAAAGTTTGACACTCCGCTTTCGTTCTTGATACCGTCCGATTCAAGCAATTGGACGAATTGTTCACCACGCAATCGATTCCGCTCTACGTTTTTTCGCTTCCGCCGCACCGAAGTGCTCGCCGCCGGCCGTGTCGTTCGCGCACCGGCGCATGCAATATCCCGATGCATCTCATTGGACGACTGCCATCCGGCAGCGGGCCGAAGGATCGAATGAAATGAGCAGGATACCGAAGCTGTTGCTCTAGCAATCCCGCCCGCGCCATGTCCGCGCGGCTGCCCCGCATCGCGGCGCAGCCCTTCCGCTACCGCGTTTTCCGTATTTCGCCCCCGGGGAGAAACCACCTTTCCGGATCGGGCGAAAGGCCCTGTCGCGTCCGCGCCAACCGCGCGAGCGCGACAGAATGCGGCGATGCACGACCCGCACCGCCGTCGACCGTTGTTGTTCGTGCCGTTCGATGTTCAACCGGAGGGGTAATTCAAATGAATCAGGTTGCAGACAAGAAACAAAAGCACATTCGCATCGTCAAGCTCGCATGCGCCGCCGCGGCCGCTTCGTTCGGCATGGCGACCGCCCACGCCGCGCCGGCAGCCGGCTGGACGGAAACGCGCACCAAAGGGTTCCTGCCGCTCGTGCAGCAGAGCGAAGCCGGCGCGCCTGCCGCGAGCACGGCCGCGGCAGCAGCCGCGGCCATCGACATGGCGCCCGGCGAATCGGTGGACATCGTGCTCGGGCTGAACCTGCGCAACGAAGCGCAACTCGACAAGTACCTGCGCGACCTGCATACGCCCGGCTCGCCGCACTACCGGCAGTTCCTCACGCCCGCGCAGTTCGCCGCGCAATATGCGCCGACCGACCAGCAGGTCGCGTCCGTCGTCGCGCACCTGCGCAAGGAAGGTTTCGTGAACATCGTGGTCGCGCCGAACCGGCTGCTGGTGTCCGCATCCGGCACCGCGGCGACCATCAAGTCGGCGTTCCGCACGACGCTCAAGCGCTTCACGCGCAACGGCCGCAGCGTCTATGCGAATACCGACGCCGCACAAGTGCCGAACGCGATCGGCGGCATCGTGGGCGCGGTGCTCGGCCTGCAGAACGTCGAGCTGATGCATACCGGCGCGGGCAGCAAGCCGCAAGGCAACACCAGCAACCTGACGATCCCGGCCGGCGCGTCGGCGGTGCCGCACAACCCGACCGAATTCTCGTCGCTCTACGGCGGCGACGGCACGCCGACGGCCTCGCAAACCACGGTCGGCATCATCTCCGAAGGCGACCTGTCGCAGACGGTGAGCGACCTCAATACGTTCGCCGCGAACAACGGCCTCGGCACGATCAGCAGCAGCATCGTGCAGACGGGCCCGGCAGGCAGTTCGTATACCGATACGTCCGGCACCGTCGAGTGGAACCTCGACAGCCAGTCGATCGTCGGCGCCGCCGGCGGCAGCGTGAAGCAGGTCGTGTTCTACGCGGCGCCGTCGATGACGCTCACCGCGATCACGGCCGCGTACAACAAGGTGGTGACGGACAACGTCGCGAAGGTGATCAACGTGTCGCTCGGCGTGTGCGAATCGTCCGCAAACAGCACCGGCTCGCAGGCGACCGACGACACCATCTTCAAGCAGGCGGTCGCTCAAGGGCAAACCTTCTCCGTATCCGCGGGCGACCATGGCGCGTACGAATGCGCGAGCGGCACGCCGTCGCGCTCGACCTACACGGTGAGCGAACCGGCGACGTCGCCGTACGTGATCGCCGTGGGCGGCACGACGCTGTTCACCAACACGTCGACCAATGCGTACAACAGCGAGATCGTCTGGAACGATCCGAGCTGGCAGCCGGGCACCGTGTGGTCGACGGGCGGCGGATACAGCAAGTACGAGGCCGCGCCGTCGTGGCAATCGTCGAGCCTCACCGGGTCGACCAAGCGCGCGCTGCCGGACGTCGGCTTCGACGCCGACCTGCGCACCGGCGCGATTCTGGTGGTGAACGGCCAGACGTCCGACACGCTGTGGGGCTCGGGCTACCTGAACAACGAAGGCGGCACGAGCCTCGCCGCGCCGATCTTCACGGGCATCTGGGCGCGGCTGCAGTCGGCGAACAACAATGCGCTCGGGTTCCCCGCGTCGAGCATCTACAAGTACTTCCCGACCAACGCGGCGCTGCTGCACGACGTCACGTCCGGCAACAACGGCAGCGGCACCTACGGCTACAAGGCGAAGGCCGGCTGGGACGCGACGACGGGCTTCGGCAGCGTGAACATCTCGAAGCTGAACGCGTTCATCCAGAGCACGTCGGATTTCGCGCGCTGATGGATCGATGACCGACGCCGTTCCGGGTGCGCGCCGTTTCGCGCACCCGGAAGCGCATGCAACTGCGTAAAAAACCCGCGAAGCCTCGCGGGTTTTCTGCCAAACATCCCGATCTTGCCGCGATACTCAATCGGCCCAGTTCCGGACGTAGTCCGGCACGGGCACGCTGCCGCTCCCGTCGGCATGAACCGGCGTACCGCGCGTCGTCTTCAGGGGCAGAATTCCCGCCCACACGGCGAGCGCGAGATCTTCCTCCTTGTCGGACGGCAGCGAATCGCTGACCTTCACGGCCGCTTCCTCAAGGGAAATCCGCAGCACGCTGGTTGCGTTGAGTTCCTTCGAATTGCCCGGTCGCGCTTCATGCTTGCGGCCCGCGGCGATCTTGTCCATGAAGGCATCCAGCGCCGCGAGTTTTTCCGCACTACCCTCCACCGTGTCGAACTGCCCGTAGATCACCGCCGATCGATAATTCATCGAATGACTGAAGGCAGACTTGGCCAGCACGAGCCCATCCAGCAGCGTAATCGCCACGGACGCCTGCGTGCCCGCAGACAACGCCTTGATCATCCGGCTCCCGTTGGATCCATGAATATAGAGGTCATCGCCCCTTCTCCAGTGCGCGGTCGGGATGCAGTGCGTGTCGTGTCCGTCGCCGAATGCAATGTGACAGACGTACGCATCGTCCACGATGCGGTGGAGCATCGTGCGATCGTGATTCGCCAGTTCGGGCAGGCGGCGTATGGTGGTACGGGATGCGGGAGAGATGAGGGTATGGTCTTTCATGTCTGGTTTTCCTGTTCGTGCGCCATCTGGCGCGCATCGAGCGGTCCGCGTTTCGGCAACACGCGGAATTCGATCGAAAACATCTATGCACTGCGAAATGAATCGAATCGGAATCGTGCAGCATCCACGCCCGAACGACGGGTCGATCGACTTATCGACAGTCGCGCGCCGAATCGATCAAAATACGCCGTTGCAACGATCGTCCGACGTACCGGCAATCCGCTGCGAATCGCCCGGCACGGGGCTGCGCCGCGAGAATGCGAACAATACGATGTGCATTGATTCTTAAAAAGAACCAGCCCAAGGAAAAATTCTGGAACCAGCCTATGGATCTCGCGCTGCTCATCTCGTCGCTTTCCAGACAGGACGGCACGACAAGACACAGCCAGCAGGAAGCCCTGTACCGGAGCCTGCGCAACATGCTGCTGGACGGGCAGATTCCGCCCCGCACGCGGCTCGTGTCGACGCGCGTGCTCGCGGCGGAGCTGGGCATCGCGCGCAACTCCGCGGTCTATGCGTATGAGCGTCTTGCCGAGGAAGGCTTCGTGGCGGCCACGCGCAACGGCACGATCACGCTGTGGGACGGATGCGGCCGTTCGAGCGCCGGGAATGACGACAGCCCGGCCCCGGTTCGCCTGGCCGAGCGCGTGTACGGCCTGGAGAACGCCCATCCCGAGCCCGAATGCATGCTGCCGTTCGTCCCCGGCCTTCCTTCGCTCGACGAATTCCCGGTCGCCCAGTGGCGCCGTTGCATCGAGCGCGCATGGAAAGCCGTCAAGCCCGCCCAGCTCGCGTATGGCCCGGTCGAAGGGCTGCCCGAATTGCGGCGCGCCGTAGCCGCCTACATCCAGGTTTCGCGAGGCGTGCGCTGCGAAGCTGGCCAGGTATTCATCACCGACGGCACGCAGGGCAGCCTCGAGTTGTGCGCGCGCATGCTGGCCGATCCCGGCGAATTCGGCTGGCTCGAAAACCCTTGCTATAACGGCGCCAGGACGGCATTTCGCTCGACCGGCCTGAATATCGTGCCGATCGAGGTCGACCACGAAGGCATGGCGCCGACCGACGAACAGTGGCGTGCCCAATCGCCCCGGCTGATCTATACGACGCCGTCGCACCAATACCCGCTCGGCGCGCTGATGAGCCCGCGGCGACGTGCGGCGCTCGTCGAGCATGCGCGCGCATGCGGCGCGTGGATCATCGAGGACGACTACGACAGCGAGTTCCGCCATGGCGGCCAGCCGCTCCCGGCGATCCAGGGCCTCGATGCCGACGCGCCCGTCTGCTATCTCGGCACGTTCAGCAAGACGATGTTTCCCGCGCTCCGGCTCGGCTTCATGGTGGTGCCGCCCGTGCTGGTCGACCGCTTCGCCAGGACGCTGCGCGAACTCGTCCATCGCGGCCATTCCGCCGATCAACTGGCGATGGCCGAATTCATCGACACCGGCCTCTTTGCGCGGCACCTGCGCCGCATGCGGGCGCTGTATGCCGCGCGGCGCAGCAGCCTCGAAGCGGCACTCGCCCGCCATCTGGGCACTTCGTTGAGCGTTCGGGAAAGCCCGGGCGGCATGCATCTGTCGGCGGATCTCGCGCTGCCGCTGCACGATACCGAAGTCGCGCGCGCGGCGGACGCGCATGGCTTGCTGCTTCAGCCGCTGAGCAGCTACGGTGTCGGCGACGGCCGCCGGTACAACGGCTTCGTGCTCGGATATTCCGGGCTAAGCGACGCGACGATCGAAACAGCGACGAGGCAGTTCGCGGACGTCATCGAAAAACTCAACCGCTCGCTGTGCTGAGCGCAGCACGCCGCATCGTCGCTCACAGTTGCGACTCGATCGGAAACAGCCCGAGAAACCAGACTTCCATCCGGCGCGCGGCCGACACTTCCGGTTCTTGATCGAGTTCGACGACCGTCCCGTCCGAATCGGTCTGAACCCACTTGAGCTGCCCCTTCCCCGCCGGATCGGTCCTCGGCTCGACGCGCCACGCGATACGGTCGAGTCGCGATTCCAGGTCGTTTGCAACCTGCGACGCAATCGCCGGACTCTCGCAGTAAACGCCGATCTCCGTATTGAGGTTCAGCGAGCGCGGATCGAGATTCATCGACCCGATGAAAATGCTCTTGTGGTCGAACACGTAAGTCTTCGCATGCAGCGACGCACGCGACGACCCGATGATGACCTGCTTCGAAATGCTCTTGTCGCCCGACGGCCTCCGCTCGTAAAGCCGCACGCCGGCCGCCACGAGATCGCTTCGGTAGCGCCGGTAGCCGGCATGCACGGCCGCCACGTCGGTCGACGCGAGCGAATTGGTCAGCACCGTCACGCGCACGCCGCGCGCCGAGAGCGCGCGCAGCCGATCGACGACGGCCTCGCCCGGCACGAAATACGGCGACACGATCAGCAGGTCATGTTCGGGCTGCAATGCGAGCGCGCGCAGCTGCGGCATCAGATGCCCGTCGCTGTCCTTCGGCGAATGCGCGATCTTCGACGGATCGTCGTACAGCACCGTCGCGCGCCCCCACGACAGTTCCGTGCCCTGCCCATGAACGATCCGGTCGAGCCGTTGCCTCGCTTCGAGCACGTAAGGATTGTCCTCCATCGCCCTCAGGTAGTCGCGCAACCGTTCGCGCTCGCGGTCCAGCCCGCCCGGCGCCGCGTCGTGCCCGACCAGCGCGTCGATCGGATACGCATACGGGGAATTCCAGAACGTATCGAATTCCGTCGAGATGTCCTTCACGACCGGACCATGGACGACGACATCGAGATCGCCGAACTCCAGCATCGACGATGCGCCGAAGTATTCGTCTCCGATATTGCGGCCGCCGACGATCGCCGCCTGGTTGTCCGCGATCATCGCCTTGTTGTGCATGCGCCGGTTGACGCGCGAGAACTCGAACACCGTGCCGATCTTCTTGAACGTACGCGTGGCAACCGGGTTGAACAGCCGGATCTCGATGTTCGGGTGCGAGCTGATCTCGAGCAGCTTGCGGTCGTCCGCGTTCGTGCCGAGATCGTCGAGCAGCGCGCGGACGCGCACGCCGCGATCGGCCGCGCGAATGATCGCGTCGGCCAGTTCGTGCCCGGTCAGGTCGTCGTGCCAGATGTAGTACTGAAGGTCCAGCGACCGGTCCGCGCGGTCCGCAAGCAGCACGCGCGCATCCAGCGCATCGACCGGATCCGTCAGCAGATGAAACGCGTCCTGCCCCGGATGCATACCGGCCTGCTGGCGGAACGCAACGCCCAGCCGCGTGTTTTCCGTGTCGGCGAACGCATGCGTCGGCGCGCGGTCGGCCTGCGGCGGCAGGCTGGCGCACGCGACGAGCGCCAGCAACGAAAGAATCGCACCCCACGAACGCAGCATGATCATGATTACCGTCGCCACTCCCGGGCGAAGCATGTTTATTCCGGCCGCCGGATGGATCTCGGGGCTCGACGGCTGCCCGGGCGCCCGACAGGCATCGCGCGCGGACCGTGCCGCGCCACAGCATACTTCGATTGCCATCGGGACGGCACACTCCCATGTTTTCCCGGTGGTGGTGTTCCGAAGATGCGCGACATGCCGCCGACGCAGTGTTCGCGGTAGCGCCACGCCTGCGGGCAGCGCGCTGCTCAAGTTGCCGAAGCCTGTGCGGACGACGCCCCGGACGGCGCGTAATCGGATGAAGACCAAGCGTCCGGCACCGCACAGACATGCGGCGCGAATAGCCGCCTGATCCGCGTCGATCCGACAGCCCCATGTCCGATCCGGCACACACTTTGTACGCTTTCGTACCGCGTCGGCAGTCCGTTGCCAGTATCGTGAAAGCATGCCGGAATCCGTCACGACGAAATATCAGACTGTGGCACCACGAGCATGAACGGGATCGGTACGAATCGCTCGGCATCCACGGGCGGGCGACTGGACGCCACCGCACGGCACGCGGTTCAGCCGGATCATCGACATGCCGCGCATCGATCTGACGAGAACATCATGCTACGAAGCATCAAGGAATTGCACGGAAGCGCGGTCCGCGCGAAGGACGGCGACATCGGACACGTCATTCAAGCCTACTTCGACGACGACAACTGGTGCATCCGCTACCTCGTCGTCAAGACGGGCGACTGGCTGCATGAGAGGCGGGTGCTCATCTCGCCCTACTCCGTCAAGCACACCGACTCCCGATCCAGCACGCTGCATGTCGACCTGACGCGCCATCAAGTAGGAGACAGCCCGAATCTGGACACACGCAAGCCGCTATCCCGTCAACACGAGGTCGAATACCTGCGGTACTACCATTACCCGCCCTACTGGGGTGGCCCGAACCTGTGGGGCATGGGCGCATACCCTGCGTTCCATTCTGCCGCCCTGTCGCAAGATTTCGAGGCTGGAAGTCCGCTGCCCACTCGCGCAACGCCGGCCGACGCGGGGGCCGACGCGCCCGCAGACACACCGACGGATACGCATCTGCGCGGCACCGGCCGGGTCAAGGATTACCGGCTCGAAACCACGGCCGGACGCATCGGCCGCGTGTCCGACTTCATCTATGACGATGAAGCCTGGGTGATCCGCTATCTCGCAATCAGTACGCGGAACTGGTGGTTGACCACCAAGGCAGTCCTGATCGCGACGCACTGGCTCGACCGGGTGGACTGGGCCAGGGAAACGGTATCAACCGCGCTCAACCGCGACTCGATTCGCCAGAGCCCCGAATACGACGATTCGCAGCCCGTCTATCGAAGCGACGAGATTGTGCTGCATCAGTTCTACGGCAAGCACGGCTACTGGTTGAATGCCGATTCGTCCACGGCCCGCGGTACGCTTTGATGCCGCGGCCTCTGACTGCGTGAAATCCTGCGACGCTCACGCTTGTCCGTCCTGAACGCGTTATCAGTTCGTACCGGAGAAGATCCATGTCTGCTTTCATGCCCGTGATCTCGGCCACGCAATTCATCGAACTGGTCAATCAGCGTCTGCCCTCGCATCACGTATTCAAGGCCGGGATGCGCGTGTTTCTCGTGAGGCCGGCATCCGCCGACGCCGATGCGACCGAGTTCGACTATTCACCGAGGACGCGCCGGGCGAGCGGCGTGGTCATCCATGTCGTCGACCATGTGAAATCCCAATTCCTGGTCGAGCCGGACCTGAGGCTGGCCGGGCCCGGATAGCGCCGTTCGATGCGCCCACCGGTCGAAGCCGACCCAGATTCCATCTCGTCCGTTGACCCGCTGCCTCCGAGCGCTTCCATCAACCCCACCGCGTCGACCATCCTCTCCGCCTGCCCGCTCGATACCGACAGCGGAACCGCCGGCGCCGCTTGCGTCAGTATGGCCACAATCTGAAGCCAGAACAGGCAGTGCAGTTGAAGGAGTTGCTGGCCGCCAATCGGTCGCTGTTATGCGTCTACGTGCTACGCGACGAGCTCAACCGGCTCTGGTTCTACCGAAAGCCGGCCTGGGCGGACAAGGCTTGGGGGCAGTGGTTCGAACAGGCCTCAGCAAAGCGGGATCGCCGCCTTGCAAAAGTGCGCCGAGCGCTTGCAGAGCTACTGGCACGGAATCGTGACTCGCTGCCGCCATCCGCTCAATACCAGCGTTGTCGAAGGCATCAACAACACCATCACGGTCATCAAGCGCAGGGCTTACGGGTGCCGCGACGAGGAGTACTTCTTCCTAAAGAGCCGCGTCGCCTTCCCCGGAATTTCGCGTTGAATCAATAAAAAACCCGCGAAGCCTTGCGGCTATCGCGGGTTTGCGGCAATCCATGGAACACCGTGGAAGCGAATCTGGTGGGCCCGGCGGGGTTCGAACCCGCGACCAATCGATTATGAGTCGACTGCTCTAACCGCTGAGCTACAAGCCCTGATGAGATACGACGCGTGCTACACGCAGCCCCGGCAAGGAAGCCGGGCCGGCATTGTAACAACAAAGGAGACGAACGCCACCGGCATCACGCAGATGCCGGCGGCGTTCGCAGGAGAAACGCTGGAAATCAGTTCCCTTCGAGGAACGACTTCAGCTTGTCGGAACGGCTCGGGTGACGCAGCTTGCGCAGCGCCTTGGCCTCGATCTGACGGATCCGCTCGCGCGTGACGTCGAACTGCTTGCCGACTTCCTCGAGCGTGTGGTCCGTGCTCATCTCGATGCCGAAGCGCATCCGCAGCACCTTCGCCTCGCGCGGCGTCAGCGAATCGAGCACGTCCTTCACGACGTCCCGCATGCTTGCATGCAGCGCGGCATCCGCCGGCGCGACCGTGTTGGTGTCCTCGATGAAGTCGCCGAGATGGGAATCGTCGTCGTCACCGATCGGCGTTTCCATCGAGATCGGCTCCTTCGCGATCTTCATGATCTTGCGGATCTTGTCTTCCGGCATTTCCATCTTCTCGGCGAGCGTTGCCGGATCCGGCTCGAGACCGGTTTCCTGCAGGATCTGCCGCGAGATGCGGTTCATCTTGTTGATCGTCTCGATCATGTGAACCGGAATACGGATCGTGCGCGCCTGGTCCGCGATCGAACGCGTGATGGCCTGACGGATCCACCACGTCGCATAGGTCGAGAACTTGTAGCCGCGACGGTATTCGAACTTGTCCACCGCCTTCATCAGGCCGATGTTGCCTTCCTGGATCAGGTCGAGGAACTGCAGGCCGCGGTTCGTGTACTTCTTCGCGATCGAGATCACGAGACGCAGGTTGGCCTCGGTCATTTCGCGCTTCGCCTGGCGTGCCTTCAGTTCGCCGGCCGCCATCTGGCGGTTGGTTTCCTTCAGGTCCTTCAGCGGCAGCACGACGCGCGCCTGCAGGTCGAGCAGGCGCTGCTGCTGTTCGCGGATCGCCGGAACGTTACGCGACAGTACCGCGCTGTACGAATGGCCTTCGGCCATGATCTTCTCGGCCCAGTCGAGGTCGGTTTCGTTGCCCGGGAAGCGCGCGATGAATTCCGAACGCGGCATGCCGCACTTGTCGACGACGATGTGCAAGATCTGGCGCTCGACCTGACGCACTTCGTCCACCTGAGCACGCAGCGTGTCGCACAGGCGTTCGACGGTACGCGCGGTGAAGCGGATCGTCATCAGTTCGGTCTGGATCGTTTCCTGCGCCTTCAGGTAGGCCTTCGACTTGTAGCCTTCCTTTTCGAACGCGCGGCGCATCTTGTCGAACCACTCGCTGATCTGCGAGAACTTCTCGAGCGATGCGCGCTTGAGGGCTTCGAGCTGGGCGGCGTTGGCCGATGCCTGTGCGGCACCGTCATCCTCCTCCTCTTCCTCTTCTTCCTCTTCCTCTTCGGCTTCCTCGTCCTCGTTCTCGATGGCTTCCGCTTCCTTCGCGGAGAAGCCGTCCGTATCGGCGGAGTCCGAAGCATTCGGATCGAGCAGGCCGTCGACGAGCTCGTCGACGCGGATCTCTTCGTTCGCGACGCGCTCGGCCATCGCGAGGATGTCGGCGATCGTCGTCGGGCACGCGGAAATCGCCATCACCATGTGGCGCAGGCCGTCCTCGATCCGCTTCGCGATCTCGATTTCACCTTCGCGCGTGAGCAGCTCGACCGTGCCCATTTCGCGCATGTACATCCGGACCGGATCGGTCGTGCGGCCGAATTCCGAATCGACGGTGGACAGCGCGACTTCCGCTTCCTCTTCGACTTCATCGTCCGATGACGCGGCCGGCGCGTTGTCGTTCAGGAGCAGCGTTTCCGCGTCCGGCGCCTGCTCGTAGACCGCCACGCCCATGTCGTTGAACGTGCCGATGATGCCTTCGAGGGCTTCGGTCTCGGTGAAGTTGTCCGGCAGGTGATCGTTGATTTCGGCGTACGTAAGGAAGCCGCGCTCCTTGCCGAGCTTGATCAGCGCGCGCAGCTTCACGCGGCGCTCTTCGAGCTCCTCGGCCGTGCCCGGCGTGCTCGTCGCGAACGCTTCCTTCAGCAGCGCCTTTTCCTTGGCGCGACGATCGCGCACCTTGGATTTGCCCGGTGCAGCCGCGGCTGCGGGCTGCTCGTCGCTCTGATTTGCGTCGTCGTCGACGGATACTTCGTTCAGCTTTTTGGTCATGGAGTTCGCCGTACCGGCTATATCGACTCGCGGCTGCTGGACGACAGCCGGTTGAACCGTGGGTGCATGAGTAGTACGTACTGCCGTTTCGTCCGCGGCGGCAGTCGTGTCCCTTGCGCTTTTCGCACTTGCCCGCTTCGCCGCCGGCTTGGCCGGCCCGGAGTCGGGTCTGGCGGCAGCCCGTGTTCTGGCTGCCGGCGCCGGCGCAGCCTGAGCAGTGCCGGCCGCGGTTTTCTTTCCCGCAGGGGCTGACGATGCTGAAGACGTTGTCCTGGTGGAAGAAGCAGACTTGGCCGCTGTGACCTTCTTGGTCGGCTCCGTCGAGCCCTTGCCTGTTGCTTTCTTTCCGCCTGTCGTCTTTGCCATCGCGATTCTCGCCTCTGCTTGGAAAACAAACCGCTGGAAACCTTATATTATAGCACGCTGGGGAACCCTCTCTAAGCGCCCCGGCCGCCTACAGCCCGAGCCGACGCTTCATGTCGGTTCGCTGCTGGTTCAATTCCGTCAATTCGGCCAATTCCTCGGGTGTGAAGGTGGATTGCCGCGCCAGCCGATCGAGCCGGTCGCAGCAGGCGTCATAGCGCATCTTGAGCACCGCCGCCTGCAGCTCCTCCCCCGCGATCCGTTCCTGTTCGCGCTGCCGCTCGGGCACCGTCTCGTCTTCCGGATTCTGTAACAGCAAATCGCGGACGTTTTCATCATAGTCCAGAATTTCGCGGAAGATTTCCTCGTAAGTCGCCCCGTTCGAGGACGTCCTCAGGACATCCGACAGCAGCCGGAACTCCGCGCCGTCGCCCAGCGCACGCGCATGATCGACGACTTCGGCGAACAGCTCGCCGATGCGCGGCAACGCGCGCAGGGTCGCAATCTGTTCGTCGTCGAGCTGCGATGCGATACGCGGATGCATCACCAGCGTGCGCAACGCACGCTTTTCGCTGTCCGTCACGCGGCGCCGCTCGCTGCGCGCGGGCGCCTGGCGCGGCGGCGCCGCGATCCGCGCGTCGACGTCGGATAAACCCGCGACCTCTTCGAACGGGATATCGAGGCGGCCCGCGAACATGTGCATGATCTGCGCGCGCAACGCGTTCGCGGGCAGTGCCTGCAGCAGCGGCTTCGCGTCGAACAGCGCCTTCGCGCGGCCTTCCGGCTGATCGAGCGCCTTGCCGGCAATTGCTTCGTTGAGCAGAAATTGTGACAGCGGCATCGCGCGCTCGACCTGTTCGGAAAACGCATCCGCGCCGAACTCGCGCACATAGCTGTCCGGATCATGCTCAGCCGGCAGAAAAAGGAACCGGATCGTGCGGTTGTCCGCCGCATGCGGCAGGCACGCCTCGAGCGCGCGCCGGGCCGCACGCCGCCCGGCCGAGTCGCCGTCGAAACTGAAAATGACCGTGTCGGTCTGGCGCAGCAACTTCTGCACGTGAATCGGCGTGCACGCGGTGCCGAGCGTCGCGACCGCGTTCGGAAAACCCAGTTGCGCGAGCGCGACGACGTCCATGTAGCCTTCGACGACCAGCACGTACTTGCGCTCGCGAATCGCGAGCCGCGCCTCGAACAGCCCGTACAGCTCGCTGCCCTTGTTGAACAGCGGCGTTTCGGGCGAGTTCAGGTATTTCGGCTCGCCGCTGCCGAGCACGCGGCCGCCGAAGCCGATCACCTGCCCCTTCACGTTGCGGATCGGGAACATGATCCGCTCACGGAACCGGTCGTAGCGGCGCGCGACACCCTGCGCATCGGTTTTCTCGCTGACGATCACGAGCCCCGACTCGACGAGCGACTCGTCGCGATAGTCGGGGAACGCGGTTTCGAGGTTCTGCCAACCGTCCGGCGCATAACCGAGACCGAAGCGCGCGGCGATCTCGCCGGTCAGGCCCCGGTTCTTCAGGTACTGGATCGCGACGGTCGCGCCGCGCAACTGCTTGCGGTAGTAATCGCACGCGGCAGTCATCGCATCGGACAGCGCGGTCGCGACGGATTTCGACACCGGCGCCGGATAATCGCCGCCCCCGCCTCCTCCGCCGCCGCGCATCGACGGCTCGTGCGGCACGGTCAGCCCGACGGACTGCGCGAGCTCCTGCACGGCTTCCGGGAACGTGAGCCCCGCATGCTCCATCAGAAAGCCGATCGCCGTACCGTGCGCGCCGCAGCCGAAGCAGTGATAGAACTGCTTGGTCGGGCTGACGGTAAACGACGGGCTCTTCTCGTTATGGAACGGGCACAGCCCCATGAAGTTGGCGCCGCCCTTCTTGAGCTGCACGTACCGCCCCACCACGTCGACGATATCGACGCGGTTCAGCAAGTCCTGCAGGAACGAATGCGGAATCACCGTGGGATCGAGCGAAAAAAGACAATACGACGCCCGGCGCACGCAACGCCGCGCGCGCCGGGAACGGGTTTTACTTCGTGAGCGCGGCCTTGACCTGCGCGGAAACGGCCGTCATGTCGGCACGGCCGGCGAGCTTGCCCTTCAGCACGCCCATCACCTTGCCCATGTCCTGCGGGCCGGCTGCGCCGGTTTGCGCGACCGCCGCCTGGACTTCGGCCGCCACTTCGGCATCCGACAGTTGCGCGGGCATGTAGCCGCCCAGCACAGTCAACTCGGCCTGCTCCTTCGCGACGAGGTCGTCGCGGCCGGCGGCCTGGAACTGGCTGATCGAATCCTTGCGCTGCTTGATCATCTTGTCGATCACGGCCGTGATGCCCGCGTCGTCGAGCGTGACCCGATCATCGACCTCGCGCTGCTTGATCGCGGCCATCAGCAGGCGAATCGTCGCCAGGCGCTCGCTTTCCTTCGCGCGCATCGCGGCCTTCATGTCTTCGCTGATCTGCTCTTTCAAACTCATCTTTCACCCGGGATGGAAACGTGAATCCGACGCCCGCGAACGGGCGTCAACACAAAAACCCGCTTGGGACAGTGTCTCAAGCGGGTTGCTCGAATCCGGCATCGGCGACTCGCCGCCTGATCGGCTGCGCGATCACCCGATCGCACGGAGTCGCCGGTGCGCCGCTCAGCGAACCGCGCGGCGCCCAATCGTTCAGTACAGCTTCTTCGGCAGCGTCTGGCTGCGGATACGCTTGTAATGACGCTTCACCGCAGCAGCCTTCTTGCGCTTGCGCTCCGCGGTCGGCTTCTCGTAAAACTCGCGCGCACGAAGTTCGGTCAACAGACCATTCTTCTCGATCGTGCGCTTGAAGCGACGCATTGCAACTTCGAACGGCTCGTTCTCTTTAACGCGAATGATCGTCATGATCCGACACGAATAAAGGTTTGCAGGGAAAGACTACCGAGTATAGCAGAGCGATTGTTCAAAGGCACGGGGCCTGGTCCCGCTAAAACGGGGCTTGCCCGGCCCGTCAGGCGCCGCGCGCATACTCCGCCGCGGCCTGCCCGGCCGCCGTGCCGGACGCCCACGCCCACTGGAAGTTGTAGCCGCCGAGCCAGCCCGTCACGTCCACGGCCTCGCCGACGAAGAACAGCCCCGGCACGCGCGCGCTCATCATCGTCGCCGACGACAGCTCCCGCGTATCGATCCCGCCCTTCGTCACCTCGGCCTTCTTGTAGCCTTCGGTGCCGTTCGGCGTCAGCGTCCAGCCGGCGAGCGCGTCGCCGATCTGGCGCAGCGTCTTGTCGGGCAGGTCCGCAAGCCGTGCGTCGGCCGCGACGCGATGCGTGTCGAGCCATGCGTGCGCGAGGCGCGACGGCACCCAGTCCGCCAGCAGCGAACCGATCTGGCGCTTCGACGTGCGCTTCGCGTCGAGCAGGTCAGCCACCGTGTCGCGCTGCGGCAGCAGGTCGACGCGAATCGGGTCGCCGGGCTGCCAGTAGCTCGAGATCTGCAGGATGCCGGGCCCCGACAGGCCGCGATGGGTCAGCAGCAGGTCCTCGACGAATTCGCCGCCGCGCTTCTTGTCGCCGGTCGATACGCGCACTTCGAGCGACACGCCGGAGAGCGCCGCGAACGGCTCCCAGTCGTGCTGCGCGAACGTGAGCGGCACGAGCGCGGGCCGCGTATCGATGAGCTTGTGGCCGAACTGCTTCGCGAGCCGGTAGCCGAAGTCGGTCGCGCCGATCTTCGGAATCGACAGGCCGCCCGTCGCGACAATCAGTGCGCGCGCACCGATCGGCCCGGCCTGCTGCGTGTCGAGCGTGAAGCCGTCGGCCGGTGCGTGGCGCACCGCGTCGACGACGACGGGCCGGCGCCACGCGATGCCGCCCGCGTCGCATTCGTGCTTCAGCACGTCGATGATCGTGTCGCTGCCGTGGTCGCAAAAGAGCTGGCCCTTGTGCTTTTCGTGCCAGGTCACATGATGGCGCCTGAGCAGCCCGAGGAAGTCGCGCGGCGTATAGCGCGCCAGCGCCGAACGCGCGAAATGCGGATTCGCCGACAGGTAATTGTCGGGGCCTGCGTACAGGTTCGTGAAGTTGCAGCGGCCGCCGCCCGAGATGCGGATTTTCTCGGCGAGCCGCGGTGCGTGATCGATCAGCACGACGCGGCGGCCGAGCTGCCCGGCGACCGCGGCGCTCATCATCCCGGCGGCGCCCGCGCCGATCACGGCGATGTCAAAAGTTTCCATGGCGCGGATTGTACCTGCCCGGCATCGGGCCCGGGCCGCCGCCAGCGGCGGCCGGCCCTCGCCTGCTATACTTTCGGGTTACGTTTACCTTCCTTCGGCGCGCCCCGCCCGCACCCATGCTCGTTCTCGGCATCGAAAGCTCCTGTGACGAAACCGGCCTCGCGCTCTACGACACGCAGCGCGGCCTGCTCGCGCACGCGCTCCATTCGCAGATCGCGATGCACCGCGAATACGGCGGCGTCGTGCCCGAGCTCGCGTCGCGCGACCATATCCGCCGCGCGCTGCCGCTGCTCGAGGAAGTGATGGCGCAAAGCGGCACGCGCCGCGACGACATCGACGCGATTGCGTTCACGCAAGGCCCCGGCCTCGCCGGCGCGCTGCTGGTCGGTGCGAGCATCGCGAATGCGCTCGCACTTGCATGGAACAAGCCGACCGTCGGCATCCATCACCTCGAAGGCCACCTGCTGTCGCCGCTGCTCGTCGCCGAGCCGCCGCCGTTCCCGTTCGTCGCGCTGCTGGTTTCCGGCGGCCATACGCAACTGATGCGCGTGACCGACGTCGGCGTGTACGAGACGCTCGGCGAAACGCTCGACGACGCGGCCGGCGAAGCGTTCGACAAGACGGCAAAACTGATCGGCCTCGGCTACCCGGGCGGCCCGGAAGTGTCGAAGCTCGCCGAAACGGGCACGCCGGGCGCGGTCGTGCTGCCGCGCCCGATGCTGCATTCGGGCGACCTCGATTTCAGCTTCAGCGGCCTGAAGACGGCCGTGCTCACGCAGATGAAGAAGTTCGAGGCGGCGAAGCTGACGGGCGACGCGCTCGAACGCGCGAAAGCCGACCTCGCGCGCGGTTTCGTCGATGCAGCCGTCGACGTGCTCGTCGCGAAGTCGCTCGCCGCGCTGAAGAAGACGAAGCTCAAGCGCCTCGTGGTCGCGGGCGGCGTCGGCGCGAACCGCCAGTTGCGCGAGGCTCTGTCGGCCGCCGCGGCCAAGCGCGGCTTCGACGTGCACTACCCCGATCTCGCGCTCTGCACCGACAACGGCGCGATGATCGCGCTCGCGGGCGCGCTGCGGCTCGGCCGCTGGCCCGAGCAGGCGAACGCCGACTACGCTTTCACGGTGAAGCCGCGCTGGGATCTCGCGTCGCTCGCACGCTGAACCTCGACGTCCCGAGCAAGAAAACCAAAAGGCCGCTCAAAAACGAGCGGCCTTTTTCATCGACGCGGCAAAACGACGCAGTGTTATGCCGCCTGCCGCTTGTCGCGCTCGATCAGCGCATACGCGCTGTGATTGTGGATCGACTCGAAGTTCTCGGCTTCGAGCACATACGCGATCACACGCTCGTCCGCATCGAGACGCTGCGCGACGTCGCGCACGAGATCCTCGACGAACTTCGGGTTCTCGTACGCGCGCTCGGTGACGAACTTCTCGTCCGGGCGCTTCAGCAGGCCCCACAGTTCGCACGACGCCTCTTCCTCGGCGATGCGGATCAGCGCCTCGACCGGCAGGTCGGCCGCGAGTTCGGCATCGATCGTCACGTGCGAGCGCTGGTTGTGCGCGCCGTACTGCGAGATCTTCTTCGAGCACGGGCACAGGCTCGTCACGGGCACGAGCACCTTCAGGAACAGGCGCGTGTCGCCGTTGCGGCTTTCGCCTGCAAGCGTCACTTCGTAGTCGAGCAGGCTCTGCACGCCGGACACCGGCGCCGTCTTGTTCACGAAGTACGGGAACGTGACCTCGATGCGGCCGGCCTCGGCTTCGAGCTTCTCGAGCATCGACGCGAGCATCGCGCGGAAACGCTCGACCGTCAGCGGCGCGCGGTTCTCTTCGAGCAGCGCGACGAAGCGCGACATATGCGTGCCCTTCTGGTCGGCCGGCAGGCGCACGTCGAGATTCCAGACACCGACGCTCGGCTGCACGTCGCCGCTTTCGGTACGCACCGTCAACGGATGCCGGACCGCCTTCACGCCCACGCGCTGAATCGGGATCTGACGGGTATCCACCGTGCTCTGCACGTCGGGCATCACGAAGGCGGGATTCATCTGGTTCATCTTGTTCAATCCTTGTAAGCCGCGCGTTCGACGACGCGCACGCCGCATCATGCGGCAGCCGGAAAAGCAACATGGGCCCGCAGGCCCATGTTTTCCGCATCAATGAAGACCGGTTGCGCCAGTCGCACCAGCGCCGCCCGCGGGCGGCGCCAGCTTATGCGACGCGCTTCGCCTGACCGGCGACATCGGCCGCCGGGTTCAGGAAGCGTTCGCGAATCGATTTCGCGATGCCTGCGCCGTCGAGGCCGCATAGCGACAGCAGCTTTGCGTGGTCGCCGTGATCGACGAACTGGTCAGGGAGGCCCAATTGTAGTACGGGTCGGATAACCCCACTCTCCATCAGGGCTTCCACGCAGGCCGAGCCCGCGCCGCCCATCACGCAGCCTTCCTCGATCGTGACGAGGTAGTCGTGCGTCTCGGCGAGTTCGCGCACGAGCGCGGCGTCGACCGGCTTCACGAAGCGCATGTTCGCGACGGTTGCGTCGAGCTCCTCGGCCGCGGCGAGCGACGGTGCGACCATCGTGCCGAATGCGAGGATCGCGACACGCTTGCCTTCCGGCTGCGCCGTGTGACGACGCACTTCACCCTTGCCGAGCGGGATCTCGGTGAATTCCTTCACCGTCGGCACGCCCGTGCCCGCGCCGCGCGGATAGCGCACAGCGGTCGGGTTCGGCTGCTGCAGCGCGGTGTGCAGCATCTGGCGGCATTCGTTCTCGTCGGATGCGGCCATGATCGTCATGTTCGGGATGCAGCGCATGAACGCGAGATCGTACGCGCCCGCGTGCGTCGCGCCGTCCGCGCCGACGAGGCCCGCGCGGTCGATCGCGAACACGACCGGCAGGTTCTGCAGCGCGACGTCGTGGATCAGCTGATCGTAAGCACGCTGCAGGAACGTCGAGTAGATCGCGACGACCGGCTTGAGCCCTTCGGTCGCGAGGCCGCCCGCGAACGTCACCGCGTGCTGCTCGGCGATGCCGACGTCGTAGTAGCGATCCTTGAAACGCTTCTCGAACTCGACCATGCCCGAGCCTTCGCGCATCGCGGGCGTGATGCCGACGACGCGCGTATCGCGCTCGGCTTCATCACACAGCCACTCGCCGAACACCTGCGTGTACGTCTTCTTCGCGGGCGTGGTCGACGGCTTGATGCCTTCGGCCGGATTGAACTTGCCGGGGCCGTGATAGAGCACGGGATCGGCTTCGGCGAGCTTGTAGCCCTGGCCTTTCTTCGTCACCACGTGCAGGAACTGCGGGCCGCGCAGTTCGCGGATGTTCTGCAGCGTCGGGATCAGCGAATCGAGATCGTGACCGTCGATCGGGCCGATGTAGTTGAAGCCGAACTCCTCGAACAGCGTGGCCGGCACGACCATGCCCTTCGCGTGCTCCTCGAGCTTGCGTGCGAGCTCGAGCACCGGCGGCGCAACGCTCAGCACGCGCTCGACGCCCGCGCGCGCAGCCGCGTAGAAGCGGCCCGACATCAGGCGGGCGAGATGGCGATTCAGCGCGCCGACCGGCGGCGAGATCGACATGTCGTTGTCGTTCAGGATCACGAGCAGCTTCGCATCTTCCGACACGCCCGCGTTGTTCATCGCCTCGAACGCCATGCCGGCCGTCATCGCGCCGTCGCCGATCACGGCGATCGAAAAGCGGTCGTCGCCGTTCAGCTGGCTGCCGATCGCCATGCCGAGCGCGGCCGAGATCGACGTGCTCGAGTGCGCGGTGCCGAACGTGTCGTATTCGGATTCGCTGCGGCGCGGGAAGCCCGAGATGCCGTCGTACTGGCGCAGCGAATGCATCTGGTCGCGGCGGCCCGTGAGGATCTTGTGCGGGTAGGTCTGGTGGCCCACGTCCCAGACGATGCGATCGTTCGGCGTGTTGAACACGTAGTGCAACGCGATCGTCAGCTCGACCGTCCCGAGGTTGGACGACAAATGGCCGCCCGTCTTCGACACGCTGTCGAGCACGAACGCGCGCAGTTCATCCGCGAGCGGTTGCAGTTGGCGACGATCGAGGCGGCGCAGATCCGCCGGGTCGTCGATGGTTTTCAGCAAGTCGTACATCGTCGTTCCATTGTAGGAAATCAAACGCGCCCGCATTCTATTGCACGCACCGTAGCGTGTGCGCGGCGGCGGGCTTTCGCGTCAGCTGACCCGGTTCACTACCAGGTCGGCAAGTTCGGCGAGACGCTGTGCGCGTGCGCCGAACGGTTTCAGCGCGTCGTGCGCTTCGGCGCGCAGTTGCGCTGCGAGCTCGCGCGACGCCTCGAGGCCGAGGATCGAAACGTAGGTCGGCTTGTCGTTCGCCGCGTCCTTGCCAGCCGTCTTGCCAAGCGTCGCCGAATCGGTCGTGACGTCGAGAATATCGTCGACGACCTGGAAAGCCAGGCCCACGGCTCCCGCATAGACGTCGAGCGCGGCCATCGTTTCCGCCGACGGCGTCTCGCCGGCCAGTGCGCCCATCCGCACGGCCGCGCGCAGCAGTGCGCCAGTCTTCATCCGGTGCATCGTCTCGAGCTGCTCGCGCGTCAGCTTGAGGCCGACGCTCGCCAGGTCGATCGCCTGCCCGCCCGCCATGCCGAGCGAGCCGCTCGCAAGCGCAAGCTCGCGCACGAGCGCGGCCTGCTGCACCGGCGACAGCGCAGCGGCGTCGGTCAGCGCGACAAACGCCTGCGACTGCAGCGCATCGCCGACGAGCAGTGCCGTCGGCTCGTCGTACTGCACGTGCACGGTCGGCTTGCCGCGTCGCAGCGCGTCGTCGTCCATGCACGGCATGTCGTCGTGCACGAGCGAGTAGACGTGGATCATCTCCAGCGCCGCCGCCGCCGCATTGCGCGCCGCTTCCGTCGCGCCGGTCAGCTCGCCTGCTGCATGGCACAGCAGCGGGCGAACGCGCTTGCCGCCGCCGAGGACCGCATAGCGCATCGCCTCGTGGAGTTGCGCGGGCATCGCGGTTTCAGCGGGCAGATAGTGACCGAGTGCGTCCTCGACACGGTCAAGCACGGACCGCATCCATTGTTCGAATGTCATAGATCGTCGTCTTCGCCGTCCGTGGCGGCCGTTCCGGACGAAAGCGGCTTCAGCGTCGCGCCGTCGAGCACGCGAACCTGCTGCTCCACTTTCTCGAGCTGCTGTTGGCAAAATGCAACGAGGGTCGCACCGCGGCGGTACGCCGCCAGTGAATCCTCGAGGCTCAACGCGCCGCCTTCCATCCGGGCAACCAGCGTCTCGAGTTCCGCGAGCGCCATCTCATAATTGTCCGGCAACGGTTCGGTGCCATTGCCGGGCGGCGTGGCGCCTGGGGATGCGGTTTTCGCCATGGACGAGGGTGTCAAATTTCAAAACAAGTCGGACATTCTACGGCAAAAGAGAATTCTCCGATCTGCCGACTTGGGCACCTGGCACATATTCCGGCCCCATCTCCGGCACACAGTGTGCGCCTGGCGATTGTCTCCCGACAAAAAATTGACACAAATCAGGCACTTAATCCTGGCCTTGCGAGGCGAACCGGGTATAATTCCCCGTTTCCCTAAATCGATTTTTCGATGGTTGGGTTGTTCACTGCTTTCACGCTAACACCGGGAGTGGGAATGTCCAATCTGAGCGATGCGCTTCAGTTGAAGTCGGCTCACAGCCAGCTTCCAGTCACTGCATATTTCGATGAGGCGCTACTCGAGCGCGAGATCGAAACCCTCTTCAAGAAAGGACCTCGTTACGTCGGGCATGAGTTGATGGTGCCCGAGGCGGGGGATTATTTTGCGCTGCCGTCCGAGAAGGAAGGCCGCGTGCTGGTCCGCAACCAGACGAACCGGATCGAACTGCTGTCGAACGTCTGCCGCCACCGGCAGGCGATCATGCTCAACGGGCGCGGCCACGCGCAGAACATCGTGTGCCCGCTGCACCGCTGGACGTACGACCTGGAAGGCGAGCTGCTCGGCGCGCCGCACTTCCCCGACAAGCCGTGCCTGAACCTCGGCAAGAGCCCGCTGCAGAACTGGCAGGGGCTGCTGTTCGAGGCCGAAGGCCGGAATGTCGCGCGCGACCTCGCCAATCTCGGCACGAAACATCACTTCGACTTCTCCGAGTACCACTTCGATCATGTCGAAGTGCACGAGTGCGATTACAACTGGAAGACCTTCATCGAGGTCTACCTCGAGGATTACCACGTCGTCCCGTTCCACCCGGGCCTCGGCAGCTTCGTGTCGTGCGACGACCTCAAGTGGGAATTCGGCGACTGGTACAGCGTGCAGACGGTCGGCGTGCACAACGCACTCGCGAAACCGGGCAGCGCGACTTACCAGAAATGGCACGAGCAGGTGCTGAAGTTCCGCAACGGCGTGCCGCCGGAGTTCGGCGCGATCTGGATGGTCTACTACCCGGGCCTGATGATCGAGTGGTATCCGCACGTGCTCGTCGTGTCGTGGCTGATCCCGCGCGGCCCGCAGAAGACGACCAACATCGTCGAGTTCTATTACCCCGAGGAAATCGCGCTGTTCGAACGCGAATTCGTCGAGGCCGAGCGCGCCGCCTATATGGAAACGGCCGTCGAGGACGACGAAATCGCGATGCGGATGGACGCAGGCCGCCATGCGCTGATGGCACGCGGCGAGTCGCAGGTCGGCCCGTACCAGAGCCCGATGGAAGACGGCATGCAGCACTTCCACGAGTTCCTGCGCCGCCACCTCGGCGACATCTGATGGCCGGTGCGGCGCTTTGACGCCGCACCGCATCCGGCAGACGAAAAGACGGGCTTCGGCCCGTCTTTTTTTGTTTAGACTTGGAATATCAGGCCATTCGCACTCCAGGGAGCCGTCATGCCGCACACTCATTACACCACGCTCATCTCCGCCGCCAATCTCGCCGAGCGCCTGGCCGCGGCGCCCGGCAGCGTCGTGCTGTTCGACTGCCGCTTCGACCTCGCCGATCCGGGCGCGGGCGAAGCCGCGTATGCAGCCGGCCACATCCCCGGCGCACAGTATCTTCATCTCGACCGCGACCTGTCGGGCCGCAAGACGGGCACCAACGGCCGCCATCCGCTGCCGACCCGCGATGCATTCGCCACGCTGCTCGCGAGCCGCGGTCTCAAGCAGGGCCAGCAGGTCGTCGCATACGACGCGCAAGGCGGCGCCTATGCGGCGCGCCTGTGGTGGCTGCTGCGCTGGCTCGGCCACGATTCGGTCGCCGTGCTCGACGGCGGCCTGCAGGCATGGGAAGCGGCCGGCCAGCCGCTGACGGCCGACGTGCCGCAACCGGCCGCCGGCGATTTCCGCGCGGGAGCGCCTCTTGAATCGACGGTCGACGCAGCAGCCGTGCTTGCGAACGTGACGTCGCACACGCGCGTCGTGATCGACGCACGCGCACCGGACCGCTATCGCGGCGAAAACGAAACGATCGATCGCGTGGGCGGCCACATCCCCGGCGCGCGCAACCGGTTCTTCAAGGACAACCTCAACGCCGACGGCCGCTTCAAGACTGGTCACGAACTGCGCGAGACGTTTTCCACACTGCTGGCGGGCACCGAACCGAATCTCGCGATCCTGCAGTGCGGCTCCGGCGTCACCGCCTGCCACAACGCGCTTGCGCTGGAGATCGCAGGGCTGCACGGCGCATCGCTGTATCCGGGCTCGTGGAGCGAATGGAGCGCCGATCCGTCGCGGCCGATCGCGACCGGCCCGAACCCGTAATCCGGTGCGCGGCGCACCGGTGAAACGAAGCGGCGGCCATTCGGCCGCCGCGTTTCGTTTACATCACGCCGTACTTGTGGAACCACGCGATCGCGCGCTTCCAGCCGTCTTCGGCATCAGCCTTTACATAGCTCGGCCGGTAGTCAGCGAAGAACGCGTGGCCGGCATCCGGATACACGACGATCTCCGATTCGCGCGCGAGCTTCGAGTCGCTCGTCTGGATCGCCTTGCGCATGTCCGCGAGCGAGGCCTGCGTGATGTTCGCATCTTTCTCGCCATACAGCCCGAGGACGGGCACCTTCAGCGACGCCGCATGATCGACCGGATTGAACGGCGTCATCTCGTCGGTCTTGCCTTCGACGAACCCGTACCACGCAACGGCCGCACGCACGTGCGGGTTGTGCTCCGCATACAACCACGCCTGGCGGCCGCCCCAGCAGAACCCCGTCACGCCGAGACGCGCCGGGTCGCCGCCGTTCTTGCCGGCCCATGCGACCGTCGCATCGAGATCCTCGGTGACCTGCCGGTCCGGCACCTTGTTGATGATGTTGTCGAAAAGATCCTTCATCGTCGGATACTTCGCCGCGTTGCCCTGCCGCGCGAACAGGTCGGGCGCGATCGCGAGGTAGCCGAGCTTCGCGAAGCGGCGGCAGACGTCGGCGATATGCGCGTGCACGCCGAAGATCTCGTGGATCACGATGATGACCGGCAGATTCGTCTTGCCGGCCGGCTGCGCGCGATAGGCCGGCACGCTCGCGTCGCCGGAGCGGATCTCGACGGTGTCGACGTCCAGCCCGGCGCTGTCGGTCGTGACCGTCTGCGCCGAAACGGGCAGCACGGCCGCAGCGAAGGTGCCGCCCAGCGCGGCCTGCATGAACTTGCGGCGCGAGAACGGGACGTGGGGAACCAGGCTGTCTACTTCGGGTTTCAACATGAATGCACTCCTCGATAGGGCGCCGCCGTCACGATCGTGGATGCGGCATGACGGGGCATCGCGCCGGCGCATGGCGCGGATGTCGCGGCGGTTGGCACCCCGCCGCAAACGGAAACCCGGACAAGATGCCCAATAATCCGTTGTCGCGTCAACTGTCAGATGTGTAAGACTCGATTACGACTCATCGACCCAAAGCGCATCGTTTGTGGCGTCGAAGCCCGCTGACGGCCCCGCCGAATCGCGGCGCGGCCTGCGTGTATCGATCGCCGTTGCACGACCGGATGCTTGCGGATTGAAAAAAAACGCGTGCGCGACATCGCCCGGCCAGAACATGCGCAGCCGCCTCGCTGCCCGCAAACACAACGGGCGGAGAACACGCACGACGTACGCACTCCCCGCGCGAACGCGAGCTGTCAGTGCAGCTTGACGCGCGGCAACGTCGTGCGCCGCAGCCAGTGCGCGACCGTGTCGAGCATCATCCGCGGATAGCCGTGCAGCGCCGCGATGTGCAGCCGGTACAGCGACATGTACATGAAGCGCGCAAACAGCCCTTCGATCAGCATGTTGCCGCCGATCAGCCCGCCCATCAGGTTGCCGACCGCGCTGAAATGGCCGAGCGACACGAGCGAACCGAAATCGCGATACGTGAATTCGGGCAGCGGACGCCCTTCGAGCCGGCAGCCGATCGCCTTCAGCAGGAAGCTCGCCTGCTGGTGCGCGGCCTGCGCGCGCGGCGGCACGTTGCGTTCGTTGCCGGGCCACGCGCATGCCGCACAATCGCCGAGCGCGAACACGTTGTCGTCGGTGAAGGTCTGCAGCGTGCGACGCACGTCGAGCTGGCCAAGCTTGTTGACCTGGAGGCCGTCGAGATGCGAGAGCACGGACGGCGCCTTGATGCCGGCCGCCCAGACCGTCAGGTCCGCGCGCACCGTCTTCCCGCTCGCGGTATGCACGAATCCCGGCGCGACCTCGGTCACGCGCTCGCTGAGCATCAGCCGCACGCCGAGCTTTTCGAGCAGTTCGGCCGTCGCCGTCGACACGCGCTCCTGCAGCGCCGGCAGAATCCGCGGCCCCGATTCGATCAGCACGATGCCGACGTCATGGCGCGGGTCGAGCTTGTGCAGCCCATACGCGGACAGCACCTGCGCCGTGTTGCGCAGCTCCGCGGACAACTCGACGCCCGTCGCGCCGCCACCGACGATCACGACCTGGATGCGCGGCTCGGGCGCGTCGCCCGGCGCGGTCGGCGCCGGTGCCTGGTGCTCGGCACGCATGCACGCGGCGATCAGCCGCTTGCGGAAGCGCTCGGCCTCGCCAACCGTATCGAGCGCGATCGCGTTTTCCGGCGCGCCCTGCACGCCAAAGAAGTGGGTCGTGCTGCCGATCGCGATCACGAGCGTGTCGTATTCCAGCTCGCGCTCCGGCAGCAGTTCCTCGCCATCGCTGTCGTTGATGGGCGACAGCGTGATGCGCTTCGCCGCGCGGTCGAGCCCGGTCAGCCCGCCCTGCTGGAATTCGAAGCCGTGCCAGCGCGCCTGCGCCGCGTATTCGAGTTCCTGCGTGAACGGGTCCATGCTGCCCGCCGCGACCTCGTGCAGCAGCGGTTTCCAGATGTGCGTCGGATTGCGGTCGACGAGCGTGACGAGCGCACGCGCGGGACGATTGCCGCGCGCGCCGTAACGGTCGCCGAGCCGCGTCGCCAGTTCCAGGCCGCCCGCGCCTCCGCCTACGATGATGATCCGATGCATCCGATTCCCCCTTTGCGATTCGAAACTGCTGCCGCCGGACGAAACAAACGCGCTGCATTCGCGCCACCCGGTGGATTAACCGGTTCGGACATCATCGATGTGCAGTTCGAAGCACTTCGATGCGCCGGCCCCGGAACGCGGGGCGCGCCGCCCCGCGTCAATGACATGACTGACATGCATTGTCCGGGAGCTTGCGCGTTGACCACAAGCAAACCATCTCGATATTCAGCATCCCTGCAACAATATGCCGCAGGAATCGGGAACCGCGCAGCGGTGCGTCAGTGTGCCTCTTCCCAGTTCGCGCCGGCGCCCACTTCGGCGACGAGGGGCACCTTCAGCTTCGCGACGCCGCACATCATTTCCGGCAGTTTCTCGCGCACGAGCGACAGTTCGCCGTCGGGCACCTCGAGCACCAGTTCATCGTGCACCTGCATGATCATCCGCGATGCAAGCCTGTCGCGCGTGAGCCAATCGTCCACCGCGATCATCGACAGCTTGATCAGATCGGCCGCGGTGCCCTGCATCGGCGCATTGATGGCCGCGCGCTCGGCCGCCTGGCGGCGCGGGCCGTTGCCGCCGTTGATCTCCGGCAGCCACAGGCGGCGGCCGAAAACTGTCTCGACGTAGCCCTTCTCCTTCGCGGCCGCGCGCGTGTCTTCCATGTACTGCGCGACGCCCGGATAGCGGGCGAAATAGCGGTCGATATAGAGCTTCGCCGCGTCGCGCGTGATGCCGAGGTTCGACGCGAGCCCGAACGCGCTCATCCCGTAGATCAGCCCGAAGTTGATCACCTTCGCGATCCGGCGCTGGTCGGAATTGACCTCCAGCGGCGTCACGCCGAACACCTCGGCGGCCGTCGCGCGGTGGATGTCCTCGCCCTGCGAGAACGCACGCAGCAGCGACGCGTCGCCCGAGATGTGCGCCATGATCCGCAGTTCGATCTGCGAATAGTCGGCCGACACGATCCGGTGGCCCGGCGACGCGATGAACGCCTCGCGGATCCGCCGGCCTTCGGCCGTGCGCACCGGAATGTTCTGAAGATTCGGGTCGTTCGACGCGAGGCGGCCCGTCACCGCGACGGCCTGCGCATAGTTCGTGTGCACGCGGCCCGTGGCGGGGTTCACCATGCGCGGCAGCTTGTCGGTATAGGTCGACTTCAGCTTCGACAGCCCGCGATGCTCGAGCAGCAGCTTCGGCAGCGGGTAATCCTCGGCCAGCTTCTGCAGCACTTCTTCGTCGGTCGACGGCGCGCCGCTCGGCGTCTTCTTCACGACCGGCAACTGCAGCTTCTCGAAGAAGATCTGCCCGATCTGCTTAGGTGAGCCAAGATTGAATTCGCCGCCCGCCAGTTCATACGCCTGCGCCTCGAGCTCGATCAGACGCGTTGCGATTTCAGTGCTCTGCGCGTGCAGGAGCGCGTCGTCGATCAGCACGCCCGTGCGTTCCATCTTGCGCAGCACGAGCGATACGGGCATCTCGATCTCGCGGTACACGCGCTCGAGGCCCGGTTCGCGCGCGACCTGCGGATACAGCGCGTGATGAAGCTGCAGCGTGATGTCGGCATCCTCGGCCGCGTATTCGGCGGCCTGCGCGAGCGCCACTTCGTCGAAGCCGATCTGCTTCGCGCCCTTGCCGGCCACGTCTTCGTACTTGATCGTCTTGACGCCCAGATGACGCAGCGCGAGGCTGTCCATGTCGTGCGTGCGGTGCGATTCGAGCACGTACGATTCGAGCAGCGTGTCGTGCTCGATGCCGTTCAGCGCGATGTCGTAGTTCGCGAGCACCTGCGCGTCGTACTTCAGGTGCTGGCCGACCTTCTTGCGATCGGCCGATTCGAGCCACGGCTTCAGGCGTGCGAGCACTTCGTCGATCGGAAGCTGTTCGGGCATGTCGGGGCCGCGGTGCGCGACCGGCAGGTATGCCGCCTTGCCCGGCTCGACCGAGAACGACAGGCCGACGAGCCGCGCGAGCATCGGGTCGAGCGCGGTGGTCTCGGTGTCGAACGCGGTCAGCGCGGCCGCGTCGATCTTCGCGAACCACGCGTCGAACTGCTCCCAGGTCTGGATCGTATCGTATTCGCGAACGATGTCGGCCGCCACCACCGGTGCCGGCTCGCCATCCGGCGCATCGGCGTCGCCGCCTTCCGCCGGTGCGCTGTCGACTTCGCGCAGCCACGTCTTGAAGCCGTAGCGCGCGAAGATGTCGCGCAGCAGATCGCGCGCCTCGCCGTCGGTCTTCAGCGATGCTTCGATCGATTCGAGATGCGGCGCGAGATCGCAGGCCGTGTCGACCGTCACGAGCGTGCGGCCGAGCGGCAGGAAGTCGAGCGCACGGCGCAGGTTGTCGCCGACCACGCCCTTGATGTCGCCCGCGTGCGCGATGACGCCGTCGAGGCTGTCGTATTGCGACAGCCATTTCACGGCCGTCTTCGGCCCGCACTTCTCGACGCCCGGCACGTTGTCGACGGTGTCGCCGATCAATGCCAGGTAGTCGATGATCCGCTCGGGCGGCACGCCGAACTTCGCGATCACGCCGTCGCGGTCGAGCGTCTCGTTGGTCATCGTGTTGACGAGCGTGACGTGGTCGGTCACGAGCTGCGCGAGATCCTTGTCGCCCGTCGACACGATCACGTTCATCCCATGCCGTTCGGCTTCGCGCGCGAGCGTGCCGATCACGTCGTCGGCCTCGACGCCTTCGACCATCAGCAGCGGCCAGCCGAGCGCGCGCACCGCGCCGTGGATCGGCTCGACCTGCAATGCGAGGTCGGGCGGCATCGACGGGCGGTTTGCCTTATAGTCGGCATAAAGGTCGTCGCGGAACGTCTTGCCCTTTGCATCGAACACGCAAGCGCTATACTCTGCACTGACTTCCTTGCGCATACGGCGCAGCATGTTGATGATTCCGTAGAGCGCTCCGGTCGGCTCCCCGCCAGGGCCACGCAAATCAGGCATCGCATGGTAAGCCCGATACAGATAGCTCGAACCGTCAACCAATAGCAGGGTCTTACCTTCCAGATTTCGTTCTTCAGGCATTATGAACAAGAGAAAAGTGATTCCGAGTCTGCGTTCGCTCGCAGATCAAGAACGCGCGACGGCCAAGAAGGCCCGCGCATCGTGGCAGATGTTCACGATTATGGCAGAGTTTATCGAGGCGACCGAGTACCTGTCGGAGATCCGCCCGGCTGTCAGCATCTACGGTTCTGCCCGCCTCAAACCCGACACGCCGCACTACAAGCTGGCCGCGCAGATCGCGCGCAAGCTGTCCGACGCCGGCTTCGCCGTGATCTCCGGTGGCGGCCCCGGCATCATGGAAGCCGCGAACAAGGGCGCGCACGCCGGCAAGGCGCCGTCAGTCGGCCTGAACATCGAGCTGCCGCACGAGCAGGCCGGCAACCACTACCAGGACATCTCGCTGCGCTTCCGCCACTTCTTCACGCGCAAGGTCACGTTCGTGAAGAATTCGGATGCGGTGATCGTGATGCCGGGCGGTTTCGGCACGCTCGACGAACTGTCCGAAGTGCTCACGCTGATCCAGACGAAGAAGTCGCGCCTCGTGCCGATCATCCTCGTCGGCAGCACGTTCTGGCAAGGCTTGCTGCAGTGGTTCCGCGACCAGCTGATTCCGATGGGCCTCATCAATCCGGAAGACATGGATCTGATGCAGGTGATCGACGATCCCGACCAGGTGCTCGACGCAGTGCTCGCGTTCTACGAGGACAGCGGCGAGGAAGAAGGCGAAGGTTCGGAAGGGCAACCGCCGCGGCCCGAAGAAGACCGCATGTTCTATCTGTAACCAGTCCGTGACGACTGCCGGCCCGACGGCCGGCGTACCGCTTCCCGCGCGGCAGGCATGGCGATCAGGCCACCTGCCGCGCGCTACTTTGTAACGCGCTGTTAATCCCGCTTCACGGCCGCGCGCCGTCGAATGTCAAATTCGCGCGGCCGGCGCTGCGCGATGCGGCATGATCGCCCGCACCCGCGGCCCGCCATTGTCAAATGTGCGGCCCAATGCCCGCATCCCGCGCCTGCGAGCCGCCAATCCGCGGTAACAAACCGGCCTCGCCTTTTCCGTCGCGTGCCAGCACACTGCATTGTGTCGGCGCGGCGTTCCCCCGGTGGAACGATCCCCCCTCGCTTCCATCGCGTCGCGCCGGCCTATTCATAACGACCTCACGGAAAAGAACATGCAACGTTCGCTGATCGCCCTCGCCTTCGCCGGCCTCGGCCTTTCGCTGTCCGGCCTCGCTCATGCCGTCAACGTCGACGTCAACATCGGCACGCCCGCGCCGGTCGTCGTCGCGCCCGCGCCCGTCGTGGTCGCTCCGGCGCCCGCGGTCATCATCGGCTGGCATGGCGACCGCTACTGGGACGGCCGCCGTTATTGGGAACGCCGCGAGTGGGAACGTCATCATGGTTACGACGATCGTCGCGGCTACCACTGCCCGCCGGGACACGCGAAGAAGGGTGAGTGCTAAGCGACACCGCGCGGCCTTGTCGTTTTCGGCGGCGCATTCCACGCGACCGCTGTCTTCCAACGGCAACGCGAACGGCAGCCCCGACCGTCGCGCATTCCGCCTGCCGGTAGATTCGCCGGTGCATCGGACGCTTGCGACAAAGGCAGATGTGCCCCGTCAGAAGGCGCATCGCACATGGCGATGCGCATCGCCGCCGGGGCCGGTGTTCACATCACTGAAACGCCACTTCCGCAAAGCTCCGCAGCTTGCGGCTATGCAGCTTGTCGAGCCCGTTCGTGCGCAGGATCTCCATCGCCTTCACGCCGATCTGCAAATGCTGGTCGACCTGCCCGCGATAGAACGTGTCGGCCATGCCCGGCAGCTTCAGCTCGCCGTGCAGCGGCTTGTCCGACACGCACAGCAGCGTGCCGTACGGCACGCGGAAGCGGAAGCCGTTCGCGGCGATCGTCGCGCTTTCCATGTCCAGCGCGATCGCGCGGCTCTGCGACAGCCGCTGCACGGGCTCGCGATGGTCGCGCAACTCCCAGTTGCGGTTATCGACGCTCGCGACCGTGCCGGTGCGCATCACGCGCTTCAGTTCGACACCCTCGAGCCGCGTGACGTCGGCCACCGCGCGCTCGAGCGCGAGTTGCACTTCGGCCAGCGCCGGGATCGGCACCCACAGCGGCAGGTCTGCATCGAGCACGTGATCTTCCCGCACGTAACCGTGCGCGAGCACGTAGTCGCCGAGGCGCTGCGTGTTGCGCAGCCCCGCGCAGTGACCGAGCATCACCCATGCGTGCGGACGCAGCACCGCGATGTGGTCGGTGATCGTCTTCGCGTTCGACGGACCGACGCCGATGTTGACCATCGTGATCCCGCTGCCGTCCGCGCGCTTCAGGTGATACGCGGGCATCTGCGGCAGGCGCGGCGGCGCGGCGCCCTCGGCCGGCTCGCTGCCGAGGTTCGCGTTGTACGTGACGACATCGCCCGGCTCGACGAACGAACTGTACTGGCTGCGGTACGCACGCACCTCGGGATCGTCGCTCTCCGTCATCAGTTCGCGGCCGAGCTTCACGAACTCGTCGATGTAGAACTGGTAGTTCGTGTAGAGCACGTAGTTCTGGAAATGCGTGGGCGACGTCGCCGTGTAGTGACGCAGCCGGTGCAGCGAGAAGTCGACGCGCGCGGCCGTGAACAACGCGAGCGGATGCGGTTCGCCCGGCGCCGGCTCGAACGTGCCGTTGACGATGCGGTCGTCGAGATACGACAGGTCGGGCGTGTCGAAGATGTCGCGCATCGCGAGCAGGCGGTCGCGGTCGAGTTCGCCTTCGAGATGGATGCCTTCCGGAAACGCGAAATGGACCGGAATCGGCTGCGACGACACGCCGATCTCGATCTTCACATGATGGTTCTTCGCCAGCAGGCGCAGTTGCTCGCGATAGTAGTTCGCGAAGAGATCGGGGCGCGTGACCGTCGTCTCGAACACGCCGGGGCCGGCGACGAAACCGTACGAGCGGCGCGAATCGACGTGCGTGTTGACGTCGGTGCGGATCCGCACGAACGGGTAGCACGCGCGCACGTGCTCGATAATCGGTTCGTGGCGGCGATAGCGCGCGAATGCGTCGCGCAGGAAGCCCGTATTCGTGTCGTAAATGGCGGACAGCCGCGCGACGGCGGCGATCGGATCGTCGAAAGCCTCGACGGGCGGGCTTTCGGGCGTCAGCACACGGTGCCGGCGGCTCAGGTCGTTCTTCATTTGTATCACCTCGTCTGATCCGACGACATTACCACGGAACCCGGTCACCCTCGTGGCCGCCCATACGCACGCCAGGGCCGGATGACGCGCAGTATTTGCTAAAATCAGTGGGTTCACTGGAGACTCATCATGAAGCCGCTCATTCTCGTCGCCGCTGCCGCCGCGTTTGCCGCCGCCAGCGTCGCTTACGCCGCCGGCGCCACGCCTGACGCCGACGCGCAGGCGCGGGCCGAGGCCAACGAAGCCGCCGGCCTGCCCGATCTCCGCAAGATCAACCGGCCTGGCGCCGAAGTCACGTCGAAAGTCGACTTCGCCGACATTCGACGCACGCCGAGCTTCCATGAAAAGAGCAAGAACGGCACCGAGGTCACCGAGTACCGCGACCGCGGCAAGCCGGTCGAGATCGACGTGAAGTCGAACTTCGGCACACGCTACCAGATGAGCTCGACGCCCGACACGTCGCCGAAGCCGCACGACGCGGGCATCCCGATCACGCGCCTGCCGTCGCTGAACCTGCGCTACTGATTCCGTCGCGCGCCGCATCGATTGCGGCGCACCGCCTCCCTTCACCTGCTGTCGCGACGCATGCCGCCCGCGTGCCGACACCCTGACCTGACGCATCCCGCATGGCCGTTTTCACTGCTGTTTCCGACTCCGATCTCGCGCAATGGATGCGCCACTACGAACTGGGCGACGTGCTTGCGTTTCGCGGCATTCCGTCCGGTATCGAAAACAGCAATTTCTTCCTGACGACGACGCGCGGCGAATACGTCCTCACGATCTTCGAAAAGCTGACCGCGCAACAGCTGCCGTTCTACCTCGACCTGATGCGCCACCTGGCCGGCCACGGCGTGCCGGTGCCGGATCCAATTCCGCGCGACGACGGCGCGCTGTTCGGCGAGCTGCACGGCAAGCCGGCCGCGATCGTCACGAAGCTCGACGGCGCGGCCGAACTCGCGCCGGGGGTCGAACACTGCATCGAGGTCGGGCAAATGCTCGCGCGCCTGCACCTCGCGGGGCGCGACTATCCGCGCAACCAGCCGAACCTGCGCAGCCTGCCGTGGTGGCAAGAGAACGTACCGGCAATCGTGCCGTTCATCACGGACGCGCAACGCACGCTGCTCGAAGGCGAGCTCGCGCACCAGGCCGCGTTCTTCGCGTCGGACGACTACGCGGCGCTGCCGGCCGGGCCGTGCCATTGCGACCTGTTCCGCGACAACGTGCTGTTCGCGCACGCGGCGCCCGGCACCGGCCACGACGTGCGGCTCGGCGGCTTCTTCGACTTCTATTTCGCCGGCTGCGACAAATGGCTGTTCGACGTCGCGGTGACCGTCAACGACTGGTGCGTCGACCTCGCGACCGGCGTGCTCGACGTCGCGCGCGCCGATGCGCTGCTGCGCGCGTACCAGACCGTGCGGCCGTTCACGGCCGAGGAACGCCGCCACTGGAGCGACATGCTGCGCGCGGGCGCGTACCGCTTCTGGGTGTCGCGCCTGTACGACTTCTACCTGCCGCGCGCGGCCGAGATGCTCAAGCCGCACGACCCCGGTCATTTCGAACGCATCCTGCGTGAGCGTATCGCGCATACGCCCGCGCTTCCCGAGATCCAAACCGCATGCAACTGATCGAAGTGCCCGCGAAAACGGGCTATGTCTGGTTCCGTCAAGGCGTCTGGCTGTTCCGCCGGAACCCGCTCGCGTTCATCACGCTGTTCTTCACGTACCTGCTGGCGATCACGCTGGTGTCGATGGTGCCCGTGATCGGCTCGGCGCTGCCGCTGGTGCTCATTCCCGGCATCGCGGTCGGCTTCATGGCCGCGTGCCGCGACACGGTGGCCGGCAAGCCGGTGATGCCGACGATCCTGATCGATGGCTTCCGCTCGTACGGCACCGTCACGACCCAGCGGCTGCTCGTGCTCGGCGTGATCTATGTCGCGTCGATGGTGCTCGTGTTCGCCGCTTCGTCGTTCGTGGACGGCGGCGCGCTGTTCCACGTGATGATGGGCGCGGCCGACGAAGCGAGCACGACGCCGGAAACGCTCGCCGCGCAAGGCACGTTCGGCGCGCTGATGTTCGCGACGCTGCTGTATCTGCCGATCGCGATGCTGTTCTGGTTCGCGCCGGTGCTCGTCGCATGGCATGACGTCCCGCCGGCGAAGGCGCTGTTCTTCAGCATCGTCAGCTGCTGGCGCAATCGCGGCGCGTTCGCCGTGTACGGCGTGCTGTGGTTCGGCGTCGCGCTCGGCACGTCGCTCGCGCTGTCGCTGCTGCTGCAGGCGCTCGGTGCCGGCGCCTATGCGCTGACGATCATGATGCCGGTGACGATCATCATCGTCACGATGCTGTACTGCTCGTTCTACGCGACCTATCGCGGCTGCTTCGGCGTGCAGGAGCCGGGCGCGCCGACGACCACGTCGGGCCGCTGAAGCCCCCCCCCCCGGCCGGCGCGCGTCGCCGGCCGTCACGCTATTCTCCGCGCCGGGTTGCGTCCCGGCGCCCCTCCCTGTCTTGCGCCGCTCCGCGCATCCTTCGCCCGCCGCCCCTAGCCGGGCGCCCCTGTTCAACCCGATCTTTTGCGCGCAAAATAATTTGCGTACAAATTGTTCGCGCGTCCACCGCGCCTCCCGAATCATGGACCGCCCACCCCCGCTGCCCCAGACGCTCGACGAGCAACTATGCTTCGCGCTCTACTCGACTTCGCACGCGATGACGAAAGCGTACAAGCCGCTGCTCGACAAGCTGTCGCTGACCTATCCCCAATATCTCGCGATGCTCGTGCTGTGGGAGCGCGACGACATCGCGGTAAAGGACATCGCTGCGCGGCTCGACCTCGACCCGGCCACGGTCACGCCGCTGCTCAAGCGGCTGGAAGCGCTCGGCTACGTCGAGCGCGTGCGCAGCGCGGCCGACGAACGCGTCGTGAACGTGCGCGTGACGCCGGAAGGCCGGGCGCTGAAGAACCGCGCGCGCTCCGTGCCCGCCGATCTCTTCTGCGCGATGCAGCAAACGCCCGAGTTCCTGATCAGGCTGCGCGCCGATCTCCAGCAGTTGCGCGACGCGCTGTCGGCCGCCAACGAACGCTGACGAACCGAGCGTCGGCCGACCGGCCCGGCACCGCCGGGTTTTTCTTCAAAATTTCATTTGCACACTAATGATTTGTGTTCTATATTTTCTTCGTGGCCGGCGACATTCCATTCGACCGGGCCGCCTTTCTCCCCTTTTCCCGACAGGAGCTGCACGATGAACATTCTGTACAAGACGAGCGCCACGAGCACGGGCGGCCGCGACGGCCGCGCGGTATCCGCCGACAACAAGCTGGAAGTAAAGCTGGCCGCGCCGCGCGAACTCGGCGGCACGGGCGCGGAAGGCACGAATCCGGAGCAGCTGTTTGCCGCAGGTTACTCGGCGTGCTTCCTGAGCGCGATGAAATTCGTCGCCGGCCAGAACAAGCAGGCGCTGCCGGCCGATACGCAGGTTACTGCGGAAGTGGGCATCGGCCCGAACGACGCAGGCGGCTTCGGGCTCGACATCGAACTGCGCGTGTCGCTGCCGGGGCTCGACAAGGCCGACGCGCAGGCGCTGGTCGAAAAAGCGCACCACGTGTGCCCGTATTCGAACGCAACGCGCAACAACGTGCCGGTGCGCCTGACGGTCGTCTGACGCGACGCAGGACGACGAATGCAAAAAGGGCGCGTGCGGCATCAAGCCGCACGCGCCCTTTTGCGTGACTCGCCGAAACGGCGGGCCGGCCGGCCCGCCTTGCGCTGCTTAACGCGCGCCGAACGAATACGGGCGGTTCATCGACGCTTCGCGATCGATCTTGCGCATACGGAATTCGAGATCGTAGATGTCGGTCGCTTCGGACAGGTACGCCTCGGCGCGCTCTTTACGGGCCGTTTCAGCGTTCTTGGTCAGCATCAGGAAGAGGTGGCTCAGCAGGTACATGTTCGATCTCGCAATCCAAAGGGTCTTTGACTAGGGTTTTCCCGAATTATAGGGAAAACCCTAGTCTTTGGCCAGCGTCGATCAGACGATGCGTCGTTCGGTCGCCACAGTGCGCCGATATGCTTCGAAAAAGGCCCAGATCATCGCGCTCGCATCGGGGCCGACGGCCGCATGAAACGGCACGGCTTCGTCGCCGCCGGCCCACGCGTGATCGAGCCCTTTCACATGGCAGAGCCGCACGACCGGTTCGCCGTCGCGGCAGACATCGGTGATCTGTGCGCCCGCGCCGCGCGTCTCGACACGTTCGCCGCCGCGCAGCGCGCCGCGGCTGTCGGCGAGCCCGTTCAGCCGCATGAACTGCACCGTCAGCTGGTCGGCGTTCTTCGGCGCGACGACGTGGTCGCCGTCGCCCTGGACGATCAGCGCCGGCATGCCTGGATACCCGCTGGCGTCGACCAGCGCATCGACGGCTGCGGCCGGGTTCTGCCGCACGCCGCGCCGCATCACGTCCATCGCGGTGATGCCGGAGTTCGCCTCGCCGAGCGCGGGGCCCGAGTGCAGCGCGACCGCGGCGAAGCGGTCCGGATGGTGCAGTGCAAGAAGCGACGCGAGGCCCGCACCGGCCGACAGCCCCGCGACATAGACGCGCGACGCGTCGAAGCCGCGTTCGTCGACAAGCGCGTCGACCAGCGACGCAACCGCGTTCGCCTCGCCGCGGCCCGCGCGGTCGGTGTCTTCATACCAGTGCCAGCAGCCGTGCGCGTGCGCGCGCAGCGACTGTTCCGGATACAGCACCGCGAAACCGTGCTTGTCGGCCAGCAGGTTCATCCGCGTGCCCTGCACGAATTCGTCGACGGACTGCTGGCAGCCGTGCAGCATCACGACGAGCGGCATCGCGCCGCGCCGGCGGCCGGGCGGCACGTAGAGGCCGTATGCGAGATTCTGGACGAGACGCCCGAGCGCGGGCGCCATCGGATGTTCGCCGCGCGTCCACTCGCCCGCCGCCCACGCGGCCGCGCGCGGCCGCACCCGCGATTCGCGCGGCGGGGACAGATCGGATACGGCGGGAGAGGCGGCGGCCTCGAGTGCGTCGCGTGTGATGCGCTGCGCATCGCGCGCCGCGCGTTTGGCGGCCGGAGACAGCATGCGTTTCATGCCGCCCAGCCACACCTTGGTCAGACTTTTGGTCATCGATCGGGCTCGCAGTCAGGAAAAATAGGGGCGCAACAAGGGCGCCGCAACGGATGCATCGTTCGACTTTGTGCAATGCACCATAACATTGTTTCTGGGATTTTTCCTGCGCGCGGGAAGTTCCCGACGGCGCAAAAAACGGGGCTCGTGCGCACGCGGCGCTATACTGGGGTTTCGCCGCTTGTATCCGTTGTAGTCGTTCTTCCCGGCTCGCGCGTTGATTTAAGCATCCTTCCCGCCTCCGTTCGTCCCCTCCCGATGTTCGACCTGCCGTCTCACCTGTGGATCATGATCACCGCGTTCGGCGGCGCCGGCCTGACCTTGCCGCTCGCGATCACGATCGCCGTCTGGCTCGCGCTCGGCTACTCGTGGCAGCGTGCGGCCGCGTGGCTCGGCGTGCTCGCAGCCGCGATCGGCGTGGTCGCGCTCACGAAGATCGCGTTCCTCGGCTGGGGCATCGGCATCCGTGCGTGGGATTTCACGGGCTTCAGCGGCCACGCGATGCTGTCGACGTCGGTCTATCCGGTCGCGATCTTCCTGATGTTGATCCGCATGCGCACGCCGGCGCGGATCGCCGGCATCGCGCTCGGGCTCGCGGCCGGCATCGCGGTCGGCGTGTCGCGCGTCGCGCTCGATGCGCATTCGCCGTCCGAATCGATCACCGGCTGCATCGTCGGCGCGATCGCTGCGCTCGCGTTCATCGCCGGCTCATGGCGCGCGGTGCCGCACCGCTGGTCGGCGCCCGCGGTCATCGTGAGCCTCGCACTCGTCACCGTCGCGCTACACGGCATCACGGTGCCGTCGCATCGCTGGGTCACGAAGGTTGCGCTGCAACTGTCGGGCCACGAGCGCCCGTTCGTCCGCGCGCGCTGGAAGGCCAGCCCGAACTACCGCCCCGCGTCGCAGCCGTCGTCGCTGCAGCGCACCGAATCGTCGACGCACACGCTGCACGCGTGACGGGGCGTCCTGCCGTCACGCCCGCCGTTCTTCAGGTCTGACCATTTCATGCGCCCCCTCGCATGAGCGGTATGCCAAGCGTTATAACCCGCCCTATATTACGATTACGGTTTCCACCCATTCCAACGAATCCGTCATGCGCTCAATCGTCCGTCCGCTTCGCCGCACCCTGCTCCGCCTGCTGCCGATCGCCGCGCTTGCCGCCGCCGGTGTCGCGTTCAGCGCGCCCGCTTCCGCCGACGAACTGGTCGTGTCGGCGGCCGCCAGCCTGACGAACGCGTTCAAGGCCGTCGGCGACGCGTACCAGAAACAGCATCCCGATACCAAGGTGCTGTTCAACTTCGGCGCGTCGGACGTACTGATGCAGCAGATCGCCAAGGGCGCGCCGGCCGACGTGTTCGCGTCGGCCGACCAGAAGGCGATGGATCGCGCGGCCGACGAAAAGGTGATCGTGCCCGGCACGCGCCGCGATTTCGCGGCGAACTCGCTCGTGCTGATCGTGCCGGCGGACAGCCACGCGGCCGCGCCGACGTCGCTGAACGACCTGACGGCGCCCGGCGTGAAGCGCATCGCGTACGGCGACCCGGCATCGGTGCCGGTCGGCCGCTACACCGAAGGCGCGCTGCGCGCGGCCGGCGTGTGGGATGCCGTCAGCGCGAAGGGCGTGCTGGCCGCCAACGTGCGCCAGAGCCTCGACTACGTCGCGCGCGGCGAGGTCGACGCGGGCTTCGTGTTCGGCACCGACGCCGCGATCATGCCCGGCCGCGTGAAGGTCGCGCTGACGGTGCCGACGAAGACGGCCATCACCTATCCGATCGCCGTGGTCAAGGACAGCCGCCACACCGCGCAGGCGCAGTCGTTCGTCGACTTCGTCTCGTCGCCGCAGGGCCAGGCCGTGCTGTCGACGTTCGGCTTCAAGCCCGCGGGCAAGTGAGCGTATCGCGATGCAAGACGCCTGGGTACCGCTGCTGCTGTCGCTGAAGGTCGCCGGCTGGGCGACCGCGCTCGACATCGTGCTCGGCGTCGCGGCCGCGTTCGTGCTCGCGCGCTGGCGCTCGCCGCTGCGCGACGTCGTCGATTCGCTGCTGACGCTGCCGCTCGTGCTGCCGCCGACGGTGCTCGGCTATTACCTGCTCGTGCTGCTCGGCCGGCGCGGCGTGTTCGGCGCGTGGCTCGACAAGCTCGGCATCGAGCTCGTCTTCACGTGGCAAGGCGCGGTGATCGCATCGATGGTCGTCGCGTTTCCGCTGATCCTGAAGTCGGCGCGTGCCGCGTTCGAGGGCGTCGATCCGCATCTCGAGCGCGCCGCGCGCACGCTCGGGCTCGGCGAAGCCGCGGTGTTCTTCCGCGTGACGCTGCCGCTCGCCACGCGCGGGATCCTCGCGGGTGCGCTGCTCGCGTTCGCGCGTGCGCTCGGCGAGTTCGGCGCGACGCTGATGATCGCGGGCAACCTGCCCGGCCGTACGCAGACGCTGTCGGTTGCGATCTATGCGGCCGTGCAGGCCGGCGACGACAACACGGCCAACTTCCTCGTGCTGGTGACGTCGATCACCTGCGTGCTCGTGCTGCTCGCGACCGGCTGGCTCGTGCCGTCGCGCGCCCGGCGGAGCCAGTTGACATGAAGCGCCTGCCTCGTCCGTATCGCCTGTCTCGTGCGGCGGCCGGCTTGCTTCGGCGGAGGCCCGCATGAGCCTCGTCGTCGATATCCGCAAGACCTACACGAACGCCGAGCGCCGTTTCACGCTCGACGTGTCGTTCACGGCGGCGACGCAGCGCGTCGTGCTGTTCGGGCCGTCCGGCGCGGGCAAGAGCATGACGCTGCAGGCAATCGCCGGCCTGCTGTCGCCCGACGCAGGCACGATCACGCTGAACGGCGAGCCGCTGTTCGACGCCGCGCGCCGCATCGACGTGCCGACCCGGGAACGGCGCGTCGCGTACCTGTTCCAGGACTACGCGCTGTTTCCGCATCTGAACGTGCGCCAGAACATCGCGTTCGGGCTCACGTCGGGCCTGCGCAACCCGCGCGCGAAGATGGTGCCGCCCGAAGTCGCGTATTGGCTGCACGCGTTCGACCTCGAAGCGCTCGCGGGGCAGTATCCGTCGCAACTGTCGGGCGGGCAGAAGCAGCGCGTCGCGCTTGCGCGCGCATTGGTCGCGCAACCGCGGATCCTGCTGCTCGACGAACCGTTCGCGGCACTGGACGCCGCGATGCGCCAGCGCATGCGCCACGAGCTCGCCGAGTTGCAGGCGCGGCTCGACATCCCGATGGTGCTGATCTCGCACGACCCCGACGACGTCGCCGCGTTCGGCGACCAGGTCGTGCAATTGAGCGAAGGACGCGTGCAGGCGGCACCGCCGCACGCCGAGTGGCCGACGCGCGTCGCGTGAGCGCGCGAGGCCGGGGCCGTGGCGCTGGCAGCCACGCTGGAGCCTGAGAGAAGCCGCACGCTGCGGCATAAGCTGGAAACGGAAACGAAGCCGGCGCCATGCGGACGACGTCCGGCGCCGGCTTCGCCCCCGTCCGTCACACGATCGCCGCAGCACGCACGCGCTGCCGTGCCTGCGCCGTCAACCCGTCACCGCGAGAATCACGCTCGATGCCTTGAACAGCGCGATCGCCGGCCGGCCGGCGTCGAGCTGCAGCGCATCGACGCTTTCGTTGGTGACGACGGCCGTCAGCGTCCCGCCGCCGTCGAGCGCCAGCGTCACTTCGCTGTTCACCGCGCCCGCCGCGACGGATTCGACGCTGCCGCGCAGCCGGTTCCGCGCGGACACCTTCAGCTCGGGCCCGCCATCGTCGACCGCCAGCACGACCCACGACGCCTTCACCAGCGCGCAGGCGTCCGCACCTTCCCGCAGGCCGAGCGCATCGACGCTTTCGTGCGTCAGCACGGCGACGATCGGCTGCCCGCCTGGCAGCGTGAGCGTCACTTCGTCGTTGACCGTGCCGCGCACGATCGATGCGACCTTGCCGAACAACTGGTTGCGCGCGCTGGTCTTCATGCCGATCCGGCCGATCAGCGCCCAGTCGACGTCGAACCCGGCAACGGCCGCGCTCGCGGCGTCGATGAAACGGCGATGCTCGCGCTCGATCGTGCGGAACGCGGCGATCAGCGACGTCGCGCGCGGCGTCAGCGTCGTGCCGCCGCCGCCCTTGCCGCCCGTCGACCGCGCGACGAGCGGTTCGCCGGCGAGATTGTTCATCGTGTCGACCGCATCCCATGCAGCCTTGTAGCTGAGGCCGACGGCCTTCGCCGCGCGCGTGATCGAACCGGTGTCGCCGATCGCCGCGAGCAGCGCGATGCGCGTGGCGCCGCCGAGCGTCTGCTCGCCCGCGCGCAGCCACAGCTCGCCGCCCAGTTCGAGCGGCTCGGAAGACGGGGAAGAATGCGGTGCGTCGGTCATCGGCATGGGTGCGGGAAACGGGCGGCCATTATATTCAGCGCGCGCCGCTCAGCCCGGCTTGCCGTCGAGCTTCGGCGGGCGCAGGCTGGCCAGCAGCGTCTCGGCTTCGCGCGCCGCGCGCTGCTCGAGCGCCGCGCCGTAGCCGCGCACGAAACCGAGCTGGTACGGCGGCGCCGTCAGTTGCTCGAGATGTTGCAGCGCGACCATCGTGTCGTTCGATTCGCCGAGCACGGTCTGCACGCGCGCGAGCGTCTTGACCGTCTCGTTGCGCGTGCGGCGCGACGCCAGCGACGCGAAGAATTCGAGCGCATAGCGCAGCCGCTTCGCGTCGATCCGCAACCGGTGGCGCGCAGCCGTATCGAGCGACGTGAGCGACGGCGATGCGTAAAGATGGCCGAACAGCCGCCGCACGCGCTTCGTCGCGTGACGCCGCAGCGACGGCGCGTCGTCGCCTTCGGCAGGCGGCAGCGCGAGCGTGCTCAGCCATTCGAGCCAGCCGAGCGTCAGCCGCGCATAGCGGGCCGAATGCAGCGCCTGCCGCAGTTCGACGCGCGCGGCCATGGACTGCGCACGCGCGGCGTCGAGCGTGCCGTCCCAGTCGGCGCCGCCGCCGTCGGCCGCGATCAGCGCGGGCAGGGTTTCGGTCGAGAACACGTCCCAGTCGCGTACCGTGCCGAGCAGTGCGGCGAGCCAGTGCAGGTCGGCGCCGAACGCGTCCTTCCATTGGCGGTCGGCAAAGCTCGGAAAGAAGCGCATCAGCGTGCGCAGGCGGCGCAGCGCGACGCGCATCTGATGCACGAATTCGGGATCGTCGCGATCGAGCACGCCGCCCTCGTTGCCGAGCCATTGTGCGGCGATGTCGCCGGACAGCGCGAACAGCGCGGCGCGCTGCGTGCGGATGCCGGTCAGGTCGACGAGCCGCGCCTTGACCGGCCCGGCGGCGGCCGGCTCGCCCGCACAGGCGCGGTCGATCACGCTCGTCAGTTGCACGAATGCGGGCCACGCGCCGCTCAGTTCGCGCGCCGCGGCAAACAGCGCGTGCAGCGCGGCCGCGCGCGCGGCAGAGGTTTCCCAGTCGGGCGCGGCGAGACGCAGTTCGACGTAGCGGCGCGGCGGCTCGCCACCGCCGTGCAGCGTGACGTCGTCGAGCGTCATCTCGACCACGACGCCGCTGTCGTCGGCCCACCGCCCGCGCCGCCGTTCGCTGACGAGGCGCATCGCCGTCGATTCCGGCGGCGCGCCGGCGGCGGAGCGCTCGGTGGCGTCCGGCGCGACACCGTCGACTTCGTCGACGTCGCCCGTCGGCGCATCGGCATCAACCGCGGTGCCTGTTGCGGGCACGGGCAGCGGCATCGCGACGACGATGCCCGCATGATCCGCGTCGAACAGTTCGCGCTGCGTGACGCCGGGCGCGAACGCTTTCGTGCGGGACGCGACGACCCGCCTGCCATGCGCGTTCGACTCGACCCAGGTCCACCAGCTCGCGCCGGGGCTCGGCTCGGCCTCCTCGACCTGGCACGGCTCGATCGTCACGCGCTCATGGCCGCGCCGCATCCGGACCTGCGGGCAGATCCGCCATGCGCGCACGAGCTCGGCGCCGAAATCGCGCTGCGTGCCGCGAGCGCGACTCCCAGCCTTGACCGGCCAGCCTTCCAGCGACAACGACAACACGATTTCCAGCACGCGCGACATGGAAGCTCCTGCACATGAAGAATCGCCGGCGCATCGTCCGCGCCGGCGTCGTCCGTGAAGCAACTTCCATAGTACACGCCGTCAAAACGCGCGGGCGACGATCCGGCCCTGTCGCGCTGTCGCATATCAAGCGGCGTATTGCGCGATGCCGTTGCCGAACGACCAGTCCTCCTTCAGCACCTCGACAAGACTGATGAATACGTCCTGCTGCCGCACGCCGGGCTGCTGCGCGAGATTCTCCGCGATCGTCCGGTACAGCGCCCGCTTCTGCTCGAGCGTGCGCGTGTTGTTCGCGGTGATCTGGATCATCACGAGATCGTCGCTGCGTTCGATGTCGAGGTAATGGCGGCCGTACACGAAGTTCTCGGCCGCATGCTCGGTGACGACCATGAAGATGTCGTCCTCGGGCACGTTGAACGTGTGCATCAGCGCGCGATGCACGCCGTCGACGAGCGCCGCACGGTATGCGGCCGGTTTGCCTTCGCGCACTGCGATACGGGTGAATGGCATGGTCCTGCTCCTGTCGGTGACGTTGAAGAACGGAAACACGGCATCAGGTTAGCCCCGCCGAACTATAATAAACAGTCATCAATGAATATTTCATTCATTTTCATCTGAAATGAAAGTACTCGATCTCGATGCCGTGCGCGCGTTCGTGCTGGTCGCCGATCTCGCCAGCTTCACGCGCGCCGCCGATGCGCTCGGCACGACGCAATCGGCCGTCAGCCTGAAGCTGAAGCGGCTGGAGGCGCACCTCGGCAAGCCGCTGCTCGCGCGCACGCCGCGCGTGGTCAAGCTGGCCGCCGACGGCGAGAACTTCCTGCCGGCCGCCCGTGCGCTGCTCGACGCGCACGACCACGCGCTCGGCGCGATCTCGGCCGGCACGCACCGCCTGTCGCTCGGCGTCAGCGAGCACGTCGCGGTACCCGACCTGCCGGCCGTGCTCACGAGCCTGCATCGGCAGGATCCGGGGCTGTCGCTGGAAATGCATCTCGGGATGTCGGCGGGCCTGCTCGCGCAATACGACGAACGCCGGCTCGACGCGGCAATCGTGCGGCACGAGCCCGGCGAAGACCCGCCGCGCGACGACGGCACGCTGCTGTTTGCCGAACCGCTGGCCTGGCTCGCCGCGCCGGACTGGGCGCCGCGCGCGGGCGAGCCGCTGCCGCTCGCGGTGCTGGCCGGCCCGTGCGGCGTGCGGGCCGCCGCGCTGCGCGCGCTCGACCATGCGGGGCGGCCGTGGCGCGAACGCTTCACGGGCGGCGGTGTCGCGGCGGTCACGGCCGCCGCCGCGGCGGGGCTCGCCGTCTGCCCGCTCGCGCGGCGGGTCGCGCCGCGCACGCTGGTCGACGTCGGCGCGAAATTCGGGCTGCCGCCGCTGCCGCAGTCGCAGGTCGTGCTGTATTCGCGCGTGCGCGACGCACGTGCGGCCGCCGCGCTGCGCAGGTTTGCCGACAGCCTTGCAATCTCGGCGTAAGCTGTGGGGTTTCGCCGCCCGCAATCTTCAGAAGAATCCGATGAAGCCCGAAGCCCGCAAGCACCTCCGCGCCAACCTGCTGATGCTCGCCGCCGCCGCGATCTGGGGCTCTGCGTTTGTCGCGCAGCGACTGAGCCTCGACGTGATCGGGCCGTTCCTGTTCACCGGGCTGCGCTTCCTGCTCGGCGCGCTCGTGCTGGTTCCGCTGCTGATGCTGAACGCGGCGTCGCGCGCGCAGCTCGCGGCGATCCGCCGCGAGCCGGCACTGCTGCTGCCCGGCCTCGCGCTCGGCGGGCTCCTCGCGGTGTCGATCTCGCTGCAGCAGTTCGGCCTGCAGTACACGCGAGTCGCGAACGCGGGTTTCATCAGCTCGCTGTACGTCGTGATCGTGCCGCTGATGGGTATGTTCGCACGCCACAGGATCGGCGCAGGCACGTGGTTCGGCGCGCTGCTCGCGGCGATCGGCCTGTATTTCCTCAGCATCGACGAGCACTTCTCGGTGCTCTACGGCGACTGGTTCCAGCTCGCGGGCGCCGTCATCATCGCCGCGCACGTGATGGCGGTCGGCCATCTCGCGAAGCGTCACGATCCGCTCGTGCTCGCGTTCCTGCAGTTCGTCGTCTGCGGCGTGGCGTGCCTCGCGGTCGGCCTGGCCGTCGAGCCGGTCAGCGTCGCGATGCTGCGCGGCGCGCTGCCGACGCTGCTGTACGGCGGGCTGCTGTCGGTCGGCGTCGGCTATACGCTGCAGGTCGTCGCGCAGCGCGACGCTGCGCCCGCGCACGCGGCCGTGATCTTCAGCATGGAAGGCGTATTCGCGGCGGTCGCCGGCTGGGCCGCGCTCAACGAAACGCTGACGCTGCGCGCGCTCGTCGGCTGCGCGCTGATGCTGGCCGGCCTGCTCGCGTGCCAGTTGCTGCCGAACGGCGACGCGCGGAAAAAGGACGAGGACGCGCTGCCGGCGTGACACGCACCGTCCCTATAATGACGGTTCGCGTGACTTCCACGCCAACCGCTTCCGACAGGCCTGCTCCGTGACGTCCACTTCCGTCGATCCCGCCGCCGACCTGCTGCGCGAACGCGCAGCGCACTACGCCGCCCAGGCGGCGCTGTTCCTGCGCGACCAGGCGCTCTCCACCGCGTCGCACGATCTGCGCAGCCCGCTGAACGCGATGCATAGCTGGGCGTACGTGCTCGAGCGCCAGCTCGCCAATGCCGATCCGAACCTGCAGCGCGCGCTCGCGGGCATCCGCACGGGCATCGACCAGCAGGTGACGCTGATCGACGACGTGCTCGATGCGCCGCGCGCGGAAACGCGCACGCTCGCGATCGCGCCGCGGCCGTTCGCGCTGCGCGCGCTGCTCGACGACACGCTCGCGCTCGTCCGTTTTGCGCTCGCCGACGCACGGCAGGTCGCGCTCGACGCGACGCTGCCGGACGACGAACCGTTGCTGTCGGCCGACCGCGAACGCATCGCGCAGGCGCTCTGGACGATGCTGACGGCGGCCATCGAGACCAGCGCCGCCGGCAGCCGCGTGACGTTCGCATGCACGCGCGACGGCGCGCAGTTCGTCGCGTGCACCACTTGCACCGTGAGCGCCGACGCACTCGCCGACCCTGCACAGCCGCATGCGTTCGAATCGTTCGCGCGACGCGAAATGCTGCGCGAGCGCGACGCGAAGCGAATCGCATGGGCGCTCGCGCTGTGCCAGCGCGTCGCGCTCGCGCACGGCGGCACGTTCGCGCATACCGCGTTCGCCGACGGCGCGACCGCCACCATGACGCTCGCCATCCCCCGCGAGGCGCCGGTGTAAGCAATCGGTCGTCCATAACATTACAAATTCCTTTCCGGCTCTATACTGATGGGCCTGTCATAACCGGAGCGATTCTTTGTTACAGATCTTCGCGCTCATCGGCGCGTTGTTCCTGGTGGCCCTGAACGGGTTCTTCGTTGCGGCCGAATTCGGCCTCGTCAAACTGCGCGCGACGCGCGTCAAGACCCTTGCCCGCAAGCACGGCCTGCGCGGGCGCATCCTCGGCATCGTGCACGGCCGGCTCGACGCGTATCTTTCCGCGTGCCAGCTCGGCATCACGCTCGCGTCGCTCGGCCTCGGCTGGGTCGGCGAGCCGGCCTTCGCGGAACTGATCGGCCCGCTGCTCGACCTGATCGGCGTGCAGTCCGAACGCGTCGTGCACCTGATCTCGCTCGTGTTCGCGTTCTCGCTGATCTCGTTCCTGCACATCGTCGTCGGCGAGCTTGCGCCGAAATCGATGGCGATCCGCCAGCCCGAGAAGATCGGCCTGTGGGTCGCGCTGCCGCTCTATGCGTTCTACTGGGCGATGTATCCGGCGATCTGGGTGCTCAACAACAGCGCCAACGCGGTGCTGCGGCTCGCGGGGCTGTCGACCGACCACGGCGGCGACGCGCACTACTCGACCGACGAGCTGAAGCTGATCCTGCGCAGCCGCCGCAGCACGGCCGGCAACGCGGCACAGCCGGCGCGCGGCACGTACAGCAACGACGAGTGGAACACGCTCGCGCATTCGCTCGATTTTTCGTCGATGACCGTGTCGGACCTGATGCGGCCGGCCCATGAAATGATCGGCCTGCGGCGCGACCTGCCGCTGCCCGACAACATGGAGATCGTCGCGCGGCACCGCTTCAGCCGCTATCCGCTGTTCGAGGATGCGTCGCGCGAACAGGTGAGCGGGCTGATCCACCTGAAGGACCTGCTGCTCGCGCGTCACGCGGGCGCGGCGCTCGAAGACCTGTCCGACTACGTGCGCCCCGTGCAGTACGTGAAGCCCGACACCCCGGCGCTCGAACTGTTCCGCCGCTTCCGCAAGGGTGCGCCGCACTTCGCGCTGGTCGGCAACAAGGGCGAGAAACCGATCGGCTTCCTGACGCTCGACAACCTGCTCGGCGCGCTGGTCGGCCAGATCCACGACGAGTTCCGCCAGGGCGATGCCGACTGGAGCCGCCTCGACGACGGCACGCTGATGGGCAAGGGCAGCCTGCCCGTCGTGTCGCTCGAGCAGGCGCTCGGCATCGACATCGACGAAGGCCGTGCGGAATCGGTCGGCGGCCTCGTGATCCAGGCGCTCAGCGACCTGCCGAGCGAAGGGCAGCGCGTGTCGTTCGACCGCTTCGACGTCGTCGTGAAGAAGATGAACGGGCCGCGCATCGTGCTCGTGCGCGTCTATCCGAAGATCGCGAAAGAGGCCGACGAATGACGGCCTCCCGTTGTCGTCGCGACGCGCGATGAACGCAACGCTGCCGCGCTGCTGCGTGATCACGCCGGAACCGGCGTCCGCGTCGGCGGCCGATTGCGATGCGTTCCTCGACCGGCTGTCGGCCGTGCTCGCGCGCGGCGAGACGCTCGTGCAACTGCGCGTGAAATCGCTCGATACGGCCGCGTTCGCGCGGCTCGCCGCCGCGGCGCTCGCGCGCTGCGATGCCGCCGGCGCGCACCTGATGCTGAACGGCCCGATCGATGCGGCCGGCGTGATGCGGCTCGACGGCGCCGGCTGGCATCTCGACGGCGCCGCGTTGCGCGCCGCCGCGCAGCGGCCGCTGCCGGCCGGACGATGGGTGTCCGCCGCCTGCCACACACGTGACGACCTGCTGCTGGCCGCGCGCGCCGGCGCGGATTTCGTCACGCTGTCGCCCGTGTTGCCGACGCTCAGCCACCCCGGTGCGCCGGCGCTCGGCTGGAGCCGATTCGACGCGCTGGCCGCGCAGGCCGCGATGCCCGTCTACGCGCTCGGCGGGATGACGCGCGCGCATCTCGACAACGCGCGCCGTCATGGCGCGTACGGCATCGCGGGTATTCGCGGGTTCTGGTAACTCGGGGGCCGGCAGTGCAGCCGCCGGGCGCGGTTGCGCCCGGCCGTTCGGACAGTCACCTGCTCGCGCACGCAGGCGCGCTTCAGGCGTTCAGGTTCGGTCGCGCTCCACGCCACGAGCCGTCATCGATGCGACGCACGTCGTGCGTGAGCGCGTACCGGTTGACGTCGCCCGTCAGCCACGCAACGAGCGAATACGGCGGCAATTCCCCTTCATCGACCCGGTCGCGCGCGCGCGCCGGCGTCTCGAACACGACCTGCCCTCGCGGCGCATCGAACGACACCGCATCGGGCGACAGGTTCAATGCGATCGTCAGCGTCTCGTCGTCGGCAAGACGCCATGACGCGAGCAGCGCGTCGGCATCCCCGTCGCCGTCCGCCTTCAGCGCATGCGCGTCCTGCGGCCGGCAATCGGACAGCCGCGGCGCGATCAGCTTCGCGCGCACGGCGAGCGCCGACTGCACGAAATGCGCGCGATCGGCGTCGCGCGCGGTTTCGTCGAAGATCAGCGGGATCTGCGGCGTGAGCAGCGACAGCGCGAGCCCGGCCAGGCCGGCCGCTTGCCCTCGCTCGCCCTGACCGCAGTCGCGCCACGCGCCATCGGACAGCACCAGCGACGTCAACGACAGCCCGGTTTCGGCGGCCATGCCTTCTGCCGGCGCGGCCGGCTGAAACGCCGCGCCGGCCGCGGTCAGCGCACGGGCGAGCGTATGGATCGACTGGTGCGTGGAAATGCCTTCATGGCCCGATGTGTCGCGCCCCGTCAGCCGGTGCAGCGCGCGTTCGCCGCAACCGTTCCATTGCGCATCGAAATGAGTATCGGCGAGATGCGCCGGATGCCGCTCGCTGCCGAGCACGAGATGGATGAACCGGTCGGCCGGCACGGCCGCGCGCACGCGGTCCGCGATCTCGCGCAGCCACGACACGCCGATCCGGTCGGCCTCGCGCAGGCGCAGCCCGTCGCAACGGTATTCGTCGATCCAGTACAGCGCGTTGTCGCAGAAGAAATCGCAGACGTCCGGATGATCGAGCGCCAGCGGCGGCGCCTGCAGCGGATCGTCGCGCATATGGAAGAACGGCTCCGCGAAGTGGCGCAGCGCGTCGGTGCCGCTGCCGAAGCGCGCGTAGTCGAGTTCCAGCAGCACCGCGAAGCCGTAGCCATGCGCGTCGTCGATCAGCGCCTTCAGCGCATCGGGGCCGCCTTCGGCCGCAAGCGGCGCGAACGGCAGGCTGTCGTGCGGCGATGCGAGCAGTTCCAGCGCGGTCACGCCGAGGCGCGCGAGCTGCGGCAGGCGGCGACGCACGCCGGCGAAGCCGCCCACCGCGTGCGGGCGAATCGCGTAGAGTGCCATGTCTTCCCACGCGCGCCCGCGCCAGAACGTGTTGCGCCACGTGAACGCGCGCGGATCGACAACCTCGCTCGGACCGTTGAGCCCTTCGGGTTGCGAGCGCGACGCGGGATCGGGAATCGACACGGCATCGTCGAGGCGATAGCGGTAACGCGCACCCGCGCCGCAATCGGCGAACACTTCGAACCAGTTCGGGCCGGCGGCCTTCATCGGGACGAGCGTCGGGCCGTAGCCGGTATCGAGTTCGAGCTGGACCTGCGTGCTGCCCGGCGCCCACACGCGAAAATGCGTGCGCGGTGTCGTGCCGAGCGCGCCACAGGGCTGCGCGCCAAACGGCAAACAATGAATGTAGTGCTGCGCGTACGGATCGTGCGGACAATCGGACATCATGCGCTCCTCGTGCGTGCCGAGCGGCATGGCCGCGCCACTGGCGCGGCGCATCGGGGCCCGGCATGCGACGGCCAGGCGGGGGGAGAGAATCGAGTATGCGCCGGATTCGCCACCGCGATGCATCATGTTCAGACATTTTTAAATGCGAATCGACCCCCGGAAAATCGGCAGCCCGACGCTTGCCGAATCGGGTAGTCGGCATACCGGAATGACCGCTCGCCTTGTTGCGTCGACCACGCACGCTTACGCTCTGCGCCATGCTCGCGGACACGTCGTCCGCGCCCGACCCGAGGAACCCGCCATGTCGCTTCCCGCCAGCGCCGCAAAATTCGATCCGGCACGCGCACACGAATACGCCGAGCAATCGCGCATCGCGCTCGCCGGCTACGATGCCTGCCACGAACTCGCCGCGTGCATGCTCGCGTCGGCGATCGGCGTGCCCGATGCGCGGATACTCGTCGCGGGCGCGGGCGGCACGGGGCAGGAAATCTGCGTGGCGGCCGCGCTCGAGCCGGGCTGGCAATTCACGGCCGTCGACCCGTCCGCGCCGATGCTCGCGCTTGCGCGCACGAACGTCGAAACCGCCGGCTTCGGTGCGCGCACGACATTCGTCGAGGACAACGTCGATGCGCTGCCCGACGCACCCGAGTTCGACGGCGCAACGCTGATCGGCGTGCTGCATCACGTCCCGGGCGACGATGCGAAGGCGGCGCTGCTGCACGCGATCGCGCGCCGCCTCAAGCCCGGCGCGCCGCTCGTGCTCGCCGGCAATCATCGCCGCTATGCGGACCACCCTCGCCTGCTCGACGCCTGGCAGCAGCGCTGGCGCATGAAGGGCGCCACGCCCGACGCCGTGCGCGCGCAACTCGCGAAGATCCTGCAAGGCGCCGATCCGCCCGCATCCGAGGAAGCCGTGTTCAGCCTGCTGCGCAACGCGGGCTTCGATGCGCCGCTGCGCTTTTTCGCGAGCCTGTTCTGGGGTGCGTGGATCGCGGTGCGGCGCGCATAACGGATCGAAGCGGTTCGAAACGGCGGGCGGCGCGACTCGCGTACACGCCGCGCGCGCTGGGTATGATGTCGTTCCCGCCCCCTTCCGGCCTCGACATGCTCACCGTCCATCACCTGAACAACTCGCGCTCGCAGCGCGTGCTCTGGCTGCTCGAAGAACTGGATGTGCCGTACGAGATCGTGCGCTACGAGCGCGATCCGAAAACGATGCTCGCGCCGCCCGCGCTGCGCGCGATCCATCCGCTCGGCAAGTCGCCCGTCGTCACCGACGACGGCCGCACGTTCGCCGAATCGGGCGCGATCATCGAGTACCTGGTCGAACGCTACGGCAACGGGCGCCTCGCGCCGCCGCCCGGCACGCCCGAGCGGCACGACTACACGTACTGGCTGCACTATGCGGAAGGGTCGGCGATGCCGCCGCTGCTGCTCAAGCTCGTCGCGCTGCGGATCGCGCATGCGCCGATGCCGTTCTTCGCGCGGCCGATCGCGCGCAAGATCGCCGACACGCTGGAGTCGGGCTTCGTCGATCCGCAGATCGCGCTGCATCTCGGCCATATCGACGGCGCGCTGAATCGCACCGGCTGGTTCGTCGGCGACGGCTTCAGCGCGGCCGACATCCAGATGAGCTTTCCGCTCGAAGCCGCGACCGCGCGCGGCGGCGGCAGCCAGTATTCCGCGATCGCGCGCTTTCTCGACACGATCCACGCGCGGCCGGCGTACCGGCGGGCACTGGAACGCGGCGGTCCGTACGACCTGCTCAAGTAGCCGGCGTCAACTCAGCAACCCCGCCGCGACGTTGATCGACAGCCCGAGCACGGCCATGTTGAAGTAGAACGACAGGATCGACTGCGCGAGCACCGCGCGCCGCGCGGAGCGGTTCGCCAGCGATATGTCGGCGGTCTGCGACGCGACCGCGAGCGTGAACGCGAAATACAGGAAATCCCAGTAATCGGGTTCGGGGTTCCGGTCCGGGAAGCGCAGCGCGCGGTCGCTGCTCGGCGAGCCGTAATAGAGCCGCGCATAGTGCAGCGTGAAGATCGTCGGAATCAGGAACCACGCGCCGAACAGCGTCGCGCCCGTGATCGCGTAATGGCTGAGCCCCGCACGGAAGCCGACGCTCTTGGCGGTCGCGAGCTCGATCGCGATCGCGGCCACGCTCGCGACGGTCGCGAGGCATATGACGGTCAGCACGGTCGTCGCGCTTTCGTCCTCGCGGATCGCGACTTCGCGCACCTTGTGATGATGCGCGGTGACCATGCGCACCCACATCAGCACGAGATACAGCCAGACCGCGCAATCCCAGCCGATCAGCGTACGCGCGGTCAGACGCAGCTGAAACGGCAGCAGCACCGCGCACAGCAAGCCCGCGACGAACGCCGCGACCATGCGCGGCCGGTTGCGTAATACCTGCGGATAAAACGTCATCGTGTGATTCCGAAAGCGGATGGAAAGGGTTCGAACGGTACGCGGGGCGGCCCGCTGCGCCGCGCCGGCGGGTACCGCGCCCCGATTATCGCCATTCCATCGCGACGTGGCGATGGGCACGAGCGCCTAAGATACTGGGATGACTGCCACCGCCTCCCTCTGCCGCCACCCCGCGAACACGGCCGGCCGCGACTTCGTCGTCGGCGACCTGCACGGCTGCGTGGACGTGCTGCGCGCGCTGCTGCACGACATCCGCTTCGATCCGGCCCGCGACCGCCTGTTCTCGGTCGGCGACCTCGTCGACCGCGGCCCCGCGTCCGAAACCGCGCTCGACCTGCTCGACCGCCCGTGGTGCCACGTCGTGCGCGGCAATCACGAGGAAGTGCTGAGCCTCGTGTCGCGCGGCAAGCTGTCGCCCGACGCGTGGCGCGGGATCGGCGGCGACTGGGGCGCCGACCTGCCGCCGGAGCGGCTGCACGCGCATGCGGCACGCGTCGACGCGCTGCCGCTGGTGCGCGTGATCGGCGACGGCCCCGAGCGCTTCAACGTGCTGCATGCGGAATTTTTCGGGTCGGACGCCGACCTCGATACGGGCAGCTATTCGCACGACGTGCGCGAGCGACTGATCTGGGGCCGCGATCTGGTCCAGGGGCTCGCCGATCCGGCGCGGCAGGCCGGACTGTCGCTGACCTGCACCGGGCACACGCCCGTACGCACACCGCAGCGGATCGGCGCGCAGTGGTTCATCGACACCGGCGCGTTCGCGCCGTCCGGGCGGCTCACGCTCGCCGAGCCGCGCACCGGCAGCACGTGGTCGATGACGCAGGCCGAGGCGCGCGAACGCCACGCGGGCGACTGGCCGCTGCCGTGATGCCCTCGCGCCCGCATCGGCCCGCGAGCGAGCCCTAGCCAACCTGGTTCAGTTCGAACACCGCGTCGACGGCCGAGCCGTTCCAGTTGTATTCGAGGTAGGCCGCGTGACGGCAGTCGCGCAGCAGCGTGGTGCGGAATGCCGCCAGACACTCGCCGCCCGGGTCGCGCACCGACGGATAGACGATCCCCGCGCCGCCCGCGTTGCGCACCGCGCGACCGAGCGCCTGCCCCGCGCTGTAATCGAGCGGATGCAGCAACGCGGGATCGCGCTGCGGCCACGTGCGCCCGTCGACCACGTCGCCCTGCGCGAACACCGTATAGAGCCGCATCTGCTGGCGCATCGGCGGCTCCTTCGTCGCGGCCAGGAACAGCGCGCCGTGATAGCGCGTTTCGGCGATCGCCGTGTCGCGCGAGCGGGCGCAGTAGAACACGCCGTAGCTGCCGTCGGAAAAACGGCTGCCCTGCGGATTCAGGTGCGTGAACGCGGCCATGATCGGCCCCCAGCCCAGCCCGTAGCGGCGTTCGGCGGGCGGCACGAGGTCGAGCGTGCCGACTTCGTTGCGGATGCGGTCGTTGGTCAGCGATTCGAGCGCGTACAGCGCGTCGAAATCGTCCGCCGACGCGACGCGGTCGAACAGGTTGATCGCAGGAAAACGGGTGGGGATCACACGATAGGCAGGAGCCCAGTCGACGGCGGTCGTGGGCCATTGTTTTGCTTCGATCGGCATCGTCACGCCCAGCCACCTCGCATCGCGTCGAGATATTGCCGGACGGCGACCAGATCGCCGACGTTGCCGGCCAGCATCCGGTCGAGTGCGCGCTTGCCGCCGAACGGCGCCGCATCGTTGGGCCGCTTGACCCATGCATCGGCCGCGGCCGGCTGCGGCAGCAGGATCTGCAGCGCCTTGTAGATGCCGAGCAGCAGCGATAGCCGCTCGAGCGTGTCGCGCGGCAGCCGCGCCGACTCCGGCGCCGCCTTCCACTTGAAGAACGTCGAACGGCCGGGCGACCCGAGCAGCACGATCTGCTCGTCGATCGTCAGTTCCCAGTCGCGCGCGATGTTGAAAAACGCACGCAGGCCGGCCGCCGACATCTGCGCAAACGAAGCCTGCGGCGGGGCGGAATGCGAATCGTAGGCAGGCTGTGACATGATCGTTAGTCTCGAAATGAATTCACTAACAAGACTAGTCCATTTTCGTATTTTTGCAAGGGTCGACACCCGGCGATCGGCCATTTCTTCCGGCAAAACGATATTTTTTGTCCATTATGGACTCAAATTTTATTTTCTGCGTTAATGGCCATGCGGACACCGCGTGCAGACGCGGTTCGTGTCCGCGGAACCGTGTCGCACAGAACCGGAAGCACCCCGCCAAGGAACGCACCATGAAGAGACTGATTGCCGCTGTTTCGATCGCCCTGCTCGCGGTATCCGCAGGCCCAGCCGCCGCGAAGGACTGGACCACGATCCGCTTCGGCACCGACGCCAGCTACGCGCCGTTCGAGTCGAAGGCGCCCGACGGCAAGCTCGTCGGCTTCGACATCGACCTCGGCAACGAGATCTGCGCGCGCCTGAAGGCGAAGTGCGTGTGGCTCGAGAACGATTTCGACGGGATGATTCCGGCGCTGAAGGCGAAGAAGTTCGACGCGGTGCTGTCGTCGATGTCGATCACGCCGCAGCGCGCGGAGCAGATCGGCTTCACGACGAAGATCTACAACCAGCCGACGCGGCTCGTCGTGAAGAAGGGCTCGCCGCTGCTGCCGACGGCCGAATCGCTGAAGGGCAAGTCGATCGGCGTCGAGCAGGGCACGACGCAGGAAACCTATGCGAAAGCGTACTGGGGCAAGCAAGGCGCGAACGTCGTGTCGTACCAGAACCAGGACGGCGTGTATGCGGACCTGACCTCGGGCCGCCTCGACGGGGCACTCCAGGATGAAGTGCAGGCCGCGATCGGGTTCCTGAAATCGCCGCGCGGCGCGAACTATCAGTTCGTCGGGCCCGAACTCGTCGACGAGAAGGTGCTCGGCATCGGCGCCGGCATCGGGCTGCGCAAGGAAGACACCGACCTGAAGGCGAAGATCGACCGCGCGATCGTCGACATGGTCAAGGACGGCACCTACAAGCGGCTCGCGTCGAAGTACTTCGACTTCGACATCTACGGCGGCTGAAACGGCGTCGCGCGCGTACGGGCGACTCTCCCGTCGCGCGCGTCCGACCGCCCTCCCCTCACCACCGGGCGGCGACGGCATTGCGCCGTTCGCCGCCGTATCGAATTCATCCTCCGTCGCGTGCGCTGCGCCACGTGTCGAACTTGATTCGGATTGCAGATCAATTGCACCGGTTCGCGTGAACGACAGGTAACGCGACCGGATATCGTGCGAATTCAGTAGCCGAAGATCGGGCGTCGCGATACCGGCGCCCGTGTGCACATGCCCTTTCGAATCGGGTCTGGGTGCAGGAAAGTGCCGACCCGGCGCGGATGACCGGCAATCAGCCGGATCCGCCTCGCACCGGGCGCGGAGAGATGGCCTGTCGATGCATGCCGGCCGGCTGCGAGAACGACGCTCGACCGGCGATGCCCCGCATCACTGCGATCGCGGCCTGCGAGCCGCGGCGTGTGGCGATCGATCATTTTTCTACCCCGTTTTCAGTCTGATACTTGTTCCGGCAACCGGACGATGCCGGTGCCCCGACGATCAGGCGACAACGTTCCATGCTCGCCGGAACGCGGCTGCTGCGCCGCGCTCCGCCGCCGCATCCCCGCGGACTGCGTCCTGGCCGGTATTGACAGGGTTAGCTGCAGAACCGGCCTGACTTCGCGTCGTCGACTTTCGTACGTTCATATCCGCAAGGAGCGGGCCAGCTTCGCGCGCGCCCATCCGCACAAGGGGTTCGGCGCGCGGGACGACGGCCGGAACGGGGGCGCAATGCCGGAAGTTGCGAATCTGAAACATGCGGCGCGCGGCATGCGCCGGCTGCGTGGCGGCCGAGCCTTGCGGGATAAGGCTGAACAATCGACATGGAATTTTTGCCGACCGGCACCGTACCGATCGGCCCGATTCGCCGCGGAAATTCGTCCGGTTGCGCCGCGAAATGTTTCATGCGCTTTACATGCCGTCGGCGACATCGGGGCTGACGGTCGTGCGCGGGCCGCCCGTCACGTTCGTGCTGCACCGGCTCTGGACGTATCGCTGAACGGCCGGCACCGAACCGGTTCACGCGCCTTGCGCGCCGCTCAGCCGACGCGCTGATGCCCCGCGTCGCCGGACGGCGCGCCGTCGTGCCCGCCGTTGTTGTCGTGATCGTTCAGCCCGTGCTCGATCATCATCCGGTAGAGCGTCACGCGCGAAATGCCGAGTTCGGCGGCAGCCTTGTTGATCCGGTGATCGTTGCGCAGCAGCGCATTCTCGATCGCGGTGCGCTCGGCAATCGCCCTCGCCTGCTCGAGCGTCACGGGTTCGGTTTCGCCCGGCGTCTCGAGCCCGAGATCGTGCGGCGTCAGCAGACGGCTCTCGGCCATCACGATCGCGCGCCGCACGCGGTTGATCAGCTCGCGCACATTGCCGGGCCACTCGTAGCGGCGCATCGCGTCGAGCGCGGCCGACGTGAAGCCGCTGATCTTGCGGCCGCTGTCGGCCTTGAACTTCTGCAGCACGTAATGCGCGAGGATGTCGATGTCCTTGCCGCGCGCGCGCAGCGGCGGCTCGTGAATGCGCAGCACGCACAGGCGGTGATAGAGATCCGCGCGGAAGCGCCCGGTCTCGACCGCGCCGTCGAGATCCACGTGCGTCGCCGAGATGATCCGCACGTCGACCGAGATCGATTCCTGTCCGCCGAGCCGCTCGATCTTCCCTCCCTGCAGGAAGCGCAGCAGGCTCGCCTGGCTCTCGACCGGCATGTCGCCGATCTCGTCGAGAAACAGCGTGCCGCCGTTCGCCGATTCGATCCGGCCCACGCGCCGCTGGTTCGCGCCGGTGAACGCGCCGCGCTCATAGCCGAACAGCTCCGACTGCAGCAGGTGATGCGGAATCGCCCCGCAGTTGATCGCGACGAACGGCCCCTTGCCGCGGCCGGAACGCTCGTGAATCGCGAGCGCCGTCAGTTCCTTGCCGGTGCCCGACTCGCCGGAGATGAATACGCTCGCGTCGGTCTTCGCGACCTTGCGGATCGTGCTGAACAACTGCTGCATCGCCTCGCAGTTGCCGATCATGCCGTGCTCGCCGATCGACGCCGCATAGGCTGCGCCGTCGACGCGGTCGAGCGCGGCCATCCCGCGCGCATGGCCGAGCACATGCGAAATCCATTCGTGGGGCAGCGGCAGCGTCACGTAATCGAAACAATAGCTGCGGATCAACTCGCGCACGGCGGGACCGATCGTGATGCCGGCCTGCGCGATCGAAATCCAGCCGATCGCAGGCTGGCTCAGGCACGCTTTCAGCGCCGGATAGTCGCGCGACGTGAACCCCGTGAAATCGACCAGCCCGGCGGCGACGATTACGCCGGATGTCATGTTCTGCGCGGCGCCGGCTGTCTTCGCGACCGTGATCTCCCAGCCGAGCCCCCGCAGTTGCGCAAGCAGCGGCTCGTCGGGCGTACGCATGATCACGAACAGCTTGCGGCCGGCCTCTGGAGCGGTGACGGACACGGGCGTCGTCTCGGGCGCCGCATTCCCGTTTGCGTCGGGTGACCTTGCAACCATCGTTGTTCCCCGCTTGGCGTTGGTATCGTGCGCCGGCTCGCCGACGCATACGACGGACCACGATCGAACTGACATATTGGCCGCATTTCCGTCCGAATAAAATCCCCCTGCGCATGAATCGTGCATGAGCTTGAGGTTGTCATGAACGGTATATCGACGCGGCCGGCCTGCGGCTAGATGGGTGTTATCCCGGTGGCGGGCGCGGCGCGAACCCGGAGCGGGCGGGCGCGCTGTGCGCAAAGCCGCGCCGGTGCTGGCGCGCGGCGTTAGGGTGCGATGCGGCGCACGCAGAATCGGCACGCCGGCGAGGAGGTGCGCGGCCGGTCGACCGGACAGCCGGATGCCCGCGCAACCGGTTCCGGTTGATTTCGGTTAATCGTCGGAGGAAGCCGGCATGATGCAGGAACGCAACATGCGCGGCCCGACGCCGTCCATCGCAGCGCGACGGCTTGTGTCAGAAACGGATTGTGTCAGCGGCCCGATGCGACCGGCGCCAGCGCGTTCGCGCGGCCGCGGCCGACCGGCGTGCCGCCGTGTTCGCCGTAGGTGGCGACGAGCGCGTCGACCCGCGCGAGATGGTGATGGTTGTCGTGATCCCACGGATGGAAGCCCGGCCGGAAAAAGCTCAGCCATTCGCCCGCGATGCGCGGGAACAGCCCGCGGCGCGGCCCGTACAGGAACGCGATCGTCCGCAGCATCCCGCGCACGTGATGTCCGGCACCGCGATCGCGCCACAGCAGCGTCGCGTGCATCAGGAACACGGCTGGCCAGAACGTCAGCGTCGTCAGCAGATACACGCCGATGCGGATCAGGTAACGCCGCAGCCCCGGCTTCATCACGGCATTCCACACGTCGAACGACACGGCCTTGTGCTCGGTTTCCTCGAGCGCGTGCCATATCCACATCTGCCGGTAGCCTTCGATCGAGCCTTCGAGGCGCGTCGGGTCGCGCAGCAGCCATTCGGCGAGCATCGCCGTATAGTGCTCCGCCGCGACCGTATGCGCGAGCTGCACCGAATGCGGCAGCTTGCGCTTCATGTAACCGAGCACCGCCCACACGCGCTTGTCGAGCTTGCGCGCGGGCAAACGGTTCGCCTGCATCAGCTCGTTGTATTCGACGTGCTCGCGCGTATGCATCGCCTCCTGGCCGATGAAGCCGAGCACCTGCTGCTTCAGCACGGGATCGTCGATCCGGTCGCGGTAATTGCGCACCGAGTCCATGAAAAAGCGCTCGCCGGCCGGGAACAGCAGCGACAGCGCGTTGAAGAAATGGGTCACGTGCGACCCGAGGCCATGCCAGTCCTTCGCGCGCTCGACCCGCAGATCGAAGCGCAGGTCGCGGCGCACCGGCATGATTCCGGCTGCGGTAGCGGAAGCGGAAGCGGCAGACTTCATGTTCATCGTTCTCCTGTTCCGGAGCGGCCCGGCGCGTCGTCCGACGCGGCCGGCGCAGGCCCCGGCGGCGCATCGCGCACCGCCAAAATCTTGACATCGACAGATGTAAAGATAGGCCGCCCGCGCCGACGCGCGCAAGCCGCGCGGTAGATGCCCGCTTCCAAACAGGGCACGGTCGGAAAGGCGGGAAAAACGACGTTCGAACAGCGCCCGGGCGGGCCGCGATTCGAACGGCCTGCAAGCGACGCGAGGCGCTCGGCGCCGCGACTCGCCATCTGCCCGAACGCCCCGCGCGACGGGCGTTTCGACGAATCCGGCGGCGGCGCGCGGCATATGGCATACCGCCCCGGTAGCACCGATTCATACGCGCGGCGCACTCGCACGATGCAACCTCGGTCGCGCGGCCCGAGAAAAATTCAAACGCGCGTTCCATTTGCATTTTCGGCGACCGCGGGCGCGGCGCCTCGCAGCCGTCCGCGACACGCGTACCGGCGGGTGAAAGCCACGTGCGACGGCCCGCTGCGGGCTCGCCTACAATAGCGGTCTTACGCAACCCTCTTTCAGGAGTAGTCATGTCTGTCATCACGACCGAATCGGGCCTCAAATACGAAGACCTGACCGAAGGCACCGGCGCGGAAGCGCAAGCCGGCAAGACCGTCAGCGTTCACTACACGGGCTGGCTGACCGACGGTCAGAAATTCGATTCGAGCAAGGACCGCAACGACCCGTTCGCGTTCGTGCTCGGCGGCGGCATGGTCATCAAGGGCTGGGACGAAGGCGTGCAGGGCATGAAGGTCGGCGGCGTGCGCCGCCTGACGATCCCGCCGCAACTCGGCTACGGCCCGCGCGGCGCAGGCGGCGTGATTCCGCCGAATGCGACGCTCGTGTTCGAAGTCGAACTGCTCGACGTCTGACGACGCACCCGGCCGTTTCCTTCCGATGGAACGCATCGCCTCCCCCGCCATCGCGCTGCGCCGCTACGACACGTGCGAAGCGTCGGACGTGCACGACTTCCACCAGGTCGTGCTCGGCGTCGATGGCGCGATGGTGATGGCGGTGGACGGGATCGGCCGGCGCATCGACCGGCACGCGGCGTGGCTGATTCCGGCCGGCGCGCGCCACGACTATGCGGGCCTCGGCGACAATCGCCAGCTCGTGATCGACCTGCCCGCAGCATCGCTCGCGGTGCCGCAGCGGTTGTTCGACCGCGCACGCGCCGTGTCGATCGATCCGGCCCTGACGTCGCTCGTCGCGCAGGTCGCAGCGGCCGCCGCGCAACTCGATGCGCCGGCCGGCGACGCACGGCAGGCAGCCGCGCACCGTTTCCAGTGGCAGGCCGCGGCACGCCTGTGCGGCGCGCTCATCGACGATGCCGGCATCGCCGCGCCCACGTCGGGCCTCGATTTCGCGCGCATCGACCGCTGGCTGCGCGCGCGGCTCGCCGAGCCGCTGCGCATCGCCGATCTCGCCGCGCACTGCGGCTACGGGATGCGCCGGTTTCATCAACTGTTCGTCGACGCGTTCGGCGAAACGCCGCATCGCTATTTGCAGCGGCTGCGGCTCGACGCGGCGGTCGTACTGCTCGCAGATGGCCGGCATCCGCTCGTCGACATCGCGGGCATGGTCGGCTTTGCGGATCAAAGCACGTTCACGCATGCGTTCACGAAGCGCTTCGGCGTTGCGCCGGGACGCTGGCGCGGCGAGCGGCATTGAGCGCGAATCCGTCGCCCTGAACACGCGTCAACCCACGTAGCCGCACGGTTCGGCAAACCGCGTTCGAGCCGGTCCGGCCGCAACCTTCGTCGCCCCCGCTTCGTTTCCGCTCGCAATCCGCGCCATAGCGCGTGGTGCTCACCGCCGCGTCGCGCCCGCTTCGTCGCCGACCTTCCTCACGACCGTCTCGGCCGCCTTCACGGGCCGGCCATCGTCGTGCCGCAGCGCGAGCTTGCGGATCGCGCGCCCCGTATTGCGGTCGACCAGCACCGAATGCGGCTCGCCACGCGCGAACAGGTTCGCCTCGCCCCACTGCCGCAGCATCACGATGACCGGAAACAGCCCCTCGCCCTTTTTGGTCAGCGCGTACTCCTGATACGCGGTACCGTCCGACGCCGGCACGACGTCGAACACGCCGGCGTCCACCAGCATCCTGAGCCGGTCGGACAGGATGTTGCTCGCGACGCCGAGGCTCGCGCGGAAATCGCCGAAGCGGCGCACGCCGTCGAACGCATCGCGCACGATCAGCAGCGCCCAGCGATCACCGACGATATCGGTCGCCCGCGCCACCGGGCACGGCGAATCCGCAAGACTTTTCTGCCTGGCCATGTTCCTCTCCGCAGTCTAGCCGGCCGCCCTCACGGCAGTGCCGGCCGTCCGTGCGCGGGCCCGTCGCCCGCCGCACAACAGGTTGCATTTTAAAACTACTTTACCTACACTCACACCAGTTTCAAATTGCAACTACTTTGCGTAAGGAAACCGATGGCGCCTTCCTGTCATTCAAGCACCGTCGCGTCGAATGCAGCGAATGCATCGAACACGGCGCATCCGGCCGGCGACGGCCGCCTGTCCGCGGCCCGCGTCTCGCTGCTGGCCGTCTGCTGCGCGGCGAGCGTCGCGAACGTCTACTACGCGCAGCCGCTGCTCGATTCGATCGCGCGGGATTTCGGCGTGTCGCAAGCCGCGGTCGGCGGCGTCATCACCGCCACGCAGCTCGGCTGCGCGCTCGCGCTGCTGTTCGTCGTGCCGCTCGGCGATCTGCTGAACCGCAAACGCCTGATCGCCGCGCAGCTTCTGCTGCTGACGGCGGCCTGCATCGGCGTGGCGGCGGCATCGACGCGCATCGCGCTGCTGGCGGGGATGGTCGCGGTCGGGCTGCTCGGCACCGCGATGACGCAAGGGCTGATCGCGTGCTCGGCCGCGCTCGCGGGCGCCGGCGAACGCGGGCGCGTGGTGGGCGCCGCGCAGGGCGGCGTCGTGATCGGGCTGCTGGCCGCGCGCTCGGTGGCCGGCGTCGTCACCGATATTGCCGGCTGGCGCGCGGTCTATCTCGTCTCGGGTGCGCTCGCGATCGCGATGCTCGCCGTGCTGTCGCGGCTGTTGCCCGACACGAACGGGCCGCGCGAACGCATCGGTTACGCGGCGCTGCTGCGATCGATGGTGTCGCTGCTGCGTGACGACCGCGTGCTGCGCGTGCGCGGCGCGATCGCGTTGCTGATGTTCGCGGCGTTCAGCATCTTCTGGAGCGCGCTGGTGCTGCCGCTGAGCGCACCGCCGCATTCGATGTCGCATACGCAGATCGGCGCGTTCGGCCTCGTCGGCGCACTGGGCGCGGCGGCGGCCACGCGCGCGGGCCGGCTTGCCGATCGCGGGCGCGGCGAAGCGACGACCGGCGCCGCGCTCGCGCTGCTCGCGTGCTCATGGCTGCCGCTCGCGTTCGGCAATACGTCGATTGCGCTGCTGATCGTCGGCATCGTGCTGCTCGACGTCGGCGGACAGGCCGTCCACGTCGTCAACCAGAGCATGATTCTCGGCACGCGGCCCGACGCGCATGCACGGCTCGTCGGCTGCTACATGCTGTTCTACTCGGCCGGCAGCGGGCTCGGCGCGATTGCGTCGACGATGATGTATGCGCGCGCCGGATGGCCGGGCGTCTGCGCGCTCGGCGCGGTCGTCAGCGTGGCCGCGCTCGGCGTGTGGGCCGCGACGCTCAGGCGCGCGTGACGCGTGCCGGCGACGCGGATCGGGAGGGGAAAGCCGGCGCGCCCGTCGCGGGCGGCCGGTGCGCGAACCGGCCGCGCACGCGCACCGGTTCGACCTTCGGTACGGCACGCACGGTGCGCGCCGCGGGCGCTCAACCTGCCGCCTGGATCGCCTCTTCGTACACGCCGGCGACGCGCCGCGCGATCACCGCGTTGTCGAAATGATCGCGCGCATAACGCTTGCACGCGGCCTCGTCGGGCAGCGCGATCGCACCAGACAGCGCGCCGCCGAGCCCTTCCGCGATCGCGTCCGCGCCGGTCGACGGCAGCACGAGATCGTTGGACAGCCCGGCCACCGCCTCCGGCAGCCCGCCGACCGGCGTGACCAGCACGGGCGTGCCGGACGCAAGCGATTCGACGGTGATCAGCCCGAAGCCTTCGAGCGCGACCGTCGGCACGACGCTGACCGTCGCCGCACGGTACAGCGCCGCGAGATGATGGTCGGGCACGAAGCCGAGCAGCTTCACGTTGTCCTGCAGCCCCGCCGCGTCGATACGCTGCTGCAGTTCCTCGCCGATCTTGCCCTTGCCGGCGATCAGCAGCAGCACGTCCGGATGACGGTGCTTGACGAGGCCGATCGCGTCGATCAGGTCCTCCAGCCCCATGCGTCGCACCAGCCGGCGCACGGCCAGCACGATCGGCCGGTCCTGCGGCAGTTGCAGCTTGTGCCGCGCCTCGGCGGGCGTGAGCGGCGTGTCGAACTGCGCGGTATCGACGCAGCCGGGAATCACGCGCACGCGCGACGGCTCGATCCCGTAGCGATTCGTCAGGATCTGGCCAAACGCCTGCGACAGCACGATCAGCCGCGACGAGCGCGTATAGACGGCCTGCTCGAGATAGCGTTTCGCGCGCTGCCCGAGCGTCGCGGCGCCCTCGACCTGGCTTTCGTCGGCCCACGGCCCCTGGAAGTGCGACACCTGCGGAATCCCGCGCGTCACGTCGAGGCCCGGGAACGTGTACAGCGCGAAGTGCGAAGAAATCACGTCCGGCCGCTCGCTGCGGATCTCCTCGCGCAGCGCGCGCCGCGCGGCGAGCATCCGGCGCGCGAGCGTCTGCGACGCGGGACCGAAGCCCTGGATCGCGCCGCCCGTGTCGTCGGCGACCTTCGGCGAGCCTGCGACGAGCCCGCGCACCTCCACACCCGCGCCCGGCAGCGCGCCGACGAGCGAGTAGTACATCCGGTCGAGGCCGCCCGCACGTTCGGGGAACCAGTGCATGCCGATCTGCAACGATTTGATCGGCCGGGAAGATTGGGACATCACGATTGCTCCTGCGTGACTGCATGCTCGACCCGCTCGAACGCGGACGGCTGCGTGGGTTGGCCGATGCGCCGGTAGAGCGCGACGTACTGGGCACCCATGTGCGCCCAGCCGAAACGGGTCATCAGTTCGCGAGCCGCGCCGCCCATCGCACGGCAGGTGTCGCGCGACGCCGCGAGCGAACCGATCGCCTGCGCGAGCGCGGCGGGATCGTCCGGATCCTCCAGCACGATCCCGCATTCGCGCGTGATGATTTCCGCGCCGCCCGCGGTGCGCGCGGTGACGACCGGCAGTCCGGCCGCCATCGCCTCGAGCAGCGACAGGCTCATCGCTTCGTAGCGCGACGGGAATACATACGCATCGACCGAGCGCATCAGCGTCGGCATGTTTTTCACGAGGCCGAGGAAATGCACGCGCGAATCGATGCCGAGCGCGCGCGCCTCGTCCGGATACGGGCTGCCGGGCAGATAGCCGGCCACCGCCAGATGGACGTTCGCCGGCAGCTTCGTCAGCGCCTTCAGTACGGTGCCGAGGTTCTTGCGCGGCGTGCGCAGGTCGCCGACGAACAGCAGCAGGAACGCGTCGTCCGGCAGCTTGAACGCCGCACGGTCGGCCTGCGCGCCCGCGAACGCACTGCCGTCGACGCCGTTGTAGATCACGCTGATCTTGCGGCTGTCGATGCCGAGCGCGGCGATCTCGTCGGCCACCTTCTGCGACACCGCGGTGATCGCACGCGAACGCCGGTATGCCCAGCGCTCGAGCGCGGTGTTCACGCGCGTATAGACGTACTGGTAAGCCGACCACATCCCCTTCGTGAGCCCGAACGGATAGTACGGGCTCCTGAACCAGCCGCCGTGCACGAAGTGCGCGGTGTTCACGTCGGCCTTGATCCACGAGATGAAGCCGTTCACGTGCAGCACGTCGTACTCGCCGCGATGCGCGCGCAGCCACCACGCGCTCTTCAGCGCGAACACCTGCTGCTTGACGAGATTCGACGGCCAGAAGCGCCCGACCTTCACCGGCACCCAGCGCACGCGCGGGTCGGCCAGCAGCTCGGGCGCGACGTGCGATGCGACCAGCGTGACTTCGTAGTTCTCGGCCAGCGCCGCGCGCGCGATTTCGTAATTGACGCGGCCCTGCCCGTCGTTATGTCGCACGACATGCGTGACGATCGCGATTCTCAAAGGTCGCCTCCCCGTGAACGCGCGGCGGCCAGCAGGCGTTGCGCCTTCTGCCAGTGCGCCGCGGAAAGTATCGAAAAAATGGCTGTAAACATCAGCAGGCCGCCCGTGCCGATCAGCGAGTTCGTGAACACGAGCATCGCGAACGTCGACAGGCACAGGCTCAGGCACGCGCCGACGAACTTGTCCTTGCGCAGCTTGAACGCCGCGCGCAGCGTGCGGCCGAACAGCATCACGACGCCGGCGAGATACAGCAGCGTGCCGGGCCAGCCGAGCACGAACGGCACGTTCATCACGCCGCTGTCGAAGCTGCCGTACTTGCCGAGCTCGCCGCTGTCGCTCGACAGCTTCGTCGATGCGCCCGTCGCGCCCATCCCCTCACCGGCGACGTCGGTAAACGCCGTCTGCGCGAAGGTTGCGTAGAACTTGTTGCGGTCGTCGTAGCTGCGGTCGTCCTTCAGGTTCACGATCGACTGCAGACGCTGGCCGAGACGATCGGCCACCGGCCCGACGGTCAGCAGCGGCACGCATAACCCGACCAGCACGATGCCGCTGATGAGGATCCGCATCCGCACGCGGTTGTTCGACTGCGCGAGCTGGATCGCGAGCGCGATCACCCAGCCGCCCCACGTCGAACGCACGAGACACAGCGCGAACGACACGAACCCGGCCGCCCCCGCGAACCAGCGGATCTTCTGCGGCGCCGCGAGCACGAACACCAGCGCGCCCATCATCGCGAACGCGAACGGCCCCGACGAGTTCATCGTGCTGAATACCCGCACGCCGTACGGCACCGGCTCGCCCTGCGAACCCATGTCCGAGCCGATCATCCACAACACGTCCCACTGCGGCATCACGAAGTACTGCACGACGCCGTACACGCCCATCACGAGCATGCCCCACATGAACGTGGACAACAGCACGTCGCGATACTCGGGATAGTCGCGCGCGTTGACCATGATGTGAAAGCCGATCAGCACCGGGTACACCCAGTTCGCGAGGTCGTAGGTCGCGGCCATCACGCCGCTCGACACGATCCCGACGAGATAGGCGTACGCGAGCCCGAACAGCATCAGCAGCACCGGAATCCCGCGCCGCTGCGCGAGCACGCGGTAATGCCGGATCAGCCCGAAGCCGGCGATCATCGTCACCGCGAGCGGCGCGACCTGGATCAGGCTGGTCGGCGTGAACGCGCCCTTCGACCAGTCGGCGAGACGCCGCACTTCCGGGCTCAGGAACCACACCCACCACATGAAGCCGACATAGCGCGCCGGGCTCTTGAAATACAGCCAGATGCCCACCGCGATCGCCAGCACCGGAAACGCGAGCGTCAGTACCTTGCCCTGGTGCGCGGCGATCAGCACGGCGGTGAACGACCACAGCCCGGCCTGCCCGGCCCAGTGCTTCGGTTCGGCAAACCAGCTGCGGTTGCGCGACGGTGCGCGTTCGGCGGCAATCGTACTCATCGATCCGCTCTCACCGCGACGACGGACGCGAATCCGCAAGCGGCATCGCCAGGCCCGCGGCGGCCGGCGTGCGGCGCCGTCGCAGCAGGTCGCGCGTGATCCGCACGTGCTGCTCGGCGAACGCCTGCGTGGTCAGGTCGCGCTCGCGCAGGCACGCGGCGGCGGCCCGCGCGCAGCCGAGCGCCGCGACCGGATCGGCGACGAAGCGATCGGCGGCCTGGCGCATCGCCTGCGCGTCGAACGCCGGCACATAGGCGGCCGTATCGTGCGGGAAGTAGTCGCTGAGGCCGCCGACGTCGGACACGATCATCGGCTTGCCGACGGCCGCCGCCTCGAGCATCACGGTGATGCCCGACGCGTGGAAGTTCGGCCGCAGCGGCACGACGATCACGTCGGCCCACGCGTACAGCTCGTGCTGCTTCGCGAGCCCCGACGCCGAGCCGATCTTCACGTTCGGCGCATGCCACTCGCGCGGCACGCGGCGCCGCGTCGCGAGCCGTACGTCGTAGCGTTCGTCGCCGCCGAACGCGGCGAGGAACGTGCGCCAGTCGCGGTCGCGGTCGTTGCCGATCGCCGCGATCCGCAGCGGCCGGTTCGGTTGCCACTGCTGCGGCTCGGTAAGCGGGAAATCCTGCGTGTTCAGCCCGTAATAGACGAACTCGGCATCGCGCCCGAGATAGCGGCGGCACAGCTCTGCGTTGTCGCGGGCGAGCGTGGTCAGCGCGTCGGCGCGCGCGAGCAGCTTGCGGTACAGCCAGCGGCGCGCGCCGCCGAAGCTGCCCCACTTGTCGAACAACCACACGCTCTGCGCGAGCAGCAGCGGGCGCTTGCCCTGCGCGCCGGCGAGCTTCAGGATCAGCGAAGCGGCGAGATGCTCCTGCTCGGTGTGCGTCCAGATCACGTCGGTGTTCAGCAGCGCGGCGCGGTTGCGCCATGCATGCACGACGTCGAAGCCGAGCGCCGCCTTCAGCGCGCGGCGCGCGAGGCTGGCGACCCGGCCCTCGCCGCCGTCCTGCGAATACGTCAGCCGGAATTCGTCGGATTCGGCATGGTGATAGCCGTACAGGCAGCCGATGTTCTCGCCTTTCCGATAGGTACGCGGATCGGCGCCGTAAAACAGGTGGACGTGGACTTTCGTTGTGGTCATGTCAGCCTCCGCCGGGCCGCCCCGATGAGGCTGACCGCCCCCTCGGGGGGCAGCGCGCAAAGCGCGCGTGGGGGTTGTTTCATTTCGAGCCCTCCGGGAGTGGCCGCGCGCGATGCGCGCAGCCCGTTCAAGACGTCACCGGCGGCATCGCCGCACGGTGGGGGGCAAGGTTCGCGCGGCGTGCGTCGCGCGCGCCGCGGCGCACCGCGCGCCAGTGCTCGCGGATCCGGCTGCGCTGCGCCGTATGCAGCGACAGCAGCACGTGCGCGAAACCCGGATAGACGCGCGTACCGACCAGCGTCCACCACCACCACGCGATCTCGCGCCGGACCGGCGGCAGATGCTCGCGCAGGATCAGATGCAGGTTGTATGCGCCGTTGCTGATCGCATTCAGCGAAGCGGCGTCGCGCCGGTCGTCGTCGAAGCGCTCGGCCGGGAAATGATCGACCGCGATCGCCGGGTCGTAGACGAGCTTCCAGCCGTCGCGCTGCACGCGCATGCTGAACGCCATGTCGTTGTGCACCTGCGCACCCGCGCCGCGCAGCCGCGTGTCGAAACGCAGCCGTTCGATCGCGGCGCGGCGGTAGCTCATGTTGGCGCCCTTCAGCATGTCGACTTCGCGCGCGCCGCCGACGCCGAGGTGATGATTGCCGACGATCTTGCCGGACAGCGTGAGCTGGCCGACGAGTTCGCGCGATTCGTCGAGCACGCGGCCTTTCTCGTGCACCCAGTCGCGCCCGCCGACCGCGCCCACGCGCGGATCGGCCTGGAATGCCGACTCGACGCGCGCCAGCCAGTCGGGGTGCGGCGCCGCATCGTCGTCGGTGATCGCGACGATGTCGCCGTTCGCCGAGTCGAGCCCCTTGTTCAGCGCGGCGACCTGCCCCGGCACGTCGACCGGCACGATGCGCAGCGGCAGCGCGCCGCCGACCGCCGGATCGGCGAGCCGTTCGTGCGTGGCGTCGTCCTCCGGGCGCGCGACGACGATCACCTCGTCGGGCAGCCGCTGCTGCCGCTGCAGCGCCAGCAGGCAGCGCGCGAGGTCGGCCGGGCGCCGGTAGGTCGGGACGAGCACGGAAATTTTCATCGATGGTTCTCCAGTCGGCCGGGCTGGCGCGCTGCGCGCCGGCCCGGTTTCGCACACTGCACTCAGGCGCTCAGGTATTCGTGCACGGCCGCGTAGCCGCGGCCGTAGCCGCGCGCCTTCGGCGGCACGCCGTTGAAGATCCCGCCTTCCAGATCGACGCCCGCGGTGCGCAGGCGCTTGATCGCGTCGGCGATCTCGCCTTCGGTGTGCATGCCCGAGCGCAGCACGAGGAACGTCGAGCCGGCCATGCGGCCGATGATGGTCGCGTCGGTCACCGCCAGCACCGGCGGCGAATCGATCAGCACGACGTCGTAGCGCTTGCTGAGCCCTTCGAGGTATTGCGGCAGGCGCGTCGACATCAGCAGTTCCGACGGGTTCGGCGGACGCGTGCCGGCCGCGATGAACGACAGGCCCTGCACCGGCGTTTCGCGCACGGCATCCTCGAGCGGCGACTGGTCGCTCAGCAGTTCCGACAAGCCCGGCTGCGCGGTGAGGCCGAAGTAGCGATCGAGCAGGCCGCGACGCATGTCGGCGTCGATCAGCAGCACGCGCTTGCCCGAATGCGCGAGCAGCACCGCGAGGTTGACCGTCAGGAAACTCTTGCCGATGCCGGGCGTCGGGCCCGTCAGCACGATCACGCGGTTCTTCGCGTCCATCATCGCGAACTGCATCGCGGTGCGCAGGCTGCGCAGGCTCTCGACGCTGAGATCCTTCGGACGCAGGCTCGCGAGAATCGGCCGCGCGCGGCCGCCGCCCTTCTCGGCCGCGGCGTCGAGCTTCACCTGCTCGGCGCTTTGCGGCACCAGCCCGTACAGCGGCAGGTTGAACGCGCGCTCGATGCGATCGGGATCCTCGATGCCCTGGAACAGGTTGCGGCGCAGGAACACGATGCCCGTGCCGAGGATCAGCCCCAGGAACACGGCGGCCGACAGGATCAGCACCTTCTTCGGCTTGACCGGATCGCCCGGGCGCAGCGCCGAATCGACGAGGTGGATGTTGCCGCCCGTGCCGGCCTTCTGCACCGACAGCTCCTGCACGCGGTTCAGCAGCAGCACGTAGATGTCCTCGGCGACCTTCGCGTCGCGCTGGAGCTGGACGGCCTTCACTTCGGTCGCCGGCAGGCTGCGGAAGCGGTTGCTGAACTTGTCCTTCTCGCCCTGAAGCTCCGAGAGCTGCTGCTTCGCGGCGATCACCATCGGGTGCGAATCGGTGAAGCGCTGCGCGAGCGACGCGAGCTGCAGGCGCTGCGCGGCGATCTGCTGCTCGTACTGCACGCTGCCCTCGAGGTAGACCTTCGCCTCTTCGCTCGCGTTGATCGAGCCCGACGTGCGCTGGTATTGCGTCAGCGCGGCTTCCGCGCGTTCGAGGTCGGCCTTCAGGCGCGGTTCCTCGCCCTTCAGGAAGTCGAGCATCTTGGTCGCTTCTGCCTGCTTCGCGACCACGTGCTGGTTCAGGTACGACTGCGCGAGCGCGTTCGCGATCGCGGCGGTCTGATCCGGGTCCTTGCCTTCGAGCGAGATCTGCACGACGCCCGTCTGCTTGCCCTGCTCGCTCACCTGGATGCCGGCCTGGAAGCCGCCGATCGCGTCGAGATCGTTGTAGCGGACCACCGTGAACTGCGTGCCGGGGCGCGCGACGAGCTTCTTCACGAGCAGCGTCACGCCGCCGCCTTGCGCCGATTCGCCGACCTGGCCCGACAGCAGCCGGGTGCCGTTCTGGTCGACGAGCGAATAGGTGTCGTTCGGACCGGCCGTCAGCGTCAGCTTCTTGCCTTCGAGCGCGGGCACGACGCTGATCGAATCGACGTCGGCGACTTCACCGCCCCACGCGTACGATTTCAGGCCGAGCCACGGCCGCGCCGGCGTGCCCGGCGTCGCGACGCGCGCGGCGAGGCTGCCGATCACGGGCAGCGTCTTCGGCACGACCGAGAAGTTCAGCTTGAACTGCTCGACGACCGGCGCGACGACGCCGCGGCTCTTAATGATCTCGATTTCCGCATCGGTCTGCGCCTGCTGCGGACCGGTGTTGATGGTCGCGCCGGTCTGCGTCTGCGTGAGCGCCTGCGACGTGTTGTCGTTGCTCTCGACCCGCACGTGCACGTCGGCCTGATACACCGGCTTCGCGATGTAGCAGTAAAGGCCGGCGAGCGCGATGACCGTCGCCGCGATGCCGAGCAGCAGCCAGATGTCGTCCATGATCACCTGGAGCAACTGGCCGAGGACGACGTCCTCTTCCTCGGTTTTCACGGACAGATCCGCGTAGGAGTGTTTCGCTTGCGTGTTCACCATTCGTTCCCGCTTGAGTGGTGCCGGAGCGGAGGCGCCGCCCCGGCGGGCTATCAGCGCGTGATTTGCCGCATGTAGAAGATCGTCTGGATCGTCGGCAGCACCTGCTGCAGCACCCGGTTGAACTGCACCGAGCTGGCCGTGCTGACGTAGACCACGTCGAGCGGCTGAAGCGGGAAGCGGCTCGACAGCATCAACGCATCGGGCTGCGTCATGTCGAGGCGGAACACTTCAGGCTTCGTCGGGTTGTCGCGCATGCCGCGCATCACGTAGATCTTGCGCGGGTTCGCATCGGTGTCGAGGATGCCGCCGCCCGCCGTCAGCGCGTCGGCGATGGTCAGCCTGCCCTTGAGCATCGGCACCGTGACCGGCGTCTTGACCTCGCCCATGATGAACACGCGGCTGTCGCTGCGATCCGGCACGTTGACGATGTCGCCCTGCTGCAGCATCACGTTCTGCCGCACTTCGCCGCGATCGAGCACGCCGTTCGCGTCGAGCGTGTACAGCTTGCCGTCGCGCGTCAGGCGCACGCGCTGCAGGTCGGCCTCGTTGGTCGAGCCGCCCGAGCGCGAGATCGCATCGACCAGCGTCAGCGGCACGTCGCTCATCGCGAGCGGGCCCGGCGTCTTCACCTCGCCCGTCACCTGCACCTTCTGGCTGCGGTACGACAGCACGCGCACGTCGAGCTGCGGGTTCTTCACATAGCGCGCGAGACGCGTGGCCAGCTCGTCGCGGGTCTGCGCGATCGTCTTGCCCGCCACGTGGATGCGGCCGACGAACGGGAAGAAGATCGTGCCGTCGGCGGCCACCGTCTGGCCGTAAGGATCGGCCTGGCCCGGCAGCGACGACGAATAGGGCTGCTGCAGCGCGCCCGCGATCGTCTGCGTCGTGTTGCCGCCGCTGGAGAACGACTGGCCTTGCGGCGTCGTCAGCTCGGGGTGGTCCCAGACGGTGACGCCGAGGATGTCCTGCGGGCCGATGCGGTACACGTACTGCGACGGATCGGTATAACGTCCCGGCGGCAGCGGATGGTCGACCTGCTGCTTCTGCAACTGGTCCATCACCACTTTGGCGTCGATGTAATGAACCGGATAGGTCTCGGCCGCTTGCTGGCGGCCTTCGTCCTTCAGGTTCGACGAGTCGAGGTAGTTGCCGGGCGCGGTTGCACAGGCCGACAGGAAAGTCGTCAGCGCGACGGCAAGCGCCACCGGGCGCATCGGGCGTTTCAGCATAGTTTCTGTAGCCATCCTTGAACCAGACGTTCGATCTGTGAGTAGCTCTCGCGGTATTCGGCCTCGGGGCCGCCGTGCGGATCGGCAATCTCGGCCCCTTCCCACTTGCCGAGCAGGTGGACCTTGCCGCGCGCGAACGGATCGACCGATTCGACGGCCGCGATCTGTCCGCGCTCGCTGACGAGAATCAGGTCGGCGTCGCGCACGATCCGGCGCGACAGCCGCCGCGAGCGGTGGGTCGTCGCATCGACGCCGCGCTCCGCGAGCAACTGCCGCATCACCGGATCGATGCCGTCGCCGTCGTTCGCATGAACGCCGGCCGAATGAAACGTCGCGCGCGGGCCGCCGCGCGACGCGGCGTGCGACTTGAACAGCATTTCCGCCGCCGGACTGCGGCAGACGTTCGCGTGGCAGACGATCAGGATGTTCCGGAACATGGCGTCTCGTAGCGGGTGACGGGAAACAGGGTTACGCGCTCGCTCGCGCGGCGCCCGGCACGCGGGCGGCGACGGCCTGGCGCGAGCCCGGCCGGCCGATCGGGTGGTATTCGATGCCCTGCTCGCTCATCGTCTCCGGCTCGTACAGGTTGCGGCCGTCGAAGATCACCGGCGTCTTCCACAGGCGGCCGAGCGCGACGAAATCGGGGCTCTTGAACGCCTTCCATTCGGTGACGATCACGAGCGCATCGGCGTCGCGCGCGGCCTGAGCTTCGTCGTCGACGAAGCTCAGGCGCTCGAGCCAGCTCGGGTGATCGGCGAGATCGAGCGCGATCACGCGGCGCGCCTCCTGCTGCGCGACCGGGTCGTACGCGGCGATGCGCGCGCCGCGCGACAGCAGCTCGGCGATCAGCTCGCGGCTCGGCGCCTCGCGCATGTCGTCGGTATTCGGTTTGAATGCCAGGCCCCAGATCGCGAACGTACGGCCCGTCAGGTCCTCGCCGAAGCGCGCGACGATCTTGTCGGCGAGCACGCGCTTTTGCGTCGCGTTGACCGACGACACGGCCTTCAGGATCTGCAGCGATTGACCGTGCTCGTCGGCCGTGCGGATCAGCGCCTCGACGTCCTTCGGGAAGCACGAGCCGCCGTAGCCGCAGCCGGCATACAGGAAGTGATAGCCGATGCGCGGATCGGAGCCGATCCCGCGGCGCACGGCTTCGATGTCCGCGCCGAAGCGGTCGGCGAGGTTCGCCAGCTCGTTCATGAACGAGATGCGCGTCGCGAGCATCGCGTTCGCCGCGTATTTCGTGAACTCGGCCGAGCGCACGTCCATGTACAGCGTGCGTTCGTGGTTGCGGTTGAACGGCGCGTACAGCTTCTTCATCAGCTCGCGGGCGCGCTCGCCCGGCACGTCGTCGTCGCAGCCGATCACGATGCGGTCCGGCCGCGTGAAATCGTCGACCGCCGCGCCCTCCTTCAGGAATTCCGGATTCGACACGACCGAGAACATCTGGTCGCCGCCGCGCTTCGCGAGCTCCTCGGCGACCGCCGCGCGCACGCGCTCGGCCGTGCCGACCGGCACCGTCGACTTGTCGACGATCACCTTGAAGCCCGTCATGTAGCGGCCGATGTTGCGCGCCGCCGCGAGCACGTATTGCAGGTCGGCCGAGCCGTCCTCGTCGGGCGGCGTGCCGACCGCGATGAACTGCACGTCGCCGTGCGCGACCGCGGCCTCGATGTCGGTCGAGAAACGCAGGCGGCCGGCCGAGCGGTTGCGCGCGATGACTTCCTTGAGGCCCGGCTCGTGGATCGGCACGCCGCCGTTGTTCAGGATGTCGATCTTCGCCTGGTCGACGTCGAGACAGAACACGTCGTGCCCGATGTCGGCGAGGCATGCGCCGGTGACAAGACCTACGTAACCGCTGCCGATGATAGTCAGATTCATGATGTGTCGACCTCTTGACCAATGATTCGAAATTCGTAAAACCGGAATGCCCGCGGGGCACTGTGTCAGTACGCGTTGCTGCCGGTGAAGCCTTTCCACAGCGTCAGCGCGACGATCTTGATGTCGAGCCAGAACGACCAGTTCTGCATGTAGTACAGATCGAGCTTCACGCGCCCCATCATCTTCTCGATCTGGTCGGTCTCGCCGCGAAAGCCGTTGATCTGCGCCCACCCGGTGATGCCGGGCTTGATCCGGTAGCGGAACATGTAGCCCTTGACCAGATCCTTGTAGATGTCGTCGTGCGCGAGCGCATGCGGGCGCGGGCCGACGACCGACATCTCGCCCTTCAGCACGTTGATGAACTGCGGCAGCTCGTCGAGGCTGGTGCGGCGCAGGAACCGGCCGACCGGCGTCACGCGCGTGTCGTTCTTGGTCGCCTGCGTCACCGTGCCCGCCGCTTCCTGGTGCACCTTCATCGAGCGGAACTTGTAGATCTCGAACTCGTGCCCGTCGATGCCCTTGCGTTTCTGGCGGAAGAACACCGGCCCCCGCGACGTCAGCTTGATCAGGCCCGCGATCAGCAGCATCACCGGCGCGAGTGCCGTGAGCGCCGCCAGCGCGAACAGCCGGTCGAACACGAACTTCGGCAGGATCCGCACGTCGGTGATCGGCGACGCCGCGAGGTTGATCGCCGGCACGCCGAGCACCTCGACCACTTCCTGGTTGAAGAACGACAACGTGCGCACGTCCGGAATGAAACGGATGTTCACGAAATCATGGCGGAACACCGTCACGATCTGGTGAATCCTCGGTTCCTCCGAGATCGGCAGCGTGAGCCACAGCTCGCGGATCGCGCGGCTGCGCACGAGCCACACCAGCGATTCGAACTGCCGCTCGATGCGCACGTCGTCGAGCGCGACATCGCCCGGCACTTCGCTTTCGTCGTACACGCACACCGGGTTGAAGCCCGCTTCCGGCCGCGCCCGCATCTGCGCGATCAGCCGCCGCGCCGCCGGCGTACCGCCGACGATCGCGACCGCCTTCAGGTTGTAGCCGCCGCGGCGCAGTTGCCGCAGCACGACGTGCACGCAAGCCTTCGAGCCGGCGAGCAGCGCCATCGTCACGAGCGCCCAGTAGCCAAGCCACAGCCGCGACAGGTCGCCCGACTGGTGAAAACTGAAGCTCATCAGGATGCCCGCGAGCTCGACCACGAGCCACGCGAACGCGACGCGGCCCATCAGCCCGACGAGACGCTTGCCTCGCCACGACTGGTAGATGCCGATGGCCGGAAAGAACACCACGACCAGCAGGCAGTCGAACAGCACCGTCGTGCGCTGCAGGTCGTTGAGCCAGATGCTGCCGTCGTGCAGCGCAGCGGCGATCAGCGCCCCTGCCACGACCATCGCGATATCGATGACTCTCGCCAGCACGCTCAACATGTCTGCTTCCTCTTTGAACAGGCGTTTGCCGAACAGCTCCTCGTGCAGCCCGTGCCGCACATTCGATTCAAACGTTGCATGACGCTATTGAAGCGACAAGAAAATCGCCCCTCAAGCGCACAAGTATTTCGAAAAATAATCGGAAATTATTGCCGCGAAGTTTTTGATTTAATTCGGCAGGTTTTCCCGAATCGATCGGAAATCGAGAAATTTTCGGAAATTTTCCCTTCGCCGCGAGCCCTTTGCAGGCACGGGATGACCAACAATGCCCGGAATTATTTTTTATTTTTTTATTTACGTCCGACGCGATCGCGGAAAATTTTTCCAGATGCATGCATGGCGAATATCAGTCAATGGTCCCGGTTTTATTGTCGATTTACTTCATGCTACAACGACAGGCACTGACTTCAACCGTGGAGAGTGTCACCATGAATGCTCCGGCAGTGGCAGCCGAAACGCGCCAATCTTCTTCCGCCGCTCCCGCCGCCGGCACGCGCCTCGCCGTGCAGCCGGTGATTCTTGCGGGCGGTTCCGGCACGCGCCTGTGGCCGATGTCGCGCGAACGCTTTCCCAAACAGCTGATCGGCCTGCTCGGCGATCATTCGCTGCTGCAGTCGACCGCGCTGCGCCTCGACGGCCTCGCGGCCGACTACCCGCTGAACGACGACGTGCTGATCGTGTGCGGCGAGGATCACCGCTTCACGACCGCCGAACAACTGCGCCTGACGGCCAAGCCCGCGACGATCATGCTCGAGCCGCTCGGCCGCGACACCGCGCCCGCGCTGACGCTCGCCGCGCTGCGGCTCGTCGCCGACGGCAACGATGCGGTGATGACCGTGATGCCGGCCGACCATGCGGTCGCCGACCTGCCGCGCTTTCACGCCGCCGTCGCGGCCGGCGTGCACTGCGCGGCGCAAGGCAGGATCGCGACGATGGGCATCGTGCCCACGCACGCGGAAACCGGCTACGGCTACATCCGCGTCGGTGCGCCGCTCGGCGACGCCGCGACGGGCAACCTCGACGTGCGCCGCCTCGACCGTTTCGTCGAGAAGCCGCACCTCGAACTCGCGCAGCAGTACGTCGCATCCGGCGAGTACTGGTGGAACAGCGGGATCTTCATCGTTCGCGCGTCGGTGTGGCTGAAGGCGATCCGCCAGCTCGAACCGGCGATCTACGAGGCCTGCGAACAGGCTGTCGCGCAGGGCAAGGCCGATGGCGACTTCTTCCGCGTCGATCGCGACGCGTTCGCCGCATCGCCGTCGAACTCGATCGACTACGCGGTGATGGAGCCGCTCGCGAGCCTGCCGCAGCTGTGCGAGAGCGTCGTCGTGCCGCTCGACGCGGGCTGGTCGGACGTCGGCTCGTGGGACGCGATCTGGCAGATCTCGCAGAAGGACGAGGCCAGGAACGTCGGCCGCGGCCACGTGCTGTTCGAAGGCGCCGAATCGACCTTCGCGCATTCGGAAAGCCGGCTCGTCGCGTGCGTCGGCACGCAGAACCTCGTCGTCGTCGAAACGCCCGACGCCGTGCTCGTCGCGGACAAGTCGCGCGTGCAGGACGTGAAGAAGATCGTCGGCCGCATCAAGGCGCAACAAGGCGCGGAAGCCACCGATCACCGCAAGGTGCATCGCCCGTGGGGCCACTACGACTCGGTCGACATGGGCGAGCGCTTCCAGGTAAAACGCATCGTCGTGAAACCGGGTGCGCGACTGTCGCTGCAGATGCACCACCATCGCGCCGAACACTGGATCGTCGTGCGCGGCACCGCGCGCATCACGCGCGGCGACGAAACGTTCCTGCTGTCCGAAAACGAATCGACGTACATCCCGCTCGGCGTCTCGCACCGCCTGGAGAACCCGGGCAAGATGCCGCTCGAACTGATCGAAGTGCAGTCGGGCGCGTATCTCGGCGAGGACGACATCGTCCGCTTCGACGATACCTACGGCCGGCAGTGACGCAGCAAGCGCCGGGGCTCCGCTTCGACAGCGGAGCCCCGGCGTGGCAAGCATGGAAAGACGAGGCTTCCGCGCGGGCGTCGTGGCACACGACGGCCCGCGCGTTGCATTGGAACGGCGCTCAACCTACGCGGTACGCGTATTCGCGGCGCTCCGACTGCACGGGATCGTTGCGGCTTTCCGACAACGCACCCGCGTGACGCTCGGCGATGAAGCGCTTGATGTCCGACTCCGCGCGCGCCAGCGCGGACAAACCGGCCAGCACCTCGCTTTGCGGCGCGCGCGCCGGCTCGTGGCTCGCACCGTGGCGATCGATCCACTGGCGCGCCCAGTCGAGCGCGAACTGCTCGGCTTCCTCGGCATCGGTGAAACGCGGACCGATGAGGCCCGAGCGCTCGACGCGCCGGTCGTCCTGCGAGATCTCGGCCCACGCGCGATACATCAGGTTCTGCACGGGCTGCGCGATGCCGCAGATCGTATAGCCGCGATACTCGTCGACTTGCGGTTCGGCAGCGGCGAAGCTCGCCGACGACGCACGCGCATGGCGCAGTTCCGCCGCCGGCGTACCGGGCACCACGAACGACGTGCGGGCCGGATCGGCCACTGCGTCGTCCGGCATCGCGCTCAGCGACGCGCCTTCGCCCTCCCAAACGTTTGCCTGCGCGACCGGCAATTGCCACGACTCGGGGTTTTGCCAGAACACGCCGCGCAAGCGATCGTTGTCGGGCGCGGGCTCCGCGCGACGCGCAGGCACGACCGGCACCGGCGGCGGCGGAATATACGCGAACGTGCGCCCGCTGAACTGGGTCAGCACGTCGATCATCTGCAGCAGCGTGCCGCTCGCGAGCCACTCCTCGTAGCGACGACGGCACGTCGGCCCGGACGGATAACGACCGGGCAGCTTGGACCAGGCTTCACCGGTCGTCAGGATCCAGAGCACCGCGTTGGCAACGACGCGCGGTTCGGCTCGTGGACGCCCACGACGATTCAGCCGGATGGGTTCATCGGCGATCAGCGTTGAAAGACGAAACCACTCTTCATCGTTAAGCTCATCGAAGAACATAGTAGATCTCTCCACGCAGCCAGGCCGGGCTGCGATTGGCGGCGCCGTCGCGACACATCGCGTCGCGGGGCGGCCAGGTTTGCACATTATGTTTATCCGATGTTGTGCATGCCGGCCGACACCGCACTTTCACGGTGCCGGAATTCCCGGCAACAGCGCACAAATCACGGTCTCACTCCAATGTGGGAATTTTTGTGCACGAAGCATACCATCCTCAGGGTTTATCTCAATATGACAATGACTTAATGTTACGCACTGAAACAACCTGCCACGGGTACGCAATCCATTTATGCTTGAATTTTTTTGCGCGATCTTTATGCCCGGCGCTGAAAAGGCCCGTCTGGCGGGGCGCTTCAGGGTATGAAGAATGGCCGCCAATGGGCCTTTCCGGGCTGTTCCGACCCTTGCCTGCAACAATCCCCGGAATTGCCGACTAAAATCGGTAAATCAGGGAAAATTTCGTAACAAGATATTCACGAATCGGTAAATCATTCAATTCCCGTTCAATTGAATTTTCTCCGTGCACAATCTCTTTATTGTTTCTCTGCGAGTGATGAAAGCACGGTGACGCGGAATGCACATTGTTTCTCCGCACGCAAGCGCGGGACGCCTGTTACATTTTCGCGGCAACAGGCGAGCGCTCGCCGCGCTACTCGCGGAAAGCCTGTCTCGGGTCGAACGGAAAAGCGGAATACGCCGCGTAGGACGCGCGGCGGTCATGTCAGCGCAGGTCGCCGGCCAGCGACGCGGTCACGTCCGGATCCACGCGCTGCGGCGGCATCGTGTAGGCCGGGTGATCGCAGCCGATCGACAGCGCCGCCCCGTCCTTGAGCGCCGCGCGCATCGGCACGTCGAGTTCGAAACGCACGAAATGCACGGCCGACGTCTTCTCGTCGTTGTCGCGCTCGAGATCCTCGTCGGCGATCGCGTAGACGCGCGCGTGCCCGTCGACCTGCAGGTACACGCGATCCTCGATACCGATCAGCCGCGCGAGCGCCGCGCGCCGCTCGATCTCGTGTTCGTATTCGATCTGCATCGTCGCCTTCAGGTTGGTGCCGTCGGGCACGAGCGGCAGATACGCGTCCAGTTCGCCGTCGATGCCCGCCTCGTCGAAGATCTTCTCGATGTGCAGCATCTCCTGGATCTGATAGCGGATCGTCGTCTCGTCCTCGAACAAAAAGCGCAGGTGGTTGCCGAGTGCGACCGCCCGGCGGCGCTTGTACGCGACGAGCCGCGCGTGTTCGGTCCTGCGGATCTTCGCGTACGCTTCGAGCGTCAGCAGGGAGTCGCGGGTCAGCGTCATGGGATGTCCTCGTGAGTCGGCCGGCAGCGGCTCAGATGCCATATGCGCGGCGCAGCAGCGTGAGCGGATGCGCGAGCGGCGCGGACGGCAGCCCCTTCTCGTCGATGCCCTGCACGATGTGATGGCCGGCCAGCGCGCAATCCGACGACACGAAATCCGGCTGCGGCTCGGCCATCGCCTTGAACACGGGCGCGCCGATCCGCATCGCGTCCGCATGGAATTCCTTCTTCACGCCGAACGTGCCCGCATGGCCCGAGCAGCGCTCGACGACGTTCACGCGCGTATCGGGGACGAGCGACAGCACGTCGGCCGTCTTGCGGCCGATGTTCTGCACGCGCGCATGGCACGGCACGTGATACGACACGGTGCCGAGGCCGGTCGTGAAATCGGTTTTCAGCAGCCCGTCGCGATGCCGCGCGATCACGTATTCGAACGGATCCCAGAATGCGTCGGCCACCGCGCGCACCGCTTCGTCGCCGGGGAACATCAGCGGCAGCTCGCTCTTGTACATCAGCACGCAGCTCGGGATCGCGCCGATCAGCGCATAGCCTTCGCGCGCATAGCGTTCGAGCACGGGCAGGTTCACCTCCTTCTTCGCGGCCACACCGGCAAGGTTGCCCTGCTCCAGCAGCGGCATTCCGCAGCATGCTTCGCGCGTGACGAGCTCGTACGGAATGTCGTTGTGCGCGAGGATCGCGAGCAGGTCGTGGCCGATGCCCGGCTCGTTGAAATTCACGTAGCACGTCGCGTAGATCGCGACCTTGCCGGGCGTGCGTTCGCCGTCGCGCGCGGGCGGGTTGCCGGAGCGCTTCGCGGCGCGCCGGAACTTGCGCGGCGCGAACTCCGGCAGCCACGCGTTGCGATCGACGCCGAGCGCCGCTTCGAGCGCATGGCGCGCGGGCGGCGTGCGGTTCACCGCGTTCACCGTCTGCGTGACGATCGGAATGCCCGCGAAATGGCCGAGCGCATCGGTGTTCGACAGCACCTTGTCGCGCAGCGTCGCTTCGCCGCGCTTGTAGCGCGCCGCCTTGCCGCGCAGCATCAGGTGCGGGAAGTCGACGTTCCATGCATGCGGCGGCACGTACGGGCATTTCGTCATGTAGCAGAGGTCGCACAGATAGCACTGGTCGACCACCTTGCCGAACGCTGCCTTCGGCACTTCGTCGATATCGCCCATCGGCGTGTCGTCGACCAGATCGAACAGCGCGGGAAACGCGCCGCACAGCGACACGCAGCGCCGGCACCCGGCGCAGATGTCGAACACGCGCGTCATTTCCGCATCGATCGCGGCCTGGTCGTAGAACGCATCGGACTGCCAGTCGAGCGGATGCCGGGTCGGGGCTTCGAGACTGCCTTCCTTGTGGGGCATGAGGCGCTCCAGCGTGGCGCGCATGCGCGCGAGCGCGCCGCCCGCGCGCTGCGGGCAGCGATGAACGAACGGCCGGCCGCTTGCCGGTTACACGGTCGTGCCGTGCGGCCTGCGGCGGCCCGTCAGTCGACGAGACTGTCCAGCGCCTTCGTATAGCGGTTCGCGTGGCTGCGTTCGGCCTTCGCGAGCGTCTCGAACCAGTTCGCGATTTCGTCGAAGCCTTCGTCGCGCGCCGTCTTCGCCATGCCCGGATACATGTCGGTGTATTCGTGCGTTTCGCCGGCGATCGCCGATTCGAGATTCAGCCGCGACGAGCCGAACGGCAAGCCCGTTGCCGGATCGCCGACGGCTTCCAGGTATTCGAGGTGGCCGTGCGCATGGCCGGTTTCGCCTTCGGCGGTCGAGCGGAACAGCGCGGCGAGGTCGTTCTGGCCTTCGACGTCAGCCTTCGAAGCGAAATACAGATAGCGTCGATTCGCCTGCGATTCGCCCGCGAATGCGGCCTTCAGGTTCTCTTCGGTTTTGCTGCCCTTGAGGTGAGCCATGTGCGCCTCCGTTCGAGTCGGCGCGGCCGCATGCGAAGCCGGGCCGATCAGATATGTGGGGAACGATGCGTTTGCCTGGGGCGCACGCATCGTGCCTTTTAATCTAGGCGCTGGCGTTCGCATCCCCCAATAGGCTTTTTCAATCCGGGTGATAGTGCCGGGTGTACATCCGGGGATCGTCGGGAGGGAGGGAGGGAGGGAGGGAGGGAGGGATCGGTGCGCGTATGCCGCGCTTACGACGCACGCTTCATGCGTCACGCATCCATCGCACGCTTGAGCAGCAATTCGCGCTCGCGCTCGTTGCGCGTCAGTTCCGCCGCGCGGCGGAACTCGAGCTTCGCCTCGTCGGCACGCCCGAGCTTCGCCAGCAGATCGCCGCGCACGCTCGGCAGCCAGTGATAGCGCGCGAGCGCGGGATCGTCGCGCAGCACGTCGACGAGTTCGAGCGCCGCTGCCGGCCCGAACGCCATTCCCACCGCCACTGCGCGGTTCAGTTCGACGACCGGCGACGGTGCGACTTCGGCGAGCGCGTCGTACAGCGCGACGATCTGCGCCCAGTCCGTTTCCGACGCGTGCCGCGCACGTGCGTGGCAGGCGGCCAGCGCGGCCTGCAGCGCATACGGCCCGCGCACGCCGCCGAGCTTCGTCGCCCGTTCGAGCGCCGCGAGACCGCGCCGGATCAGCAGTTGATCCCAGCGGCTGCGATCCTGATCCAGCAGCAGCACCGGCCGGCCCTGTGCATCGGTGCGCGCATGCATGCGCGATGCCTGCAACTCCATCAGCGCGACGAGGCCGAGCACTTCGCTCTCGTCCGGCGCCAGCCCCGCGAGCACGCGGCCGAGCCGTAGCGCTTCGTCGCACAACGCGGGGCGCATCCAGTCGTCGCCCGCGGTCGCCGCATGGCCTTCGTTGAACACCAGGTAGATCACCTCGAGCACCGACGCGAGCCGCGCGGGCCGCGCATCGGCGGCCGGCACCTCGAACGGCACGTGCGCCGCCGCGAGCGTGCGCTTCGCGCGTACGATCCGCTGCGCGATCGTCGGCTCGGGCGTCAGGAACGCACGTGCGATCTCGCCCGTCGTCAGCCCGCCGAGCAGCCGCAGCGTCAGCGCGACGCGCGCGTCGGTCGACAGCACCGGGTGGCACGACGTGAAGATCAGCCGCAGCAGGTCGTCGCCGATGTCGTCGTCGCTCGCGTCGGCGAGCGCATCGGCGATGTCGGGGACGACATGCGCTTCGAGCGCGTCCATCTCGTGGCCGAGCTGGTCGCGCTTCGCCGCATGAAGCGACTCCTGCCGGACGCGGTCGAGCGCGCGACGCTTCACGGCCGTCATCAGCCAGGCGGCCGGATTGTCGGGCACGCCGTCGACGGGCCAGTGCTCGAGCGCCGCGACGAGCGTGTCCTGCGCCAGCTCCTCGGCCACGCCGACGTCGCGCACCACGCGCGCGGCGCGTGCGATGATCTTCGGCGCCTCGATCCGCCAGACCGCCTCGATCGCACGATGCGTCGCCTCATGCGTCACGACGCCTGCCCCTCGGCGGACGCGTCCAGCGGCATGGCCATCAGTTCCCATGCATGGCCGTCCGGATCGTCGAACCCGTGGCCGTACATGTTCGGGTACTCGCGCGGCGCTTGCGGCGCGGACCCGCCGGCCGCCAGCGCCTTTGCGACGATCGCGTCGACTTCGGCGCGGCTTTCGCACGACAGGCACGACAGGACCTGCACCTGCGTTGCCGGATCGATGATGGTTTTGCCGGTGAACGTCTGGAAAAACGGACGCACGAGCAGCATCGCGAAGATCGTGTCGCTGATCTTGATGCAGGCGGCCTGGTCGTTGGTATAGGCCGGCACGACTTCGAAGCCGAGCGCCTGGTAGAACGCCTTCGAGCGCGGCAGGTCGGCCACGGGCAGGTTGATGAAGACCATCTTGTGCATGTCGGGTGCTCCCGGTGAGGTTGGATTCAGGTGGGCAGTCAATCAGGCGCTGGTACGGCCGACGTGGAGTTCGCGAAACCGCTCGACCGCGTCGCTCGGCGTGAGGTCGTCGAGCTCGAACAGCGGCCGCACCTCGATCTCGCAATCCATCTCGACGCCGAACGGCGCGGGGAACCGGCGTGTCCATTCGAGCGCCTCGTCGCGCGAACGCACCTGGATCAGCGTATAGCCGGCGATCAGTTCCTTCGTTTCGGCAAACGGGCCGTCGACCACCGTGCCCTTGCCGCCCGTATAGCGCACGCGCCAGCCGAGCGCGCTCGGCCGCAGGCCATTCGCGTCGAGCAGCACGCCTGCGTTGGCCAGTTCCTCGTGATAGACGGTCATGGCCTCGACCAGCCGGTTGTCCGGCAACGCGTCGGATTCGCTGACGGCGTTCGCCCGGATCATGATCATGAATCGCATCGTTCACTCCTTGTCGTCGGTGGAAGGAGGCACCCGTTCATCGGCGCCCTATCCGGACGACGGGCGGGATACAGCCGGATCGACGTGCGCCACGCTGAATCAGGGTAAATACCTATCTCCGGCCTTCACAGGAAGCACGGGCCGACTGCGCGTACCTCGACCGTGCACCATTGCGCGGCCGGGCACTGGCGTGCGATCTCGATCGCTTCCTCGCGCGTGTCGACATCGACAAGGAAGAAGCCGCCGACCATCTCCTTCGCCTCCGCGAACGGACCGTCGAGCAGACGCGTTTCGCCGTCGCGCACCTGCACGCGCGTGCCGCGCTCGGAGCGCTCCAGCGACTCGACGCCGCGCAGCACGCCGCGCGCCTTCAGCGTCTCGGCGAAATCGACCATCCGCGCGTAAAGCGCCTGGCCTTCGTCGAGCGTGCGTTCCGCGCGCTGGTCGGTCGGTTCGACGATCAACAGCATGTAAGACATGGACTTCTCCTGTAGGGACGGGGTGCGGCGGCGTTCGCTGCGCGATCGGCGTGCGACACCCGATGCGAAAGCGTAACAGCCGCGGCAGGGTCTGCCTGCATTGTTAGCCATCCGGCACTGGCCGGACGGCCAATTCGGCCGCTTCCTGGCATTTTGCCGTCAAGATGCGCTCCCGAACTGTCGGATTTTCTTCCAGTGGACCGTCCCATGTCACGCTTGCTTCCGCCGCTTGCCGTTGCGCTATCGCTCGCCCTCTCCGTCCGGCCGGCCCCCGCCGCGCTACCGGTCAGCGCCGGCTGCGGCGGCGCGACCTCGGCGATTGCCGACCTCCGCAGCGCTGGCGGCCCGTCGCCGCTGGCCGGGCAAACGACCTCGATCGAAGCCGTCGTCACCGCGGCGTTCGACGGCGCCGACGGCTTCGGCGGCTTCTTCGTCCAGCAGGCCGACGCGCAGCGGCGGAGGCGGCCGGGCGTCCCGGAAGGCCTGTTCGTGTACGCACCGAACGCACGCGCGAGCCCCGGCGATCTCGTGCATCTCACGGGCCGGGTCGACGATAAATACGGCCGCACACAGTTCGTGCTGTCGGGCGGCATCGCCGTCTGCACACGCGGGCAGACGGTCACGCCGGCGACGCTCACGCTGCCGGTCGCCGCGCCGGCCGTGCTGGCCGCGCACGAAGGCATGCGGGTGCGCCTGCCGCAAACGCTGACGGTCAGCGATACGCACGAACTCGGCCGCTACGGCAGCCTCGTTCTCAGCAACGGCCGGCTGCGCATCCCGACCCACGTCGCGCCGCCAGCCGAAGCCGCCGCGCTCGCGGCGGCCAACGCGCGCAACCGCATCGTGCTCGACGACGGCTCGAGCCGCCGCGATCCCGCGACCGTCCGCTATCCGCCGCCCGCGCTGAGCGCCGCCAATACGCTGCGCGCGGGCTACACGGTGCGCGGCGTCGAAGGCGTGCTCGAACTGCGCTACGGCACGTGGCGGCTGCAACCGACAACCGGCACGGCGCCCGTGTTCGACGCCGCCGCGAATCCGCGTACCGATGCGCCGGACCGGCACTCCGCTGCAGACGTGCGCATCGCGTCGTTCAACGTTTTCAACTATTTCAACGGCGACGGCCATGGCGGCGGATTCGACGCGCCGGCCAACCGTGGCGCAAAAACGCACGCCGTCTTCGCGAGGCAGGAAGCGAAGATCGTCACGGCGTTGCGCGCGCTGCGCGCCGACGTGATCGGGCTGATGGAAATCGCGAACAACGGCCACGGCGACGCGAGCGCGGTGCGGCGTCTCGCTGCGCAACTTGGCGACGGCTGGCGCGCTGTCGACCCCGGCACCGCGCGGCTCGGCCGCGACGTGATCGCGGTCGCGCTGCTGTACGACAGTCGCACGGTCGAGCCGGTCGGGCTCGCCGCGACCGTCGCACTCGGCGGCCGGCACCGCCCGCCGCTTGCGCAGACCTTCCGGCGCATCGGCGGCACGCGCGCGTTCACTGTCGCGGTCAATCACCTGAAGTCGAAGAACTGCCCGAACGCGACCGGCTCCGACCTCGACCAGTCCGACGGCCAGGGCTGCTGGAATGCGGCGCGCACGCGAGCGGCCACGCGCATCGCCGACTGGCTCGCCGCTTCGCCGACGGGCGCCGCGGCCGACGGCATGCTGCTGATCGGCGACCTGAACAGCTATGCGAAGGAAGATCCGGTCCGCGCGCTCGAATCGCGCGGCTATGCGAACCTGGTTGCCCGCTTCGTCGGCGATGCTGCGTACAGCTACGTATTTCGCGGCGAAGCCGGTTACCTCGACCACGCGCTGGCCACATCGACACTCGCCGCACGCGTGAAGGCCGTGCACATATGGCACATCAACGCCGACGAACCGGTCGCCCTGCAACCCGTGCCCGATTACAAAACGCGTGTGCACCGGTCGTCTTATTACGCACCCGACGCATACCGCTCGTCGGACCACGATCCCGTCATCATCGATGTCGCGCTTGGCGACAGCGGCGCCGTGCCGGCCTCGGGCATGAACCGTGCTCCCCGACACAGCGTGGACTAGTGCATTTGCATCAACACAAGGCCTGCAACGGCACTATTTACCTGACGACCCTGGCGATGCCATATTTACCTGACATTCGCTTCGTACCGCTGCTCCACACGCCGATTCGCCCGATTGCGAAATTTTTTCAACCGTCGCCCCGCCCCGCGCGACGGGGCTTCGCGGCGATCCTGCCAACGAATTGAAAATTTGTCTCGAAACTCAATTGGGGCAAGTGAATCACATCAATTGCTGGGATTCGTCTTATCTTCAAATTGGCCTGGAATCGAAGGAGGATAAACACCATGGCGCTCACCGACTCGATCGAACACAAACTGGACCGCGGCCTGGCCGACATCCGTCGCACCGGCCGGCGCGTGGGACGCACGACGCGCTCCGCCGCCCGTGATCTGCATGCCGACGTGACCGACGATCTGCGCGGGCTGGTCGACGAACTGGAAGACCTGTTGAAAAACGATGGCGACGGCGATATCGCCGCGCTGCGCAAGCGCGTGCAGTCGAGGCTCGACGAAGCGCGCAGCGCGCTCGACTACGCGTCGGGCAGCGCGGCCGCCCGGCTGCGCGATTCGGCCGAACGCGTGTCGCAGGTCGTGCACGACAACCCGTGGCAGACCGCCGGCGTCGTCGCTGGCCTCGCGTTCGTTGCGGGCCTGCTCCTTGCCCGCCGTTGAACGGGGCTGCCCGCACCGCTGCCCGCACCGTCCGTCCTCAATCAGACAACGAAGGAGAACCGCCATGCAGAAGTCCCTCGCCATGAAAGCCGCTGCCGCCGTGATGCTCGGCAGCCTTGCACTCGCCGGCTGCACGACCACGCCCGACAAACCCGAAACCGCATCGGCCAGCGCGTCGAAGCGCCAGTCGATCGACGCGAGCGTGAACGCGACGCTGTCGCGCCTCTATTCGACGGTGCCGGGTTCGCGTGAGCTCGTCGCGAAATCGCGCGGCGTACTCGTGTTCCCGAACGTGCTGCAGGCCGGTCTCATCATCGGCGGCCAGTCCGGCAACGGCGCGCTGCGCGTCGGCGGCAGCACCGTCGGCTACTACAACACGTCGTCGCTGTCGGTCGGCCTGCAGGCCGGCGCGCAGTCGAAGGCGATCGTGTTCCTGTTCATGACGCAGGATGCGCTTGACTCGTTCCGCAAGTCAGACGGCTGGGCTGCCGGCGCCGACGCATCGGTCGCGGTCGTGAAGGTCGGCGCGAACGGCGCGGTCGACACCACCACGGCCACCGCGCCTGTCGAGGTGCTGGTCCTGACCAACGCAGGCCTGATGGGCGACCTGTCGGTGAACGGCACCAAGGTCACGAAGCTCAATATCTGACGGTACCGCACGCGGCCTTGCGCCGCGTTCGTTTCCCGGCAGCGCCGCGGCCCCGGCCGCGGCGTTTTCGCATGGGTCGCGCGCAGCGGTTATGATGGCGGCACCTTTGCGGGCATACTCCCGATGGGCCGCCCCGCCGCGTGTTCCGCAGCGAACCCGTGACGTTCGCGAGCCGATCGCGCCCGGGGCAACGAGATTCAATCAAACCAAGCATCAATCTGCGCGAATGCCACCCATGGATAGCGGACACGATCACCAAAAATTCTTCTATTTCCTGCTGTTCGCGGTCACCGTCGGCATGTGCGGGATTCTCGCGCCGTTCTCCGGGGCCGTGTTCTGGGGCGCCATTCTCGCGATCCTGTTCCAGCCGGTGCAGCGCTGGCTCGCGGCGCGCTTCGGCAAGCGGCGCAACCTGGCCGCGCTCGTGACGATGACGCTGATCATCCTGATCGTGATCCTGCCGCTCGTGTTCGTCACCGCGACGCTCGTGCAGGAAATCGCATACGTGTACCAGGAAATCAAGACCGCGCAGCCGAACTATTCGCAGTACTTCCAGGACATCATCCACGCGCTGCCGACCTCGATCCAGCGCGTGCTCGCGAAATACGGGCTGACCAACATCCCCGGCATCCAGAAGAAACTGACCGACGGCGCCGCGCAGATCAGCCAGTTCGCCGCGGCCCAGGCGTTCAGCATCGGCCAGAACACGTTCCAGTTCATCGTCAGCTTCGGCGTGATGCTGTACATGGTGTTCTTCCTGCTGCGCGACGGCGGCGAGATCGGCCGCCGCGTACGCCGCGCGCTGCCGCTCGACGAGGAGCACAAGAATCTGCTGCTCGCGAAGTTCACGACGGTCGTGCGCGCGACCGTGAAAGGCAACGTCGCGGTCGCGCTCGTGCAGGGCGCGCTCGGCGGGCTGATCTTCTGGATCCTCGGCATCCAGGGCGTCGTGCTGTGGGGCGCGCTGATGGCGTTCCTGTCGCTGCTGCCCGCGATCGGCGCGAGCCTCGTGTGGATACCGGCCGCGCTCTACTTCCTGGCGATCGGCGAGATCTGGAAATGCGTGATCCTCGTCGCGTTCTGCGTCGGCGTGATCGGTCTCGTCGACAACCTGCTGCGCCCGATCCTCGTCGGCAAGGACACGAAGATGCCCGACTGGGTCGTGCTGATCTCGACGCTCGGCGGGATGGCGCTGTTCGGCATCAACGGCTTCGTGATCGGGCCGCTCGTCGCCGCGCTGTTCATGGCGAGCTGGGACATCTACGCGCGCGCCGAACAGGGCGAATGACGCGGCGCGTGGCCGCGTGCCATACGCCCGGCCGCCACCGCTCCATCCGCACGCACAAGCCCTCCGTCACGGATGGCGAATCCTGATCACGACGGGCGCCACGGCGCCCGTCGCTTCATCCGCCGCGACGGTCATCACGCCGCCATACGGGCCCACGCGATGAACGCGGCCCGACACCAGCGGCACGCTTCGATCGTCGCGCGCATCGCGCCACGTTGCGCGCACGCCGGAATCGGCGTCCAGCGCGAACGGCGCACCGTCGGGCCCGACCAGTGCCACATGAGCACCCGGCAAACGCCGGCCATGCGCATCGAACCGGAGCGTCGCCGCGGCCCCGCCGCCCGCCGCTTCCCGTCCTTCGACAACCGCGCCCGACGGCGCGTCGAACGTCACGTCGTAGAGATCGACGAGCGCGCCGGTAAACCGTACGGTGCCGTCCGACGTGGCCTGCCCCGCCGCCGCCGCATTCGACATCGCCAGCACGACGCCCAGCCCGATCGCCATCATCCGCACGGCGCCGACGCACCGCACCGTTCGATTGCGCATCGCTGCCGATGCCGCCCGCTTCGCGTTGTTCCGCATGTTCCCTCTCCTCTGCCGCGTGACCAGAAAAAAGGCGGCGTGACGCGTCGGTCACGCCGCCTGTTCACTGGCGATCACTTTAGGGAGAGAGGCCGGGACAATATATGGGACAAGTCCGAAACTGAGAGCCGTTTGATCGAACTCATCGCGCTCGACAACACCTGACGGCAACGCGCGACCGATATCGCGCGCCGCGCCGCAAGCCGGTCACGCGTCCGGATCGACACGCAGCACGAGCTTGCCTCGATGATCGCCGTCGAACAGGCGATTCAGCACGTCGGGCGCGTTTTCGAGACCGTCGGCAACAGTTTCCTCGGCCTTGAGCCGACCGTCGCGCAACCAGCCCGCGAGCGTCTGCACGGCTTCGCGGCTCTTGCGGTAGTCGAGGATCAGGAAGCCGCGCATCGTCAGCCGCTTCGAGATCAGCACGCCGACGTCGTCGGCCGCGCGGCCGCTGTTGTAGTTCGAGATCACGCCGCACAGCGCGACGCGCCCGCCGATCACCATCCGCGACAACACCGCGCGCATCACCTCGCCGCCGACGTTCTCGAAGTTCACGTGCACGCCGTCCGGCGTCGCCGCCTTCAGTTGCTGACGGAAATCGTCGGCCTTGTAGTCGACGGCCGCGTCGAAGCCGAGCGTCTCGGTCAGGTAGCGGCACTTGTCGGCGCCGCCCGCAATGCCGACCACATGCGCGCCGTGGATCTTGCCGATCTGCCCGGCGATCGAGCCGACCGACCCGGCCGCCGCCGACACGACGAGCGTCTCGCCGGGCTGCACCGGCGCGATGTCGGTCAGCCCGTAATACGCGGTCAGCCCGCTCATCCCGCACGCGCCGAGCAGCGTCGGCAGCGGCAGGCCCGACTGCGCGGGCAGCTTCACGAGCTGCGCGGCCTGGTCGGCCGGCACGGCCGCATAGTCCTGCCAGCCGACGAGCCCCTGCACGAGATCGCCTTCCGCGAAACCGGCATGGCGCGACGCGACCACGCGCCCGATGCCGAGCGCGCGCATCACCTCGCCGATCGCGACGGGCGGCAGGTACTGCGGCACGTCGCTCATCCACACGCGGTTGGTCGGGTCCATCGACAGGTACAGCACGCGCACGAGCACCTCGCCGTCCGCGAGCGGCGGCACCGGCGTCTCGACGAGCGAGAAGTGTTCGCGGCCGACCCGCCCTTCCGGGCGCGTCTTCAGCAGCAGTTGGCGATTCACGGGTGTCGACACGATGTTCTCCTCCGGTAATTGCGGTACGGGATGCGGGATGCGCGTCAGACCGCGCACATGCCGCCGTCGATCACGAGTTCGGCGGCCGTCACGAAGCGGCTTTCGTCGGATGCGAGATACACGGCCGCATGCGCGACGTCGTCCGGCTCGCCGAGCCGGCGCAGCGGAATGCCACGCGCGAGCTTGCGCGTCGCATCGCGTTCGCCGAGCGTCTGGAACAGCGGTTCGACGATCCCCGTGCGGATGAACGCCGGGTGAATCGAGTTGCAGCGCACGTCGAGCTCGCGGCGTGCGCAATCGATCGCGACCGATTTCGTCAGCGACGCGACCGCCGCCTTCGATGCGTTGTACGCGGTGAAATCCGGCTCGACCTTGAACGCGGCGACCGACGAGATGTTGATGATCGATGCGGGATGGCTCGCGCCCAGGTACGACAGCGCATGCTTGCAGCCGAGCACGATGCTCTCGACGTTGATCGCCATCACGCGCCGCCATTCGTCCAGTTCGATTTGCGCGGGCGAGCCGATCGAGCCGACGCCCGCATTGTTGACGAGCACCGACAGCCCGCCCATCGCATCGTTCGCCTGCGCGAGCAGCGCCTGCCAGCGCGCTTCGTCTCGCACGTCCTGCGTCGCGGCGAACGCGACCGGCGTCGCGTGGCCCGCGTTGAGTTCCTGCGCGAACGCGTCGAGCACCGCCGCTTCGGCGATGTCGGTCAAGAACACGCGCGCGCCCTGCTCGACCATCCGGCGCGCGATCGCGCGGCCGAGGCCGCCCGCGGCGCCCGTGATGTATGCGCACTTGCCGGCGAGGCGCGAAGAAACGACTGTCATGTGAGCTGCTCCTGTCGTGAATCGTCGTCGCGGCATGCTGCCGCGACGGGTTTTCCGTGCGTGTCGCGGCCGACGCATGCCGGTCGACGGCGCGTCGGCTTCATAAGGTGCCGCACGGTTTCCGCGAGTATATCGAGACGAGCGTGACGCGCGCCGGGCAGCCGGCCGCGGTCGAACGACAGCCAGCGTACGCGAATGACGCCAATCGATGAAATGAATAATCGTTATGCCCGGTCATAGATTCCGCTCATGACCGTCGTGCGGCTGCGCCAATGCGCAAAGCGGCACGGCCGATCCCGTGGACCGGCCGGTTCGTTGATTCCGGGAATGACGGACGATGCGTACCGCGACAGACAGGGAACGATCGGGAAGAGGAATCGCGCAATCACCGGGCGATCGCCGGCGGCAACCTCGGGGCACCGGAACACCGAAACACCGGGCTGCCGCAACCGGCAACCGTCAGAATCCGTCGCCCGACGGCGCGCGCACGAACGCGCAGAGTTGCGGCGAATGCGTATCGATCATCTGCTGGAACGGCGCACGGTTCCCGTAAGCGATGCCCGACACGAGCAGCAGGCAGACGGCCGCGATGCGCGGCGAGAACGCGCGCTGCCGCGCGCCGTCGTAGCCGCGCAGGAACATCAGCGCGACCAGCGCGCCGAGCATCCAGCCGACGACGACTTCCGGAATCGTGTGCGAGTGATCGAACACGCGCGCGACGGCCGTAACCGCGCCGACGGCCAGCCCGGCCGCAATGCCGGGCGCCTTGCCCGGCCGGAACGCCTGCCACAGCATCGACAGCGCGACCGTCCATACCGACGTCGACAGCATCGTATGGCCGCTGATCACGCGGAAATCGAATTGGGGAATCTCGATGCCGCACCCGGCATACAGGATCTTGGTTGCGCCGACGAGGCCCATGCCGGCGGCCAGCAGTACGACCCAGCGCACGGCGACGCGCCGGTCGGTCAGCGCCAGCCACGCCGCGCAGGCCAGCGCGATCGGCAAGGTCAGCGCGGCATCGCCGATGTTGCTGATTTCACTCCACATAACGGACTTCGGACGACGATCGAAAGGCCGCAGTTTACCGCATGCGCGCAGCGCGTCTGTGTCAGCCTGTGACAGGCTGTATCAGCCCGCGACACCGGTGATCAGCAGCAGGTTCGTGCCGGTGATGACGACGAACAGCGCCCACGCGGCGACCTGCATCCCGCGCCCGATCGTGTGCTCGCCCATCACGCCGCGATCGCTGACCGACCGGATCAGCGGCCACATCGCGAACGGCAGCTGCAAGCTCAGCAGCACCTGGCTCCAGACGAGCAGTTGCCCGACCGACCCGTCGCCGAGCCACAGCACGCCGATCAGCGCCGGCACGAGCGCGAGCCCGCGCGTGATCAGCCTGCGCTGGTAGCACGGGATCTTCGTATGCAGGAAGCCGTCCATGATCACCTGGCCGGCGATCGTGCCGGTCAGCGTCGAGCTTTGCCCCGACGCGAGCAGCGCGATGCCGAACAGCAGTGCGGCAGCGCCGCCCGCGATCGGCGTAATCAGCTTGTAGGCCTGCTCGATGTCGGTCACGTTGTGCTGGCCCGTCGCATGGAATGCCGCGCCCGCGACGATCAGGATCGCCGCATTGACGAGCATCGCGACGAACAGCGACACGCAGGTATCGATGCGCACCAGCGCGAGCGTGTCGCGGACCACGCCGCGCGCGCCGCCGACGACATGCCGCGTCTGCACGACCGACGAATGCAGATACAGGTTGTGCGGCATGATCGTCGCGCCGACGATGCCGAGCGCGAGCACGATCGCGTCCTTGCGGTCGTGGCCCGGATCGCCGGGCACGAGCCCACCGACCACCGCGTGCCAGTCGGGCGGCGTGATCGCGACCTGCGCGACGAAGCAGAACGCCATCGTCGCGATCAGCCCGAGCACGATCGCCTCGATCTGCCGGAACCCCTTGCCCTGCAGGCCGAGCACGATCATCGTGTCGAGCGCGGTCAGCACGATCCCCCACGCGAGCGGCACGCCGAGCAGCAGCTTGAACGCAAGCGCGCAGCCGAGGACTTCCGCGATGTCGCACGCGATGATCGACACCTCGGCGGTGACCCACTGCACGATGCGGCCGAACCGGCCGTAGCGTTCGTAGCTGGCCTGCGCGAGATCCCTGCCCGCGACGAGGCCGAGCCGCGCCGCGAGCATCTGCAGGAAGATCGCCGCGAGGCTCGAGAACGCGACGACCCACAGCAGCGAATAGCCGAACTGCGAGCCGGCCTGGATGTCGGTCGCCCAGTTGCCGGGATCCATGTAGCCGATCGCGACGAGCAGGCCGGGGCCGAAAAAGCGCTTGAGCTTCTGCCAGCGCGGCGCGCCGGCGTCGATCGTGATGCTGCCCTTTACTTCCGACGGGCAGAAAGGGGCGGTGGCGGTAGTGGGGAGGAAGGGCATGTAAACCGGGAATCGAGATCGCGACAGGACGATTCTACGGGTATCCGTCCCGTTTTCTCCTGCACGCCGGCATACGCGGCGCAACTCGCCCCTCCGCCCTCGCACAACGCGGCTGCAGGTCGGTCGTCCGCATCGCACGACGCGGCATCGTGGCCAAGGATCTTTTCCCGCTCGGCGACGCGAAATTCGGTCGGCGACATCAGCAGGCGCTGGCGAAACAGCTTCGCGAGCCGCTCGCCGCTGCCGAACCCCGTGCGGCGCGCGACCTTGTCGGCCGGCAGCGTCGTATGGATCAGCATGTGGCACGCGCGCTCGAGCCGCACATGCTGGACGAACGCGGTCGGCGTCACGCCGATCTCCTTCTTGAAGCGCCGCAGGAAATTGCGCTCGCTCATCGCGGCGGCCTGTGCGGCGTTCGCGATCGATATGCGGTTCACGCTCAACGCGCGCAGCCGCTGCGCCGACATCCGGATCGACGGGCTCGCGCTCAGTTCACGAAACGCCCACATCGACTGTGCATAGCGCTGCTCGACTGGCCGCAGCATGTTGCTGGCGATCTCCTGCGCGGCGCTGTCGCCGAGATCGGCGCGGAACATGTCGAGCGCGGCCGCGAACACGTCGGTCTCGCCTGCCTGCAGTTCGACCGTCGCGTCGGCACGGCGCCCGGCTTTGCCGGGCGACACGTGGATCGCCGCCGACGGCCGCTGCGTGGCCGCGAGCCCGGGCAGGTCCATCGCATCGACAATCCAGCGCGCGTGCCGGCGAATGTCGGTCAGGCGCCGCTGCAACGCATCGTTCCAGTTGACGGCCGCGCGGTCGCCGTGAAGATGAAAGAACGCGAGCGCACGGCGACCGTGCTCGTCGCCGAGCGGATCGGCCGCGATGCTCACGCCGGACGACGACTGCAACAGTCCCCCGCTTTCGGATACGTACTTCAACTGGTAATCCGCACTGAGCGCATGCAGGCGATTCGCCAGGTTGAAAGCCTCGCCGAGACGCGCGGCCTGGGCCAACGAAAACCCCGTACTCAAATAGATAACGACCCACCTCTGATCTGCTGCATTCACTGGCCAAGCCCCCGACTTGTTTCGACTTCTTCTAATACCGTCGAACTGTCAGGCTTATATTTGGTTTGAATGCGTGCGACAGGACGGCTATCCCGAAATATGAAGCGACGGCATCTTAGCCGAACGGGTAGCGCCTTTGGCACGAAATGGCCGACGTGGACAGCATGATGGCGGATTACTACAGGCTGTTGCGAGTCGATGGTATGCCCGCACGGAATCGCACCTGTCGATACAGCCGATCGGTGCGGTCGTCGTGCGTCACGATGTGCGCATTTCGTTTCGTTGTGTTGCGTTGCGCATCGGACGAAGCTGCGGTCGCGTACCGGTCCGAACGGCCCCGACATGCATCGAACGCCGTCGATCGCCGCGCATGAAAGCCCGCGCATCCGTTGCCTGCTCATCCTTTAGAATCGATCCACCGTTCATCACGCCGCCCGCGCCCCGTGCCCGCCGATCACCGTCTCGACCTGAACCTGTTTCGCGTGCTCGACGCCGTCTACGTGCACGGCGGTATCGGCGCAGCCGCCCGCGCGCTGCATCTCACGCAGCCCGCGGTTACGCACTCACTCAACCGGCTGCGTGCGCATTTCGACGATCCGCTGTTCGTGCGCCAGGGCAACCGCGTCGTGCCGACCGAGCGCACGCGGTCGATCATCGCGGACGTGCAGTTGCACTTGAAGGGCCTGCAAGGCACCGTGCGCGATCCATCGGCATTCGATCCCGCGACGCTCGACCTGAGCATCGCGGTCGGCATTCGCGACGTGCTCGAATCGATCGCGCTGCCGCGGATCGTCGCCGCGTTCGCCGACGAAGCGCCGGGCCTGCGGCTCGTGAGCCGCCGCATCGCAGTGCCCGACATCGAGCGCGAACTCGCATCGGGCAATCTCGATCTCGCGGTCGACCGTCGCGTGCAGACGAGCCCGCGCATCGCCACCGAACACCTGCTCGACGATTCGCTCGTCGTCGCGCTGCGCCGCGATCATCCGCTCGCGCGCGATCCGCTGCGGCGCGGCGACTATTTCGCGGCGCGGCATATCGCGGTGTCGTCGTTCGGCGAACCGCAATCGCTCGACGTATTGCTCGGCAGCGACGGGCGCTTCCGCGATATCCGGCTCACCTGCCAGCACTATTTCGCCGCATGCCAGATCGCCGCGACCGGCGACCTGCTGGTCACGCTGCCGCACACCTATGCGCTGCGGATGGCCGCACTGCTGCCGATCGTCGTGCGGCCGCTGCCGCTGCGGCTCAAGCCGTTCCCGCTGCTCGCGTACTGGCACGAATCGCGCGACACCGATCGCGCGCACCAGTGGGTGCGCGAGCGCATCGCCGCGCTCGTGCGCAGCAGCGCGGGCAGCGCCGGCGCGTAACCACGCTGCGTACGCCGTTACGATCGAAACGGTATGCTGACGGATTCGCGCCGACATGCGGCGCCCGCTTCCTTTTTCCCGCTTACCGGAGACTTGCCATGTCGCTCATCCATGCCGCCGCCGTCCTCGATGCCGACGCGCCCGACTACGTCGTCCAGCTGCAGGCCGGCACGCACGCGCTGACCGGCGACGAGGCGCCGCGCGAAGGCGGCCAGGATCGCGGGCCGGCACCGTACGAGTTCGTGCTTGCCGGTCTCGCACAATGCACGGCCGCGACGCTGCGCATGGTCATGCAGCGCAAGTCGTGGCCGGCCGCACGCATCGACGTGCGCACCGAGTTGCATGCCGATCGCGAAGGCGTGCAATACGTGCGCCGCGTCGTGACGCTCGACGGCCCGCTCGACGACGCGCAACGCCAGCGCCTCGCCGAGATCTGCGAGAAGACGCCGGTGACGCAGTTCATCAAGCGCGGCACGCGGATCGAGACGACGTTGAAGTGACGTGCGCGGCGAGCGGCGCGCGGCACACCATCACCGCCTGAAAAACAAAACGGGCGGGCCGCGCACGATGCGCAGCCCGCCCGTCCATCGATACAACCAGGCGCTTACAGTCCGAGCGCGGACAGGTCCAGCTTGCCGTCCTTCATCGGCGGGCACCAGAAATACGCGCCTGTCAGCGGCCGCGTGAAGCGGAACAGGCCGTCGACGATCCCGTCGTCCGCGCCGCTCATGCGGCGCATCTGCACGTCGAACGCGCGAAACGAGCAGCCGAACGCAACGAAGTAGAGGCCCGCGCGGCGCGCGTCCGACCACGGCGACGAACGGCGCAGCATGAACGCCTCCGGCTCGAAGCTTTCCTGCGCGGTGCGCTTCACGTGCGCGAACTCGGGCGCGTCGTCGAGTTCCTCGTTGTCCGAGCGGCGGCGCCCGATGATGTTGTCCATGTCGCCCGACGGAATGCGCTCCATCTGGTCGAAGTCGTGCAGCCACTGCTGGACCGCGACGAAGCTCGAACCGTCGAGCCCCGCGCCCTGCCCCGCCACGATCGCCGCGTCGAGCGCGTCGTCGCCGGTCGGGTTCTCGGTGCCGTCCTCGTAGCCGGACAGGTCGCGATCGTTCGAATAGCGGAAGCCGTCGACGGCGTCCTGCAGCGCGAACGCCGGCGCCAGCACGCGTTCGATCGCCCGCGCGCGCAGCACGATCTCGCCACGATCGTCGGCGCGCAGCCAGACCCACACGTCGGCCGGCGTCGCCGGCAGCGTGCGGTCCTTCACCACGAACGCCGGGTAGTCGGTCAGGCCCGGAACCGGGCGCCCGAGGTGCGCCGCCAGCGCCTGTCCGAAACCGACGACCGTGTCGCGTCCATCGACGATCTCGCGCAGCGCGGCCAGCGCCGCCGCTACATTGCCGTCATTCGAAATCGTGAAAGTGAGGTATCGGGCCGCCGTGTCGATCGGAGCCAGAATGCCTTGCTGAACGTCGCTCATCGTTTCCTCAGGAGTGTATCGGGGGTGATTCTGCGAGGGCCGCAACGGGCGGCCGCTCGTCGTGCCGGGCCGCGCCGGGACGCACGCACCGTGGCGTGCCGCGAACGCCGAAGTGTAATCGATGCGCCCGCCGCCCACCCTGCGCCACCGCTTCGCGGAAAGCCCTAAAAAGAAAGGGCCGGAACCCTGAATACTAACCGTATCGACGCCGCAACGCCGCATTCGTCAGACGTTGCAGCGTGCAGAACACTGCTGATAGAATCTTTAAACGTCTTTTCGGCGTCCTTTCAACCGTTCACTTCAGGGGAGGTGCAGATGTTCCGAATGCCAGCAACCTTCCCGAACGTGGTCCCACGGCGCAGCTGATCCAGCCCGCCGTCCGAGCCGGCTCCCGAGTTTTTCGCTAACCCGTCAGCCGCGCTTTTCCCGACAGCCCGTTTCGTTCCGCCCGCGTTTTCCACGCGGCTCCGGCTGTTGCGTTTTCGACGTTCTCCGAACCGGAAAGTCCCGTCGCGCGATGCGCCGGGCAATGATAAATGACCAGAAAAACCTCCCATCTGGGCGGCCACGCATTCAAGGCCGTCTTCGGCTTCACCATCCGCTACTGGCGCAAGCAGCCGGCGCGCATCGCCACGGTCGCGACCTTCGCGCTGCTCGCCGCGCTCGCCGACGTGCTCACGCCGCTGTTCGCCGGCCGCCTCGTCGACGCGCTGTCGACCGGCCTGACCGACCGCGCCGCCGCATGGCATTCGGCCGTCGCCGCGTTCGGCACGCTCGCCGCGCTCGGCATCGGCGCGACGGTGCTGCGGCAAGCCGTCTACCTGAACATCATCACGCTCACGCTGAAGATGATGAGCGAGATCGCCGCCGCGTCGTTCCATCGCGTGCAGCGCTTCTCGACCGACTGGCACGCGAACAGCTTCGCGGGTTCGACCGTGCGCAAGATCACGCGCGGCATCTGGGCGCTCGACCTGCTGAACGACACCGTGCTGATCGCGCTGCTGCCGTCGGTCGCGATGCTGGTCGGCGCGACCGTGCTGCTCGGTACGCACTGGCCCGTGATGGGGCTCGTCGTCGGCGCGGGCTCGCTGCTGTACATCGCGGTGACGGTCGCCGTGTCGCTCGGCATCGTCGCGCCGGCCGCGCGGCTCGGCAACCTGTGGGATACGCGCATGGGCGGCGCGCTCGCCGACGCGGTGAGCTGCAACGCGGTCGTCAAGGCGTTCGGTGCGGAAACGCGCGAGGAAGCGCGGCTCGCGCGCGTGATCGGCAAGTGGCGGCAGCGCACGCGCCGCACGTGGGTGCGCGGCACGTTCAACGGCGGGCTGCAGGGCGCGATGCTCGTCGCGATGCAGGCGGCGATGATCGGCGTCGCGTTGCGGCTGTGGGCGAACGACGAGGCGAGCGTCGGCGACATCGCGTTCGCGCTGACGATGTTCTTCATGCTGCAGGGTTACCTGCGCGACGTCGGCATGCACATCCGCAACCTGCAGCGCTCGGTGAACGACATGGAAGAACTCGTCGCGCTCGAACGCCAGCCGCTCGGCATCGACGATCGCCCCGGCGCGCCTGCCATCCGGATCGGGCAAGGCGAGATCCGCTTCGAGCACGTGACGTTCCGCTACGGCAACCATCCGCTGCCGCTGTACGACGATTTCTCGATGCGGATCGCGCCCGGCGAGCGCGTGGGCCTCGTCGGCCACTCGGGGTCGGGCAAGACGACGTTCATCAAGCTGATCCAGCGCCTGTACGACGTGTCGGGCGGCCGCATCACGATCGACGGGCAGGATATCGCGCGCGTGCGGCAGGATTCGCTGCGCAGTCAGATCGCGATCGTCCAGCAGGAGCCCGTGCTGTTCCACCGCACGCTCGCGGAGAACATCGCGTATGCGCGCCCCGACGCGAGCCGCGCGGACATCGAACGCGCCGCGCGTCTCGCCAGTGCGCACGATTTCATCGTCGCGCTGCCGGACGGCTATGACACGCTCGTCGGCGAACGCGGGATCAAGCTGTCGGGCGGCGAGCGCCAGCGCGTCGCGATCGCGCGCGCGTTCCTCGCCGATGCGCCGATCCTGATCCTCGACGAAGCGACGTCGAGCCTCGACAGCGAAAGCGAGCTGCTGATCCAGCAGGCGATGGAGCGGCTGATGGTCGGCCGCACGACGCTCGTCGTCGCGCACCGGCTGTCGACCGTGCGCGCGCTCGACCGGCTGCTCGTGCTCGATCGCGGCAAGGTGATCGAGGAAGGCAACCACGACGCGCTGATCCGCATCGACGGCGGCATCTACCGCCGGCTGTTCGAGCGGCAGGCGCTGGAGCTCGCGAAGGGGCTTGCCGATTCGCCGCGGCGGATGGCGGACGATAATGCCGGGCCGCTGGGCGAGCCGGCGGAGGCTTGACGCAAGCGTGTCGCGATACGGCCCGGCGGCGGGATGATCACCGCCGGGCCGTGTTGACCCGACCGGAAGCGGATCGAGGCCGTGCCACGTGCACGGCCTTTTTTGCATCGCGTCCGCGAATATCGCCGGCCGGCCCTGAGCCGCGCGCCGCCGCATCGCTTTTTCCGGGATCACTTATCATGTCGACCAGGAAATTTGCGACGAGGGATCGATCATGTTTACAGGAATTGTCCAGGGCGTTGGCGTCATCAAGGCCATCAAGGATCACGGAGAGCTGAGAACCTTCAGCATCGAATTCCCCGAGCGGTTTACCGACGACATCGAGATCGGCGCCAGCGTGTCCGTCGACGGCGTGTGCCTGACGGTGACGACCATCCATTCGCCGGAGCTGATCGACTTCGACGTGATGCTGCCGAGCCTGAAGATCACCACGCTGGCCGACCTGGCGCCAGGCGCGCGGATCAACGTGGAGCGGGCCGCGAAGGACGGCGCGGAAATCGGCGGGCATCCGCTGTCCGGCCATGTCGATTTCCCGGGGACCATCCTGCACATCGCGTCGTCCGAGCACAACCGGATGATTCGCATCGGCGTGCCTGCCGAATTCAAACGATATGTTTTCGCGAAGGGCTATATCGCGATCAACGGCTGCAGCCTCACGGTTTCGGACGTCAATCGAGACGAAGGCTGGTTTGAAATCTGGCTGATTCCGGAAACGCGACGCGCGACGACCTTCGATGCGAAGGGCGTCAACGACAAGGTCAACATCGAGATCGAGCGCAGCACGCAGGTCGTCGTCGATACGATCCGCGAATCGGTCAAGGAAACGCTCGGCGAATTGACCGGCATCGTCACGACGCTGCTGGCGGAAAAAGGCTTCGATATCGAGGAACTGCTGGCGCGCAACGTCGCGAAGCTGCCGAAGAAGTAACGTAATCCAGCGTGCCAGGTGATCCGCAGGATCACCGAGTACCGGCTTTCGTCGGTGAACACCTCGATCCACGGTTCCGCCTCACTCCGCCTCGGCCTGCGCCCCCTTCCCCACCGCCACACGCTGCGCGCGATAAATCCCCGCGTGCCCCGAAAACAGATACGCGACGACGCACGCGACGATCGCATACGCGCCGATATCCGCGCCGAACAGTTCGATCGCCATGATCGTCGACGCGATCGGCGTGTTGGCCGCACCCGCGAACACCGCGACGAAGCCGAGCCCCGCGAGCACGGCCACCGGCAGCGCCAGCACCTGGCCGAGCGCGTTGCCGAGCGTCGCGCCGATGTAGAACAGCGGCGTCACCTCGCCGCCCTTGAACCCCGACGCCAGCGTGACGACGGTGAACGCGAACTTGCCCGCGAAATCGTAGAGCGGCAGCGGCCCGTGAAACGCGGCCTCGATCGTCGGAATGCCGAGGCCGAGATACTGCGGCACGTTCAGCACGGTGGCCGCCGCCGCGACCAGCAAGCCGCCGAGCACCGGCTGCAGCGGCGCATAGCGGACAACGCGCCGGAACCACGCGGTCAGCGCATGCGTCGCAAACGCGAACAGCCGCCCGACGACGCCGAACGCGATGCCCGCGACGACCGTCACGGCCAGCCCCGTCGCCGACACGGCCGGCACGAACGGAATCGCATAGGCCGTGTGATGCACGCCCCACGCACGGCACACGACGTCCGCGACGATCGCCGACGCAACGCAGGTCAGCAGCGCGTCGTACCGCACGCGCCCGATCGCGAGCACCTCGAGCCCGAACACGGCGCCCGCGAGCGGCGTGCCGAACACCGACGCGAAACCGGCCGCGATGCCGCCCATCAGCAGCACGCGGCGATGCTCGCGGTCGAGGCGGAACATGTGCGTGACGCGATCGGCGAGCGCGCCGCCCATCTGCACGGCCGTGCCCTCGCGGCCGGCCGAGCCGCCGAACAGGTGAGTAACGACGGTCGCGACGAGCACCAGCGGCGCCATCCGCTTCGGCACGAGCGCCTTCGGGTCGTGAATCTCGTCGATCAGCAGGTTGTTGCCGCGCGCGACGGACTGGCCGAAACGATGATAGATCCACCCGGTCGCGAAACCGGCGGCCGGCAGCCCCCACAGCAGCCACGGATGTGTCATGCGCGTACCAGTCGCCCAGTCGAGCGCGATCAGGAACAGCGCGGAAGCCGTGCCGGCCAGCGCGCCGAGCAGGGCCGAAAGCGCGAGCCAGCGGCACACGTAGCGCACGGTCGCGAGCAGGTCGGCAGAAGTCGTGAAAAACATGATTTCCAGATTCGACAGAACATCAAAACCTGGGCGGCAGAATACCGCATGGACGGCCTGCGACCTCCTGACAACCCAGGAACACGCAGGCATCATCAGCCGGGCAAACCGGCGGTTGAGGGCCGCGCCGCGCGCAACGCGCCGCAACGACCGCAGGGAGGCATGCCATCTCCGCAGGCCGCAATTGTACGCGACGCCGCGCATCGCACGCAATGCAGCGCCAGCGCACCGGGCCAAAACGGTGTCGCCCCCCCCCCCCCGGCGCGCCGTCAGTCGCGCGGCGCGCGCGCGATGCGCGAGATCAGTTGCGGCGCGATCCGCTCGAGCGGCAGGATCGCCGATGCCGCACCGATCGCAGCGGCCGCCTTCGGCATCCCGTAGACGGCGCTTGTCGCCTCGTCCTGCGCGATCGTGTAGCAGCCTTTCGCGCGCATCGCCTTCAGGCCCAGCGCGCCATCGCGCCCCATGCCCGTCAGCAGCACGCCGAGCGCCTCTCCCTGCCAGCCGTCGGCAACGCTGTTGAAGAACACGTCGATCGACGGCCGGTACGGCGTCTCCACCGGATGCCGCGTATAGCCGAGCACCCCGCGCGGCGACAGGGTCAGGTGATCGTCGGTCGCCGCGAGCAGCACCTCGCCCGCCTGCGGCACGCTGCCCTGCCGCGCGACGCGCACGGGCAGCCGCGTATAGCCGTCGAGCCATTCGGCCATCCCGAGCGCGAACGCCTGGTCGACGTGCTGGACGATCACGATCGCAGCCGGGAAATCGGCCGGCAGCGCGCGCAGCAGCGCGGTGAGCGCGGTCGGCCCGCCCGCCGACGCGCCGATCGCGACGAGCGCCGGCTGGCCGCGCGCGGGCGTCGGCCCCGGCGGCACGAGCGCCGCGGTGCGGCTTTCGAGCAGCCGGCCGATCTGGTCGATCTTCCCGAGCAGCGCCTGCGGCGATGCGTCGGTCGACAGCCCCAGCGCAAGCGTCGGCGTGTCGACCGCGTCGAGCGCGCCCGCGCCCATCGCCTCGTAGACCGACGACGTGTTCGCGCTGACGCTGACCGTCACGATCAGGATCGCGCACGGCGCGCGCGCCATGATCTGCCGCGTCGCCGCCACGCCGTCGACCTTCGGCATCACGAGATCCATCAGCACGAGATCGGGCGGATGGGCGATGCAGAAATCCACGGCCTCGTCGCCGTCGGTCGCCACCCACAGCACGCGGTGGTCCGGCCGCAGCGCGAGCACGCGGCGCAGCGCCTCCACGGCCAGCGGAAGGTCGTTGACGATGCCGATGTTCATCCGCGCGCGCCCCCGATCAGGTCGTGCACGGCATCGAGCAGCGCCTCGTCGTGGAAGCTGCTCTTCGCGAGGTAGTAGTCGGCGCCGGCATCGAGCCCGCGGCGGCGATCCTCGTCGCGATCCTTGTACGACACGATCATCACCGGCACGCGCTTGAGCATCGGATCGCCCTTGATCAGCGTGACGAGCTCGATGCCGTCCATGCGCGGCATGTCGACATCCGTGACGACGAGATCGAATGCATCGCTGCGCACCGCGTTCCAGCCGTCCATCCCGTCGACCGCAACGGTCACGTCGTAGCCGCGCTTTTCCAGCAGCTTGCGTTCGAGCTCGCGCACCGTCAGCGAATCGTCGACGACGAGCACGCGGCGGCGCCGGTCGACGAGCGCGAACTGCGGGCCGCGCTTGAGCCGCGCGAGCTGCCCGCCGCGCACGAGCTTGTCGACCGAGCGGATCAGGTCCTCGACGTCGACGATCAGCACGGGGTCGCCGTTCTCGAGCAGCGCGCCGGCCGCGATGTTCTGGATCTTGTGCAGGCGGCTGTCGAGCGGCTGCACGACGAGCATCCGTTCGCCGAGGAAACGGTCGACGGCGACGCCGTACAGCTCGGGCTCGCCACCGACGACCACGACCGCCGTGCTCCCGCGCGCCCCGTCGGGTTCGCCCGCATCGAGCAACTGGTGCGCGGCGACGAGGCCCGCGCGCCGGCCGTCGAACGGGAAATGCGGCTGCCCTTCGAGCACGTCGATGTCGTCGTGCGCGAGTTCGAGCGTGCGGCGCACGTGCGCAAGCGGGAATGCATACGGTTCGCCGCCGACTTCGACGAGCAGGCTGCGGATCACCGACAGCGTGAGCGGCAACTGCAGCACGAAGCGCATGCCCGCGCCCGGCTCGTTGAAGATCCGCACCGCGCCGCGCACGCCGCGCACCATCTCCTGCACCGCGTCGAGGCCGACGCCGCGACCCGATACGTCGGTCACCGCATCGCGCATCGAGAAGCCCGGCAGCAGCAGGAATTCGAGCAGTTCGGGATCGGACAGCCGCGCGGCCGTCTCGTCGTCGGTCAGGCGCTGGCGCACGACGGCCGCGCGCAGCGCGTCCATGTCGACGCCCGGCCCGTCGTCGATCACGCTGACGAGCAGCGAGCCGGCGCTGTGGCGCGCCTCCAGCGTCACGCTCGCCTCGGCCGGCTTGCCGCGCGCGAGCCGCGCGTCGGGCGACTCGACGCCATGGTCGATCGCGTTGCGCAGCAGGTGGCCGAGCGGCGCGTCGAGCAGGTCGAGGATGTCGCGGTCGACCTGCGTGCCCTCGCCGACGATCGAGAAGCGCACCTGCTTGCCGAGCGAGCGCGCGAGATCGCGGACGATGCGCGGATACGCGCGCGTCGCATCGCCGAACGGCCGCATCCGGCATTGCAGCGCCTCGTCGTAGAGCTGCTCGGCGATATGCGTGCTGCGCCGCTCGAAGCGGTCGAATTCGTCCATGCGCTCGGCGAGCGAACGCTGCAGGTCATTGAGCATGTGCCGCACTTCGTTCATCGACGCGAGCATGCCCGCGTCGAGATCGTCGGCGAACTGTTCGTACATCAGATCGAGCGAACGGGCGGCGTCGCGCTGCGCACGCTTCACGCGCAGCATCGATTCGGCGAACGGCTTGAGCCAGCGCGATTCGACCAGCGATTCGCCGGACAGGCTCAGCAGCCGGTTCAGCGTATCGGCGCGCACGCGGCGCATCGCGCCGGCGCCGGCCACGCGGCCGGCCTGGACCGGATCGGGCACCGTGCCCGACACCGCGAGCGGCGGCACCGTGGCGCCGGCCCCGACGGACTCGTTCGCGGCGCCGTCGTGCTCGCGATACGGCACGGCCGACGGCGGCACGACGACCGCCTGTATCGTCTGCGCGGCATCGGCGCCCGTCAGCGCCGCCGCGAACACGTCGATCTCGGTCGGCGACACGGGCGGCCCCTGCGGATCGCCGACGCGCACCAGCAGGTCGACGCCGGCGAGCAGCACGTCGACGTGCGTGGCCGTCAGCGCGATCGTGCCGGCCTGCGCGGCGACGAAGCATTCTTCCATCCGCCCCGCGATGTCGACGCCGAGCGGCACGCCGACGATGCGCGCGGCGCCCTTCAGCGAATGCGCGGCACGCATGCACGCCTCGAGCGCGACGGAATCGGGTTCGCCCGATTCGAGCGCGAGCAGCCGCTCGGACAGCGCCTGGGTCTGCGTACGCGTCTCCTCGCGATACAGCTCGAGGAGCGACAGGTGGCTCAGGTCGTCGTCGCCGCTCATCGCATGCTCCGTGTCACGGCGTCGAACAGGCGATCGTCGTCGAGCAGGCCCACCGACTTGCCGCGCCACGACAGCACGCCGCGCGACAGGCCGGCGCTCGCGCGCCCGACCGTTGCCGGCACGGGCACCCAGTCGGATGCGCCGAAGCGCAGCACGCCTTCGACTTCGTCGACCGGAAACACGACCGGTTCGCCCTGGTGCGCGGCCACCAGCAGCCGCGTGAAACGGCCGTCGCCACCGCCGTTGCCGCCCTTGCCTGCGTCGAGGCCGAGCAGCGCGCCGATCGAGATCGCGATGCGCAGCGTGCCGCGGATGTTGACCACGCCGCGCACGGCCGAATTGCGGCGATGCGGCAGCGAATGGATCGGGCGCGTGCCGGCGATCTCGCGCAGCACGCCGATCGGCAGCGCGAGCCATTCGTCGGCCACGCGAAACGCCAGCGCCGCGTGGCGCGTATCGCCGTCGTCGTCGCGCACGCTCGTCGCGCGGAACGCGCTCATCCGGCGTGTCGCGTCGGCCATCTCGGCGTCGCCGAGCGGACGCTCGAGCAGCTTCGCCGCGTGATACGCGTAGACCGGGCAGTTCAGGCAGCGCTGGCAGTCGGCCAGCCGCTCGCACGAGCGGTCGCCGTGCGTGCCGATCCGGTTCCAGCAATCGTCGACGTCGATCGTCGTGTCGTCAGTGGCAGCGGCGGCGCGGTTCATGGATTCCTCTGGTCATCGCGGTGTCGGTCCCGATCGCGTATTCGTGTCAGCCGGCCGAGCGCCGTGCGCGCTCGAGCAGCCATTGCGCGCCCGCGCGATCGCCGCCGACGTCGAGCAGCGTCGCGAGATGGGTCAGCGCCTCGTGGTGCGTGGGCCGCAGGTACAGCGCCTTCCGGTAGAAGTCGCCGGCTTCCGCCGCGCGCCCGCGCGCATCCGCGATCAGCCCGTTCAGGTAGAACGCGTCGGCATGCGGCCCGACGCGCGCCGAGAACTGCGCGAGCACGCGTTCGGCCTCGTCGAACGCGCCGGCGTTCGCGAGCGCCTGCGCCTCCTCGAGCGTCGGCGCGACGTCGTCGGCGACCGGCGCGGCCGCTTCGACCGTCGCCACCCGCCGGTCGGCCCGTGCATCGAGCGCGACCGTGCGCACGGCGGGCGCCGGCGCCGCGAACGGCTGCAGCCTGCCGCCGAGCCAGGCCGGCGGCGCGACGGCCAGCACCGGGCGCGTCGCCACGAGCGGCGCAACGGTAAAGCGCTCCGTGCGCCGGACCGCCGCCACCGCGGACAGCGGCGCCGCACCGGCAGACTCGCGATGAAATGCGAACGCGAGCGGCACGCGCGCCGAGCGCATCCCGTGCCGCATCGCGACGCCCGTTTCGGCCGGCCCGACGAACAGCATGCCGTCGTCGGCGAGGCACGCGTCGAGCGAGCGGATCACGCGATCCTGCGCGTCGCGGTCGAAGTAGATCAGCACGTTGCGGCAGAACACGAAATCGTAGCGAAAGCCCGTATCGGCGATCGGTTCGACGAGGTTCGCGTGACGGAACTGCACGCACGCGCGCACGCGCTCGTCGAGCAACCAGCCGTCGGCGGCCGGCGTGAAGTAGCGCGCGCGAAATTCCGTCGCGGTGCCGCGAAACGCGTTGCGCCCGTAACAGCCGAGCCGCGCCTGCTCGATCGCGCGTGCGCTGAGGTCGATCGCGTCGATCGTGAAGCTGGCCGGTCCGAGCCCCGCGTCGAGCAGCGCCATCGCCGCCGAATACGGCTCCTCGCCCGTCGAGCACGGCGCGCTCAGCACGCGGATCACGCGGCCGGGCGTCGCGGCGAGCCGTTCGGCCGCGAACCGCGCAAGCGTCGCGAAGGCCTCGCGGTCGCGGAAGAACCACGTCTCGGGCACGACGAACAGCTCGATCAGCGCACGCCGCTCGTCGGCCGACGCGTTGAGCTGCTGCCAGTACGCATCGAGCGCGTCCTGCGTCACGGGCGGCCGCGCCGCCGACGGCAGGCGCTCGCCGTCCGCCTGCAACGCGTGCACGCGCTCCGTCAGCGCACGGATCAGAAAATCGTTGCCGAGCGAATCGGGGTCGATGCCGGTCTCGCGCAGCAGCCAGCCGCGAAATCGCGATTCGGACTCTTTCATGCGGACTCCTTCCCGTGGCCCGGCAGGCCGTCGAACAGATACAGGCGTGCTACGTCGTCGATCAGGTCGGCTACCGACACCTGCTGCACGACGCCGTCGGGCGTGTTCGCGACGAGCCCGAGCCAGCGCGTACGCGCGGTCGAGATGCCGCTCGCGCGGAACGCCGCGCGATCGATCCGCATCGTCTGCGTCGCGCGCTCGACGATCAGGCCGATCACGCGCTCGCCGTCCGCGTGGCCCGCGCGATAGCGCACCATCACGAGCCGCGTCGAGCGCAGCGCATGCGCACGCCGCCCGAGCGCGAGCATCGGCACGTCGATCACCGGCACCGGCTGGCCGCCGCGCATCAGCAGCCCGGCGATCCATTCCGGTGCGCCGGGCACGGCATTCGTGATCGCGAGCGGCAGCACCTCTTCGATGCCGGCCGCGTCGAGCGCATAGCGCTCGCCGTCGAGCTCGAACATCAGGAACAGCGCGTGTGCGCCGCTCTGCAGGTCGGCGCGCGTCACGCGTCGACCTTGAAGCGCGACACGCTGGTGCGCAACTGGTTCGCGACGAGCGTCAGGTCGTCGATCGCCTGCGACGACTGGCGCAGCGACTCGGCGGTCTGCTGCGCGGCTTCCGACAGCTGCGACAGCGCCTGCGTGATCTGCTCGGCGCCGTTCGCCTGCGTCTGCATCCCTTCGTTGACCATCTGGAAGCGCGGCGCGAGCGTCTGCACCTCGGCGATGATCTGCGACAGCTGCCCGCCGACCTGCTGCACGTCGAGCATCCCGCGACGCACTTCCTCGGAGAACTTGTCCATCCCCATCACGCCCGCCGACACGGCCGACTGGATTTCCTTCACCGTCTGCTCGATGTCGTAGGTCGCGACGGCCGTCTGGTCGGCGAGGCGGCGGATCTCGGTCGCGACGACCGCGAAGCCGCGGCCGTATTCGCCGGCCTTCTCGGCCTCGATCGCCGCGTTCAGCGACAGCAGGTTGGTCTGGTCGGCCACCTTGGTGATCGTCGCGACCACCTGGTTGATGTTCAGCGCCTTCTCGTTGAGGATCGCGAGTTTCGCGTTCACCGAACCGGCCGCGTCCATCACGCTGCGCATCGTCTCGCCCATCCGCGTGAGCCCGCTCTGGCTCACGCCCGCAAGCGTCGCCGACTGCTCGGCCACGCCGGCCACCTCGTTCATCGTGCGCAGCAGGTCGCGCGACGTCGCGAAGATTTCGCGCGAGGTCGCGCCGATCTCGGTCGTCGTCGCCGCGGTTTCGTTCGCGGTCGCCTGCTGCTCGCGCGACGTCGCCGCGATCTCGGCAACCGACGTCGTCACCTGCAGCGACGACTGCTGCGCGCGCGAGACGAGCTCGGTCAGCTCGTCGGCCATCCGGTTGAAGCCCGTCTCGAGCGTGCCGAATTCGTCGCGGCGGCGCAGGTCGAGGCGGCGCGTCAGGTTGCCGGTGCGCATCACGTCGTGCACCTCGACGAGCCGCGCCATCGGCACGGTGACCGAACGGTACAGCACGTAGCCGAGCCCGAGCGCGGACAGCAGCATGATCGCCAGCGCGGTCGCGAGCACGACCTCGGTATCCTGCACGGATTCGCGGATCAGCTTCGCGGACTGGTCGGCGAACTTGCGGTTCTCCTGTACCAGCGTATTCGCATTGCGCACGACCTCGCCCCACACGGGCTGCAACTTCGCGTAGGCGGCAACGGCCTCGTCGCGCGACATGCGGTGTTTCTGCACGGCTTCGTTCAGCAGCGGCAGGTAGCGTTCGTAGGAGCCGCGAAACGTCGCGAAGCGCTGACGGTCGTCGTCGCGGAACGTCGTGTTCTGGTATTCGACCGACAGCGACTCGACTTCCTTCTGCGCGTCGGAAATTTTCGCGAGATCGCGCTGCACGGCTTCGGGATCGGTGTCGACGAACGTTGCCTGCTGCAGCAGCATGAACGATTCGTTCACCGAGCCGCGCAGCGACGACGCGAGGTAGACGCCGGGCAGCGAGTCGCGCTCGATGCTGACGGCTTCGCTGTTGATCGCGCGCAGGCGCTCGTACGACACGCCGGCTGTCACCAGCATCAGCACGAACAGCACGCCGAAGCTGAGCAGGATGCGATTGCCGAGCGTCAGCCGGGCAGCGCCGATCGTCGGATGCAGGCTTTCATTGGTCGCGCGGGGCGTCACGGTGGCCATGTTCGTTATGGGCTTTCTAAAATCAGCGTTGAAAAAATCCACGCCCGCCTGCGCGCCGGACGGCGCGCCACGAGCGCCTCGTGGTCGGAGGCGGACGACGCGGCGCCGGCGGGCCGCGCCGCGAAATCACCGCTCCGCTTGCGCCGGCAGTCGAAGCGCGACCATGAAGCCGCGCGCCGTATTGCGCATCAAAATCTGGCCGCGATGCCGCGCCGCCGTCGCGCGGACGAACGCGAGCCCGAGGCCGAAGCCGCCGCGCGCCGCGCCATGCGCGGATTCGAGCTGCACGAACGACTCGGTCGCGGCCGTGCGCTGCCCCGGTGCGATGCCGGCGCCGGTATCCTCGACGCCGATCAGCCAGGCGCCGTCCTCGCCGCTCAGCGTGCAGTGCACGTCCGTGCCGGCCGGGCCGTACTTCAGCCCGTTGTCGATCAGGTTCGCGACCGCGCGCGTGAGCATCATGCGGTCGCCCATCGTCACGCACTCGGTATCGGGCACGTGCGCGACGACCCGGCTGCCGCACCCGGCCGCCTTCTCCCAAAGCTGGTCGACGGCATCGAGCACGATCTCGTTGAGACTCACGACCTCGTGCGCGCGGCGCTCGGACTGTGCGCGGGTCAGGTGGATGAAACCGTCGGCGAGCGCGAGCGCGCGCCGCGCATGGCCGGCGATGCGCTCCATGATCGCCGGCATGTCGCCGTGTTCGGTCCGGTAGACGTCGAGCAGCGCGAGGATCGACGTCTGCGGCGAACGCATGTCGTGCGACAGGAAATCGAGCGCCTCGTCGCGCTGCCGCGACATCAGATACGAATTCGAGTGATAGCGGATGCGCGCGGTCAGTTCCATCGCGTCGGGGAGCTTCACCAGATAGTCGTTCGCGCCGGCGATGAACGCCTCGCGCTTGACGATCGGCTCCTCCTTCGCGGACAGCACGATGATCGGCACCCGTGCGGTGCCGGCGTCCGCGCGCCACGCGCGAACGAGATCGAGGCCGTCGATCTCCGGCATCACGAGATCCTGCAGGATGACGGTCGGCTTCACGTCTCGCGCGACCGACAGCGCCCGGTGCGCGTCAGTGCACACGTGCAGGTCGATGTCGTGTTCGCTGCGCAGCGCGCGGCGGATCACCTCGCCGACGAACGGTTGATCGTCGACCAGAAGGACCGAAAGCCCCGATTCAAGACAATCCGGGGCATTATCACTGCTCGATTCTTTCATAAACACAGTTTCAAACGCCGAATCTCCAATCGATTCATTCATAGGAGTTGTTTATCCGACTTGGACACTATCTTATATTGGCGGTTGATAAACCCGCCTGATTCTGCCGATTTGGCCTGTCGGCACTGCCTTGCGGGGGTTCGGGCATCGATTTTCCCCGTCGACGACCGCATTACCTCCGCATTCTTTCTCTCAATAAACATAACCGGCTGATTCTAAATGAAATTAGAACACAGCATCTATCTCCTTCCGGTTTAGTTTTGCCAAATATGCGGAAAGAGCCGCAATCAGATAAATCTGATCATTTCCGGATTCGAAAGACGATAACGTTTGCGAGCCCGACGAAGCGAGGTTTGCATGCGCTGCAAGGCTCGATCGCGGCACGTATTGGGGCCTGATGCAAATGCATCGAATCGGCTTGAGGAAGGGAGAAAAAAAGCGGCGCGCCGGGCGGGGATCGTCCCGTACGCGCATCGGGCCGGCAGGGAGCCGGCCCGCGTGACGGCGGTGCGGCCCGCCTACCCGCGCGCGTGCTGCGCGGACACTTCCTGCAGGTCGAGATCGCGTTCGAGCATGTGCAGCATCTCGTCGTGGATGCGGCCCGAACGATGCAGGCGCAACAGTTCCGCGCGCCCGGCCTTGATCGCGGCCAGCACCACGTCGTAGTGCGCGGTGCGCACTTCCGCCGGATACGCGGGTTCGTTCTTCGTCCGCTCGGTCAGTTCCGCGCGATACGTGTATTGCTCGAGCAGGCGCGGATGGATCACCGCGCCGTTCTCGTCGCGTACGAGCGGCTGGATCGCCGCGAGTTGCGCGGCCTCGACGTACGCCCACGTCTGCGGCTCGGTCAGGTGATGCGCGGCGCGCTCTTCGCGTTGCGGCAGGCGCAGCAGCCGGATCAGCGGCCCGATCGTCGTACCCTGCAGCAGCACCGTGACGAGGATCACCGCGAACGACGCGACCAGGATCACGTCGCGGCCGGGCATCGCCTCGGGCAGCGACAGCGCGATCGCCAGCGTGACGACACCGCGCATCCCGGCCCAGCTCATGATCGTCGCGGCCTTCCAGTCGGGCGCGTCGCCGCGCCGCGCGATGCCGCGCACCGGCCACTTCAGCGCCTCGACCGCGTAGATCCACACGAAGCGCGACACGATCACCACCGCCAGTACCGCGAGCACGGGCGGCACCATCGTGGCGAGCACCTGCTCGAAGCCGCCGAGCCGGTGCATCGCGCCGCGCAGCGACAGCCCGATCAGCACGAACACCATCGCCTCGAGCAGGAACACGATGACCTGCCAGAACGCGGTGCCGCGCGTGCGCACCGCCGCCGAGAACACCTCGTGCTGATGCCAGCCGATGATCATGCCGGCCGTGACGGTCGCGATCACGCCCGATACCTCGACCATTTCGCCCGCGATGTACGCGATCCAGCCGGCGATCACCGCGACGGTGATCACGAGATAGTCGTCGTCAAGCAGCTTCAGGAACCACACGACGAGCCTGCCGACCACGAAGCCGACCACCACGCCGCCGAGCCCGAGCTCCGCGAAGCGCACGACCGCGTGCTCGAGGCTGAACGCGCCGGTCAGCGCGGCAGCAACCGCAAAGCGGAACAGCACGAGGCCGGCCGCGTCGTTCAGCAGGCTCTCGCCTTCGAGCAGCACCATCAGCCGGCGCGGCAGCGCGACACGTTCGAGCACGGCCTTCGCGGCAACCGCGTCGGGCGGCGACACGATCGCGCCGAGCGCGAAGCAGGCAGCCCACGGCAGCGCCGGCGCGACCCAGTGCACGGCAAAGCCGACCGCGAACGTCGTGAACACGACCGCGCCGATCGCGAGCAGCAGGATGCCGCCGACGTTGCGCTTGAACTCCTCCCACACGGAGAAGTACGCGCCGTCCATCAGCAGCGGCGGCAGGAACACCAGCAGCACCAGTTCGGGATCGAGGTTGATCGGCGGCAGGCCGGGGATGAACGCGATGCCGATGCCGCCGATCAGCAGCGCGGCCGCGGGCGGCAGCCGCAGCCGCTTGGCGATGCATTCGAGTGCGACGATCGCCAGGAATGACAACAGAACCAGCTTGAATGCCGAGACGGGAGACATGAATCGACCTCGTGAAGAATGAATTCGCGCTTTCCGGCGTCGTACCCCGGTCGGCAGTTTGGCGCGATTACATCACGATGCGATGCCCGCAGTCGAGCGTGTTCGGGAGGCCCGCCACGCGGCACGGGCCCGACGCGGCCCGGTACGCGTGCCGCGATGAAAAACGGCACGCGGGCCGGCACGATCGCCCGCCCGCGTGCCGTCGCGGCACCGCGCTGCCCGCCCCGCGTTACCGGCGCCGCACGACCATCAGCCGCGGCTCGGTCATGTCTTCGATCGCGTAGCGGATCCCTTCGCGGCCAAGGCCCGAATCCTTCACGCCGCCGTACGGCATGTTGTCGACGCGGAACGACGGCACGTCGTTGATCACGACACCGCCGACCTCCAGCTCGTCCCACGCGCGCTGCGCATGCGTGAGCGAATCGGTGAACACGCCGGCCTGCAGCCCGAAATCGCTGTCGTTCACGCGCGCGAGCGCGTCGTCGAACCGGTCGAATTTCTCGAGGATCGCGACGGGGCCGAACGCCTCCTTGCGGTACAGGTCCTGCTCGTGCCCGACGTTTTCCAGCAGCGTCGCCTCGAACATCGCGCCGTCGACCTTGCCGCCCGCGACGATCTTCGCGCCCGCCGCGACGGCCGCGTCCATCCAGCCCGACAGCCGGCGCGATTCGGATTCGGAAATCATCGGGCCGACGAACGTCGACGGATCCTTCGGATCGCCCATCTTCAGCGAACGCGTCTTCGCGATCAGCTTCTCGCGCAGCGCATCGTAAAGATCGGCATGCACGAGGATCCGCTGCACGCCGATGCAGCTCTGGCCCGACTGGTAGTACGCGCCGAACGCGAGACGCTCGACCACGTAGTCGAGCCGGTCGCGCTGGTCCGCATCGACGATCGCGGCCGCGTTGCCGCCGAGTTCCAGCACGACTTTCTTCTTGCCGGCTTTCTCCTTCAGCGCCCAGCCGACGGCCGGCGAGCCCGTGAACGACAGCAGCTTGAAGCGCTCGTCGGTCGTGAACAGATCGGCGCCGTCGCGATGCGCGGGCAGCACCGAGAACGCGCCCTTCGGCAAGTCGGTCTCCGCGAGCACCTCGCCGATGATCAGCGCGCCGATCGGCGTGCGGCTCGCGGGCTTCAGCACGAACGGACAACCGGCCGCGAGCGCGGGCGCGACCTTGTGCGCGGCGAGGTTCAGCGGGAAGTTAAACGGCGAGATGAACGAGCACGGGCCGACCGGCACGCGCTTCGTGTAGCCCGTATAGCCCTGCGCACGCGCGGAGATCTCGAGGTTGATGATCTCGCCGTCGATACGCACCGATTCCTCGGACGCGACGCGGAACGTGTCGATCAGCCGCGTCACCTCGCCCTTCGAATCGTTGATCGGCTTGCCGGCCTCGATGCACAGCGCTTCGGCCAGCTCGTCGAAGCGCTCGCGAAAGCGCGCGACGCAATGGTCAAGCGCGGCCTGCCGCTTGAAGGCCGGCAGCTCGCGCATCGGCTTCGCGGCATCGACCGCCGCGCCGATCGCCGCATCGATCGCCTTCGCGTCGGCCAGCGCGACGCGCGTCGCGACCTCGCCGCTGAACTTGTCCGTCACTTCCAGATCGGTGTTCGCGTAGACAGCCTCGTTGGCGAGGTAGTACGGATAGGTTTCCTTCAACATGGAACGACTCCTTCCTGTGAACGGGGAATTCAGAGTTGCGCCGACAGCCGCTTGATCTCGCGGTTCAGCACGCGCTCGTTGTCCGAGTAGTCGATCGGCACGTCGATCACGTGCACGCCCGGCGACGAAAAGCACTCGCGCAGCAGCGGTTCGAGATCGTCGGCCGATTCGACGCGATGCCCGTGCGCGCCGTAGCTTTGCGCATACGATACGAAATCGGGGTTCTGCAGCGTCATCGCGAAATCGGGGAAATTCATGTTCTCCTGCTTCCAGCGGATCATCCCGAATGCGTCGTCGCGCAGGATCATCACGACGATGTCGAGCTTCAGCCGCACGGCCGTTTCGAGCTCCTGCGAATTCATCATGAAGCCGCCGTCGCCGCACACGGCGATCACCTTGCGCTGCGGATGCACGATCTTCGTCGCGATCGCCGACGGCAGGCCCGCGCCCATCGACGCAAGCGCGTTGTCGAGCAACAACGAGTTCGGCTCGTGCGCGCGCCAGTAGCGCGCGAACCAGATCTTGTACATGCCGTTGTCGAGGCAGACGATCCCGTCGGCCGGCAGCGCGTTGTACAGGTCGTTGACGATGCGCACCGGGTACATCGGGAAGCGCGGGTCGTGCTGGCCCTTCTGCAGGTGCGCGTCGAAATGCTCCTTGATCATCGCGAAGCGCACGAAATCCCAGTGCGGCTGCGGCGTGAGCGCCTCCTTCATCTGCCATACCGCGTTCGCGATGTCGCCCACCACCTCGATCTGCGGAAAATAGACCGGGTCGACCTGCGCGCCGAGGAAGTTCACGTGGATGACCGTCTTGTCGTCCGCGTGCATGAAGAACGGCGGCTTCTCGATCACGTCGTGGCCGACGTTGATGATGCAGTCCGCATGCTCGATCGCGCGGTGCACGAAGTCGCCGTCGGACAGCGTCGCGTTGCCGAGCCACAGCGGATGCGTCTCGTCGATCACGCCCTTGCCCATCTGCGTCGTGAAGAACGGGATGCCCGTCTTGTCGACGAATTCGAGCAGCATCTTGCAGCTGGTCTTGCGGTTGCCGCCCGCGCCGATCATCAGCAGCGGATGGCGCGCGGACTGGATCGCGTCGACCGCGTGCGCGACCGCTTTCTCCTCGGCCACGGGCCGCCGGCTGTAGCTCGCGGGAATCGGCTTGCCGTCCCCTTCCTCGTGCGCGATGTCCTCCGGCAATTCGAGGTGGGTCGCGCCGGGCCGCTCTTCCTCCGCGCGCCGGAACGCCTCGCGCACGGCCGACGGGATGTGGCCGATCGACACGATCTGCCGCGTGAGCTTCGTGAGCGGCTGCATCATGTCGACCACGTCGACGATCTGGAAGTGGCCCTGCTTGCTGGATTTGATCGGCTTCTGCCCGGTGATCATCAGCATCGGCATCCCGCCGAGCTGCGCATACGCGGCGGCCGTCACGAAGTTCGTGGCGCCGGGCCCGAGCGTCGCGAGACACACGCCGGTGCGGCCCGTCAGGCGGCCGTAGGTGGCGGCCATGAACCCGGCCGCCTGTTCGTGCCGGGTCAACACGAGCTTGATTTTCGACCGCCGCAGCGATTCGAGCAGATCGAGGTTTTCCTCGCCGGGAATGCCGAATACGTACTCGACGCCTTCGGCTTCCAGCGCCTTCACGAACAGATCCGATGCTTTCATGGGGACTCTCGGTTGATGCCGCCTGCCCGGCCTACGGACACGCGGCGTACATGACGCGCGCCGGCCTACGGCACGCGGACGCTTTACCTACCGGACACAAGCCACGGCACTGCCCGCCGCGCAACGAGCGATGCGCGGCGGCGCCTCCGGATACCGGAGGACGAACGGATCCGCCCGCGCGCGGCGGGCGCGCACGGGCGGAAAAGATGTTTTTGATTGTAGACGGATTCGGCAGATTTCGACTTCGGCCGAATGGCCATTCGGCGCGCAAACGGAGCGGGCGGCCCTAATGTAGCGACTACGGAATAGCCCGATATACCTGTGAACCATGGTTGACATACTGCAATCAATGCCCTACAGTGCGCCTACGTTCAGCATCCGGACCACCGACGTCTTCGACGCATGGTTTGCCGGCCTGCAGGATCGCGTCGCGAAGCGCCGCATCCAGGCACGCATCGACCGCCTGTCGATGGGCAATCCGGGCGACTGGAAATCCGCCGGCTCGCCGGTCGTCGAAATGCGTATCGACCATGGCCCCGGCTATCGCGTCTACTACGTCCGGCGCGGAACGATCTGGGTCATCCTGCTCTGCGGCGGCGATAAATCGACGCAACAGGCCGACATACGCGCCGCGCACGCGATGCTCGCGCATCTCGACATGGAGTGATCGATGGACAAGATCAGCACCCGGCCGTGGGATTCGGCCGACCATCTGCAAACCGAAGACGACATGGCCGACTACTTCGAAGCCTGCCTGCAAGAGGCCGGCGACGATCCGGCCTTCATCGCGCACGCGCTCGGCGTGATCGCACGCGCACGCGGCATGTCGCAGGTCGCGCGCGATGCGGGCCTGTCGCGCGAAGGGCTGTACAAGGCGCTGTCGCACGACGGCAATCCGAGCTTCGGCACGATCCTGAAGGTCATCAAGGCACTCGGCCTGCAACTGCACGGCTCGAAAGCGCACGCGTGATGCGCGGGCGCGCGCCATCGCGCCCTTTCCGCGATGCCCGTCGCCGCGTCAGTGCAGCCACCCGGCCGCCCAGCGCGGCACCAGCGACACCAGATACAACCCGAGCCCGATCAACCCGCCGACCAGCGTGCCGTTGATGCGAATGTACTGCAGATCCTTGCCGATGTTCAGCTCGATCTGCCGAGACATCTCGCGCGCATCCCAGTTGCGCACCGTGTCGCGAATGTGACGCATCAGGAAATCGGCGAAATCCGGCGCCATCTCGTGCACGGCCTTCTCGATATGCTCGTTCAGCGACGCGCGCAGTGCCGGGCTCTCGGCGAGCCGTGCGCCGAGCCAGCCGCCGAGCGTCGCGGCCTGCCGGTGCAGCGTCGAATCGGGGTGTGCGAGATCGGCCTTCAGCCATGCGCGCAACTGGTCCCACAAGTCGCGCGCATACTCGTTGAACGCATCGCCGTCGCGGATATAGCGCTTGATCTCCTCGCCCTTTTCGATGAACGCGGGATCGTGCTTCAGCCGCTCGGTCAGCCGCGCGACCGTCCGGTCGAAGCGCTGCCGCAACTCGTGCTCGGGGTCCGCCGCCACGCCTTCGAGCACGCGGCTCACCGCGCTCGCGAGCATCCGCGCGCCGTTTTCGCCGAACCACTGCGTCGGCATGATCTTCTCGACCTTCGGGTACTGCGTCTTCAGCCATTCGACGATGAAGCCCGCGATCACCTCGCGGTTCTCCTCCTTGTCGAGCACGTCGACCACCTGTTCGATCGCATCGTCGAGCAGCGCCTGGTGGCGGCCATCCTTCGTCAGCGTATCGAGGATCACGCCGGCCGATTGCGACAGGTCGACCCGGTCGATCACCGCGCGAAACGCGTCGTGGACGAACGACTGGATCCGCGCGTCGTCGGTCATGTCGAGTGCGAAGCTCATCAGTTTCGTCACATAACCGCCGAGCGCGTCGGTGTTCGCGGGCTCGCCGAGCCACGCGCCGAGTTTCTGCGCGGGATCGTGCTGGCGGATCTGCGCGGCAAGCGCATCGGGGCCGAGGAACTTCTCGCGCACGAACACCGCGAGGTTGTCGGCGATCTTGTCCTTGTTCTTCGGGATGATCTCGGTGTGGCGCGACACGAACGGGATCGGCACGCGGCGGAACAGCGCGACGACCGCAAACCAGTCGGCGAGCGCGCCGACCATCGCAGCCTCGGCCACGGCCTTGACGCCGTCCACCCACGGGCCGCGCGGCAGCAGGATCGTCGTGACGAACACCGCAACCGCGGCCAGCAGCAGCCACAGCGCGCGGCGCTTGCTTCGTTTCAGTTCGAGGGCTTTGTCTGGCGGCATGGAGGACGGTCGGCTCGGCGATGCCGCTAATATCCCCGATTTCGCGTCAACCGACAAACGCGCGGGCCGAGCCGGCCCGCGCGCCCAGCCGTTACAGGAACGTCTTCAGGTTCACCGCCGGATCGGCGAGTTTCACCGGATCGGGCACCGCCCCCGCCGCGATCAGCCGGCGCGATGCGCCGATGTCGCGCCCCAGGTTCGCCGCGGCCACCGCGACGATCCTGCCGTCGTCGCCCAGCCCGAACACCGTGAACGGCCCGCTCGCCGGATCGCCGCGCACGACGGTCGTGCGTTCGCTGCCGAACAGCCCGAGCATCTGCAGATTGCAGTCGTACTGATCGGACCATAACCACGGCAGCTCGGCATAGGTCTCGTCGGCACCGAGCAGGTTCGCGGCCGCGACGGCCGGCTGGTTTTCGGCGACCTGCCACGATTCGATCCGCACGTGACGCCCGAGCAGCGGATTGAAGTGCATCGTCACCTCGCCCGTCGCGAAAATCGCGGGATCGGCGGTGCGGCAGCCCGCGTCGACGCGTATCCCGTTGTCGACATCAAGCCCGGCCGCCTGTGCAAGTTCGACATTGGGTACGACACCGATGCCGACCACGACGATATCGGCCTGCACGTCGCCGCGATCGGTCTCGACGATCGCACCGCCGGACGGCGCACGACGAATCGCACGCGGCAGCGTCGCCATCTGGAACACGACGCCGCGCGCGTCGTGCAACTGACGCGCATACGCACCGACGACTTCCGGCAACGCACGCTGCAGCAATCGGGGAGCCGGATCGATCACCGTCACGTCGCACCCGAGCTGGCGCGCCGCGGCCGCGACCTCAAGGCCGATGAACCCGCCGCCGAGCACCGCGACGCGGCGGCCCGGCGCAAGCTTCGCGCGCAACGCACGCGCATCGTCAACGGTGCGGACGTAATGCGGCGCGACGTCTGCGTCGATCGCGCCGCCGAACGTGCGTACCCGCGAGCCCGTCGCGAGCACGAGCCGCGCGTACGGCAGCGTCGTGCCGTCGTCGAGCCGCACGCGCTGCGCGTCGCGCTCGATCGCATCGACGCGCGTGCCGAGCCGCAGCTCGATACGCTGCGTGTCGTACCACGCAGCATCGCGCACGAACGCGCGCTGCTCGCCGCCGTCGCTCATCAGCGCATCCTTCGACAGCGCGGGCCGGTCGTACGGCAGCTCGCGCTCCGCGCCGATCATCACGATGCGCGCGGCGGCATCGCGTTCGCGCAGCGCTTCGGCCGTGCGCCGGGCCGCGTGGCCCGCGCCGACGATCACGAACGGATCAGCCGACATTGACTTCCACCTGCCCGTCGACGATCCGGAGCGGATAGGTCCGCACCGGCTCCGTGATCGGCGCGCATTTCGGCGCACCGGTGCGGATGTCGATCAGCCCCTGGTGCAGCGGGCATTCGACGCAACCGTCCTCCACATAACCTTCGGACAGCCGCGCATGGCCGTGCGTGCAGAGGTCGTGCATCGCGAACAGTTCGTCGCCGATCCGGAACACGGCGATCGGCTTCTGGCCGGCGACACGCGCTACCGGCTCGTCTTCGGAGAATTCGTCGAAAGCGCCGAGCGGATGCCACTCGGCGAGCGTTGCTTCGGTCATGTCGGTTCCTTGCTTCGTCAGATCGGGGTTGCGAGCAGCGTCTGCACGCGCGACGTGTCGTAAATCACGCGCTTGGTCTTGTAGCGCAGCCCGTCGGGTGTGCGCACGACCGTGTCGTAGTACTTGCCGGCCTGGTACACGTTCGACTCGCCGTTGCTGCGCGTCTGCACGACGACGTAGTTGCTCTCGGTGTCGATCTCGCCGTCGCGTTCGGCGACGATCGTCAGGCCCGACGTCATGTGCCGGTACGTGTGCTCTTCAAAGATGTTCGCGTGCCGCAGCGACACCACGCGGTCGCGCAGCATCCGCTGGTTCGTGCAGTGGACGATCCCGACCGGCAGCCCGAGATCCGCGTTCTCCTTCGGCACGATTTCGTATGTGCAGTCCTCGGTGAACATTTCCGGCCAGTGTTCGAGCCGGTCGTTGTCGAGGTGCCCGATGTAGCGGTTCTGGAGCATGTAAATCTCGAACCACGTCTTCATGTCTTCCGTCATTTCTCGCTCCCGCTTCAATAGCCCATCAGCTTCTGGTAGCCGACCCAGAACTTGCGGATCAGGCTTTCGGTGATCACCGTGTCCTGCTGGTCCGGATTGCCGCGCGACATCTCGATCACCGACGTCGCATCGCCATCGCGCACCGTGCCGCGCTGCACGAGCTCGGTCGCCTCCGTATCCTCCATCGAGATATAGCCGGCCGGCCCGACGAGGTTCGCCTGCTTGATGCGCAGCGCGCGCAGCTCGGGCGTATCGTCCGCATAGCCGAAGAAATGGAAGATCAGCTCGAAGTTGTCGGGGCCCTTCGGCAGGATCTGTCGCGCGACCAGCGTGTTGTGGATCTGCTGGATCACGAGCTGCGGGAAGATCGGCTGGATATGGTTCGTGCAGTCCTCGTCGTATTCCGATACGAGATCGAGGATCGATTCGTCTTCGAGGTGGAAGCCCTCGTCGAACGAACGGATGTTCTGCTGCTTGTACGCGGCCGACGTGTCGTCGTTCGTCTTCGTCACCGTGATGATGCTGTGCAGCCCGTGGTTCGCGTCCGGAATCGAACGCGCCTTCATCCCGACGCGGAAGATGTTGAAGGTCGTATGGAACAGGTGCAGCATGCTCGCGTGATACGGGTCCTTCACGTTCTCCATGTACAGCTTCCAGTTCGACTTCGAATACTGGCGCGTGCAGCCGAGATACTCGATCGGCTTGTGGAAGATCCGGTCGATCCACGGGCGCATCTGCTCGCCGAGGTAGTCGGGCAGCGGCATCACGTCATCGCTGAAGGTCGCGAACACCAGCCCGCGATAGCTGTCGACGCGCAGCTTGCGCAGCCCGTGCTGCTTCGGATCGAAATCCGCCGGCATCCCGGTCATCCCCTTCTGACCGCGCCGGAACGGCACGCCGAGCAGGTTGCCCGTGTTGTCGAAGCTCCACTGGTGATACACGCACGTGTGCGAGGTCGCATTGCCGCGCGACTTGCGGCACACCTGCGCGCCGCGGTGCGCGCAGCGGTTCACCCATGCGGCGAGCGTGCCGTCCTCGGCGCGCGTGACGACCACCGGCGTGTCGCCGACGAACGTGCTCTTGAAGTCGCCGGCGTTCGGGATTTCCGCTTCCAGCGCGACGAAGTTCCACGTCGGCCCGCGGAAGATGCGTTCCTGCTCGCGGTCGTAGACGGCACGCGAGCTGAACACCTTGTACGGCACGCGCGAGCCGTCGTCGTGCGGAAAGCTCACGTCGGATGCGTCGTCGCGCGCGGCGAACACGACGGGCGATTCTGTCTGCTCCATGTCGGACTCCTGGTCGTTCCGTTTCATTAATAAGATGGAGCCCATTTTTGAAAAGCTAATATTCGCCGTCTATCCGGAAAGTGCGATTGCGGCGATGCAATATCCACTTTCGGCGGATTTCTGAGCTAGCATGGCGGCACACACGATGCGGCACTTGATCGAGACCCATTCGTCGGATCGAAGCGCGCCGTCCACAATCAGGCTGATGCCCATGTCCCCAACGTCGTTCGAGCCGCTCGCGCTGCGCGCGCACCGGCTGTTCGAATCCCGCGATCTCGACGAGACGCGCGAGCGGATCTCGCGCGTGATGCAGCCGCACGCGCTGCTGCCGAACGGCCGCGTGCACGGCGCGTCGCACATGGATTTCGTCAAGCTCGGCGGGCTCGGGATCGGCACGATCGCGTTCGGCGACGCGATGCGCGTGCAGGTGGACGCGGTCGACGGCTATTACCTGCTGATGTTCTGCCTGTCCGGCCAGGCCGAGGTGCGCGCGATGGGGCGGCAGCTCGGCGTCGACGGCCAGACCGGCGTACTGTGCGCGCCCGGCGAGCGCTTCGACGCGGTGCTGTCCGCCGATTGCGAGCAGTTCGTGCTGCGCATCGACGCGGCGACCGTCGGCTCGCTGACCGGCGACCCGCGCGCAATGCTCGACCCCGTGCTGCACATCAGCGACGCCGCGCTCGCCGCGTGGCGCCAGCAACTGATGCTCGTCGCGCGTTCGCCCGAACTGCTCGAACGCGCGAACGCGAGCCCGCGCGTCGCGTCGCAGCTCGAGCACCTGCTGATCGACCTGCTGATCGAAGGCCACCCGCCGTCCGTGCTGCACGCGTCGCACCGCGATCCGGCGCCGGGCTTCGTGCGGCGCGTGCAGGACTTCGTGAACGCGCATTACGCGCAGCCGCTGCAGCTCGCCGATATCGTCCGCGCCGCCAACGTGCCGGAACGGACGCTGCGCGACGCGTTCCTGCAGTTCCGCGGGATGAGCCCGATGCAATACCTGCGCGCGACGCGGCTCGGCCATGCGCGCGAGCTGCTGCGCGGTGCGGCGTCCGGCCGGCGGATTGCCGATGTCGCGCTCGATTGCGGGTTTACCCACCTCGGGCGGTTCGCGATCGCGTACCGGGAGAAGTTCGGAGAATCGCCGTCGGAGACGCTCGACGGGAAACGGTGACGACGTATCCGCCGCCGCACCCGGCAGCTTGCAACCGGCAACGGCTTCACGCGGGACGGCGCGGCACCGCGATGCCCTCTCCGCATTTGCCTGCGCACGCCGAAACAGACCGTTAGTTACGGTTTATAAAACCAGCGACGACCGTTACCCCGCCGGCGCGAACATCTCCCGCGCGATCGCGCAGAACGCGGCCGTCGCCGCGCTTTCGCCGTGCAGCCGGCGGCTCATGATGATCGGCGACGTCGCCGCCGGCTCCGGCAGCCGCCGGTAGACGACACCTCTCACGCGCACACCTTCCACGCTCTCCGGCACCAGCGACACGCCGACCTGCGCGGCGACGAGCCCGAGCGCCGTCTGCAATTCGCGCACCTCATGGACGGCCGCCGGCACCAGCCCGCCGTCGCGCAATGCGGACAACTGCTGATCGGCGAAGCTCGGGCGCGGCGTGCTCGGATAGACGATCAGCGTCTCGTTCGCGATATCCGCGAGCGCGAGCGGCCGGTCGGGGTCGGCAAGCGGATGCCCGACCGGCAGCGCCGCGATCAGCTTTTCCTCGATCAGCGCCTCGCGTACGAGTTGGTCGTCGTCGAAACGCAGTCGGCCGAACCCCACGTCGATCCGCCCGCCCTTCAGCGCGCCGAGCTGCTCCAGCGTGAACATTTCGATCAGCGACAGTTCGACGTCCGGCTGCGCCTCGCGAAACGCGCGGATCACGTCCGGCAGTGCGCCGTACAGCGTCGACGGAACGAAGCCGATCACGATCCGCTCAGACAGTTGCGCAAGCCGCCGCGTCAACGGCCCGAGCTCGTCGGCCTGGTCGACGAGGCGCTTCGCCTGCGTATAGAACACGCGCCCGGCGTCTGTCAGCTTCAGCGGCCGCGCGCCGCGTTCGAACAACGGTAATCCGATCTCGTCCTCGATCGCCTGAAGCTGGCGGCTCAGCGGCGGCTGCGTCATGTGCAGCCGCTCGGCAGCCCGCGTGATGTTCATTTCCTCGGCGACGGCGATGAAGTAGCGGAGCTGGCGCAATTCCATTTCATGCCTCAAAGGTATGGAAGTAGTCGGAAAGAGTGTTGGACGACGCGGGGCGGGAATTCCTACCATGTGCACCAACAGGAGGAATCGCATGATAGCAACTGCCGCCACCATCGAACGCATCGAGACGCTGCTCGTCGACGTGCCGACGATCCGGCCCCACAAATTGTCGGTCGCCACGATGAATTGCCAGACCCTCGTATTGGTCCGAGTTCGATGCACGGACGGTATCGAAGGCGTCGGCGAGGCGACAACCATCGGCGGCCTCGCGTACGGCGAGGAGAGCCCCGAAAGCATCAAGGTCAACATCGACACCTACTTCGCGCCGCTGCTGCAGGGCATGGACGCGACGCGCCCGGGCGCCGCGATGGCACGGGCGCGCAAGCTGTTCCAGGGCAACCGCTTCGCGAAGTGCGCGATCGAAACCGCGCTGTTCGACGCGCAGGCGCGGCGTCTCGGCGTGCCGCTGTCCGAACTGTTCGGCGGCCGCAGGACCGATGCGGTGGACGTCGCATGGACGCTCGCGAGCGGCGACACGCAGCGCGACATCGCGGAAGCCGAAGCAATGCTCGAAGCGCGCCGCCATCGTGCATTCAAGCTGAAGATCGGCTCGAACGCGGTCGATGACGACGTCGCGCACGTGGTCGCGATCAAGCGCGCGCTCGGCGAACGCGGCGACGTGCGGGTCGACGTGAACCAGGCGTGGAGCGAAACCGACGCGATCCGGGCCGGCGCACGGTTCGCGGAAGCCGGCGTGAGCCTGGTCGAGCAGCCGATCGCCGCGACCAACCGCGCGGGGCTGAAACGCCTCACGCAGCTCGCGCAGGTTCCGATCATGGCCGACGAGGCGCTGCATGGCCCCGTCGATGCGTTCGCGCTCGCGCAGGATCGCGCGGCCGACGTGTTCGCGGTGAAGATCGCGCAATCGGGCGGCCTGCAGGGCGCGGCGAGCGTCGCGTCGATCGCGGCGGCCGCCGGCATCGAACTGTACGGCGGCACGATGCTCGAGGGCGCGGCCGGCACGATGGCGTCCGCGCAATTGTTCAGCACGTTCGACTCGCTGAAATGGGGCACCGAGCTGTTCGGCCCGCTGCTGCTCACCGAGGAAATCCTCGTCGAGCCGCTGCGCTACCAGGATTTCAAGCTGCACCTGCCGGCGACGCCCGGCCTCGGCATCACCTTCGACTGGGCCCGCATCGAACGGATGCGACGCGACGCCCGCTGATCCCCACACGACAACCGAAACCGGAGACACAGATGAACAAGCAAGCCATCGACGCCCTGCTGAAGACCTTCGACGACGCCGCCGAGAAGCCCGGCAACCCGCGCGTGCGCGCGATCGTCAACCGGATCGTGAAGGATATCTGCTACACGATCGAGGACTTCGACGTGCAGCCGAGCGAGTTCTGGACGGCCCTCAACTACCTGAACGAAGCCGGCCGCGAATTCGGGCTGATCGCCGCGGGCCTCGGCCTCGAGCGCTTCCTCGACGTGCGGATGGACGAGGCCGAGGAAAAGGCCGGCATCCAGGGCGGCACGCCACGCACGATCGAAGGGCCGCTGTATGTCGCCGGTGCGCCGGAATCGGTCGGCCATGCGCGCCTCGACGACGGCACCGACCCGGGCCAGACGCTCATCATGCGCGGCCAGGTGCTCGGCAACGATGGCGCGCCGATCGCGAACGCACTGGTCGAGGTATGGCACGCGAACCATCTCGGCAACTATTCGTACTTCGATCAATCTCAGCCCGCATTCAACCTGCGCCGCTCGATCCGCACCGATGCCGAAGGCCGCTACAGCTTCCGCAGCGTGCTGCCGGTCGGCTACAGCGTGCCGCCGGGCAGCAAGACCGAGCAGCTGCTTGACCAGCTCGGCCGCCACGGCCATCGCCCGGCGCACATTCACTTCTTCGTTTCGGCGGACGGTTATCGTAAGCTGACGACGCAGATCAACATCGAAGGCGATCCGCACATCTGGGACGACTTCGCATTCGCGACCCGCGAAGGGCTGATCCCGAAGATCAAGCAGGCCGAAGGCGCGGAAGGCAAGCCGTACGGTGTCGACGGGCAGTTCGCGCTGATCGACTTCGATTTCTCGCTGCTCAAGGAAAAGCCCGACGTGCCGGCGAGCGAAGTCGAGCGGGCACGCGCGCAGGCCTGAGCGGCCTTCCCGTTCGACGAATCGATAACGCAAGGAGTGCAGGATGCTGTTTCATGTGGAAATGACGGTCCGTCTGCCGGCGGACATGGATCCGGTCAAGGCGGCGACGCTGAAGGCGGAAGAAAAGGCGATGTGCCAGCGGCTGATGAACGAAGGGATCTGGCGGCATCTGTGGCGGATCGCGGGGCGGTACGCGAACGTCAGTATTTTCGATGTCGAGAGCGTGCAGCAACTGCATGATCTGCTCAGCCAGTTGCCGCTGTTTCCGTATATGGAGATGGAAGTGCGGGCGCTGTGCCGGCATCCGTCTTCGGTTCGGGAAGACGATCGGTAAACGAGCGTGAAGGATGTCGGCGACGGCATCCTTCACTAATTCGTTCCGCTCCTTGCTTGCCGCGCAGATTCAGCTCAATGTGAAGAGCGCCGGCGGCTATCGGCTGGCCCCGTACTCCCCGGAATCGCGACCGCCCGCCAATGCGGTCATCGACAATTCGAGCTTGAGCGGCTTGTCGGCGTCGAGCTTCTTCTGCTCGACGATGCGTTTCCAACCATCCCTGTTTCCCGGAGCGCGATAGAACGCGACGACTGCAACGTATCGCGTATCGGCCTTCATCGGCTGAGACAGGCTTGCCGATGCCCCGGGGCTCACGACCGTCGACATATCTGCCTGCAAATCCTGGGCGAGCACCGTCCGGTCGTGCTTCAACAGATCGTCATACGATGCTGTATCGAACATCTTGCGGTCCTTCAGTTGGTAGACGCGAACGGCCACCGATGTAGGCCGCCCCGCGTCGTCCGGGTTCAGTGCGGCGCGCGCAGACAGATCGACGTCAAGCACCTTCACCTGCTTGAAAAATACGGCGCGATACGCATTCGATGACGCGTCCGACACGGACTGCCAGGCACCGCAACCTGACAGCAGCAATACGGCGGCAGCGGTAACCGCACTCATTCGATGGAACATGGAACCTCCAAAATCAGATCGTGTGCGGCACGAGGTGCGGGTTGGGTTGCGGTACGGGAAACGCCTCGTACACGCCAAGCGCGATGCGAATCACGCGTTCATCGACTGACGGCAGCACCGTCGTCCAGCCGAGACGCGGCGCCGGGTCGGCACGTTCGACGCCGACGGTCGGGTGCGGAACGAACCGCGACGACACTTCCATCCGCAAATGCACATCGGCCTTGACGCCGACATACAGCTGGATGAATGCCATCACCTCCCGATGCAGCCGCGCACCGGGCAACAGGTCCTGAGCCTGCCGCTCGTCGACCGGCCGCAATGTCACGCGCACCGCTCGGCTGCGATACGTGAGGCGCCTGCCGAGCACGTAGCCGCCGCCGAGCCCGCTGCGCTTCCCTTCCGCCAGCACGTCCGCATCCGGCTTTGCCGACGTCAACGGCGTCGGTCGCCCGGTACTCGTCGTCACCGCCCAGAACTCGTCGACGCGAACATCGACCCCGGGCGCCGCGAGCGCCACCACCCCGGCCAGCCCTTCCGATGTACGCGTGCGCTGAATCAGCAAACCTAGCAACGCAAGCATCCGGGAATTCGGCAAGCCCGCCCGCAACGGCTTGTCGCCCCATCCGAATCCCGCCAGACACAACAGGCTCTGCGAATAATCGTCGACACCGCCGGCCCGAAAACGCTCCGGATAGCGATACTTCTTCCATGCGCGATACAGCAGTGTCGCCGCGCGGTGATTGAACGGATCGAGAAATGCCTCGACCGCCTCGTGCCCCTCTTCCCGCAGCACGATCTCGTCGATCATGTGCGACGGCACGGCCGCATCGACACCATAAAGGCCCATGAAGGTCGTGCGTACGGTCGGCGGTGCATCGAGGTGCTCGTCGTCGAATTCGACAGCGGCCACCTCGCCCGCCGGAAATCCCAACCGGGGACGCGGCCGAAATCGCACCGGCTCATGTTCCGGCGTATCGCACATGCCGAACCCGGGGCGTTCGGGCGCACATGCCTCCAGCAGACGACAGAACTGCATGAAAGTCATCTTCGGCGCCCGCCGGAACAGCGTCCCGGCAACCGTCGGCGGCCCCTTCGACGCGGCAGCTTCGGCCGCCATCCGATCGATCGAAGCCGTCATAGCGGTGCCCGCTGTGCCTTGCTGCGCGGCCATTCCGTCCGGGATCGGGACGGCAGGCTGACGATCGCCAGCTTCGTGAACAGATTGATCTCCGCATACGCGCCGAAGAACCGGTGCAGCAACTCGCCGAACAGCATCACGTCGCCTTCGCCGGAGAACGCATGCGAATCGAGCGTGACCTCGATCAGCACGCCGCGCTCGACCGCGCCGCCCGACACCTCCTCGATCATTTGCTGCGATACATGCAGGATGCCGGCGAGCCGCCGCCGGTTCAGTTCTTCGTTCGTCCAGTCGTACAGCGCCAATGCGCCGCGCAACACTTCCGCGTTCATCATCGACAGGAAATTCGGCGCGAGATGCGACAGCACGCGCCACTGGAAGCGATCTTCCGTCGGCGGATACAGCGGCAATGTCGGCGACACGAGATTGCACACGCACGCGACGTTCGGCGTGCTGGCCGCCAACTCGTCGAGGCTCGCCTCACGCAGCCCCTTGCGCGGCAGCAACCCGTTCGTGCCCGTCACGCGCAGCGACAGACTTTCCTCCGGCAGCGTATCCATCGTTTCCCACGCGTGGCCGCCGAGAATCACCCACATTTCGTGCAGCCCCGATACGCCGGAACGCACATGTGTATGGAAATAGCGTTCCGGCGCCTCGTGCCGCAGCATGCCGCCGCGGTGCCGGAACGTCGCGAACGGCACGTATTCGTATCGCTCGGCCGTGTCGTGGTCGAACGTCGCGATCGCATCGACCGAATACGTTTCGACGTGCTCGCCTTGATGACCGGCCGGCACGACGCGATATTCTGTTTCGTGATGGTTGATTTCGATCGGCTCGGCATCCAGTTCGAACAGGTTGATCACCGGCGAACAGAACAGTCGCACGTTATCCGCGCTGAACCGCTGATCCGGCGGATAGACCTCCTTCAGAACGATCTCCAGTTCGAAGCGGGTCGATTTTTCGGGCAACTTCGTGATCTCCAGTCCGCACAGATCGACGAACAGAAATTTTTCGCGGAACGTGAAGTATTCGAGCAGCAGCTGATATCCGGAAAACGCCGCATCGGCTTTGGGCCACAGCCGCTCTTCCGTCGAAAATCCCGCCGGCTCGATCGTGACGCCCGGAAGCGGCACGGATTCGCCATCACGTATTTCCGGAACGCGCCAGTGAATCGAGTCGACCTGGCGCGTCAACGCGAGATGCATCGCGAATGCGGTCGGCAGATCGGCGTTCAAATGCAGCCGCAGCCGCGACAGATCCGTCTCCTTGCGCAGCGCCGATCCTTGCAACGCGAAGCCGAGGCGGATCACCGAGCGGCCGTCGTGACGCACGGCGGGCCCGGCATGCGTGATCGAGACCGGCTGCAGTGCAACGGCCTGCGTCGTCCGATACAGACATTGCACCGTCCGCGGCGCCACGCGTTCCGCGCCGCTCGGAGAAGGCACGTTGATCGGCGCGGAACGCACCGGCACGCCGGCCGGCACGACTACCGTTTTCTGCAGTTTCTCCGCGAACGGCGTCAGTTCGACGATCGACAGCGAAGGGATCATCCGCAGATAGTGCGGCCACAACAGGCTGACAAGCCCCTCGGTGAGTTCGGGCAATTCGTCGTCGAGCTTTTGTCGAAGCCTGCCGGTCAGGAACGCAAACCCTTCGAACAGACGTTCGACGTACGGATCGCGATCGCCGACGCGATCGAGATTGAGCAGGCGCGCACGGTCGGGATGCGCCTTCGCGAATTCCTTGCCGGATTCGCGCAAATAGCGCATTTCCGCTTCGTAGTAGCGCAGGATGGGATCGTTGTTGTCCATGGGAATCCGTTACGACAGGGTCAATGCGCGGGCGGGATCGAGTATGGTCAGCTCGGCCTGCAGTTCGGCGACGCGCCGCGCGAGTACCGGCTTGTCGGCATCCTTCCGGTTGATCATCGCCTTCAGCGCCTTCACCAGTTGCTGCTTGACATCGAACGTCAGCGCCGGCTCCCAGCGCATCAGCGGCAGCGACCGGGCGGACGCATCGAGTTCGGCCAGCAGCGCGAGCGATGTATCGAGCCGGCCGGCATGGTCGGCCAGACGGGCCATCACGAGCCGCTGCAAGTAGCGATGGCGATCGGTCTTCATGCCAGGAATCGTTTCGAGCCATGCGAAGGCCGTCTCGATGCCTTCGCGTGCGGCCAGTTCACGGGCCTGGGTTTCGATCTCCGGCCAGTCGCCGGCGGCATCGCTTTCGCTATCGGCGGAGACGGGCAACGACGCAACCGTCTCGCCCGCCTCCAGATCGCGGACGACCGCGTGCCGGGCAATCCATTCGAGCGTCGTGTCGTCGGCGAACGGCGTGCCGTCGCTGAATGACAGTCGTTCGATGCCCGGCAGTCGCTCGAGAAACAGCGCAAAGTCGGCGCGCAGCAATTCACGCCACGCGCTGTACGGCGTGCCGACGTGATCGAGCGCGACGTGCTGGAAGTACTGCAGGTCGAACCACAGGTGATTCACGCCTTCCATGAACGCACCTTCGACCCGCTCGAGCAATTCGTGCCAATGCTTCTGCAGCACGAGACGCTTCATCTGCTGGCGCAACTCGGCACGTGGGGGCGCCAGACGCGTGTGCGACGCGGCATCCGACGGCGGCACGTCGTGCAACGTGTCCCAGCGAACACTGCGCACGAGGCGCACCGACGGCAAGTAGCCGTTTTCCTGATCTCGAAGCCATGCCGACATCGAACGTGCCTGATCGAGCAGGTCGCGCGTCGACGCGATCGATCCGGTCGACGCGGAAACCGAAGCGATCTTTTGCGGCGGGACCACGCCAGGATTCACACCCCGAGCTGGTTCCTCCGTGCGCTCGAAACGGGTAACCAGCGGCTGCAAATTCGGCCGCGCGGCTTCCGGCCAGTTTCCCGTTTGTTCGACGAGCACGTCGAGCGCAGCGAGCGCACGCTCGAGATCAGTCGGCACGAAGTCGCCACGGCTGTCCAGCGTCTCGATCATGCGCGAAGTCGCCAGCATTTCCAGCGCCGCCCGCTTCGCCTCGGCCCGCTCGGGCAGCACAGCCTCGCCGAACCGGTCGACGAGCGAAGCAGCCAGTTCGAGTCCGTCGGCAAAACCGGCCGGACCGTCCTGCCGCAACCTCGCAAACGTGTAGTAGCCGACCAGACGCAGATCCTTCCCGGTTTCCTTGAGCAATTGCTCGCAGGTGCGGACGATCAGTCCGTCGTCGATTCCCGACAGCTTGTTTGCTTCGTCCTTCAATTCGAAGAACGCATCCTCGTAGCCGGGATCGCGGCCGCACGCGTGTTCGCCCGGTATCGGGGCCAGCCATGCCGCCCAGGTGGTCTGTCGGGATGCCTGCAGCAAATCGACGCGAGGACCGCCGACGAGTGTCTTTACGAAATTGGCAAGCGTCATGGCAGGTCTCAGAACGCAAATGCGTCGCCCAGCAAACGGAGGGCGTGTCCAAACGGTCTGGTGGAGGCATCGGAAGATGTCGACGTCGTCGCCAGCGAAGACACCGCCATCCGCGGATCGCTCTTTGGCGGTTTCTCGCCGAGTGCGCTCGGTCGCGCTTCCGCTATCGCGGTCGTCTGACGGGATACCTTCTCGGCCTCCATCGGCATCGCTTCATCGGGCCACGTCATCGCACCCGGCAGCCCCGGCGGCAACGGCACGGCGGCGTGCCTGGCTGTGGCAATCGCCGCAGCCGGCAACGGCGGCGGACTGGCCGTCGACACCTTCGGCCCGGCGCTCGCCGCCCCGGTCATGAAAATCCGTGCAGGCAGCACGAAGTTGCGCAACTGGAGAACGTCGAGCGGGCCCGCGCCCGCCTCGCTGCGCAGTTGCACCTTCAGCGGAATGCCCTGGCTGGTGTCCGGCGTCCAGGTCAGCAGGTAGCGTGCGTTGTCCTGTTGCGTGACCTTCGCTCGCTCGAACAGGCGAATCAGTCCGAAGCGCCCCTGCGAATCGAGCGCCGTCCGCAAACCACCCTGCTCCGTCCGCCATTCGATATGCGACAGGTTTTCGAGCGACTGGCCGGGCCATTCGAACGGCGTCCATTCCTGCTTCTGGTTGAAGTAGTGCAATTCGCGGCCGGACAACACGAATCGCATGTCGGTGACACCCGGCGTCGGCACCGCCTGCAACTCGTAGCGCACGCGCGCATCGCCGGACGGGAACAGCACCGTCGAAATGCGCGTGAGTTTGTTCAACCCGCTCAGGAAGCCCGGATCGATCGTCAGCACACCGGAATCGGTGCCCTGTGCGGGCACCCAGCGGTCGCCCTGCCGCTCGATGACACCGGCGAGTTGCGTCGTCACGAATTGCGTGATCACTCCGCCATCGGACCGCATGAAGCGTGCCATTTCGGGCAGCGACGCGTCGTTGTCCGAATCCGCGAACGGATAGCGGCCGCCGAACGACTTGTTCCAGTCGGCCACGATCGCCGTGCGCCAGATCTCGTTCAGGCTCGACGCGGCCGGCTGCACGATGACCTGCCATGCCTGATCGAACGGCGCCCGAAACAGTGCGCCGAAGCCGGACCATTGTTCGCCGAGGCTCGCGGCGACCCGGCTCGCATAGTCGCGGCTGTCGGCGATGTCGGATGTCTTGCCCTGCAACACCGACTGGGCGGCCAGTCGCGCAACCGCATCCGGATCAGCGCTGGAGACGATCTGCGAAGTCTTCAGGCGCATGGCTGTAATGCGCTCCAGATAGCGGGCGAGGCTCAGGTCGCCTGTCGCGGCCATTTGCGCAGCGGCGGTTTTGCCGTTGGCCGGCACGCCGGAGACGAGATCGCTGCCGGTCAGACGCAGGATCGGGCCGAACGCAGCCGCCAGCGGCGCGAGCTGCGGCTTGACCTGCTTCGACGGATCCTTTTCGTCGGCGCCGACGAGCTGCTGCGCCTTGCTGATCAGCGTGTCGGACAGCGACTGCGTGTTGGCTCCCGTTCCCGCCTGATAGACGATCGCGTTCATCAGCGCGACGAGCGGCGAGCGTTGCGGATCGCCCAGCAAGGTCAGTTGATCGGCCGTGGCGGAAAGCGTCGGTGCCGGTTGCCAGCGCACACTGTTGAGGAACTGTGCCCAAGCGCGCGCATAGTCGTCGAAATAGCGTTGGCGCAGTTCGTCCTTTGGGGTCGACGAGGACCGGCCGGCGGCGTTGGTGTCGGAAAGCACCCAGTCGCTTGCCACGTCGTGTTGCTCGCCGGCTTCGTCGATGGCCTTGGCGATCCGTTCGCCCCATGCCGCGCGCGTGAATACGCCCGGTATGGTCATGGTCGTGTTGAACAAACCACGGCTTGTCGCGCCACCGGCACCGGCCTGGGATGCCGCGTCACCCAGCAGCGTGGCGAGCGATATCGGCGGGTACTTCGGCGTCGCTTCGTCGAGAATCTGCTGGTAGACCGCGTCCCGAGAATTCTGAATGCCCCGAACGCCGATCACCGTCTGGCGGGTTGCTGCGATCAAGGTACTGTCCGGAGCGATTGCCAACGCAGCCGCCGTCGACTTCGCACCGGGTTCCAGATGATTCGTGAAGAATGTAATGGCCTGCTGCCGCAAGTCCTCCCATCTGCCTGGCGACAACGATGAATTGACGGGGCGCGCCGGCATGGACGTCGCGACGAGCTGGGGTGTCAGGAATGCAGCCACCGCGCGCTCCGGCTTCGCGAGCATCAGATAGGTCTTGAGCGTGTCGTATGCGGCCTGTACTTGCGCATCGCCACCGCTGGCGATTTCTGCGTCGGATAACGATGCCAGTTGATGCAGTCGCGCCTCGAGCTGCCGGCGAATCGGGCCGACGAGAATGCGGTTCGCCGCATCGGCATAGTGTGGCCAGAGGGCATCGAGCAATGCGCGGTCGCGATTCAGGCCGAAGCGGGCACTCAGCGGTGCGCGGGTGCGCTGGTGAATTTCAAGCGTGTCGATCTGTCGGTCAAGCTGAGTAAGCGTCTGCACGGACAGTGTCGGATCCTGGGCTTCCTTGAGATTCACGACCGTGTCTGCAGCACTTCCGATCGTCGCGCGGTTGACGAATCCGGACAGCATCGTGCCGGCAATCCAGAAGCCGATCACGGCAGTCGCCATCCACGCTGCCGTGGTCGACAGCGAAAAGCCGACGCGGCGACCATGAACCTTGCGGCTGTGATCGGCGACGGTTTGCCAGATCGTTCGGTGTTGAGGACCGGTTGGCGAGTCGTCGTCGTTCGTATCGCTTGATAACGGCAGTCCTGGTTCGCGCTCCTTGAACAATGGCGCGAACAGTAGGCCGTGAACCTCATGTTTCCAGGTACGGGATTGGTTAGCTTCCAGCACGAGACCCCTCAACGCAGAGCGCAGATTGGCAATATGCTGCGACAGCTCGACGGGATAACGATCGCGTGCGTCTTTGGTGAGGCGTACAACTCCCGTGCCCGCCAGGTCGTAGGTGAGATCTTGCAGCGACGAATCGATATCGTCTGCGTTCAGGCACGCGTTCGACCAGGTAAAGCCGATTGCTTCATCCGGGCTCGACGTCACGCTGCCGAAATCGGTGGCGTCGAGCAGATATGCAGGCGCCGCCCAGCGCAGGGCACGCGCGTGAAGCGCCAGTTGCCGGCTAACGCCATCGACGTCGAACGGTACGTCCGCCGAACTGCGGTTACGTGTCACCGCAACGATCGCGTCAATCGGCTGGTGCCGGCGCAGGCGGCGGATCTGATCGAGCCATTCCGTCTCGAGCGTGTCGCGGGTTTGCCCGGCGTACAGCAGAATCGTATCGCCGTTGATTACGTACCCCGTGTCGGCAAGTCCCGGTGCCAAGCGCTTCACCAGCGGCAGGTCGCCGGCGACGAGCACCCATCGTTCGCGATAGCGCCAACGCCAGCCGTGACGGTCACGCAGGAGGTTCCGCAGCGCCGTAGCTCTGCCGACTGGCCCCGGTGGACCGCCCTGATCGTTGTGGTCGACGGACGCTGCGCGTTTTCCTGCGTCGTAACGAGCAAACCAACGGGATGCTCTCAGTGAGGCAATCGAAAGCAGCACAAACTCGAAGCACTTGATCAGCAGGATCACGATCAGCAAGCCCACCGCTAGCGAAAGCTCGATGATGATCCGGGTATCGCGCGACCATCCGTGGCGGGGCCCCTCCATCCATACCGCGCCACCGAGCGCAAGGAAGACGATCACTGCCGCGACGCCTATGAAGAGGCCTGCTGGCCGGGTCTTGTTGTCGTTCTTGTTATCGTTCATGTCTGCTTTCTGCACATGAGGGCGATCAGTTCTTCACCTTCGCCACACATCACTAGTTGCGGGTCGCCCGTTGTCCGGGCACTTTCTGCAGCAAGGACAGCAGCCAACCACGGCCCTGCGCCGGAACAGTCGCCCACCGCCGTTTCGAGCGAGATCCATCGCGTCTCGTCGGGAAACGACGCGGCTTGCCGAACTGCACTGACTCTGTCGCCGGACAGGCCATGCGTCCACACTGTGCGCAGACGGTCGCGCGAGGTCTGTCCCCAGCGCGCGGCAAGCTCAAGCGTCCGGGCGGAGGTATCGAGCGAGCCTCGGGCGGGGCGATGCAATCGCAACCCGGCTGGCATGGCCGATGACTCAAGGCGCGGGTGTCCGACGAGCAGCGCGACACCCGCCTCTGCAACACCATCGGACAGGACGGAACTGATTGCATCGCGAAGCTCAACGGCGACCAGCAGGTGGACCGTATCGACAGCTCGATTGTCCAGCCACGCGTCCGTTCGGAAGAGCGAAATCGTGTGTTCACCCGATGTGACGTCCACCTTCAACGCAGGCACTCGTTCAGTGAGTACCTCCCGTAGCCGAATCTCGAAAGCGTCGGATTTCAGCCTGGATCGATGATGAAGCTCGATCTGAAGCTTCGTTCTCGGTGGGAGCGTATTGAGCTGTGGCAGGAGGCGGTCTATCAAGCGTTCGAGCAGCCACGTACACACGGCATGATGCCGAGCATGTTCAGTGAGTTCGTTACCAGGATGAAAATGCATCTCCGGGATGTCGAGCCAACGTGCATTGACTTCGCTATCCGCGACCGCGCCGCTCGGCCGAAGCTTCGCCAGCTCAGTTCCCGTCAGTATCCGTTCAAGCGAGTTTTCCGAATCGTTCGCGGCGAAGCACCATGCATGGCCCAGTATCGCAAGCGGTCTGCTCGACATCGCGTGACATGACTGCTCGGCCTCATCACTCACGCGGTTGGTCGCAATCGCCTGATTGCGGCGGGTGTAGCCATACGCGAGCCACGCGAATAGAAGGAAAGCCCAGACCAGGAAGGGATAACCAACGACACAGAGCCAGAACCACGGCGTATTCGTCGGGCGGTCCGTCGGCCAAAACGTGATCGCCAGCCCAGCCCCGGCCGCCATGACGAGCACCAGCAGAGGCATCCAGACGATCATCGAGGTACGAGGCGGAGGTGGTACATCCACTCGCGGCGGCACGCGATTGAAATCGACGGGCATCGCTTACTTGACCTGCGCTCAGGTGGACGAAGCAATGAGCACCGCCCCACACCGCGTGTGATCGCCGTCGCGTGATAGCGGCGTGGTGCCGTCCTTCATCCTGCCGCTGCCTTCGACGATTTCGTTGTCGCCGTGAATCGGGCACGAGACTTTGTCACCCACACGGGCGGCTCGGCGCTCCTTTACCTTGATGCGATCCGAGCCGGTTAGGATCTTGCCACCGTGGCTCGTTCTGTCGCCTTCGTATGCGAGATTTTTCATTTCGCGTTTTCCTTTGTGGCTACGGACAATTACTTAGCGCAAAAATCAATTTCCGAGCAGTCAATCCATTTATCAAGACGATTCCCATTTTTTGTTAAAAATTCAATTTTCCAAAATTTTAAATCGGCAGATACCTCGACCACCCTTACCGAATCGCCCTTGATCACATAGGCGCGACTTACTTTCGATTTTGATGGAGAATCATACAAAAATGCTCTTTTTGCCACGACCTTTCTCTCCACGGAGTGATATCTCAACAAATCATCTCGGTGCAGCTCAACTCGAAGGGGACCGTAGTAATCTCCACCTTGCGGTTGCTCAACAACATTCCATAGCAATCTATCGCCACTCACTGTAATTTCCGCCACTCCATCGGTGGCACCAAAAAACGAATAAAAATTCAAACGCGCCTTATTTTTACCATCTTCAACACGACCACTTAAATTTTTCTCTCCATCCGGGCTGCAATCAATTCTATTTCCATAGCGCGTAATAAAACAGTATGATCCTGAAATATTTCCCGCCTTATCTTTATCAATTTCGATGACAAACGTAGAGTATGGCTTACCTTGCCCCGCGACATCTTCCCCGATTGACCAAACCCCGGAAAATGATTGATCGCTTGCAAACGAAAAAATGGGCACTAAGATCATAAAATCAACCAAAATCCAAAACATTGATTTGATTAACATATCTCACCCCATAGCCCGACACCACTTATTATGTCCATCACGAGAATCCCGACATCAGTCCATACGCCCTACGCACACAGAGGACGCTCCTTTTTGTACATCCTGCCTTTCCCCAAAAGACATCCCTCTTGTTCAACCCGCTACAATTCTTAGTTGACTCCTTCCGATTTCATTACTGAACATCAATCGATCGGTACTTCTCTCTGGAAATTGATTGATATGCACTTGCACGTATTGATGCATTGTTATTGCACGCAAGGCTATAGATTTTTTTATTTTTTTTGTACACAACAATCCCGGCAAAAGTTTCCGGACCATCATCGACCTTGATAACCTTGTCGTACAAATAATATGTGTAGCCCATCCGAGAAAATCGAATATGAGTCTCCCCACCCCCTGAATACGGTGTATTTGACAGAAAAAATACATTCCTCTTATTTTTCTTATCCGAAATCTGCAAATTTATCTTCTCACCAACCCCATTCCGATAGATCAGGGATCCATTCTCAGTTGATTGACAAAGCGATGAAACGGAGGCTTTAAGTTCGCAGTTGAAGACTGCTATCTCTTCCGTGCTGCACAACCCTTCTGCATGCGCAGCCGCCACCGAAACAAGACCCATGATCGAAGCCGCGGTTACTTGATAGACATTCATGAGTTACTCCATCGAAAGACCCAAGAGAGGCGCCACCTTATTGTAGCGACCGAGCCGATCATCATATCCAGTCTGTCCACCATTTACGATCTGAGTCACGTCGCGGACCGTTCCATTATCGGAGATCGAGTTTAGATTTTTATGTGCCCAAAAAGTGAAGGCAGACTCGACTGCATATTCCAATCGAGACGCGACAAGATCGGGGTTTTTGACAAAGTCCTGCTGGTCATCAGGAGATCGTCGGTTATGCTCGCTTTGAAACAACTCGTAGCCAACTTTGCCGGTCACTTGTATGAACCCACGCCCACGATATCTATATCCATCACCACTCTCCTCATCACCATTACCCAATCTGTCCGCGTACACATAATTTGCGAGGCGCTCTGGGTTATGAGCGCAATATGCCTCGTCACTCCAAAGCTTTTCTCGCAGACGACCGCGCTTACAATCGTCGCATTTTTCATCATAATTCTTCTTCCCGCCTTTACACCCGAACATTCTTCGCATACCCGTTGGCTTGTAACTCAATCCTTCTTCAATGGCCCGCAAATGGCTCTCGTGTGCTGACTGGGAAAGAAAATGTGCAATTCTTTTAGGTTTATTAATTTTATAGATCAAGGCATATCTATTTATGTAAGGCAAAATACTTTGATGGTATTCGATCGAATTCGACGGCTCGACCGCCATCAACATAGCGAGCGTGATCAACTGACTTCCAAATTGGAAGTTCGCGGCCAATCCAATGGGGTGGATGTGAAAAACATTCACTCGAGGGAAAACCGGGATGCCGGCCTTCACATCATCCCACCACGCTAACTTCTCAATTCGTTTCTGTTCTTCCTCATGCTGCAGCTTCGGCCCCGTCTGCTTTTCCAACTCGGCGATCAGTTGCTTCCATTTGGATGGATTCGCCCACTCGCTCTCGTGCTTGACGATCAGCCGAGACGCCGCATGCATCAACCACGGATATCCACCACGCTCGGTCCGCGACAGCGTGCATAATTCATCAGCTGCTCGTTTACCATCGCCTGCCGTAAACAGAGCGTCATACACCTTAAGCATCAACGGACTGAGCTTCGAACTCGAAGCAAGGTCGTCAACATTGGCGCCGCTCGCATAGTCAACCCAAGCTTGCGTTGTCGCAAAGATCGTATGCGCCGGATCATGGGCATCCGCCAGGCACTCGAAATCAATCCACTTCTGTGCGAATTCCCGCGTCACCCGACCGCCCGCGTGATTGAAGTCGCACACCCAACCGTCAATCGGCTGACCTTGTGCATTCACACCGTCAACATGCCACCAGTTCACCGGAAAACCCGGATCTGGATTCGGACGCGGCTCAGCGACTCGTCGATTCGGGTCACGCGCCAGTTCAGCAAGCGAATACACCTGAACGGCGTCCGTCTTTCTCGACTGTGGGTCAACACCAGGGACAAATTTTGTCTTGTCTTGAGTACGTTGATACAGCACCGTCCCCGGCGCGATCCGCAGGATCGTCGGCTCGGATGGCAGGCCCAGCGCCGCCCAGTCCTCCTTGTTCGGGCCGTGTTGATTGACCCATCCTTGTCCTTGTTCGAGGAACGACTGGATGCTGTCATCGCAGAAGACTTCGATGTGTGCCAGCCTGGTTCCGGACGTGCATTGGTTCAGCGAGTCATAGCGGCCAAGGTGCCCAATCAGGTCTCCTGCCTTGACTGGAATGCCGGACGCGTCACCTGGCACGCCCTGGCCAGTCGTCACGACAACCCGGTCAAATAGAGAGTCCTCAACAGTCTCTTCGGCAACCGGACCACCGTTTTCCTGGCCAAGAAAGACCCACTTACCGACCGCACTCGACGGCTCGACGTATTCACCTGCTTTCTGTGGATACAATGATGTCCCACGAAGATCTGTCAACTGTCCCCACGGCTTTCCGTTCTTCGTCTCGATCTTCCCGATGCCGACGTTGGCGCCTTGCGGCAGAATCGCGATGGGACTACCGCCCGGAGTCTTGCGAATACGCAGTCCCTGCTGCGCCGGATCGGGAGCCTGCCCGCTTCGGCCTGACGCCTGCTTGTCCTGCGCATACTGCGTCACCAGCCATTGCCGCGGCCAATACGGCGGCTTTTCCCGCTTCGGGAAGTTTGCGTAGTCGTCCCAGGACATCAGATGCATGTATAAGCTGTAAAACGTCAGCTTCGTGTCCCGTGGGAACTCCATCGTGTGTCGCACCAGCGCAAAGGCCGTGCTATACGGTGCCTCGTACGGCGATCCGCCATCTGCCGTTGCAACCTCGCTGACCGGATAGGTCTTATTGGCGCGAAACGCAATTAACACACCATCGGCGATGCACCGCAATCCCGCATCGAGGTCCAGCGACTGCCCAGCACCAGCCTCTGTGATATGAATGCCGCCATGCCACATGCCGTTACTGCTCGCGAGATAGGTACCGGACGGCTCACGCTCGGCCAGCAACCGATAAATGTCATGCTCGTTGGTGAATCGAGTGGATGCCTCGGACTGACCTTGCCCTTTGCGTAAAAATGGAAACGCGAACGACAATTGCTTCAAACCGGCTTTGGCAGGCTGCGGCGGTGTCGGTGATTTCTGCGGTGCGGCTTTGGTCGCCATGGTCGGGCTTACTCCGAAAATCCGAAATTCAATGCGTTCTTCACGTCGTTGAGCGGCACCGTGGACCAGGTCGGGAATTTGAAACTACCGCCGGCGGCGTCGTTGACGGTCAAATTGCCTTTCAATTCGATCTCGCCCGCAGGACTCCCGAGAATGATCCTTCCGCCTGACAGCTTGATATAAGCGCCCGCGCCGTCACCGATCGTGACGCCCTTTCGACCCGTTATCGTGACTTCTCCGTCCGACGAGCTCATCAGCATGTCCTGCATTGCCATCAGCTCCATGCCGTCGCCTTGTGCCTGAATCTGTACCTTGCCCTTTGCTGCGAAGAGCCGGATTCCGAACTTTGCCGCGAGGAACGAAATCGCTTCGCCGGCCGCCACCGTGATGCGTTTCATCACGCCAATGTCGAGCCCTTCGCCGGTCGTGACAAACATCTGTTTGCGCGCAGCGATCTGAACGTGCTGCCCACTGGCGATGCCCACTCCTTCTGGCGCACTCGCAACAATGACTGGCTTCTGGAGGCGGCTAAGCTTCTGCCCGATCAGCACGCGTTGCTGGTTAGCCTCAGCCTGGAGTGCCTTGGCCGCGTTCGCGGCGTCATTGAGCGAACGCAGAATTTCTTCGGCCTGAGCGAACGTCGCGTCCGCATTCTGCATAGCAAGCTGCTCGCCGGCCGCACCCGGTTGTGCCTCGGCCGAAACTAGTACGCCATCTGCTGCACGTATCGACGCGTGGCCGTCAGTAGCAAGTTCGGCCCCCTTTCCGCGCGCCTTACGATCGGTGTCCACCATGAAGCCCAGATTCAGCTGGCTTGCCCGAAACGGCGTTATCAGATGGACATGCTCGTTGCTTTCCTTATCCTCCATCCGCAACTCATTCCGCGCAGCCGTACGAATGAGATTCCGCGTATGGTTCAGGTTGTTGACCAGATCCGGATGCACGCTGTCGTGCATCGCCCCGATAATCACTGGCCGATTCGGATCGCCGTCCGTATGGACAATGGCCACCTCCGCCCCATCGATCAGCGGAAAGTGATGTCCATAGTTGTCACCGCTATAAGGCTTCGCAAACCGCACCGGTCGGCTCGTCCCACCCGGGCTCCATTCGTCGAGATCGAACGGCAGCTTGATCACGTACCAGCCCTGCTCGGTCAGATACGCGTACTTGTAATTCCCCGGTGACGTAATCCGAGCCGGCAGAATCCCGTCAACCACCGGCCGCGAAACCGAAGCCGCCGACGTGCGCCACACGCGATCCGACGGAATCCCCTCGAACGCCACCCAGTACGCCTCGTTCCGCCCGCCACGCGACTCGACCGACGTCACGAAAATCCCGTGCTTCGCATCGACCTGACTCGGCTCGACCCGCATCACCTCGCCGGCTTCGAGCCAGAACGGATTACCCGTCCCCTTGAACGTGATCTGCTCGGCCAGATGGGCTTCGTGCCGCAACCGGGCAACCCGCTTACCTTCTTCAGGCGTCTCGTAATGCTCGCCCCAGCGATAATCGACAGCGTTCGTCGTCTTGTCGTCACGCGCCGTGTTTTCCTCTACCAGCAACGACACCTCGGCCTGCCGATGGTTGTAGTCATGCAACCGCACCGCTTCCGGCACACGCTTCATTTCGCGCCCGAGCGTCTTGATCGCATCCGCACCGACGCTCTCCAGCCCCGAGTCACGTCGATACGGCACCGTGCGCTGCTTGCGCGCATACGCATCCAGATCGTCGCCGAACACGACCACAGCGCGATCCTTCTTCTGCTCCCAGCGAAACCAGATTCCCTCTTCCGCGCAAATACGCCGGATAAACGCGAACGTCGTCTCGTGATACTGCGTCACGTACTCGCGACGCTTGTACTGCCCGCGCAACTGAAACTGGAAATCGACACCCGCGCGATACCCGTAATGCCGCAGCGTATCGGTCACGATCTCCTCGACCGACTGTTTCTGAAACAACCGGCTGGTCACACCACGATCGAGATCGGCAAGCGTCGGCTCAAGCACGACCCGGTAGCGCGTTTCATCCGCCGACGTCTCCAACTCGTCGAACTGCGTGATCACGCCATGAACCGTATACGTCGCAGGCTTCGCACTGAACTGCGCCGCGTTCTCCCCGAACATCTTCCGCAGGTAATCCATGTTCGGATCGATCGGATCGACGCTGAACTTCGCCGGCCGGCCCAGCACCTGGTCCATCGGAATCCCGGCCGCCGGGCTTGTGAATTCGATCTCGTATCGATAAAGCTGGCTCACGCGGTCCAGCCCGGTGAACGTCAGGATCGAGAACGGCGCCGGATGCGGCGCCAGCTTCAATTCATAAGCCTGCGTAGGCAAAATCATCGACATGGATTCTCCCGGTCGCACAAAACGCGCTGCGCCGCCGGGGCAACCATCGACGCCCCGGCGGCTCGCACACAAACGTCAGATCAGTTCTTGGCCTTCGGCATCTGCGACACGAGCGACAGTCCGATATCCATCCCTTCGACCTGGAAGTGCGGCACGATGAACAGCTTGATCCGGAAGAAACCCGGGTTGTCGTCGATGTCCTCGACCGTCACCTTCGCGTCGCGCAGCGGGTGCGATGCCTGCAGTTCGTCGCCGGGATCCTTCATCTCGGTCACGAGCCCCTTGATCCAGCCGTTCAGTTCGAGTTCGAGCAGACGGCGATCCTTGGTCGTGCCGATGTTTTCGCGCTGGATCAGCTTCAGGTAGTGCGCGATGCGAGACAGCAGGAAGATGTACGGCAACCGCGCGTTGATGCGGCTGTTCGCCGTGGCTTCCGTGGTCTCGTACAGCGCAGGCTTCTGCGCCGAGCTCGCGGAGAAGAAGCATGCGAAGTCGTGGTTCTTGTAGAATGACAACGGGATGAAGCCGAGATTCGCGAACTCGAATTCGCGCGTTTCCGGGATCAGCACCTCGGTCGGAATCTTCGGCTGGTAGCCGGTGCCGAGGTCGTACAGGTGGACAGGCAGATCCTCGACCTTGCCGCCCGCCTGCGGCCCGCGAATCTGCACGCACCAGCCGTTGCTGACGAAGCTGCGCACCATGTTCGCCGCGAACGCAAACGACGCGTTCACCCACAGGTACTTGTTGTGATCGGGGCCCTTGACAGCTTCTTCGTAGTTGAACGCTCGCACCGGCGCCGTATCCTTGCCGTACGGCAGACGGCCGAGCACGCGCGGCATCGTCAGGCCGACATAACGCGCGTCGTCGGTATCGCGGAAGCTCTTCCACTTGATGTATTCGGCGCGATCGAAGTAGTTGCCGATGTCCTGGATCGCCGCCACTTCCTCCATCGACTGCTTGCCGAAGAACGCCGGCCCGACCGAGCCGATGAACGGCATGTGCGCGGCAGCAGCGACCTTCGAGATGTTCCGCAGCAGCGCAACATCCATCGGCGAATTCGCAAACTCGAAGTCGCTGATCATCGCGCTGATCGGCTGGCCGCCCGGCGTGTCGTATTCCTCGATGTACGTCAGGCGATAGAGGCCGCTCTGGATCAGTTCAGGCGTGTCCTCGAAGTCGCGCTGCAGCGCATCCTTCGACACGTCCAGCACCTCGATTCGCGCGTTCTTGCGGAAATCGGTACGGCTCACGAGCATCTTCAGGCCACGCCAGCGCGCTTCGAGCGCCTGGAATTCCGGCGCATGCATCACCGCGTCGAGCTGGCGGCCGATCTGCCGGTCGATCTGGCCGATATGGAAGTCGAGCAGCGACTTGTCCAGCCGGTCGACCGGCTGGCTCGCCTTCGCGACGAGTTCAAGGAACGCACCCATCCCGCGTGCGATGCGCTCGTCGGCCGACGCCTCGGACAGCATGTCGTTGTCGCGGAACGCCTCGAGCGGGCGCGCTTCGTTGACGGGCTTCAGGTTGATCTTGCTGCACAGCGATGCGTAGACGCTGTCGATATCCCCGTGCGGGGCGTCCAGCACGACGGTCTCGGTCGCGCCGGCCTGCTGCGTTTCGGTGGGTTTCATCTCGGGTCCTGTCTGCGATCGAATCGCTACGATGTTGCGGAATGCGCTGAACGCGCGTTTTGCCCAGCGTCGCTCACGCATGCCCTTCCGGCTGCGTCGCGGCGGTCGCGATCTGCGCGAGTTCGCCACGGAGCTTCGCGGACAGGCGGTCGTCCTTCAGCACCTTCTCGAACTCGCGACGGAACGTGCCGTTGTCGAGCAGGTTCGATTTCAGGTCGCGCAGCAGATTGCGCATCGCGAGCAGCGCCTGAAGCTCGGGAATCTGGCGCGCCACCTGCTCGGGCTCGAAATCCTTGATCGACCGGAACGACAGGTTGACGGGCAACTCCGAACCGTCGCCGGCCAGCGTGTTGTCCGCAGCGATCCTGAGATCCGGTGCGTAGTCGGCCAGCACGGCATCGAAGTTGTTCTTGTCGATGTTCACTTTCTTCCGCTCGGCCAGTGGCGCCTGCTCGCGACCGGCGCTGAAGTCGCCGGCCACCAGCAGCTTCAGCGGCAGCTCGACCTTCTTTTGCGCCCCGCCCGTATGCAGATCAAGGGTGATCGACACCCGGCTCTTCGGGATCTCTCGCTGAAAGCTATCCAATTCGTTCTCCTTATCTCAGGAAGCTTGAAGACTCCGCGATGTGCACCCGCAACCGCTGGTGCACCGTCGTTCACGTCACCTTTGCTCAACCCCGCAACACGCATTGACGGACGACCGATTCGGATATTCGCGGCACGACATCCGATTCAGGCGGCAAAAAATATCATGCACTTTCACATGAAGTAAACCACCAAAACTTAAAATCGACCACCAATCTCAAACGCAACCCAAAAATAATACTAGTACGAATACATAAAACCCGGTCACACCTCAACAAGCCGATAGCCATCCATATCAAAAAATCAATCTCAAACAACACCTACCGCCATCCAAGTGGTTGATTTTTATACACAAAACACAAATCCAAAAGATCGCCTCAATCCCAATAAAACAGAGCCTCACAAATCCATCCACCACAAAACCAACTCACCCAAAGAATCTCAAAATTAATCCCCTTCATATCTCGATATGAATGACACATTCGTCAACGATTTACCCAATCCCGGGGTATACGAAATCGGAAAACGATGGTTAGAATCGGCGCCTCATAATTCCTAATCGATATCGACCACACCATGCGGATCGAAAAGCCGCTCTGGCATGAAGGGCTGATTCTTACGCAGCAGCATTTCCAGCAGCAGGACTGCTGGAACGGGTTCGCGCTGCAACAACTGGCGTCGTCATTGTCCGTATCGCCATGGGGAACGCTGAGCGTCGAGGTCGACGAGGAGGCATTGTCTTCCGGCCGCCTGAAGCTTGCCCGGCTGCAATTGCGCTTCCCCGACGGCACGCCTGTCGACACAACCGTCGCCGATGCATTGCCGCCGGCACGCGACCTCGCCGGCGAAATTCCGGCCGATGCCCAAACCGTCGACGTGCTCGCCGCACTCGCGCTGCCCGATGCGAACGGCAGCAACTGCCGTTTCGACGAAACGGCGCTGGCCCGCCCGCGTCGCGCGTACCGGGAATTCGTGAAGGTGACGGACCTGAACGGAACCGCGGAAACCGAAATCGCCGCCGAGCGCCACGCGGTACGGTTGCTGTACGGGTACGAATCGCACGCCGACGATACGGCATGCGCGATAGCCCGCCTGACGCGCGCGACGAGCGGTCAGTTCCAGATCGATCGCGGATATGTGCCGCCCTGTCTGTCGCTGTCGGGTCATGCACTGCATATCGAGCGCATCCGTCGGCTTGCGGATATCCTCGCCGCCAAAAGCGCGCTCCTCGGTGCGCGCCGCAGCGAGCGCATCGAGCAGGTGGCCGAGTACGGCGTCGCCGATGTCCAACTGTTCTGGCTCCTGCATTGCATTCATCAGGCATGGCCGCAACTGCGCTTTCTCGCGTCGCATCCGGCACAGCCCACCGATCGTCTGTATCAGGTGCTCGCCCAGTTGGCGGGATCGCTGCTCACGTTCTCTACACACATGTCGCTGACCGACATTCCCCCCTACGATCACGCGGACGCCCACGGCGTCTTTACGACGCTCGAATCGCTGATCCGCGATCTGCTGGACGCGATCATCCCGTCGCGTGTCGTGTCGATCGGGCTTTCACATACGACGCAGACAACCTGGGCCGGCCAGTTCCGCGACGAGCGCATCGTCGAAGGTGCGGCGGACTGGTACCTGTCCGTCAACGCCGCGCTGCCGGCATTCGAGCTCGTCGAACAGTTTTTGCGCCTGTGCAAGATCGGCGCACCGGACGACGTCGAGCACATCGTCAATTCCGCGGTCGCCGGCATTCCGCTCAAGGCCGTGCAGCGCGTGCCCGGCGCCATTCCGGTCCGGCTGGACAACCACTACTTCGCGCTCGATGCGCATGACGCCGCGCATGCGCGGATGCTCGCCGCGCGCGCATGTCAGATCTACCTGCCCGCGTCGATTCCGGACGCGTCGATCGAACTCTATGCGGTGCTGCGCTGATGAATGCCATCGTCTCCACTCGACACGAATCCGCGCTGCTGGCGCGGGAGCCGTCGTCCGGCCGCTCGCCCCGGCCTTCGATGCGGGCGCAACTGCGCGATACCGCGCTGCTCGTCACTCACCTGTCGAACGGTGGGCAGGTGGACAGCCAGGAGAATCTGCGTCAGCAGTGCGTCAGGCTCATCGCACAGTTCGCGACGGCACTCGATGCGCAAGGAATCGCCGCCGACATCCGGGACGACGCCGTCCTCGCCCAATGCGGGCTGATCGATGAAGCGGCATTGCGTTACCTTCCCGCATCGGACAAGGGAAACTGGGAGTCCCGACCGCTGCAGGTCGAGCGCTTCGGCACTCACGATGCGGGAACGCGCATCTACGAGCGCCTCGAGCACCGGATGCGCGAACCCGCGCCGAACGTCGACCTGCTCGAATGCTATGCGGCCGTGCTCGGCCTCGGATTTCGTGGCCGCTACGCCGCCCGGTCGAACCTGCCGGCGGAAGCCCACGACGGCGAAGCGAAGCGTCAGGCCGTGATCGCTGCGCTGGTCGCTCAGATCGATCAGTTGCGACCGGCCCCGCGGCCGGGGTTCGTCACCGACCGCTCGAACACGCGGCTGATCGACCGGCTCAGACGCCTGTCGCCGTGGGCGATCGCGGGAACGGCATGCGTGATCGCGATACTCGTGTGGGGCGCGTGGGATCGCATCCTCGATGCGGAACTGGCACAACTCGTCCAGAAAGCGAAGCGGCCGTGACTTCCGATACCGCTCTCCCGTCGACGGCGACCCGTGCCGACTCCGATGCCGCGCGCGCGGCCCTGTCGGGTCTCGGCTACCCGCTGCGCACGGTCGTGATGATATCGGCCGCACTGGCGCTTGCCGTCATCGGATGGGTTTTGCCCATCGACCACGGCGTCATGTGGGGATTGATTGCGATCGTCGTCGCGCTTTCGGCGCTGATCGTCTGGCTGCATTCGCGCAGATTGACGCATGCCCGCGAACAAAACGTGCACGTGATCGCGCAACTCGGCGTGGCGACCGCCGACCTGCCCGTCGCGCTGCGCACCAGGATGCCGCTCGTCCTCGTCACCGGGGACGGCCTGCCCGCGTTGTTCGATCGCGACGCGACGCGGTCGCGCTTCGTCCACGTCGGCGACGGCGCAATCTGGTTGCGAGCCGATCGCCCGCAGGATCTTCCCCGCCTTGCCGTCGCGGTCCGGCAGTGGCGGGACGGTCATGCCTCCGATTGCGTCGTGTTGTCGGTCGCGCCGGGACTGCATGCGAACGACGATCTGCTGTCGCAAACGCTCCGCGTCATCCGGCAGGCAGTTGCAGACACGTCGCGCATGCTTGGCGCGTCGCTGCCGGGCTACGTCGCGATCTATCAGCGACTCTCCGATAACGTCGCTTCAGCGGGGCCGGCAGCCCAATGGTATGGCGTATCGGCAGGGTCACCGATCACGGACACGCACCGTTTCGACTCCGCGATCGACGCAGCCGAATCCGATGCCCTCCATGCCGACGCAAGCCACGCAGTCGCGGCACGCGCCGCCGGGATCGGATCATTGATCGGATGGACTCGCCGTACCGTGTTCGACACGCTGACGGACCGACGCCAGCCTGCGTCGCCCTGGCCGTTGTTCGGCGCCGGCTGGATCGACCATGGCCCGGTGACGGGCCCCGGCAGGCCATGGGAACGCGAAGTCCGGGCGTGCATAGGTATCGCACCGGCCGCGCTACCTGCGTCGCCTGCGCCGTGGCCGCTGCCGCAGCCGCTGATCGACGCGATGCCGCGCCGGTCGCAGCGATCACCGCGCGTCACCGCAGTCGCGCATGTCGTCGCGATCGTTGCTTGCGCGGCCACCGCTGCCATCTGCGGCGCCGCGAAAAACAACGAAACGCTGATGACCCGAATCGGCGAACACGTCGAGCGCTACCACCGCCTCCCCGCTGCGCAAGATGCTGCGAAGCGCGACGCGCTCAAATCCCTCTCGTCGGACCGCGACCAACTCGACCGCTATGCCCGCGTCGGCGTTCCGCTCCGCCTGTCGTTCGGCACGTATCGCGGCGCTCGACTGCTGCCGATGCTCAACGACGCGATCGCCTCCTACGAACCGCCCGCGCCGCCACCCGCCGTCATCACGCTCGACAGCATGTCGCTGTTCGACAGCGGCAAAGCACAGCTGAAGCCTGGCACCGCGCGCGCGATGATCGATGCGCTCGAACTGATCAAGGCGCATCCCGGAAAACGCGTGCTCGTCGCCGGCTATGCGGACGACCAGGGCCGCCCCGACCGCAACCTGAAGCTGTCGATCGACCGCGCGACCGCCGTGCGCGACTGGCTCGTCGATGCATCGGGCATGCCGCCGACGCAATTCGCGATCCAGGGTTACGGCGATACGCGGCCGGTGGCGGACAACGCGACACCCGAAGGACGGGCGAAGAATCGCCGGGTCGAAATCACGCTGGTGCCAGATACGCCTGCGCCGGCCGCTTCGATCCGCGCCGCGATGTGACACGCGTTTTGGTTCCCGGGGCATCCGCCCCGGGTTTGTCAGCGCCGGGCTCCGGTTCCGGCAATTCGCAGTACGAAGAAGAAGGAGTGAACAAATGGCAATTCCGGCCTACATGTGGCTCAAGGACGACGGCGGTGCGGACATCAAGGGTTCGGTAACCGTCCAGGATCGCGAAGGCAGCGTCGAACTGGTCGCGTTCGATCACGGCGTGCACATTCCGACCGACGGCAACACGGGCAAGCTCACCGGCACGCGCGTGCACAAGCCGATCACGCTGACGAAGGAGACGGACGCGTCGACACCCTATCTGTACAAGGCCGTGACGAGCGGTCAGACGCTGAAGTCGGTCGAGATCAAGTGGTACAAGATCGACGACGCCGGCAAGGAGAAGGAGTACTTCAACACGAAGCTCGACAACGTGAAGATCGTCGCCGTGAAGCCGAAGATGCTCGACATCAAGAACCCCGACTACGAGAAACACAACCATCTCGAAGACGTCGAACTGCGCTACGAAACGATCACGTGGTCGTACAAGGACGGCAACATTATCCACAAAGACACGTGGAACGAACGTTCCTGATGCGCTGACCGACTGGCGGAATCCGGTGCGTGCTCGCGCCGGCTTCCGACGCATCGGCTGCCCGCTCGCTCGCAACCGGTTCCGCGGGTTCGCATGGGCATCGACGATGCACACCCTCCGCCCCTCCTTATCCGCTATCGACATGACGCCGCCTCTCCGGGACGCCTCCCATCTCATTCGCCGCCTCAATCCCCATTGCACGCGCGCGCTCGAAGCCGCCGCGAGCCTGTGCCAGACCCGGCTCGCCGACGAAATCGCGGTCGAGCACTGGGTGCTGAAACTGATCGAAGCGGACGACGGCGACATTCCGGCGATCCTGCGCCACTACGATCTCGATATCGATGCGGTGTGGGATGCGTTGATCGACGTGATCGACCGCATGCCGCGCACGTTGCGCGGCATGCCGGCTCTATCACGGCAGCTCGCCACGGTGATCGAGGATGCGTGGACGCATGCGGTGTCGGACGATTCCGACGGCACCATTCGCTCGGGCCATCTGCTGCAGGCGATCGTCGACGCGCCGCACGTCTTGCGCACGCAACGTGCGTGGCCGCTATTGTCAGTCTCGAGCGCGCAGATCCGGCGCGTGCTGCCCCGGATCGGTCGACGCTCATCCGAGCACGCGTCCGATGAAATGGCGTTGCAGCCGATCACGTCGCCAACCGCCGATCCGTCCGGCAATGTCGCGACGGAAGCCTCCATCGATCGTCACGCGCCACCGGCACCGTCTCGCGCCACCGACGACAACGCCCTCGCGCGCTTTGCGCTCGACCTGACCGAGAAGGCCCGCCGCGGCGAGATCGACCCCGTCTTCGGCCGCGACCGGGAGATCCGGCAGATGATCGACGTGCTGGCGCGCCGTCGCAAGAACAACCCGATCCTGGTCGGCGAGCCGGGCGTCGGCAAGACCGCGCTGGTCGAAGGGCTCGCGTTGCGTGTAATCGAGGGCAGCGTTCCGGAAACGATCCGCGACACGCGCATCCTGACGCTCGACCTCGGCTTGCTGCAAGCCGGAGCAGGCGTGAAGGGCGAATTCGAGCAACGGCTGAAGAACGTGATCGACGAGGTGCGGACATCGACGACACCCATCCTGCTGTTCATCGACGAAGCGCATACGCTGATCGGCGCCGGCAACGCGGCGGGCGGCGCCGACGCGGCCAACCTGCTCAAGCCGGCGCTCGCGCGCGGCGAGTTGCGCACGATCGCGGCGACCACATGGGCCGAGTACAAGGAATATTTCGAACGCGATGCCGCGCTCGAACGGCGCTTCCAGGTCATCAAGGTCGACGAGCCCGACGACGACACCGCCTGCCTGATGCTGCGCGGGCTCGCAAGCCGTTATGCGAAGCATCACGACGTCCACATTCGCGACGACGCGATCGTCGCGGCCGTGCGGCTATCACGCCGCTACATTCCTGCCCGCCAACTGCCGGACAAGGCCGTCGATCTGATCGACACGGCTGCCGCGCGCGTGCGCATGGCGATCGACGTGCCGCCGGTGGAGCTGCAGCAGGCACGCGCAACGCTGACGGCACTCGAACTGGAACGCGCCGCGCTCGATGCAGATTCCCGAGCCGGGATCGGCGATGTCGCCGGGCGGCGCGCCACGATCGACACGGAACACGATGCGGTGCGCGACACCGCCGGCATGCTGCTCGGCCAGTACACGCGAGAACGCGAACTCGTCGACGTCTTGCGCACCCTTCGCGGCGCGGCCGGCTCCGCGCCCGATCCGTTGGCCATTTCCAATGCCATCGATGCGCTGTCGACCGTTCAGGGCAAATCGCCGATGATCGCCGCCGACGTCGATGCGCAATCCATCGCGCGCGTTGTCGCGGAATGGACCGGTGTGCCGGTCGGCAATCTCGTCGACGACGAACTCCGGAGCCTGCTCACGCTCGAAGCGACGCTCGCTGCGCGCGTGGTTGCGCAGGACGATGCGATCGGTGCGCTGGCGGAGAGCCTGCGTACCGCCAAGGCCGGCCTGAAGAACGAGCACGCACCACTCGGCGTGTTCCTGCTCACCGGGCCGTCCGGCGTCGGCAAGACCGAAACCGCGCTGGCACTCGCCGACCTGCTGTTCGGCGGCGAAGCCGCGCTGACGACGATCAACCTGTCCGAGTACCAGGAAGCGCATACGGTGTCGCAGCTCAAGGGCTCGCCGCCCGGCTACGTCGGTTACGGACGCGGCGGTGTCCTGACCGAAGCCGTGCGTCAGCGTCCGTACAGCGTCGTGCTGCTGGACGAAGTCGAGAAAGCGCATCGCGACGTGCTCGACATTTTCTATCAGGTATTCGACCGAGGCACGATGCGCGACGGCGAGGGACGCGAAATCGATTTCCGCCATTGCGTGATCGTGATGACCTCCAATCTCGGCAGCGCGCAAATCGACGATGCAACGGCGAAGGATCCGGCGATCACACATGCAGCGCTGCGCGAAACCGTACATCCGCAGTTGGTCTCGCACTTCCAGCCCGCACTGCTCGCACGCTTCCAGACACTCGTCTATCGGCCGCTCGGCGCGGCGGCGCTCGCGTCGATCGTGCGGATCAAGCTGGACAAAATCGCCGAACGCCTCCATCGGCAACACGCGGTGACCCTGACGTGCGCGGACGATCTGATCGAATCGATCGCGCAGCACTGCGTATCACGCGAATCCGGCGCACGCAGCGTCGACGCGTTCCTGAACCAGCGCGTGCTGCCGGTCGTGTCCCGCGAACTGCTTGGACGGATGGCATCGGGCATTACGCCAGGGCAAATCCTGTTGTCGGCCACGGCCGAAGGATCGTTGACGATCGACTTCGTCGACGCGCCGACAGCCGGCGATCGCGCCACTACGCGATGGCACGACCGATGACCGCCGGCCCCTCGCTCTACGACATGCTGCTCGGCCAGATCGGCGGCGAACCGATCGGCGCTTATGACGACCGGACGCTCGAATGCCTGAGCGTTCAGCAAAACGTACGCCGCATTCTCAATACGCGGGCCGGTGCGCTCAAGCACCTGCCCGACTACGGGCTACCCGATCTCACGAACATCTACAAGGCACTGCCTGCATCCGCGCACTTGCTCAAGCAGCAGATGGAAGCGACGCTGCTGAAGTACGAGCCGCGCATTCGCTCGATCGACGTCGGGATCGTCGACAACCGCGATCCCGGCATCCTGGTCAGCTTCGAGATGACGTGCCACCTGAAGAACGCCGGGCTCGTGCGCTTCGGCACCTACTTCGAGCCGCCGGGCCGCCTGCGCGTCGAACGACGCATCGATCGGTCATGACCACGCCCAATCAATGCCCGTGCGCGAGATGCGCCGCAAACCCCGCCTTCCCCGGCGCGATCTCCTCCTTCAGCGTCAACGCCGGAATCTCATAATCGCCTGCATTCTGCCGCCGGAACGGAATCGGCTGCGCAGTCCACAGATCGTCGAGACGCCTGCCGAGCGCCGCGCGCGTTTCCTCGAAACGCGCGTCGTTCATCTTTCCCGTCCGGTAGATCACGAACGGCGGCAGCACATCGAAACCCGGGTAATACAGAATCCCGTGATGAATCGGGAACAGCACGTCGTCGATCGGCCCGTTGATGCCGCGCGGGCTGTAGTGCGACTCCCAGCCGCCGGTCGTCACGATCACCATCGCACGCTTGCCTGCCAGCGAGCCCTCGCCGTAACGGTCGCCCCAGTGCTTGTCGGAATGCTCGCCGACGCCGTATGCGAAACCGTACGCATACACGCGCTCGACCCAGCCCTTCATGATCGCCGGCATCGAGAACCACCACAGCGGAAACTGCAGGATCACGGCATCGGCCCACTTCAGCTTGTCCTGTTCGCACGCGATATCGTCGCGTTGCGTGCCCGTCTCGAATGCATGCTTCGAGTCGAGCGCAGGATCGAAGCGCGCATCGGGCGCGCGATCGGTCACGTCGCTCGCATCGAACGCCGCCTTCCAGTTCATCGCATACAGGTCGGTCACCTGCACGGTGTGGCCGGCCGCTTCGAGATGCTCGACGGCAAAGTCGCGCAGCGCGCCGTTCAGCGAACGCGGTTCGGGATGGGCATAAACGATCAGCACATTCATGTTCGTCACTCCGTTGATTGAATGACTGCAGGATGCCCCCGCCGAAGGTATATTTGAAATGAATTCCTGATATTCCAGGTATAGCCATGAATAATCTCAGGCGACTCGATCTGAACCTGCTGGTCACGCTGGACGTGCTGCTCGCCGAGCACAACGTCACGCGCGCGGCCGAAAGGCTGAACATGTCGCAACCGTCAGTGAGCGTGCAGTTGCAGAAACTGCGCGACCTGTTCGGCGATCCGCTGCTGCTGCCGGGGCCGCGCGGGATGCGGCCGACAGCGCGCGCGGAAGCGCTGCGCGAGCCGCTGCGGGATGCACTCGAAGCCGTCGAACGCGCGGTGGTTCCGGCCGCGCCATTCGATCCCGCGACCGCGACGAACACGTGGCGCGTGGCCGCGACCGACTACGGCGAATCGACGATCGTGCTGCCCGCGCTGAACACGCTGCGGGCGACCGCGCCCGGTACGCGGCTCGCCGTCGTCGAGCTCGTGCCGCCGCGCATCGAGCAGGATGCCGAGCGAAACGGTATCGACCTGGCCTTTCATACGACCGAGGGGTCGCCGCCAGGCATGCGGCGCCTGCCGCTGTTCGTCGAGCGTTACGTGCTCATCGGCCGAGCCGGGCATCCGAAGCTGAAGCGGCGCCCCACGCTCGCACAGTTCGGCACGCTCGAACACGTGATCGTGTCGCCCGACGGCGGCGGCTTCTTCGGCGTGACGGACGAAGCGCTCGCGAAGCTCGGTGCCGCGCGGCGCGTCGTGCTGTCCGTGCCGCATTTCCTGTTCGTGATGTCGGCCGTCGCCAGCACCGATCTCGTCGCGATGCTGCCCGAGCGGCTGGTGCGCGACGTTCCCGCGCTGCACGTCGTGGAAGCGCCGGTCGAGGTGCCCGGCTATGAAATGTCGATGCTGTGGCACGAGCGCGTGCATCGCGATCCCGCGCATCGGTGGCTGCGGGAAACCATCGCGGAATCGGTATAAGCCGAATGCGGCCCACGGAATCGGCGCGACAACGAGCGGGCAGCGCTCGCATACCGGCCTCTATCGGCTTCCCGTCATCCGCCCCCTGCCCGCGCCGGCAAGATTCTTCATCCGGGACTTGAAACCGCCTCGAACACTGTATATATTTACAGTGCTTTTGCACCATTTGACCCGAATTCCGTCATCCACAGACGGACGGACTTTTGTGAGGCGACCATGTTCCAGTCATCCGCATTCGATCCCGAGCAACCCGGTTTCAACCCGATCCACTTCGAGCGCGCCGCGCGGCAGGCGGTCGTCGATCTTCAACGCGTCGTCGGCGCCCCCGCGCAGCGGGCGCTCGGCCTGCGGCGGCGCAGCCATCCGGCAGCGGTTCGCACGATGAGCTGGCAGGCGCTGTTGAATGTCGAGGAGCTTGCGTTCTCGAACGCAGGCTTCCTGAACCGCAACGATCCGACCGTCATCGATGCGTTCATCCGGCTGCGCGACAGCCGAATGATCGCGGCGGACATCGAGGAAGCCGTCGACTGGAAGCGCGACGACGACGATCTACCCGCCGTCTATTTGATCGTCAAGGCGATGCTCGAAGCGGAAGAGGCAGAGACGCAGCGCGTCGAGATGGACTGACGCCGGCGCAAGCGACGAATCCCGGGGCAGCGCACGCCATCGCGGCCACGCGCCGCCGAGCAATCAGAGCCGCGCCGCGAGCCGCGCGCCCTGATCGATCGCGCGCTTCGCATCGAGTTCGGCGGCCAGTTCCGCACCGCCGATCAGGTGCACCGAGCGCCCGGCTGCCTGCAGCGGCGCGAGCAACGCGCGCTGCGGCTCCTGCCCCGTGCAGAGCACGATCGTGTCGGCTTCGATTACTTCGTGATCGGTGCGCTGTTCGCCGTACGACACGTGCAGCCCGCGCGCATCGATCAGCTCGTAGTTCACGCCGCCGATCATCTTCACCTGCTTCATCTTCAGCGTCGCGCGGTGAATCCAGCCGGTCGTCTTGCCGAGCCCCTTGCCGAGCGGCGCGGCCTTGCGCTGCAGCAGCGTCACTTCACGTGCGGGCGCCGCGACCTGTGCCCGGGTCACGCCGCCGCGCGTCGCGGCCGGGTCGGTCACGCCCCACTCGGCCTTCCACTCTTCCAGATCGAGCGCCGGCGACTCGCCCGCCTGCACCAGATACTCGGCGACATCGAAGCCGATCCCGCCCGCGCCGACCACCGCGACGCGCCGGCCGACCGGCTGCTTGCCGGCAAGCACGTCGATATAGCTGAGCACGTTCGGCCCATCCTGCCCGGGGATCTTCGGGTCGCGCGGCGCGACGCCGGTTGCGAGCACGATCTCGTCGTAACCGCCCGCGATCAGGTCGCTCGCGTCGACGCGGCGATTCAGGTGCAGGTTCACGCCGGTCAGCTCGACCTGGCGGCCGAAGTAGCGCAACGCTTCATGAAACTCCTCCTTGCCCGGAACCTGCTTCGCCATGTTGAACTGGCCGCCGATCTCGGCTGCGCCGTCGAACAGGTCGACCTGATGGCCGCGCTGTGCGAGCACGGTCGAGCACGCGAGCCCGGCCGGCCCCGCGCCGACCACCGCGATGCGCTTCGGCTGCTGCGCGGGCGTGTATTTCAGCTCCGTTTCGTGGCACGCACGCGGATTCAGCAGGCACGACGCGATCTTGTTCTTGAACGCGTGATCGAGGCACGCCTGGTTGCAGCCGATGCAGGTGTTGATCTCGTCGGCGCGGCCCTGCGCGGCCTTGACGACGAACTCGGCATCCGCGAGCAGCGGGCGCGCCATCGACACCATGTCCGCGCAGCCATCTGCCAGGATCTGCTCGGCCACTTCCGGCCGGTTGATCCGGTTGGTCGTCACGAGCGGAATGCCGACCTCGCCCTTCATTTTCTTCGTCACCCACGCGAACGCGCCGCGCGGCACCGACGTCGCGATCGTCGGCACACGCGCCTCGTGCCAGCCGATCCCCGTGTTGATGATCGTCGCACCCGCGCGCTCGACGGCCTTCGCGAGCTGCACGGTTTCGCTCCAGTCGCTGCCGTCCGGAATCAGGTCGAGCATCGACAGCCGGTAGATCAGGATGAAATCGCGGCCGACCGCTTCGCGCGTGCGCTCGATGATCTCGATCGGCAAGCGGATGCGGTTCTCGTACGACCCGCCCCACTGGTCGGTGCGCTTGTTCGTATGCATCGAGATGAACTGGTTGATCAGGTAGCCCTCGGAGCCCATGATCTCGACGCCGTCGTAGCCGGCTTCGCGCGCGAGCTTCGCACAGCGGACGAATGCGCGAATCTGCCGCTCGACGCCGCCCGCGCTCAGTTCGTGCGGCGCGAACGGTGAAATCGGCGACTTGATCTTCGACGGCGCGACCGCGAACGGGTGGTAACCGTAGCGGCCCGTATGCAGGATCTGCAGTGCGATCTTGCCGTCCTCCGCATGCACGGCGCCGGTGATCTCGCGATGCCGCCGCGCGGCGGCCGACGTCATCAGCGTACCGCCGAACGGCTTGGTCCAGCCGGCCACGTTCGGCGCGAAGCCGCCCGTCACGATCAGGCCGACGCCGCCGCGCGCGCGTTCGGCGAAATATTCGGCGAGCCGCGGCAGCGTCTTGCGGCTGTCCTCGAGGCCCGTGTGCATCGAACCCATCAGCACGCGGTTCTTCAGCGTCGTGAAGCCGAGATCGAGCGGCGCGAGCAGATGGGGAAAGGTGGTCGTCATGATGATCCTGCCGGTAAGCGATGCCTGCCATCGTAGGCGCGCGCCGCCTTGAACGTGAGGGGGCAAACAGCCATAATGCTTGTCATTTCCGGCCAAAATGACATGACCTCCCCACTCGCCAAGGACCGCCTCGGGCTGCGCCGGCCGACGATTCCGGTCGCCTATACGCGCCTGCTACTGCAGGCGCTGGCCGCGCGCGGCGTCGACCTGGCCGCCGTGCGTGCCGGCACGGGCCTGCGTGACGCGGTGCTGGCCGAACCGGACGCGCGCGTCGCGCCGTCGCAATGGGGGCGGCTCGTGCTCAATGCGATCGAGATCGGCGGCGATCCGGGCATCGGGCTCGCGTTCGGGCTGCTGCTGAAGCCGACCGTGCACGGCTTTCTCGGCTATGCGACGCTGACCGCGCGGGACATCCGCGAAGCGCTGTCCGTCACGCAACGCTACTTCCGGATGCGCAACCGCCAATACCGGCTGACCTATGCGGAAGACGAACGCGGCGCGACGCTCGAACTGCACGGCGTGCAGGCCAGCCCGGTGCTGCAGCATCACGTGATGTTCGAATTCGTGCTGACCGGGCTCGCGCAGAACATCTCGCAATGGGCCGGGCGCGCGTCGCCGCCGATCAAGCTGCAATTCGCGTGGCCGGAGCCCGCGTATTTCGCGCGCTATCGCGACCAGTTGCCGCCGGTCGAATTCGGCTGTGCGGCAAACGCGCTGTGGATTGCTCGCGACGTGCTCGACTGGCCGCTGCCGCTCGCCGACGAAGTCGCGCACCGGCAGGCGCTCGTGCAGGTCGAGCGCGAGTATGCGCAGGTGCGGCAGGACGAAGGCGACCTGGTCGAGCGCGTGCGGGCCGAGCTGGCGAAAGCAACCGGCGTTTATCCGGGGCCTGAAACACTCGCCGACGCGCTGCTCGTGTCGACGCGCACGCTGCGGCGCCGCCTGGAGGAAGCCGGTTCGAGCTATCGGCAATTGCTCGACGAAGCGCGGTTTCGTGACGCGAAGCAGTTGCTCGCCGCATCGGATCTCGACCTGAAGACGATCGCCGAGCAGCTGCAATTCACCGATCCGGCGAATTTCACGCGCGCGTTCCGGCGCTGGGCCGGGCAAACGCCGAGTGCGTATCGGGAAGCGGCCGGCAGACCGTCACACGAGTAAATCGGCTGGCTGACACGCGACGCATCAACCTCCGACGTAAATCCGCGCGCCGCCATCCCCCTCGCCCGCGTCGATCCGCACCTCGCCCGTTGCGGCGACGATCGCGTCATACACGTCATCGGTCACGCACACCACCGGCACCGCGATCGCATACAGCTCGGCGGCCACGATCGCGCCGATCGAGATGATCAGGTCGCGCTCCTTCAGCACGATCGCGACGGGCCCCGTGCCGTTGCGCACGGCTTCCGCGAGCACGCTGCTGCTCGAGCTCGAACCCTTCGCGTGCGGCATCACCATCACCTTGCCGGCGAGACTCGCGCCAGCCTGCGGATGCCCGCGATCGACGATCTTGCCGGCGCCCGAATCGTAGCCGCCCCAGAAGCTGAGCGGCTTGTCGAGCACGAACGCGCTCGCGCATGCGCTGCCCGGCACGAGCGTGTCGCCCGTCAGACCTTTGCCCGTCGCTTCAATCATCGAATCGCACCTTTCCTTCGTACGCCGAACGCACGCATTCGCGCATGCTGCCGTATGCGACCGTCACGCCGATATTCGCGGGCGCATACGACGCCCATTTCCCCGAGTTGGTCATCACCAACCCCGACAGTTGCTTCATCACCGGCGTGATGTACGTGCAGGTATCGACGACGATCTGGATGCCGCGCGCGGCGAACTTGTCCGCGAGGCCGGCCTCGCCCAGCTCCCACAAAATGAAGCGGCTCGTGTTCACGTAGAAATCGCAGGCCGGCTTGCCGTCGAACGCTTCGAGCAACGTATCGAGCGTGCGGAATTCGGCCAGCGAGAAATGCGGCGTGCCGAGCGCCACCGCGACGAGCGCGTCGCCGGCCGCGCCGTGGTTCAGCGTGAGGCGAATCTCGTCGAGATCGGCCATCGCGACGTCGACCGTGCGTTGCGCCGCGCGGCCGTGCAAGGCGGCATCGAGCGTCGGCGCCTCGGGCGTCACGCCCACCGCATGGAACAGCGCGACGGCCCCGCTCGATGCGGCAGCCGCGCCGAGCGCCTTGAGTTCGTCTTCGGTAGTGTCCGCCGGCAGCCCGACGATCGCCGGCACGATCGCGCCCGCGATTTTGCCGACAGCCAAGCCGAGCGCGGCGAAATAGATATCGCGCGATGGCAGGCGGCTGAAGTCCGGCGCGTTGAACACGATCCGCGCGGCGCGGTTCGCTTCGACATGCAAACCCGCATACGGCGCGCGCCCGGTAATCGCGGCGGCCAGATCGAGAAAATCGCCGTACCGGCTCGTGCGCGCGCCGAGCACCGAGTTCGCGAACACGATCGCATTCGATTCGGCCCACGCGATCTGCTCGCCCTTCGCGGGACGGCTCTTCAACTGATACGGCGCGCACGTGAAACTCGATTCGCAGCCGAGCTGCAGATGCGCGTCCATCAGGCGCTGCGCATCGCGCTGGATCGTGCGGTCGCCGTGATACAGCTCGGGATGAATCAGGTCGAGCGACCCGACGTTCAAGGTGGTCGGCACCGCGACCTTCGCGCCCGTATCGACGAAATACTCGACGAAATCGAGACTGGTCTGGCCGTGATAAAGACAGCCGTCGATATGCGCGGACGTGATGTCGATCAGGTGCGGCGCGGACATCACTTCCGCCGTGCGTGCGACGATCCGCATCGCGCGCGCGACGCCGTCGCCGAAATCCCCGCGCAACATCGCGTCGTCGCGGTCGCTCAACTGCAGCATCGGTTGCTCCTCGTGACTCGTGCCGGCGGCGCCGGTCCGTGAAATCCGTCAGAGGACTCTACAACTGGAAATAAAAACTGTCCAGATCATCACCAATCCGGATAATTTAAAAACCAATTTTCGGTCATGGATGCCATGACTTCGCGCTTCGAACTCCGCTGAAGCGACCGATGGCTCGAATTCCGCTCCAGTTCGTCGCAACGCGCGAGCCACCTGCCGCCCGCCTAGCGTTCCGCGGTCAGGCTGAACAGCTCATCGCGCAGTGCCTTCGCGCGCCCCTGGCCGAACTGCGTCTCGAATTCGTCCTGCGCGGCCTGCCATGCGACCAACGCCCGCGCGAACGTGCGCTCGCCGAGCTTCGTGAGGCTCAGCGCATGCGCGCGCGCATCGTGCTCGGACGCGGCCGTCGCGACCAAACCGTCGCGCTGCAACGGCTTCAGCGCGCGCAGCAGCGTCGTGCGATCCATCACGAGCGCGTCGGCCAGTTCGCTCATCAGCAGGCCGGGTCGACGCGTCAAATTCGCCATGATCGAAAACTGCGCGGGCGTGACGCCGACCGGGGCCAGATGGCGTTCGTACAGTTGCGTGACGAAGCGCGCCGCCTGACGCAGCGCGAGGCAGTTGCACGCTTGGGCAATCTGGTTGTCGTTCATGCTCCGCAATTTATATGTGCATATGCATAAAGTCAATGTACACTCCGCCGTAACGAGGCCGGCCGGGCGCGTCCGGCGCCCCGCCATCGCGTCAAGGAGACGGACATGGACTACATCGACAAGCTGCGGATCTTCCGGTCGGTGGTCGAGATGCGCAGCTTCACGCGCGCCGCCGACATCCACGGTCTCGCGCGGCCGGTCGTGTCGCGTGCGGTCGCGGATCTGGAAGCGCGCTTCGGCAGCCGGCTGCTGCACCGGACCACGCGCCAGGTGTCGCTGACCGAAACCGCCGAACGCATCTACGAGCGCTGCGCGGCCGTGCTCGACGAACTCGACGCGCTCGAAGCGGAAGCGCAGACGCAGACGCGCGAACCCGAGGGCCTGCTGCGTCTCGTCGCGCATACGACGGCCGCGCTGAACCGGCTCGTGCCGCTGATCGCCGGCTTCAAGCGCGCGCATCCGAAGGTGCGCCTCGATGTCACGCTGACCGAGCGCCCCGTCGATCTCGTCGGCGAAGGCTACGACATCGGCATCGTCGTGCCTTACATGCTGACGAGCGAGACGACCGTCGTGCGGCTGGTCGAGCGCATTCCGGTCGTGATCGTCGCAACGCCCGCGTATCTGGGCGCGCATTCGCGCCCCGAGACGCCGGCCGACCTGGCCGATCATCCGTTCGTGCCGATATCGCCGTCGCTGCGCCGGCCCGCGCTGTCGTTCCGCGTCGACGGCGACACGCTGACCGTGCCGTACCGCTTCGACATCTCGTCGAACAGCCCCGTCTTCAACCGCGAAATGGTGATGCACGACTTCGGCATCGGCGTCGTGCCGAGAACGCTCGTCGAAGCCGAACTCGCGTCGGGTGCGCTCGTGCAGTTGCTGGAGGGCGCCGATCTCGTCGACGCGTTCGTCGAGATCAAGCTCGCGTACGCGAACCGCGCGCTGCTGCCCGCGAAGGTGAAGGCATTCATCGACTACACGGCCGCCTATTGCGACCGCGTAGGCGGGATTGTTCCGGCGGCGGCCTGATCCGGCGCGCGAACGCGCCGGCGTGACGCCGATTGGTACAGCCACGACACCAATCTGATCCTGCTCCACCCATCGCTTCGTGGCGCGCTGCGCCCTAACATGTGCACATGCACAAGACCACGCTTATCGATGACGATTGCTTCGCGGTCCGGCAAGCCGCCCGCCGGATCTCGCAGTTCTACGAGCGTTACCTGTCGCGGGCGGGCGTCACGCCGTCGCAGTACAGCATTCTCGCGTTGCTGCGCGACCGGCCGCATCAGACGATGGCTGCGCTGTCGTCCGTATTGGTGATCGAGCGCACCGCGCTGCTGCGCGCGCTCAAGCCGCTCGTCGGCGCGGCGCTGGTGACGGGCCGGATCGAGCCGCCGCACCGCCGCCAGACGTTCGCGCTGACCGCGCACGGCGAAACGAAGATCGCCGATGCACACGTGCACTGGCTCGCCGCACAGGAAGCGTTCGAACGGCGATTCGGGCCGGCGCAGGCAGCCCGGCTGAGAGACGAATTGTTCCGGATCACGCACAACCTGCCGGAGCGCTAACCCCCTTCCCCGATCGACGCGTTTGTCGTCGATCGTTTCAATAAGTGCATATACATAGGTGAATCGATGGAAACGACCCAAGAAGCCGCTGCTTCCCGCGAGGCAGCCACAATCGACCCGCCCGCGAAGCAGCGACGCCGCGTGCCGTGGATGCGCATCGCGGTGATCGCCGTCGTCGTCGTGGTGGCCGCGGCCGCGCTCGACTGGCTGTTCGTGCTGCGCTTCCAGGAAAGCACCGACGATGCGTATGTCGGCGGCGACGTAACCGTGCTCGCGCCGAAGGTCAACGGCTTCGTCGACCGGATTCTCGTGACCGACAACCAGCGCGTGAAGGCCGGCGACGTGCTCGTGCAGCTCGATGCGCGCGACTACGATGCGAAGCTCGCGCAGGCCAGCGCCGAAGTCGACAGCGCGCGCTCCGCCGTGACCGAACTCGAAGCGAAGCAGCAACTGCAATACGCGGTGATCGGCCAGCAAGCGGCGGACAAGAACGCGTCGTCGGCCGAATTGACGCGCGCCGCATCGGACCGCGTGCGCTACCGCGAGCTCGTGAAATCCGACGCCGTGTCGAACCAGATCGTCGAGCGCGCGGACGCCGACTATTCGAAGGCAGGCGCGGCCGTCGACCGCAGCGACGCCGCGCTGCTCGCCTCGAAGCGGCAGCTCGACGTGCTCGGCGCGCAGCTCGCCGATGCGCGCGCCCGCGTGAACACCGCGCTCGCCGCGCAACGCGTCGCGGCGCTCAACGTCGAATACACGACGATCCGCTCGCCGGTCGACGGTTACGTCGACAACCGCACGGGCCGCGTCGGCATGCTCGCGAACGTCGGCGTGCCGCTGCTGACGGTCGTGCCGGCTTCCGGGCTGTGGATCGACGCGAACTTCAAGGAAGACCAGCTTCGCAAGATGCGTGCGGGCGATCGCGTCGACGTGTCGCTCGATGCGTCGAGCACGCGCCTGCACGGCCGTGTCGACAGCGTCGCGCCCGCGACCGGCGCGACCTTCAGCGTGCTGCCGCCCGAGAACGCCACCGGCAACTTCACGAAGATCGTCCAGCGCGTGCCCGTGCGCGTGCATCTCGATCCGCAGCCGGGCCTCGAGCACGTGCTGCGCCCCGGCCTGTCCGCGGTCGTGACCGTGCATACCGACCACGCGAACTGAGCGGGAGCCGACCATGACCACCGCGTTTTCCGGCGACCCCGCGTCGCAACCGACGAAGCAGCGCGTATTCGCGTTCGCGCTGATGTGCGTCGGCTTCTTCATGGCGACGCTCGACATCCAGATCGTCGCGTCGTCGCTGCGCGACATCGGCGGCGGCTTGTCCGCGAGCCAGGACGAATTGTCGTGGGTGCAGACGGCCTACCTGATCGCCGAGATCATCGTGATCCCGATGTCGGGCTGGCTGTCGAAGGTGATGTCGACGCGCTGGCTGTTCGTCGCTTCGGCCGTCGGCTTCACGATCACCAGCATGCTGTGCGGGCTCGCGTGGGACATCAACTCGATGATCCTGTTTCGCGGGCTGCAGGGCGCGCTCGGCGCCGCGATGATCCCGACCGTGTTCACCACCGCGTTCGTCCTGTTCCCCGGCAAGCAGCGGCTGATCGCATCGACGACCATCGGCGCACTCGCGTCGCTCGCGCCGGCGATCGGCCCCGTGATCGGCGGCTGGATCACCGACCAATGGTCGTGGCACTGGCTGTTCTACCTGAACCTCGTGCCGGGTATCGCCGTGGCCGCGCTCGTGCCGCGCTATGTGCATATCGACGAACCCGACCTGAGCCTCATCAAGCGCGGCGACTATCTCGGCATCGCGCTGATGTCAGGATTCCTCGGCTGCCTCGAATACGTGCTGGAAGAAGGCCCGCGCAAGAACTGGTTCGGCGACGACGCGATCGTCATCTGCGCGTGGATCTCCGGCATCTGCGGCTTCCTGTTCATCGTGCATGCGCTGACCGCCGACGATCCGATCGTCGACCTGCGCGCGCTCGCCGTGCGCAACTTCGGGATCGGCAGCCTGCTGTCGTTCGTCACCGGCATCGGGATCTTCGTGACCGTGTTCCTGACGCCATTGTTTCTTGCGCAGGTGCGCGCGTTCAGCTCGCTGCAGATCGGCCTGGCGCTGCTGTCGGTCGGCGCGTTCCAGTTGCTCGCGCTGTGCGTCTATGCGTTCGCGGCGCGCTACTTCAGCATGCGCGCGCTGCTCGTGTTCGGGCTGATCTGCTTCGGCCTCGGCTGCTACCTGTACACGCCGATCACGCACGACTGGGGCTGGCGGGAACTGCTGCTGCCGCAGGCGCTGCGCGGCATCGGCCAGCAGTTCAGCGTGCCGCCGATCGTGACGATGGCGCTCGGCTCGCTGCCGCAATCGCGACTGAAATCGGCGAGCGGGCTGTTCAACCTGATGCGCAATCTCGGCGGTGCGATCGGCATCGCGGTGAGCGCGACGATGCTCAACGACCGGCTGAACTTTCACTACCTGCGCCTGAACGAGCACGTGAGCGCGGGCGAACCGCAGATCGCGTCGCTGCTCGATCATCAGGCCGCGTACTGGACGGCTGTTGCCGGCAATACGCTAAATACCGCGCAGGCGGGGCTCGCGAACCTGCATCGGCTGATTTATCGCGAAGCGCTGACGCTCACCTATGCGGATGCGTACTACGCGCTGTCGCTGTGTTTCGTCGTCGCGCTGCTTGCCGTCGTGTTTTCCAAACCCATTACGTTGAACGCGCCGCCGCCGGACGCGCACTGAGGCCGAGGCCATCATCATGAAAAAGCTACTCGTCGCGCTGGCTGTCAGCGCATTCGCCGCAGGCTGCGCGGTGCAGCCCGCGCAGCACCCCGCGCTCCACGAATCCGTGCAGACGCTCGCGCCCACCGCATGGGATACCGACGTGCCGCGCGCGGACATCGACGCCGCCGCATGGTGGGCGCAATTCCACGATCCCGTGCTCGACCGGCTGATCGCGACCGTGCTCGACGGCAACCTCGATCTGCAGGCCGCCGCCGAACGCGTGAAGCAGGCGCAGGCGCTGACCGTTCAAAAGCGCGCGGTGCTGCTGCCCGAACTCGACGCGACCGCGCATGCGGCCGATGCGCGGCAGAACACGCCGCCGCCGCTCGGCTATGTGCGGCAGGCCGGCGCGGGGCTCGCGCTGAGCTGGTCGCCCGATGTGTTCGGCGGCGAACGGCTCGATCTGCTCGCCGCGCAGGCCGAACTCGTTGGGCAGAAGCACGCGGAAGATGCGATGCGGCTCGCGCTCGCGGCCGATGCGGCATCCGCGTATGTCGACCTGCGCTGGGCGCAGCAGGAACTGAAGATCCTGCAGGACAACGCGAAGATCCGGCAGCATGCGCTCGAACTCACGCGCAAACGGCAGGCGTTCGGGCTGTCGACGGAACTCGACGTCACGCGCGCGCAGAACCAGCTCGATGCGCTCGAAGCGCGGATTCCGCCGACGCAGGCGCAGATCTCGCATCAGCTCAATCTGATTGCCGTGTATTCGGGGCGGACGCCGGAATCGGTCGATCGGCTCGTGTTGGCGCAGGCGGGCGAGATTCCCGCGCCGCCGGCTGGCGCGCCGGGGACGTTGCCTTCGCAGGCGTTGTTGCGGCGGCCCGATGTGCTGACTGCTTATGCGCAGGTCGAGCGGAGAGCGGCGCAAGTGGGTGTTGCCAAGGCCGAGCGGTATCCGAAGTTTTCGCTGAATTTGACGGACGGAATTCTGGCGGCGTCGTATCTCGGGTTGCCTACGTTGACCGACAACCTGTTCAGCGCGGCGTTGAGCGCGACGAGCCCGATCTTCAATGCGGGGCGTATTACCGCCGATATCACGCAGAGCGAAAGCCGGATGCGCGAGTCGGAACTCGGGTTGAGGCAGACGATGCTGCAGGCGTTGAGGGAAGTCGAGGATGCGCGTGCGAATCTCGTCAGTTCCGATGAGGCGACACGGCGGCTCGGTAGTGCACTGGCAGCTTCCGATAAGGCGCTCGGGTTGGCGAATCAGCTCTATAAGGGCGGTGCGACGGATTTTCTGGATGTGCTGTCGGCGCAGGAGGTTTATCTAAGGGACTCGGATTCGCTCAATCAGGTCAAGCGCGAGCATGCGCTGGCGGCGGTCGCGCTTTATCGGTCGCTTGGGGGTGGGTGGAGCAGGAATGAGGCGGCGGGCGGAGCGGAAGCCGAGACAGAGGCTGTGGCGAAGAATTGAGGGCCGATAGGATATCGTGTATGAGTCTGGACTAGACCAAACAAACAGCGTCAGATCGACTAACTCAGTTCGGCCATTTGCGGTCGCTCAACTTGTGTGGCTAGATTGCCGACAATCGCCCTTGGCAATCCGCCGCATCCTCAGCAGGCCGGTACGCCACGTATCACAGTCCCGGCTTCTCGCCCGCGCGTCATGCACGGATGGCCCCAGTAGAATCGCATTTTTATGGCGGAGAGGACTTAAATGTTCACACCGGAAATGGTAAGCCCAGAGCTGGGCGAGTTCGTTTTGGTAGCCAACCACAGCTTGGAATCAACTGAAGCCGCGCGGCTCAGCGTCGAGTACAACCGTGCGCGAATTCTGAATGGTCGGCCGCACCTGCCTTCAGAGTCTTGGAAATGTAGACTTGTCTATGATGTCCGTGGGCAATCGGTGAGCGAGCCGACAATTGATCAAGTCCGAACGCAACTCTGTGATGTGGCCACGGTGGAGTTCAAGCGCTGATGGGCATTCAAGTAGTGGTTGTGGCTGCGAGCCACGCGGAAGTGGTCGAGAAATTGGGCAGTGCGGCTCCATTCGCCGAGATCTTTCCCCTGCCGGAAGGATATTTCGGGATATCCGTCCCATTCAAGGTCGTCGATGACATCGGGGAGCAAGTTGTGCTCGGCCGCATCTCTGCCTTTAACTATTTCGACCTCTGGGCGGGGGAGTGGAAGTCACCGGCGTAGACGCTACGTCGGGAAGCGGGGCCACAGATACAGGGCGGCCGGCGTCGGTCGCTAGGCGACCACGAACGGGCATTCGACCGCTGAGTCCAGATTGTGGACAATTGGGCACGTCAGAACTACGGGAAAATCATATGCCTGCTGATTCCGAGCTTCACCCAAGCTGGATCAGGACCTCGGAGTATCTTCGTGAGGCCCGAGCCCATATCTCGGAAACTGCCGAAGGTGTGGGCGCGGATGAGATCTACGAGTTTGAAGATTTCCTGAAGCACAACGAACTCGAATTAGCACTGGACGCCATCGAGGCTGCTTTCAGCAAGGGGGACAGCGCGAACTGGCGCGTACTAGAGTATATGGCCATGGCCGCGTTGAGTATGGGATTGGTTGATCGACAGAGGATGTACGACCAACGACTAACAGAAGCACGAGGCTGGAACTACCGCACATCGCTAGCCCTATACCGCTCACCTTGATCTCGTGACGATGAGCGGAGTTTGTCGACTGCAGCGGGATATGGACCTCTCCAACCGACTAGTGGCTACCGCTGGCCGAGCCACAACGAAACTGTCGCTGTGTCTGATGCTCCCGACCGCGCATGCACTCTTTGAATGAAGGTGAGCAATGATTGAAGGTAAATCGCGTTCAGGAAGTGTGGCAATCGGCGTAATGAAGGCGCTTCACATTCTGAACGCTGAGAATCACCGGACGACGCTTGATGCGATCGCTGATTGGCTCGCCAAATCAGAAGATTTCTACTACGACGACTGGTTGATCGTCGGTGGCCGCAGCGCGAAGCAATACATCGCTGACATTCTTGAGGATCTGCACGAGCTCGGCGTCGTTTGCCCCGTCGAGCAGAATGCGGCACTTCATCCGCAGACGAGCCCGGAATGGAGGCCGTGTCTACGGCCGTCTGCCTAAGTAGCACTGCACGGGTCATCGATATTGATATCACTCGCGCACTGTTTGCAGTGACTCAACGACTGCTTTGGAGAGAGCTGGATGCCCGCTTCGGGTCGATCACGGCCCTTGATGAAGTGACGGCGAAGCAGTCTCAGACCTGATCTGACGCTGACTGAGAGATCAGGTCTTGACTTACGCACCGAAGTCACCACCGCCGGACCTGCCGGCTATCCCACCCGACCTCCTTGAGCAATTCGGAAGCGGTCCCTTGACCACCGAAGCCATCGATGCCGTGTCGGTTGCATCCGAGATCAATCGTCCGCCATGTGAGGCCTGGGGGCACGACATCAACGCATCGCACACCAGCGCGCGCCCCTTCCTCAACGCCGTGACACTGCCCGCCACACACGCGCACCCCTGGGGCATCGGGTCGACCCATTTAAGACTCATTGTGTGCTTCCTCCGTCACGGTATAACCGGTTCCATTCCTGATCCACCACACCGTGCGCGATGTACGGATCGTTGTCCGGGGGGCGTATGCCAGGGTCGTTAGCGCCACCTCTCTGGCCATCGGCCACCATGATGCGGACGCGGTCACCCGGCAGGAACACGGCCCACAAACCGCCCATGACTCGCCCATATTTTGGTATCCGAACGTTTTCAGCCTTGTACCAGTCGCCCCGCGTCTTGCCGTCCTGCTTCTTGTCAACCAGCCAGCGCACCGTCAGCCTCAGATCCGGCTGCCATGCTGCAGGGATGTCACTGCAGCAAGTTTCCTTGCCACCGCCGGACGGCTTGCCGTCCGCTCCCGCCGGCAATACATTAGGGCCACCGCCAGCCACCCCTGACCCATCGGGTCCCTCGATCCCCCACTGATGGATGTACCAAGGGGTGTAGTTCAGCGTCAAGGAACTCGCGCCGAGCGTGTCGTAGTGCTTCGGCAGGTTCGACAAGTCGAGTTGTTGCGCCACTGGGCCGGGATGCTTATCACATGCGCCGAGGCCAAATACGGCAACAAGGGCGATGGTCTGGATCGTACGTCGCCCGTAACGGGAAAGTCGGTCTGTCATCATGAGTAAGTCTACGGATTAACGGGGCACCAGGGCTGCTCCGCCCCTGGCCCCCCTTAAGTATGCATTCGATACAGATCTTCTTCGGAGACAGATCACGCGGTAATAGCCGACGTCCTTGGGATGCAAGCCAACACGGCATAATGTGCAGCGCCCTTCGGCATTACCGGAATCCAGAATTCAACCATGACTATTCGACTCATCCTTGCGCCCATCAGTCTAATAGTCACTGCATTCGTCACAGCCGCCTGCGCACCTGTAACAGCCTGGAACGGCGTATCTGTCGGTGACACCCGATTCCGCATGACCGACCAACCATGCGCCACGCGCTGTTCCGCGCGCCCGGATCCGGAATTGTTCCCGCTCAAACAGGTTCGCCACGGCATCGGAATCTTCACTGGCGGTCTCTTCGGCCCCGAGGCCATCTCGCTCGTTGATCTGGATGCCGGCACGCTGTCTTTCGTGGAGTTTGACGTTGATCTAATGAACGGCGAGCGGAGGACAACCGTCATCGATCGCGGCGACATCGTACTCGGTGCTGACGACCTCGCGCAAATCGGCGCTATCGCCGATTCCATCTGGACATCGCCCATGCGTATACCGACTGCCCGAGTCGGACTGGACGGCGTTTGGTCAATAGCCGTGTTCAACGGCGCAAGTAAAAGAAGTGAAACCGGGATGGGGGATATGGGTGGTGCAGGCGGCTTGCTCGGCACAACGCTATACAGAATCCAGATGACGCAAATGCCATACTTCTTCGTGCAGAACCGTCGCCGGTATCTGATGTGGTCGTGCTACCAGGATGCATCCAGGGGGCACGCCGGCACCCCGATGCCGCATCTCCGTACGCCCGGATATTCGGGAAATGACGGTGAAGATATTCCGCAGTCGTTTCCAATCCCGCAATCCGACCCGCTGCGATTCCGTTTCTACGCTGAGGGCCGGCAGTCGACATGCGCGGACACCGGACGTGTGTTAGCGGTGCTGAATCGTTGAAGATGAGCCCAGTGATAGTCAACAACGACTGACCGCTTACCGATCCAGCGCCAGCTTCGCGCCAAGCCCCAACAGGATCGTCCCCATCACCGCATCGATCGGCTTGCGCAGTTTCGCGTAACCCGTCTGCACCCGGTTCGTCGAGAACAGCACTGCAACCGTGCAGAACCACGTCAGCGATACGGCGACGACTACCGCAAGCGTCGCGCCATGCACCCATGCCGGCGCATGCGCGGGCAGCAGCGTGACGAACAGGCTGCCGAAAAACGCAGCGGCTTTCGGATTGGTCAGCCCGACCAGCAGCCCTTTTCGATATGCGTGTACGCCACCACGAATAACCGGCTGACTCGCGGATTCGGCCTGTTGTGCAGACTGGCGCAGGCCCGACAGCGTCTTGATGCCGAGATAGATCAGGTATGCGGCCCCGGCGATGCGAATCGCCTCATACAGCCACGCGAGCTTCGCGACGATCAGCCCGAGCCCGAAAATCGCCATCGCGGCCCAGACCGCATGCGACGACGCGATACCCAATGCAGCCAGCAGGCCCGCACGGCGATTGCCGAGCGCATGGGACGAAACAGCGATCAGGTCGGGGCCGGGGCTGACGCACGCCAGCAACATCACGCCGCCGACTGCGGCGAGTTGGGGAAGATAGCTCATGGCGATTCGGATGGATTCAAGGTGAAGGACGACAGGCGATCCAATCTAGCATGCCGATTTTCCGTCGGTGCGGGACGGCAGGATGTACAACGTGCGGGCGTATCGCATAACCTTTCGAGCCGCTGACAAGCCCCTCGCAGCCACGATTACAGCGGCGGCCGCTTCAGCTTCACCCAGCGCTGCACCGACGCCCGCTCCCACTGCGCACGCGCATAGTCGGCGAGGCGCTGCGGCACCGGATCGTCATTCAGCACCAGACGGTTCAGCATCACCGCCAGATCGACGTCGGCAATGCTCCACTCGCAGAACAGGTTTGCCGCGCCCGACGCCAGCAGCTTGTCGGCGACCGCGAACAGCTTCTGCGCGGCAGCCTGCGCCAGATTCGACAGCGGCTCGCTCGTCGGGCCGTAGAACAGCACTTCGGTCGACCGCTCCGTGCGGATCGGCATCAGGTCGCTGCGCAACCACGCCTGAACCTGCCGCGCCCGCGCGCGCTGGCGCGGCTCGACCGGATAGAGCCGCGTGCCGGGGAATATCTCGTCGAGATACTCGGTAATCGCCGACGATTCCGACAGCGCGAAATCGTCGTGCACGAGCGTCGGCACGCGTTGCGTCAGCGACGTCGCCGCATAGTCGGGCGCGAAATGCGCGCGGTTGCCGAGATCGACGGTCACCAATTCGTACGGCAGTGCCTTTTCCTCGAGAGCGACGAAAACCGACATCGCGTAAGGGCTCGTGTATTGCGCATCCGCGTAGAGACGGAGATTACCGGTTTGCACTGCTGGCTCCTTGTGGGGGCGGAGGGTCTGTGGGCTTGCGCGCCGACAAACTCCGCGTGGGTCATGCGGGGTGTGCGACAGATTAGCAGCGGCGGGAAAGGCAGTGTTTGAAGTTCCGTTGGCGTTGCGGCGGCGTGGTCATCCGGCGTCGGGCCAGCGGTATCCGATCACTTCGTTCAGTGGATACGCCAGTTCGCGTACTGCTTCCAGTTGATTGCCGCCGAACAGATGCACGTATTCGTCGTCGTGACGCAGGTAAAAACCGACGTGCCCTTTCCAGCTTGCCGGGTCGTCGCGCGTCAGGATCGCGATACAACCGTAGACCGGGCGCTCCAGCGGGCGGCCCCATTCGAGCCACGAGCGTGCGAGTGCCGAGCCCGTGCCGCGAATGCCGGCGTGCGTCATGCACCAGTTGACGAAGGACGAGCACCAGGAAATCTTGTCGTCGTAGCCGACCAGGTTCGTCTGGTTGTTGTATTCGACGATGCGCGGGTTGATGCTGCCGGGCGGGTGGCGGCGAATGCCGAGTTCGGCCAGCGCAACGGACATCCACGGCGGATGGCCGGCGTTCGATTTGCTCTCAGGGTTCGATCGGGTCACGTCGTTCTCGGGCGAGTGTCGGTGTGATTTCGCTCAATCTTCGCATGAATATAGCGAGTCTACCGCGCCCTTTCCGGCTTGCGATTTTCGGTGGATCCCCCCGTATCATGTCGGCAGCGCCATCGACTCCCCTGCCCGCCATGCGCATCACGCCCCTGCCGCCCCTTCAGTGCCTCGTCGCGTTCGAAGCCGCCGTGCGGCACGCGAGCTTCACCAAAGCCGCCGCCGAACTGCACCTGACCCAAAGCGCGATCAGCCGCCAGATCCAGCAGCTCGAGGAATTCCTCGGCCGCTCGCTATTTGTCCGCGAACATCGTTCGTTGCGGCTGACGATCGCCGGCGAGCAATACGCGACACAGGTCCACCACCTGCTCACCCAATGCGCGGAAGCCACGCAAGACGTGATGAAGCCATATGGCGACCTCGAACTGACGATCGCATGCTCGTCCGGCATCGCGCTCCTGTGGCTCACACCCCGGCTGCCGGACTTTCGCGCTGCGTATCCGAACATCAAGCTGCGCCTGATCGTGCGCGACGGCCTTGCGTCGATGTCGCCCGCGGAATTCGACGTCGGCGTCTACTACGTGCGCCAGCAAGCGCCGGCCGAATACACAGCGCGCCGGCTGTTCGACGAGGAAGTGTTCCCCGTGTGTTCGCCCGGCTATCTGGCCGGCCGCACGCTCGACGCGGCCGATCTCGCGAACGAGACGCTGTTGCGCCTCGAGGACGGGCAGCGCCAATGGATGTCCTGGTCCGAATGGTTCGACATGAACGACGTCGACCGGCAGAAGGCGCAGCCGCAGGACATCATGATCAACTCCTATCCGCAGATCGTGCAGATGACCATTCTCGGCCAGGGCGTGTCGCTCGGCTGGCGCTACATGATCGACGCATGCATCGAGGCCGGCCTGCTCGTGCGCGTGACTGACGCGTCCGCGAGCCACGGCGGCGGTTATTACGTGATCTCGCCCAACGACCGCGCACAGAACCAGGCCGCCCGCCTGTTCACGCGTTGGCTGTTCGAACAGGCCGAGAAGCAAACCGCACCCTGAGCGCGACGCATGCGCTCAGCGCATGCGTGCATGCGAATCTTTCGTTTCAGAAAAAAATCCGGCTGTCCTTAGCATGGGATTCACGCGGGGCAGCCGTCCCGTCTTCTGACAAAGGAAGAGACCATGCAAGGAACGCTTTCCCCGCGCGCCGCGCCTTCCATCGATGTGGCAGTGCAGCAGCGCCGCCGCGCCATCGTCGCGACCGTGATCGGCAACGGCCTCGAATGGTTCGACTTCACCGTCTACAGCTTCTTCGCGGTAATCATCGCGAAGCTGTTCTTCCCGACCGGCAACGAACTGACGTCCGTGCTGCTGACCGTCGCGACGTTCGGCGTCGGCTTCTTCATGCGGCCGGTGGGCGGCATCGTGCTCGGCGTCTATGCGGACAAGGTAGGACGCAAGGCAGCGCTGTCGCTCACCATCCTGCTGATGGCAGCCGGCACCGCGCTCATCGGGATCGCGCCAACCTACGAACAGGCCGGCATCGCCGCGCCGCTGTTGATCGTCGTCGCGCGGCTGCTGCAAGGCTTCTCGGCCGGCGGCGAGATGGGCGGCGCCACCGCGTTCCTCACCGAATACGCGCCGCCGGAGAAACGCGCGTATTACTCGAGCTGGATCCAGTCGAGCATCGGCTTCGCGGTGCTGCTCGGCGCGGCGACCGGCACGTTCGTCACGACGTCGCTCGACGCGCAGGCGCTGCATAGCTGGGGCTGGCGTCTGCCGTTCCTGCTCGGGATCATCGTCGGGCCGGTCGGTTACTTCATCCGCAGCCATATCGACGAGACGCCCGCGTTCAGTGCCGTCGAAGCGCAGGCGAAGGAAAGCTCCCCGCTGAAGGAAGTGCTGTCCACCTACCCGCGCGAGACGTTCGCGAGCTTTTCGATGGTCATCCTGTGGACCGTCTGCACCTACGTGCTGCTCTTCTACATGCCGACCTATTCCGTGCGCACGCTGCATCTGCCGCAGTCGACCGGCTTCGCCGCCGGCATGGTCGGCGGGCTGATGATCATGTGCTGCTCGCCGATCGTCGGCAGGCTCGCCGACGTGTGGGGACGACGCGTGTTCCTGTCCGGCTCGGCGCTCGCGATCCTCGTGCTTGCGTGGCCGATGTTCGCGTGGATCAACCATGCGCCCGGGTTCACGTCGCTGATCGTGTTCCAGGCCGTGTTCGGCGTGCTGATTGCGACTTATACCGGGCCGATCCTCGCGGCGTTTGCGGAGCTGTTTCCGACCAAGGTGCTGTCGACGGGGCTTTCCGTTGCGTACAACTTCGCGGTGACGATCTTCGGCGGGTTCGCGCCGTTCCTGATCACGTGGCTCATCGCCCGCACGGGCAGCAATATGGCGCCCGCCTGCTACGTGATCCTCGCGGCGGCAGTCAGTTTCGTCGGGACGCGCTTCGTGAAAGATGCGAAGCGGGCTGCCTCCATGACTCGATAAGGATATTTCCTCATGACCATTACCGTGCTTCAGGGCGGCAACGTACTCGACCTCGAACGGGGCGTGTTGCTCGAACATCATCATGTCGTGATCGACGGCGAACGGATTGTCGAAGTCACCGATCGGCCGGTGGATTTGCCGAATGCGCAGGTGGTCGATGTGCGCGGTAAAACCGTGATGCCGGGGTTCATCGATTGCCACGTGCATGTGCTGGCTTCGAATGCGAATCTCGGCGCCAATGCGGTGCAGCCGAATATTCTCGCGGCGATCCGGTCATTGCCGATTCTCGATGCGATGTTGTCGCGTGGGTTTACCAGTGTGCGGGATGCCGGCGGGGCGGATTGGGGGTTGATGCAAGCGGTCGAGACGGGGTTGGTTTCAGGGCCGCGGATTTTTCCGTCGGGGAAGGCGTTGTCGCAGACCGGCGGGCATGGGGATTTTCGGCCTCGGGGGGATTTGCTGGAGCCCTGTTCGTGCTGTTTTCGGACGGGGGCGATTGCGCGGGTCGTGGATGGCGTTGAAAGTGTGCGGCTCGCCGTGCGCGAAGAGATTCAGAAAGGCGCGACGCAGATCAAGATCATGGCTTCCGGTGGGGTTGCGTCGCCGACTGATCCGATTGCCAACACGCAGTATTCGGAGGACGAGATTCGGGCGATCGTCGATGAAGCCGAGGCCGCGAATACTTATGTGATGGCGCATGCGTATACGGGGCGGGCGATTGCGCGGGCTGTGCGATGTGGCGTGAGGACGATCGAGCACGGGAACCTCGTAGATGAAGCGGCCGCGAAGCTCATGCATGAGCATGGGGCGTTTGTGGTGCCGACGCTGGTTACTTATGACGCGCTTGCCAAACATGGAGCGGAGTTCGGGATGCCGGCGGACTCCGTGGCAAAGGTGGCTTCCGTGCAGCAGAAAGGACGCGAGTCGCTGGAGATTTATGCGAAGGCCGGCGTGAAGATGGGGTTCGGGTCGGATCTGCTTGGGGAGATGCACGCGTTTCAGTCGGGTGAGTTTCGGATTCGGGCCGAGGTGCTGGGGAATCTGGAAGCGGTCAGGTCGGCGACGACGGTGGCGGCGGAGATTGTCAACATGACGGGACAACTGGGCGTCGTAGCCGCCGGTGCGATCGCCGACATGGTCGTGCTCGACGGAAACCCGCTCGCCGATATCGGCGTCGTGGCCGGTGAAGGCGAGCACGTCGCCTATGTGATGCAGCGCGGGCGGATCGTGAAGGCGCGGGACGGCGGGCGTTGATGCGTCGTTCACGGATGCACGGGAATATTCGGGCCGTCGCTTGAATCCGGATACCTCCGAGTCAATCGAATCCATTCGCTTGTTTCGGCACGCACGGAGCGGCCTCACGGCAGTGCGGTCGTGACAGTTGTTGAAGGTGGCTGCGGGCGCGAATCACGATATCCGAAGCGATGGCCAGGGCAGTATCGCCCCGGCGGTCAGTCGCGTTCGTGCAAAGCCTGCAATTCCACTCGCAAGAGCCGCATCAAGCGGCCCTTGCTCGTTATGCCTGCGAGTCTTCCGGTTCCGGGTCGTGGTAAGGCTGCTCTCGCAGCGCTAGCTGGCTGTAGTCCGGCGAGATCGTGATTTTCCGGGTGACGTAGTTGACGTCGAGGTAGACGCGGTCGCCCGGTTTGAATCCAAAGATCTTGAAATCCAGATCGATTGCCTTCATCCACGGCAGGTACGGCCAGCCGCGCTTGGGAAGGTCCGGGTAGTTGCGGAGGACCAGCTCAAACGTTTTTTGCATGTTGACCGGTTTGTTCTTCCTGCGACGTGTCTTACTATTGGCGTCAGCCATTTCCGACTCCTAGAGCGAGTTGGTGGTGGTCAGCGGGTCGTATGGGTTGCCGCCCATGCGGCCCGCGCTTTTTGTTGCCGTGGAATTTCTACTTCTCTCTCCCCCTTCGCTGCGTCTTGTTGGGCAAGACGGATTTTTCGACCATCGGTGCGAAGGGTGCTGCGTTCAACTTCCGATGGGCGAGAAGCAAGGCTTCATGACCAGTGTAGTCGCGCTGGCATCTCAGAAATGGGGAGTTGGGGGGGATTGGCCGTTAGGCAGAGGGATGGGTGCGACACATGGCTGATGTTGCGGATGGATCATTTGCCGTTCCTTGGTGCTCACTGATCTCCCCCCACGGAAACGGAATGCGGTGGCTACTTGTACCACTCCGCCTTGATGGCCGCGAAGTCCATATCCTTCCATTCCTTCTTCCAGAGCTGCCAGTACGGGATGTCGTTGGAGGATGGGGCGTCAGCGCACAGGTCGATTTGGACGATTGACGGAAGGATGATGGATTCACCTACCAGCAGCGCTTCACCTTGCCGGAACGACGTCATCTTGTCGATCAGCGAGCCGAGTGAGTCCGGAAGCAGCTTCTTCACATACCCCTGGTCTGCTGGATTTGTAAGGCGCATAGCGATGAAGTTACTGCATTGAGAGAAGATCGTTTCGGATATCTCGGATGGGCGCTGGCTCGCAAGCAGCAAGGTGACGCCGTACTTCCGGCCTTCCTTTGCGATCCGCTCGATGGAGACCTTGGACGAACGGTACTTGGATAGATCGCTGTTTGGCACGTACTTGTGCGCTTCCTCGTAGACCAGCAGGATAGGCACATCGTTGTTAATCTTCTCGCCGGGGTTGTTGGCGCAGCGCAGGCGTTTGTAGATGTACCCGTACTCGAATATCAGGCGCGATATAAGCGAGACCGTGATGCTCAGCACCTCGAATGGGACCCCGCTGAGATCGATGACGGTAACGTTCGACTCATTTAACGACGGGTAACCGAGAAGTGTCTGGAGCGTTTCCTCAAACGTAATGCTCTTCGACTTCTCGCCCAGGAAAAAATCGAGCCTACTGTCGTTCACCTTGTTCTCGAGCCGGTTCACAAAGTTAGTCAGCTTCCCGTAGAGGCTGCCCTGCGTGAGCTTCGGCTGGCCGGCTTTCTTTCCAGACGCATACACCTCACCTGAATCTATGAGCTCGTCGTTCTTTTCGACGGCATATTCAAGCACCTTTCGGATATCAAACGGAATGGGAGTGTCCAAGTGAATCTTCTGCTTGTCGGCTTCTGATCCGCTGAACTTTGCGCGGCGGTCCCTGATGATCGCCTCCTTGAAAATATTTCTCTGGTTGTGATCGTTAGCCTCCGTATCGAGAAAGAATTCTTCCAATTCCTCGCCGTTCAGCATCCAATAAGGCAGAATGAGATTCGAGATATCAATATGGTTCGCGCGCGGAAACGCCGACTTGTACTCAGAGTGGATGTCGAAAACGATGATGTGCGAGTTGTTGAGCGAGAAGTCGCCGTCCTTTTCCTTTACCGCATTCTGGATGACGGTAGCGAGGGTATGTGACTTGCCTGACCCTGTGGAGCCGACCACTGCAATGTGCTTGTTAAAGAACTTGTTTCCATTGACGGGAACGGGAACGTTCTTGTTCGATGCCAGCGTCGCAAAGCGGAACCTCTCCGCTTCAGGCACTGAGTCGTCGTAGATCTTCTTGATGTCCGCGATGGTCGCAGGTTGGACTTCCTTCGGCGGGATCGCAAGCGAATCGCCGCCGCGTTCGAATTTGCCGTCCCTCAGGATGCCAAGTGGGAAAGCTTCGATGATGTGGTCCCGCTTCCCGTCCGCGCTGACGGCGATCTGGAAGTTCTCGATAATGGCTATGAGGATCGCGTTCTCGTTGTCCGCGATCTTTACATAAGAACCGACCTTCAACGATTCTTCCGCTACCTTGAAGTCTTCGAGGTCGTCCACGACGATGCGTACCTTGTCGGGGAAGACTGCGATTACCTGAGCGTTGATCTGTTCTTCTTCCTGTGCGTGTGTCATGCTCTTGTGCCTGCGGTTAGATGATGGATTTGACGTCCAACAGCCGTTCTATCTGAATCTTGACGTGCCGAACTGCCGGCTTGTCGTAGTCGAAGTAGCTGCTGCCCAGGTGGAACTGGTAGATGCGTCTGGTCTTGGTAACGGCATCCACGGTTTGCTCGACGTTGCGAAGGGTGTTCAGGACCTTGATCTTTATCCCATTGCCATGCGTGGCGCTCTGCGTGATTGAGTGATAGCTGAAGTCCGCGCCTTGGAAGTCGTGGCCGTCAATTAGTTTGAATCCCTCCATACTGAGCTCTCTCTTCAGCGCAAGCAGCTCGTCGTCTGGTACGCCGTGGACATAGATGTACGGGCAGAAGGGTGAAGGCTCTCGTGCGGACAGCTTGGCCCACTTCCTGGAAAGCTCGAAGAAGAGGTCCTTGAGGTCGCTCCGGACGTAGGAGCCAGCGTCCGCCTCGACTAGGAAGAAGCGCTCGTGTGGGGATACGTTGAGCTCCGTAAAGTATTCCTTGCGAAGTGCGGCGAGATGTGCTTTTTTGCCCTTCTTCTCGACGAACCACTCGTTAAACAAGATCGTGGAGGTGTTGATTCTTGCCAGGAACTCCTTCTTCGTGACTCTCCGGTCCGCCGGCGCCACTTTGATCGAGAGCTCGCGGATAACGGCCAGCGCGTTGTTGTAATAGAAGTATTCGGCTGAGAATGGCGTGCCTCGGAAGATAGCTCGGACGGCTTCGAGTACCTCGCGGTATTGTTCGTCAAACTCCTTTGCTCTAACGTCAATGGTGAAGCGTTTCAGAAAATCGACGAGGTTGGCATCGGAAAGGCCAAGCTCGGAATGGTGGTAGCGCGTGACCTTGGCAGTGCCTTTTCCCTCCGAGTACGTGAGGAAATGTTTTTTCAGGAAATCAACGTCGATGCCACCATCCAGCTTTTCCTGACCTGAGGCGTAGTGCCCCTTAATGGAGTAAGAGATCTTTGGTTTTGTTCCCACCAAGCTTTCCTTGAAGTGGGACACCATGTGCATTACCGCATCCTTGATTGCGGAGTGGTTGTATTCCGTCTTCGCATAATACTTGCATTGCGTGGCCGTAACCTCGGTTGCGGTCCGGATGTCAATGTCTTCGGTGCATTCGATCTCGACGGAATCGTCCGGCGACGTCAGTTTCAAGATACTGAGGATTGACAGATCGAACTGGTAAAAATACCCCCGAATAGTGTCAACGGCGCTTCTGTCAGTCATGGCGTATCCAGTGAATATCTGTTTCCATTCCCGACCTATTCGGCATCGGAAGGATTTTGATTCTTGAGTTCGGCGAACTTGACTGCCATCGTCGGGTTGCCCCGAGTCAATCTCTTGATCGTCACGTCCTGCGCCTTGTCATTCGCAAGACGAAGGTTTCGATCGGTACCGAGTAGAGCCTCCTTCGTCTTCTGCAGATGGTCGATTGACTTGTCGATTTCATCGATTGCCGTTTGGAAACGCCTGGAGGCAAGGTCGTAGTTCTTCCCAAATGCGGTTTTGAACGCCTCCAGTTCGGTTTCGAAGTTCGTGATGTCTACATTCTGCGCCTTAACGAGCGCCAGCTCTGACTTGTACTTGAGCGAGTTCATCGCAGCATTCCGTAGAAGCGTGATGATTGGAAGAAAGAACTGCGGTCTGACGATATACATCTTCTGGTAGCGATGGAACACGTCGACGATTCCGGTGTTGTACAGTTCATTGTCCGGCTCGAGCAGAGAAACCAACACCGCATATTCGCACCCCTTCTCAGTACGATCCTTATCGAGCTCCTTCAGAAAATCCTCATTCTTGCTCTTCGTCGCACTACGATCGCTCTCGTTCTTCATTTCGAACATGATTGAGACGATCTCAGTGCCAGCCTCATCCGAGTCGCGAAAGATGTAGTCGCCCTTGCTACCAGTCCGCGCGTCGTTGTCTTTCTCGAAATATGCTCTGGGAAACGCCGCCGCTCGGATACGGTTGAACTCTGTTTCGCAGTGCTGCTCAAGGGATTCGCCAACCATCTTGGTTGACAAGCGAGCCTTCATATCCCGGAGACGCTCGATAGCATCATCGCGATCCTTGATCTGCGTCTCGTACTTGTCCTTGAGCGACTTTTCTGCGAGCTGCTTCTCAAGCTCCACTCGCTCGAGGCCACTCTTCAGTTCGTCACGCTCTTTCTCAACCGAGCTGACTGCCTCGGTAATCGCAAGTTTCTTCTCAACATCGATGGCATCGAGCTTAGCCTTTAGGCTCTGAATCTCCGCGTCCTTCGTGGCCGCAGCTTTCTGCAGTTCATTCGCCAGCCTCGCCTCAGCAAGCTCAGTGGCTGCTTGTGTGGCGTGCTTCAGCTGCTCAAGCTCATTTTCAAGAGCACTACGCTCTTTTTCTACGGCACTTAGGGCCTCAGTCACAGCGAGCTGTCGCGCAACCTCGCCGGCATCGAGCCTAGACCTCAGTTCCTGGATCTCGGCATCTTTAGCTGCGGCGGCCATCTGTAATTCGCTGGCGGCCTTAGTTTGGGCGAGCTCGACGGCATTCCGCTTGTCCTGCTCGGCCAACTCAAGCCGTTCGTGCAACTGCTTCTCGAATTCACCATCGCGAACCTGCTTCAATATGTCCGCGTACCCAGCCTCGTCGATCTTAAATGCCTTCCCGCAGTGCGGGCAGATGATTTCATTCATGTCTACGTTTCTCCCGCCATTGTCAGAATATGTCTGAGCATCTCGCGAACAGTTCCTTTTACCTCAAGCGCCGCAGTCCGGTAAACACACTAACTCTTTGCGAGCTGGGTTACAGCAACGGCCTCAATCGCCGCAGACAACGTGACCGTGTTCGACCAACAGGATCCACTAATAAACCAGACGGACGACTGACCCCACGGACTTTTATCGCGTATCCGCGCGAGCCCGATTCTCAGACCGCGATGTGTTTCTGCATGAAGACACTCAACGGGTCGTCCGAGTAACCGCCAAACGGTCCCCGACGCTGGTAACCGACCGAAAGATACAAAGCCAGCGCCTCATGTTGATACGGTCCGGTTTCAAGCTTGAGCAATTTGCAGCCCAAGTCCATTGCCCGTGACTCGAGCAGTGCCATGAGTTTCCTGGCGACACCTTGCCCCCGACCAAGCGGGCTGACATACATGCGTTTCAGTTCACCGAATTCGGGGTTGAGAACAATCGCCCCGCACCCGACTGCTTTACCTTCACGATCCCGCGCAACAGCAAACAGGACATTGGGTTGCTTCAGCGACGCCATATCCAGAACGTGCCGGCTCTCCGGCGGGTACAGGGTGTCCTGATAGGCATCCAGATCGGCGATGAGGGCAATCACATCGGGTTGATCGGGTGACTCGAAGGCGACAGTCATAGTTGAAGAAGCCGTGCGAAAATGAAATTGAAGTACCCAGCGAAAAAAATGATCGACATCGACACCTATCTGGCCTTCAGTCGCTGATTTTCAGCGATATTTCCGATGTTGTCGAACATCTCAAAAGTTGCCGAATCCGATGGCACAGTGACATTACCCGACTAAACGACATCGAGATGGTTGCTTGCTATTGAACGACGTCATCCACCATCGCTTGTACTTCGGACGCAAGCCGCAGATAGCCCTTCTGCCCTGGCAAATGCTTCGCAAAACATTCCTGCCGCTGTTCCTCTGCCACTCGGTCGGCACCACAGGCCGCGATCCCCGGCACCGTCGCGCCCCGCCAGAGGATATAAACCCGCTCCCCCTGCCTGACTGACACTGCCAGCGTGTCCGGTCCATCCGGGACCCCGTCCTGGCTTCCCCCCAACAGCAGCGCCTTCACCACCGCATCAGCCGGCTTCCGCTTCACCGGCAACTCGGCAAACCGAAACGCCGCAGCGTCATCACCAAACACGTCCGAATAAAACGTCTCGTTATCGAAGATAACGGCAACATCATCCGTCGACTTGAGCCCCGCATCCGCTATCGCCACCCAAGCCTTCAAAAGTTAAACAATCGTCACAAGAAGACTCGTCTTCCCATAATCCGACTTGAAGAACAGCCCATCCGGCCCCGGCGTTATCCCGTCATCGGCGACAACGCTTAGCACGGCACTCCCAACCTTCCCGGAAAACCCTTTCGCCTTGACCGTCCCGACAAGCTTTACCAGCTTCGCACTCAACTCGGCGGTGTATTTCCTGTCGAGATCCGACCGGTCTTCCATCCGAGCCGCATTAACTGTCTCGGCAGCCTTCTTCCGATCCGCGAGATAAGAATCGGTCGGCAACGTAATCGCCTTCGCCCCGACAACAGCGATCAGGGCCAGGAGCACAACCGCCCCCACCCCGACTTTCAGTTTGGAAATGCTTTTCATTCTTCTATGACGTCCCGAAACCAAGCCCGGATGCAAAACGGCTGCCGTGAACCCACGGCAGCCGTCCCTCAGAAACGCCTCATTCTAAAACGCGAAGCAGACTTTATTCATCCACCTTGAACGCCGACACCAGCTTGGTCAATTCCGCCGCCTGCTGTTTCAAGCTCTCGGCGGCCGCCGCGCTTTCTTCCACCAAAGCCGCATTCTGCTGCGTCATCTGATCCAAAGACTGCACCGCGTCCCCGATCTGATCGATCCCGGCACTCTGCTCCAGGCTAGCCTCAGCAATCTCGCTCATCATCGCGCTAACGCCCTGCACCTGCGAGACAACATCGCTCATCACCTTCCCCGCCTCGCTAACCAACCGCGAACCGGTATTCACCGTCCCCGCGCTATGTTCGATCAGCGCCTTGATCTCCTTCGCCGCCTGCGCGCTGCGCTGCGCCAGATTCCGCACCTCCGAAGCCACCACAGCAAACCCACGCCCCTGCTCCCCCGCCCGCGCCGCCTCAACCGCGGCATTCAGCGCCAGAATATTCGTCTGAAACGAAATACTGTCGATCATCACGATGATCTCGGAGATCCGCTGCGACGCGGCGCTGATCTGCTCCATCGTGCTCACGACCTCGCCCACCACCTGCCCGCCGCGCGCCGCCGCATCCGACGCGCCGTTGATCATCTTCGCGGCGGTCGTCGCCGTCTCGGTGTTGTTCCGCACCACGGCCGTGATCTCTTCCATCGACGAAGCCGTCCGCTCCAGGTTGCTCGACTGCCCTTCGGTGCGTTCGCTCAGATCCGCATTCCCCGAAGCGATCTGCGCCGACCCGGTCGCAATCGACGCGGAAGCCGCCCGAATCCGGTGAACCAGCGTCGACAGCGACGACACGAACCGGTTGAACGCATCCGACAACTGCCCGATCTCGTCCTGGCTCTCGACCGCCATCCGGCGCGTCAGGTCACCCTGGCCGCTCGCAATCTCCGACAGCAACGTAGCCGCACGCCGGATCGGCGCGGCAATCGCGCGCCCGACCAGCCAAATCACGAGCAGCGCGACACCCAGCCCCACCACGGCCGCGACCAGCGCCGCGCTGCGGATCGCACTCGTCACCGGCCCGAGCAGTTCCGCCTGCGGCACCTCGACGACGACATACGCATTCAGCTCCGGAACGAACGACGTCGCGATGAAGCGCGCGCCGCCGTCGCCGTTGTAGCTCAGGTACGCATACGGCTTGCCGGCGAGCAGCGTCGAAGACGCATCGTCAGGCAGCCCCGGCTGATCCTTCATGAAATGCTTGCCGTCGATCAGCGACGTATCGCGATGCATCATGATCGCGCCGTCGGGACGCACGAGATACGCGAACCCGGTCTCGCCGATCCGGTAAGCGGCAATGCCCTTCGCTAGCGCATCGACGGACAGGCTCATGCTGGCCGCGCCGATCGGCACGCCGTCGAGTTCGACGCGGCTGTTGATGAACATCATGTAGCCGCCGACGGTCACCTCGTGATCCATGTTCACGTCGAACGCCTTGCCGGACGACAGGAAGCTGGTGAGCCACTGATCCTTGTCGGTCACCTTCCGCTGCAGGCCGGCCTCGTTGTAGTAGTTGCCGCTCTTCACCGACACCCACTGCACGGACGCCGCCTTCTGCTCGTCCTTCACGTTCTTCGCGAGCTGGATCCAGTTGCGCGTGCCGGCGTCGGGCTCGCCGTCGGCTTCCCATTGCAGCAGGAACGCATCGCGCGCGAGAATGCGCGACGCGGCGATCGGCCCGGCCATCTGACGCTGCACGTCGGCGCGAATGCCGCTCACTGCCGTCGGCAACTCTTCGCGGACGACGCGGTCACGCACCGCGTTGCCGATCAGGCGGATGCTCAGGCCGCTCGAAATCGCGACGAACACGAGCAGGCAACTCGTCATGCTGAGAATCAGCTTGTTCTGAATGGAAAGCTTGCGCCAGAAATGCATGGGAACCCTCGGTAACCGCTCGGTCTGAGCCAGTTTGAGTTATCGGCATGCACGCACAGAAGCGCATCGCAGATTTCAGATGTCGATCATGCGAGATTTGTTATGTCGTTGACAGGCGGGCATATGCGGCCGCCTATACGTGCACGATCAGCGCGAATCAATACGCAACAAAGATCGTCACGCGCCGGTTCCGCGCCCGCGCGGCGGCATCGTCGCCCGTCACGAGCGGCTGCGTATCGGCCCGCCCGATCGCCGCGAGCCGGTGCGGCGCCACGCCGCGCTCGGTCAGGTAGCGCACGACGCTCCCCGCCCGAGCCGACGAAAGCTCCCAGTTCGATTCGTATTTCGCGTTCGCAATCGGCACGTTGTCCGTATGCCCTTCGACGAGAATGTCGCCGGTCGCGTGCTCGCTCAGTGCCTGCGCGATCTGGTTCAGCACCGGCGACGAATCGGGCAGCAAGCGTGCATCGCCGACATTGAACAGGATCTTCGCATCGATGCCGATCTCCACGCCGTGCGGCGCCTTCACCAGCGAGATCCGGCCGTTCGTCTTCAACGAATCGAGCAACGCGAGCCAGGCCGGCGCGCGTTCGGGCACAGCAGTACTCGCAGTGCCACCGGTGTGTCGTGCGAGCGTCTGGTATCGCGCGTCGAGTGCATTGTATTTCGCGAGTTGGAGCACATACAGCGCGAGAAACAGCACCATCAGCGTCGTGATGAGATCCGCGTACGAAATCAGCCAGCGTCCGGACTGCGTGCCTTCGAGTTCGTCGTGGTCGCGACCGGCGGACGCCGCGCCGTCAGTTCGGGCTGTCATGCCGAAGATCCCTGTTCGTCGTACCGCATACGCAGCACATCACGCAAGCGACTCAGCCGCACGCCCGCGCACATCACCGGTCAGCCGCATTTCGATCGTATGCGGCGACTCCTTGCGCGAAATCGCCAGCAATCCGTCGAGATACAGCTTGCGAAACCGCAGCTCGCTATCGATCTGCGCGCGCAGCTTACCGTAAAGCGGCAGAAACACGAGGTTCGCAAACGCCAGCCCGTACAGCGTCGCGATGAATGCAACCGCGATGCCCGGCCCGAGCTGCGCCGGCTCGAGAATATGGCTCGTCACCTGAACGAGCCCGAGCACAGATCCGAGAATGCCGAACGTCGGCGCATAACCGCCGGCCTGCTGCCATACGCGCACGGCGGCCAGCCGGCTGCGCTCGTATGCATCGAGTTCGCGCTGCAATGCATCCTCGAGCACGGCGGTCGACACGCCGTTCGCCAGCAGTTCGAGCCCGCGGCGCGCGAACGGATGGATGCCGCTCACGTCCATCGATTCGAACGCGAGCAGCCCGTCGAGCTTCGCGCGATCGCCCCATTCGAGCAGGTCGGACAGGTGCTTGCGATCGACCTCTCTCGCGCGCACGAACGCAAGCCGCAACTGCCTCACCGCGTCGAAGAATCGCGCCCAGGTGTTCTGGATCATCACCGCGCCGAGCGTGCCGCCGAGCACGATGACGAGCGCCTCGAACTGGAACAGCATCGAAAAATGCCCGCCTTCCAGCGCGAAACCGAACACGATCGCCGCGCCGCCCAGCACCACACCGGCCAAGGTCAACAGATCCATACGCCTCCCCGTGTCACGCATCCGACGCCACGGACGCCGCGCCCGTCGCCGGCGCCTTGGCCGCGCGCACGGCATCCAGCACGCGCTGCTCGATATCCTCGATCTCGATCGGATCGAGCTTGAGCTCGCGACGCATCACCCACGACACCTCGTTGCGCCGCGCCTCGGTCATCACGGAAAACAGCTTGTCGGCCACCGCGCGATCGTCGAGGTTCGCGATCAGCTTCGCGAGATCGTACGTATCGAACGCGCTGATCACGTCGAACAGCGTGCGCTGGTCGACCCACACGAGATCCTCCAGCGCGCGCACGTCGCCGCCGCGACGCGCGTTGCGCCGCGAGAAGTACGCAACGCCCTTTTGCTCGACGTAACTGAGCACCTTCGATTTGCGGAACGCGAACACTTCGTCGGCGATCTCGCCGTTCGACAGCTTGTTGAGCAACAGCGTCTTCTCGACGCCGATCAGCGATTCGAGATCGGCCAGTTCGATGAGCTCGAGTTCGCTGTTGATCGACAGGTCGAGATCGTGGTCCGCGACCTGCTGCGCGCGATCGATCACGCGCGAGGCATCGAACGTGACGACCTGGCGCGCGTCCGACGAAGCCGCATAGTCGGCTGCACCGCCGACATGGTCGGCCTGCGCGGCTTCGATCGTGACGAGATTGAGCTTCTCCATGCGCCGCAGCATCGCGAGCACGTGCGGCCGCGAATGGCCGGCAATCGCGCGGCATTTGCGGATCACTTCGGCGAGCGGCACCGAGGTTTCGGTCGCATGGGCCTGCATCGGCCTGCGCGCCCACCCGTCGCCGGATTCGCGCGCATCGGCGCCGGCCATCAGCGACAGCACATGCGCATACGACAGCACGCCGGGCATGAAGTCCGCGTGCGTGTAGGTCGCGAGTTGGTCGTCCTTGCGCTTCACGCGCCGGATCATCGTTCGCACGATATGGCGCAGCAGCGCGGACACGCGCTCGATTTCTTCATCGAGCATGCCGGCCGGCACGACCGTGAGCTGACAGAACGAAAGCGCCTTCGCGGTATGGGCGCGCGGCTCGGCGGCGAGCAGCGCCGATTCGCCGAAGAACTCGCCGCGGCCGAGCGTCGCGACGATGACGCGCTTGTCGTCGCACCGCGTGGACAGCTCGACCTTGCCGTCGGTGATCAGAAAGATCACGGGCTCGCCCGCGAAGCCCTCCGAATAAATGATTTCTCCGGGCGCCGCTGTACGCGTCCACGATTGCTGACGATTCACGTCGATTCCCCTGCTGCGCTGAATGTTGCAGACTGCGCGCCGCACGTCGAAAGCATGCGTGTCGCGAGTCGTCCCCGTGACTCGTTTACGTCATCGAGCTCAACATCCTTTAGGGAATTCGCACTCGGTTTAACCCGAAATCAAGGTAAAACGTTTGCGCATTGCGCAACTGCATCGAGAATCCAATTTCGATGCCTGCGCGTGTAGTGCAATTGAAAGCACGCCGCGATCGCGCGCATCAAAACTCCATGTCGAGTTCGTCGATGTCTTCCTGCTCCGCCTTCGCCGCGTCGATCCACTCGGCGACGAACGGATGCGCGAGCACACGCATGCAGTACTCGGCGATATCCGGTTCCAGCTTCACGTCGTAGGTCAGGAAGCGCGTGACGACCGGCGCATACATCGCGTCGGCGATACCGATCTCCGCGCCGAACAGCCAGGGGCCGCCATACGCGGCCAGACACTCGTGCCAGATCGTCACGATCCGCTGGATGTCGTGCTGCGCGCGCGACCAGATCCGGAAGCCGGGGAAATGCGCGCGCAGGTTCATCGGCAGCGCGGATCGCAACGCGCTGAAACCGGAATGCATCTCGCCGCAGATCGACCGGCAATGCGCGCGCGCATGCCGGTCTTCAGGCAGCAGCCGCGCCTGCGGCCGGATTTCGTTCAGGTATTCGGCGATCGCGAGCGTATCCCACACCTTGTTGCCGTCATGCGTCAGGCATGGAACGAGAATCGACGGCGACAGCAGCAGCAGCTCCGCGCGCGACGCGGCATCGATCGGTACGCTGACGGTGTCGAACGCCAGGCCGCTCAGCTTCGCGAGCAGCCAGCCGCGCATCGACCACGACGAGTAATTGCGGCTGCTGATGGTCAGCGTCGTCTGTCCGGTTGATTCCATGTCGCTCCCCTGCTGAAAGCCGTTCGTGCCCCTGCACCGAAAGCGGACGCCGCCCCCGTCACCCGCACCACGCCTGTGCGGCATATTCGCCGAACCGGCGCGACGCCGCACGGTATTGCAGCACGGGCCGCGCGCCGGACCGGCCCGGCAATGCATCGCCTTCGGCCATCCGTCGTCGCGTGCCACCTGCGCCACCGCGTTCCCGAACCACTCGCAACGCGCGTGCCAGCCGCATGCTGGCACACGGCTTGCCTCGTTCATTGCAACGCAGCGCAACGAGCGACGGTCATGAACCTGTTTGCCTATCCGTTTTACCAATGGTCTGCCGAATGCCTGCGCCCGGCGCGCGCATGGGCTGCGACCACGCGCGCGACGATGTCGCTGTGGCCCCCATCTACATCAACACCGACGGGCCGCATGCTCGACGCGCTGTGCGAACTGCTCGAATGCTGCGCGTTCTCGCATCGGCGCCCGCCGTTCGGGATCGCGTCGATCGTCGTCGACGGAGAAACGGTGCCGATCGTCGAGGAGGCGGCCGCGGCCACGCCGTTCGGCACGCTGCTGCATTTCCGCAAGGCACTGCCGGTCGCGCGCCAGCCGCGCGTGCTGATCGTCGCGCCGATGTCCGGGCATTTCGCGACGCTGCTGCGCGGCACGGTGCACACGATGCTGGCCGACCACGACGTGTACATCACCGACTGGCACAACCCGCGCGACATCCCGTTGACGGCCGGGCGCTTCGGTTTCGACGAATACGTCACGCACGTGATCGACTTCATCCGCCAGGTCGGCCCGGACACGCATGTGCTCGCGATCTGCCAGCCGACCGTCGCCGCGCTCGCGGCGGTCGCGCTGATGGCCGCCGGCGGCGATCCGGCGCAACCTGCAAGCCTGACGCTGATGGCCGGCCCGATCGACTGCCGCGTGAATCCGACGAAGGTCAACGCGCTCGCCACGAGCCAGCCGATCGAATGGTTCGCGAAGAACCTGATCAGCGTCGTGCCGGCCGGCTTCGTCGGCGCGCAGCGGCGCGTGTATCCGGGCTTCGTGCAGGTCGGCGCGTTCATGTCGATGAACCCCGACCGGCATGCGGCATCGTTCGCCGATCTGTATTACCAGCGCGCGAAAGGCGATCCCGCGAAAGCCGACACGCTGCGGCATTTCTACGACGAATACTTCGCGACGGCCGACCTCACCGCGGAGTTCTATCTGGAGACGGTCGAGAAGGTATTCCAGCAATACGCACTCGCGCGCGGCGAACTGACGGTGGGCGACAGGCTCGTCGAACCGGCGGCGATTCACCGCACCGCGCTATTGACGATCGAAGGCGAGAAGGACGACATCTGCGCGGTGGGCCAGACGGTCGCCGCGCAGGAGCTGTGTTCGGGGTTGCCGTCGTATCTGAAGACGCACCACGTGCAGACGGGCGCGGGCCACTACGGCGTATTCAACGGCAGCCGATGGGAAACGCAGATCTATCCGATCGTGCGCGCGACGATTCATGACAACGAGCCGTACGATCGCACCGCGGATGCGGAAGGCAGCGCGAACGGCGCGCACTACGTCACGTTGCGTGCGCTGCTCGATGCGCGCACAACCGAGCACGATACGGCGACCGAAACATAATCGCATCGTGCACACTGAACCGGTGCTGCGACGCAACCGCCGGCGTTGCAAATGAATCGCCCCGCCGGGGTGGCGGGGCGTGATTTCCTGCAGCGTTCAGACGACGCGCAAGCGAACGAACTCGCGCGCCTGGCCCGCGTTACGAACAGGCCTTGCCGTGCGACGCGTGGAAGCCCCTCGCCTTCGCATCCGCTTCCGACATGTAGCTGCCGTGCTTCGTCTTGCCGTAGTACTTGTCGGTCGAGCAGTGATAGACCTTCGTGCTGTCGTTGGCCCACACCTTGCCCGCGCCGCCGCCCGGCGCCGCAGCGGCGGTCGTCGCCGGGGCGCTCTTCGCGGGCGCGGCACCGGACGCGGCGGCAGCGGAAGCCGCCGTCGCAGGCGCCATCGCGGCCGGCGCGCTGGCTGCTGCCGCCGACGATGCGCCGTACCAGGTCTTCACACCCTTGTGGCCGGCACATGCGCCCTTCTTCGATGCGCCCGAGTAGAACGAGCCGTCCTTGCACAAACCGGTCGTTCCGGCCGGTGCGCTGGCCGGAACCTGCGCGAACGCACCGATCGACACCCCCATGCCGGCGACGAGCGCGGCGATCAACATCGTCTTTTTCATAGTCCTCTCCTGATTTGCCTGAATGGTGAAAGCGTCCCGGGCATCCCCGGGGAAAGCCACGGTTACCGCACCCAGCGGCACATGCGATGGTGGTGATGATCGAAATGGCACACACGGTGCGAATGGGCTTCGGCAAGCGCCGGAGCGAGAACGGCGCATGCCACTGCGGTGGCCGTCAGGATCTTCGCGATGCGCTTCATGGATTTCTCCCGGGTAGGTCAGCCGGTCATCCGGCTGGTACCTCCTTAACGCCGGCCGCCGACAGGCCGTGCACCGCGCAGCCCGCAATTGACGATCTTTGACACCGCGTAACAATCCGTCACGCGAAGCTGACGAATCTCTTTCCTTTCTTTCCGGATCTTCAGCTTCCCGACCCTTCGGAATTCGAATGGTCCGCGGAGCACGCGGCGGCTTCCGGGAAGGATCAACAAAAAACCGCCCGAAGGCGGTCCGTCGCAAACGTGCACACGATGCGCGTCGGTCGGCGCATGCGCGCGCCGGAAAACCGGGCAGCTACGCGCCCGTCTCGCCCCACGGCGTCGGCGGGGGCACGGCGCACGGCCCTTCGACGTCGATCGACTTGAAATCGGCGGGGCCGACGATCTCCAGATACTCCATGTCCGGCGAGTAATCGAACAGGTAGTGGACGATCCCCGGTGCCTGATGCACGCAGTCGCCGGCGGACACCAGCGTTTCCTGCTCGCCGTACATGAAGCGCGCCCAACCCTTCAGCATGAACACGATATGGAACTCGGCCTCGTGACGGTGCCAGCCGGTGCCCGCCGTCGGTGCATGATTCGCCCTGACGAGTTGCGCGACGACCTTGCCGTTCGTCGCGGCCGCGATGCCGAGATCGCGATACAGGAAGAAGTCGCGCAGGCCTTCTCCTTGATACGCGGTGTCCTGCGGCTTCACATGGGAAAAATGGGTTGTTGTCGGTGTGCTCATCGCGGCGCTCCCTCATCGAAAGGATCACACGTGACAAGCATTTAGCGTTCCAGCGTGTGCGGATCGACGGGGTCGAGCCCGAGTGCGTGTCGCGCGGCGGCCTTTGACGGATGCGCTCGCGCAACAATAGGCGTTCTTCAATTCGCGCACCGCCCGTGGCGTCGTTGCAGCGTCACGGGCGATACACAACGCCGACGGCTTACTTCAACCGCCCCGACAGAAACTGCCCGAGCCGTTCGCTCTTCGGATTCACGAGAATCTCCTGCGGATTCCCTTCCTCCTCGATCTTCCCCTGGTGCAGGAAGATCACGTGATTCGACACGTTGCGCGCGAAGCCCATCTCGTGCGTGACGACGACCATCGTGCGGCCCTCCTCGGCGAGCTTCTGCATCACCTTCAGCACTTCGCCCACCAGTTCGGGATCGAGCGCCGACGTCGGCTCGTCGAACAGCATCACTTCCGGCTCCATCGCCAGCGCGCGTGCAATTGCAACTCGCTGCTGCTGGCCGCCCGACAGGTGCGACGGATACATGCCCTCGACGCGCGGTGCGAGGCCGACCTTCTCCAGATACTTGCGCGCCCGCGCGATCGCTTCATCCTTGCCGATCCCGAGCACCGCCATCGGCGCCTCGATCACGTTCTCCAGCACCGTCATGTGTGCCCACAGGTTGAAGTGCTGGAACACCATCGCCAGCTTCGTGCGCATCCGCTGCAGTTGCTTCTGGTCGGCCACGCGCAGCGCCCCGTTGCGGTCGCGCGTGGTCTGGATCGGCTCGCTGCCGATCGTGATCTGCCCCGAGCACGGCTGCTCGAGGAAGTTGATGCAGCGCAGGAACGTGCTCTTGCCGGAGCCGCTCGAGCCGATGATGCTGATCACGTCGCCGGCCTTCGCCTTCATCGACACGCCCTTCAACACCTCGTTGTCGCCGAATTTCTTATGCAGGTTATCGACTGTGAGCTTGTACATGCTTGGTCCTTCGTTGCGAATGCATTAATGGCCGCGCGGCGAGAGGTACGCGAGCCAGCGCGTCTCGAGCTTGCGGAACGCCCAGATGAGCGCGAACACGACGGCGGCGTACAGCACGGCGGCGATGCCGTAGGCCTGGAACGACATGTATGTCGCCGAATTGACGTCGCGCGTGACCTTCAGGATGTCGGGCACGGTCGCGGTGAACGCGAGCGTGGTCGCGTGCAGCATCAGGATCACCTCGTTGCTGTAGCTCGGCAGCGAGCGGCGCAGCGCGGACGGCAGAATGATCCGCGTATAGAGCTTGAAGCGCGACATCCCGTAGGCTTGCCCGGCCTCGATCTCGCCGGCCGACGTCGCCTTGATCGCACCCGCGAAGATCTCCGTCGCATACGCGCATTCGTTCAGCACGAACGCGAGCAGCGTGCAGTTCATCGCGTTGCGGAAGAACGTGTCGAGCAGCGCGTGATCGTGCACGACCTGCAGGCTATAGATGCCCGTGTAGCACATCAGCAGCTGCACGTAGAGCGGTGTGCCGCGGAACACGTACGTATAGAGCCACACGGGGCCCGAGATCCAGCGGTTCGACGATGCGCGCGCGATCGCGAGCGGCACGGCCAGCGCGAAACCGAGCGCGATCGACACGACCAGCAGCCACAGCGTGATCGCGAGGCCGCTGAAGCGGTAGCCGTCGGTGTACAGATAGCTTTGCCAGTATTGGCCGATGAGTTCGATCACAGTGCGAGCCTCCGGACGCCGACGGAATAACGCTTCTCGAGGTGATGCAGCACGACGTTGGACACCGTCGTGATCGCGAGGTAGATCGCGCCCGCGGCCAGCGTGAAGAAGAAGAAATCGAGCGTGCTCTTGCCCGCGTCCTGCGACGCCTTGACCACGTCGGCGAGGCCGATGATCGACACGAGCGCGGTGGCTTTCACGAGCACCTGCCAGTTGTTGCCGATGCCGGGCAGTGCGAAGCGCATCATCTGCGGGAACAGGATGCGGCGAAACACGCGCCAGCCGCCCATTCCGTACGCGAAGCCGGCTTCGAGCTGGCCGCGCGGCACCGCGAGGAACGCGCCGCGGAACGTCTCGGTGAAGTACGCGCCGTAGATGAAGCCGAGCGTCACGACACCGGCCGCAAACGGATCGATGTCGATCTGGCCCCAGCCGATCAGGTCGGTCGCGTTGTTCAGCAGGATCTGGATCCCGTAGAACAGCAGCAGCATCAGCACGAGGTCCGGCACCGCGCGGATCAGCGTCGTATAGAAAGTGCCGATCGACTTGAGCACGCGGTTGGTCGACAGTTTCGCGCCCGCGCCGGCGAGCCCCAGCACGAGCGACGCGGCGAGCGACAGCACCGCGAGCTTCACGGTCTCGACCGTGCCGGCCCACAGCAGCGGGCCAAATCCTTGGAAGATCATATAAGGGGTCCAGAACGATGTGGCTGGATTGTCAATAGCCATTAACCGCGCATCAAACGATATCTACGCACTACCTGATGCAACCTGCTCATCAAGCCCGACGCATCCCGTGACGCGGGCGGCGCCTGGTAACAGACGCGGCGCGCACCGTAGCCGATGCGCGCCGCATGGACGGTCAGCCGCCGTAGACGTCGAACGCGAAGTACTTCTTCTCGAGCTTCTTGTACGTGCCGTCCTTGATGATGTCGGCGATCGCGTGGTCGATCTTCGCCTTCAGGTCGGCGTCGTCCTTGCGCAGGCCGATGCCCGCGCCGTTGCCGAGCGTCTTCGGATCGTCGATATCCTTGCCGGCGAAATCGAAGTTCGCGCCGCGCGGCGTCTTCAGGAAGCCGATCTCGGCCTGCACCGCGTCCTGCAGTGCCGCGTCGAGGCGGCCGGACATCAGATCCTGGTACACGCCGTCCTGGTTCTGGTAAGGCACGACCTGCACGCCCTTCGGCGCCCAGTAAGTCTTCGCGTAGGTTTCCTGAATGGTGCCCTGCTCGACGCCGACCGACTTGCCCTTCAGCGATTCGGCCGTCGGCTGCAGGTTCGCGCCCTTCTTCGCGACGAGGCGCGTCGGCGTGTTGAACAGCTTGTCGGAGAACGCGATCTGCTCGGCACGCGCCGGCGTCATCGACATCGACGACAGCACGCCGTCGAACTTCTTCGCCTTCAGCGCCGGAATCATCCCGTCGAAGTCGTTCTCGATCCACACGCATTTCGCCTTCAGGCGGGCGCAAATCTCGTTGCCGAGATCGACGTCGAAGCCGACCACCTTGCCGCTTGCGTCCTTCGATTCGAACGGCGGATAGCTGGCGTCGACGCCGAACCGGATCGTCGACCAATCCTTGGCGTGGGCACCGACCGCGATGCAGGCAAGGGCAATACTGAGCGCGAGTTTCTTCATGGCGTTCCTGTCAGAGGCGAACTGGGCAGGGGTCCCGTCGGGCAGCCCGCATCGGCGCTGCCGGCACGGCGGCTTCGCCGCGACCCCTTCCAACCCGGAAATCGCCCTGTCTAGCGACGCCCCAAGTTGTACATACAACTTTGCCTTTTCAGGGGCATCGCCAGCAATCCGTGTTTATCTCTAATTGTCGGATCATTAAGATTGACGACCGAGAACTCCCTTAAATTTCAATTAATTACGGATTACGCGATGCTGAATTCCGGCTTTCTCGATGCGTAAGGGAGCGGCCGGAAGGCACGCAACACCTGTCTAGACCTCGCGGGTCGCGCCGACCGTTTCCAGTCCGACCAGCCGGTAGCCGAACTGCAGTTCCGTCAGCAGGTGCCGCGGCCTCGCCGGCACGGGTTCGAGCTTCTGCCGCAGGTTCGTCATGTACACGCGCACGTAGTGCGCGCGATCCGCGTCGTGAATGCCCCACACCTCGGCCAGCAGTTGCCGCGCGGCGATCACGCCGCCGCGCGCGCGAATCAGCGCGGCGAGCAGCCGGAATTCGAGGCGCGTCAGATGGACGGGCTCGCCGCCGCGCACGACTTCATGCCGGCCGAGATCGACGGTCACGTCGCCGAACCGCACGATCGACGACGCTTGCCCGTCGGCCGACACGAACGCCGCGCGCCGCAACAGCGCACGCGCCCGCGCAAGCAGTTCGGGCACGCCGAACGGCTTCGCGAGGTAGTCGTCCGCGCCCGCGTCGAGCGCCGCGACCTTCTCCACTTCCTGCTGCCGCGCCGACAGCACGATCACGGGCACCGTCGACCACTCGCGCAGCTCGCGGATGAACGCCTTGCCGTCGCCGTCCGGCAGCCCGAGATCGACGATCACGAGATCGGGCTTGCTGCTCGACGCATACATCCGCGCCTCGCGGGCCGTCGACGCCTCGCAGGCGTCGAGCCCTTCCTGTTCCAGCGCCATCCTGACGAAACGGCGGATGTCGGATTCGTCTTCGACGATAAGTACGCGCGATCTGATCATGTCCGGCTCTCGTGTTCGATGTCGGGCGGCGCGCCCAACGGCAGGCGAATCTCGAACCGCGCGCCGTGCGGATCGAGCGGCACCGCGCGGATCGAACCGCCGTGCGCGTTGACGATGCTGCGGCACAGTGCGAGCCCAAGCCCCACGCCGCTGATCGACGACTCCTTGCGTTCGCGCTCGAACGGTTCGAACAGCGGCTCGGTGTTGCGTGCGACGAAACCGGGCCCGTCGTCCTCGACGAACACGTACAGCGTTTCGCCGAACACGCGTGCGCGCACCGACACGACCGCATCCGCGCCCGCGTACTTCGCGGCGTTGTCGAGCAGGTTCATCAGCACGCGCTCGATCAGCAGCGCGTCGACGTCGATCAGCGGCAGGTCGACGGGCAAGTCTGCGCTCACGTCGCGGCCGGCCAGCACGCCGGCCGAATGCGCGAGCGCGCTGCCGACGATCTCGTCGAGCATGTGCCACTCGCGATTGAGCCGCACGCCTTCGCTCTGCATGCGCGCGAGATCGAGCAGGTTCACGACGAGCCCGTGCAGCGCCTCGGCCTGGTTGCGGATGCCGTGCGCGAGCGCGGCCGGCTGCCCGTCCGCCAGACGTTCCGGCCGCTCCAGCGTCTCGGCGAGTCCGCGGATTGCGGTGAGCGGCGTCTTCAGGTCGTGCGACACGGCGGCCAGCAACGCGTTGCGCAACCGCTCGCCTTCGATCCGGACGAGCGTGTGCTGCGCGACGTCGACGTAGTGCACGCGTTCGAGCGCCATCGCGATCGACGAGCACAACGCGTCGATCAGGCGGCAATCGTCGGGGTCCGTCGGCACCGGCTGCGCGTCGCCGAACAGCACGAGCACGCCGCGCACGCGCATCGGCGCCTTCAGTGGCAGGTACTGCGCGGCCGCGCGCTCGAACGGCGCCATCCCGCACCCGGCACCGCGCGCCTGCTGGTATGCCCAGCGCGCGATCGGCGTTTCGACGAACCCTGCGTGTTGCGTCGGCATCAGCCGGTCATTCTCGTCGGGCAGCACGAGCGCGACGCGCACGCCGAGCAGCGACGCGATCGTGCCGGTGCAGATCGACGCGATCTGCTCGGTCCCGATCGCGGCCGACAAATCGTGCGCGACGCGCGCGAGCGCCGCCGAGCGTTTCTCGTTCGCGCGCGCGGCGCGGGCCTCCGCGCGCAGGCGCGCCGCGAGCTGGCCGATCGCGAGCGCGACGGCCAGCATCAACGCGAACGTGAACACGTATTGCGTATCGGACACCGCGAACGACAGCCGCGGCTCGACGAAGAAGAAGTCGAAGCAGCCGACGCAGACGAACGCGGCCCACGCGCCGGCCAGCCGGCCGAGCCGCAGCGCGATCAGCACGACGGTCATCAGGAACAGCATCACGACGTTCGACAGGTCGAACACGCGCAGCAGCGCGCTCGCCGCGAGCGTCGCCAGCGCGCAGACGAGCGTGGCCCACAGCAGCGGCGCCGCGTACTGCGACACCCAGATGCGCGTGCGCGGGTGCGCTTCCCGCACAGCGAGCCCCGGCCGCGTGTCGGGCCCGGCGCCCGCGATGCGCTCGGCGATGCCCGCGCACGCACGCAGCACGACCCGCCAGCGGTCGCGGCCTGACGCGGGTTCCGGCAGTACCCTCTCCCGCCGATTCGCTTCGTTCACGTTCACATCCATGATCGCTTCCGGCAATTGAAACGCCGAACGGCCCCGCGCACGCCGCGACGGCGTGAGCGGGGCCGCGACGGCGCGTTCGGTCAGATAAACGGCGTCAGCAGCATGTCGATCAGCTTGATGCCGATGAACGGCGCGATGATGCCGCCCACGCCGTAGATCAGCAGGTTGCGCCCCAGCAGCGTCCCGGCCGGCTCCGCGCGATACTTCACGCCCTTCAGCGCGAGCGGAATCAGCGCGACGATGATCAGCGCATTGAAGATCACCGCCGACAGGATCGCCGACGTCGGGCTGTGCAGCCCCATCACGTTCAGCGCGCCGAGCGCCGGATACGTCGCGACGAACGCGGCCGGGATGATCGCGAAATACTTCGCGAGATCGTTCGCGACGCTGAACGTGGTCAGCGCGCCGCGGGTCATGATCATCTGCTTGCCGACCTCGACGACCTGCATCAGCTTCGTCGGGTTGCTGTCGAGGTCGACCATGTTGGCCGCCTCCTTCGCCGCCTGCGTGCCGCTGTGCATCGCGACGGCCACGTCGGCCTGCGCCAGCGCGGGTGCGTCGTTGGTGCCGTCGCCCGTCATCGCGACGAGGTGGCCCTTCGCCTGGTGCTCGCGGATCAGCCGAAGCTTGTCCTCGGGCGTCGCTTCGGCAAGGTAATCGTCGACGCCGGCCTCCGCCGCGATCGCGGCCGCGGTCAGCCGGTTGTCGCCGGTGATCATCACGGTCTTCACGCCGACCTTGCGCAGCTCGGCGAAGCGCGCGGCGATCCCGTGCTTGACGATGTCCTTCAGCTCGATCGTGCCGAGCACGCGCAAGCCGTCGGCGACGACGAGCGGCGTGCCGCCGCGCCGCGCGATGTCGTTGACGGCCGCCTCGACCGCATGCGGAAACGCGCCGCCGAGCGCATCGACGTGCGCGCGGATCGCGGACGCCGCGCCCTTGCGCACCTGCCGCTGGCCGATATCGAGGCCGCTCATCCGCGTGCGTGCGCTGAACGGCACCGCGATGCTGCCGTCGCTCGCGGCCACCTCCAGCGAGAAGCGCCGCTCCGCGAGCGCGACGATCGAGCGCCCTTCGGGCGTCTCGTCGGCGAGCGACGACAGTTGCGCGGCCTCGGCCAGCGCGCGCTCGTCCACGCCGGGTGCCGGCCGGAACTGCACGGCCTCGCGGTTGCCGAGCGTGATCGTGCCGGTCTTGTCGAGCAGCAGCACGTCGACGTCGCCGGCCGCCTCGATCGCGCGGCCCGACGTCGCGAGCACGTTCGCGCGCATCATGCGGCTCATCCCCGCGATGCCGATCGCCGACAGCAGCGCGCCGATCGTCGTCGGGATCAGGCAGACCAGCAGCGCGATCAGCACCGTCAGGCTCACGGCCGCGCCCGACGCGTTCAGCAGCACGCTGAATTGCGAGAACGGCAGCAGCGTCACGCACACGAGCAGGAAGATGATCGTCAGCGCGACGAGCAGGATCGTCAGCGCGATCTCGTTCGGCGTCTTGCCGCGTTTCGCGCCTTCGACCATCGCGATCATCCGGTCGAGAAACGCTTCGCCGGGTTGCGCGGTGATCTTCACAACGATCCAGTCGGACAGCACGCGCGTGCCGCCCGTCACCGACGAGAAATCGCCGCCCGACTCGCGGATCACCGGCGCCGATTCGCCGGTAATTGCCGATTCGTCGACCGACGCGACGCCGTCGATCACTTCGCCGTCGGCCGGAATCGTGTCGCCGGCCTCGACGAGCACGATGCTGCCGGCGGCAAGCTCGTCGCTCGGCACGCGATGGCTGGTACTGCCGTATTGCTTCGGTTCGTCGAGCACCTTCGCGTACACGCGCTTGCGCGCCGCGCGCAGCGCGTCGGCCTGCGCCTTGCCGCGCCCTTCGGCCAGCGCCTCGGCCGCGTTCGCGAACAGCACGGTGAACCACAGCCAGCACGCGACCGCGAAGATGAAGCCGGCCGGCGCATCGCCGGTGCCGGTCAGCGCCTGCAGCCACAGCGCGGTCGTGACGATGCTGCCGAGATAGACGACGAACATCACCGGGTTCTTCAACTGCACCTGCGGCGCGAGCTTGCGGAACGCCTCGCGCAGCACGGCGGTCCAGCGCATCGGCGGCACGCCGCCGATCGGCATGGCCGCGGGGTTGATCGGGGTTTCGATATGGGACATGAGTGACTCCGTTATTCCTGCTCTTTCTGCGCGCCGGCTGCGTGGCCGAATGCGCGGTCGAGCGCGAGATTCAGGTCGAGCACGCGCACGCGCGGTTCGCCGAGCACACCGAGCTGGCGCGGTGCGGCGATGCGATCGACCAGCGCCGTGACCTTCGCGGCATCGATGCCGCGCGCATGGGCGACCCGCACCGCCTGCAGCCGCGCGTTCGCGACCGAGATCTCCGGATCGAGCCCCGACGCGGACGCGGTGACGGCGTCCGCCGGCACCAGCGTGCCGTCGGCGAGAGCGTTCTGCTGCCGGTACGCACGCACGCGCTGCGCGATATCCGCGAGCAGCTTCTTGCTGGTCGCGCCCTGGTTGCTGGCGCCGCTGCCGGCCGCGTTGTACGGCTGGTCGACCGTCTTCGACGGATCGGCCGGATCGGTGCCAACCGTCGCGCTCGGCCGCGAATGGAAGTAGCCGGCGCGCGTGAAGTTCTGTCCGATCACAGCAGAGCCGATCGTCGTGCCGTCACGCTGGACGAGACTGCCGCGCGCCTGTGCCGGGAACAGCGCGTTCGCGACGCCCGTGGTCAGCAGCGGATACGCGATGCCCGTGACGAGCATGAACAGCACCGACGATGCGATCACGGGCCGCACGAGGCCGCGCGTCGCCGCGCCGAACGAAGAACCGGGTGCCGGCGCGGCGACGGCCGCTGCCTGGCGATTGCGTTGCATCATGATGTTTCCTTCAGAACAGTTGGCCGCCGGACATCAGCAGATGCTCGACGACCGGGCCGAGCGCGAGCGCGGGCAGGAACGTGAGGCCGCCGACGACGAGGATCACGAAGATCAGCAGGCCGGCGAACAGGCCCGTCGACGTCGACAGCGTGCCGGCGCTTTCGGGCACGCTTTTCTTCGCGGCGAGGCTGCCCGCGACCGCAAGCATCGGCAGCAGCGTCAGGTAGCGGCCGATCAACATCGCGAAGCCGATCGTCGTGTTGAAGAACGGCGTGTTCGCGTTCAGGCCCGCGAACGCGGAGCCGTTGTTCGCCGTGCCCGACGTGTACGCGTACAGCACCTCGCTGAAGCCGTGCGGGCCGAGGTTCGCGAGGCTGCCCAGCGTCGAATGCAGCATCGCGGCCAGCGCGGTGAAGCCGAGGATGCTGAACGGATGCGCGAGCACCGCGAGCATCACGAGCTTCATCTCGCGCGCCTCGATCTTCTTGCCGAGAAACTCCGGCGTGCGGCCGATCATCATCCCGACGAGGAACACCGTGAGGATCGCGAACGTGAACAGGTTGATCAGCCCGACGCCGTCGCCGCCGAACACGTTGTTCAGCATCATCTGCGCGATCGGCACGAGCCCGCCGAGCGGCGTCAGCGAGTCGTGCATCGCGTCGACCGAGCCGGTGGTCGCGGCCGTCGTGACGGTCGCGAACAGGCTCGTCTGCGCGATGCCGAAGCGCATCTCCTTGCCTTCCATGTTGCCGCCCGGCTGCATGGCACTCATCTGCTGGTCAACGCCGAGCCCGGTCAGCAGCGGATTGCCGTGCTGCTCGGCCTGGTAGATCACGGCGAGGAAACCGACGAACATCACGACGAACGCACCGAGGATCACCCAGCCCTGGCGGCGCCGGCCGATCATCGTGCCGAGCGTATAGGTCAGTGCGGACGGAATCAGCAGCATCGACAACATGTGCAGCGTGTTGGTGAGCGGCGTCGGGTTCTCGAACGGATGCGCGGCGTTCATGCTGAAGAAGCCGCCGCCGTTCGTGCCGATGTGCTTGATCGATTCGAGGCTCGCAACGGGCCCCATCACGATCTGCTGGCGCGTGCCTTCGAGCGTGGTCGCCCATGCGTCGGACGCGAGCGTCTGCGGCATGCCCTGCCATACGTACACGAGCGCCATCGCGAAGCTGAGCGGCAGCAGCACGCGGTAGGTCACGCGCGTGAAATCGACCCAGTAGTTGCCGATGTCGGCCGCGCTCTTGCGGCTCAGCCCGCGGATGAAGCCGCCCGCGGCCGCGATGCCGGTCGCGGCGCTGACCATCATCAGGAACGTGATGACGGCCATCTGCGAGAAGTTCGACAGGCTGCTCTCGCCCGCATACGCCTGCCAGTTCGTGTTCGTGATGAACGACGCGGCCGTGTTGAACGCGAGGTCGGGGCTTTGCGCGGCGCGCTGCAGCGCATCGAACGGCAGCGCGTCCTGGATGCGCAGCAGCAGATAGCCGAGCAGCATCATCCCCGCATTGCCGAGCAGCAGCACCATCCCGTAACGCTGCCACGACATCGCTTCGTCGGGATTCACGCCGAGCAGCGCATAGGTGCGGCGTTCGACCCACACGTGACGCGGGCTCGTAAAAGCGTGCGCAAGCCATTTCCCGACGACGGGCACCAGCGCCAGCATGATCGCGAGAACGATCGCGAATTGAATCAGATTGTTGAACATGTCGACGCTCGCTCAGATCCGGTCGAGACCGGTGATGAAACCGGCCGTCAGTGCAAAAAACGCAAGCGTGAACAGTACGAAAAGCAGATCGCTCATGACATTCACCGATATTTTCGAATTCCTGTTGAATCGTGCCGATCAATACCGCTCGGGCTTGATCAATGCATGAAACAGATAGATAAAGAGCGCGATCGATAACGCGCCGGTGATCCACAACATGGCTTTCCCCTTTTGTTCGTATGCGCGGAATATCCACGCGATCGTCGGCGTATCGGGCCTTGCCGCGTCGGCGCGGGCTCGAGTGACACCCCCATGCTCGTCTGGAGAACGGGATGCGACAGTGTAGAAATCCGCGTATCAAAGCGGTGTTCAATTTCCTTACGGGGAATAAAAAAGCTGTAAAGACGAAAGCCGCCGGTCGCGATGTTTTTTTATATGTTCTTTTCAGCGCCGGTGCGAGTCTATACACCGTATCGTCACGGCGATTCCTAGAATGAGAGCCATGTCCACACGAGATCTCCGCGGTGCGGAGCACGATGCGACCCGGGGATGAACGCATGAAACCGACCAGAACCGAATCCGCCGCTTCACGCGAGCTGCCGCCCGTTCGTTCGCGGCGCAGGTGCCCCGCGGACGAACTCGTGCTGCTGTCGATCCACGTCGAATCGGACAATCTCGCCGTCGTACGGCGCCTGCTGCATCAGGCTGTCGGCGCCGCGCTCAATTTCTATACGGCCGCGATCGACAAGCGCACCGGACGCGCGTGCATCGAGCTCGAAGTCGCGCGGTCGCAGGCATCGCCGGCAATCATGGCGATCCTCCGCCTGTTGCCGGCCGCCGAGTTCGGCACGATCCGCCTGTTGCAGCACTAGCCGGCAGCCGTTTCGGCCGCGCGACACCTCCCTTTCATCGATTCGAACGCACGCATCCGGCACGAACGGGCGCGGTTCTACACGAACCGAACGCGCTCGCGCCGGCGCGCGCGACGAATCGCCGTTCCCGTCGTTACGGGCCTTTCCCAGGAAGCAAAAACAATGAAAAAAGCAGTCGTCGGTACCCTCTCCCTCGCGTTATTCGGCGCCGCCGCGCATGCGCAAAGCAGCGTCACGCTTTACGGGATGCTGGATGCCGGTATCGCCTATACGAACAACCAGTCGGGCAAAAGCGTGTGGCAGCAAGGCAGCGGCCTGCTGTCGAATACGGTCTTCGGGCTGAACGGCAACGAGGATCTCGGCGGCGGCCTGCACGCGCTGTTCCGCCTCGAGAGCGGCTTCAACCTGAACAACGGCACGCAGTCCTACCGGAACACGATGTTCGGCCGCCGCGCATACGTCGGCCTGCAAAGCGACCAATACGGCGCGCTGACGCTCGGCCGGCAATACGACTCCGTGGTCGACTATCTGGGCCCGCTGGCAATGGCGAACAACGGCGACGGCAACAACCTCGCGTCGCATCCGTTCGACAACGACAACATCGACGATTCGTTCTACATCGACAACGCGGTGAAATACACGAGCCCGACGCTCGCCGGCTTTCAGTTCGGCGGCCTGTACGGGTTCAGCAACGCGGCCGGCGGCTTCGCGAACAACCGCGCGTACAGCGCGGGCGTGTCGTATGCGAACGGGCCGGTCAGTCTCGGCGCCGCGTACCTGCAGCTCAACCGCGGCGGGCTGACGGCCGGCGGTGCGCTGTCGACGAACGATGGTCCGAACTTCCCCGCCGTGCGCCAGCGCGTGATGGGCGCCGGCGGCAGCTATGCGTTCGACCGGCTGACGGTCGGCGCACTGTGGACGCATTCGATGTTCGACGAAACGGCCGCGTCGTCGCTGCCCGGCGCGCTGAACGCGCTGCGCTTCGACAACTACGAGATCAATGCGCGCTATGCGCTGACCCCGGCGGTCTCGTTCGCGGGTGCCTATACGTTCACCGAAGGCCGCTACGACGACGCGGCCGGCAGCCACCGGCCGAAATGGCACCAGGTGACGCTGATGGCCGACTATGCGCTGAGCAAGCGCACCGACGTGTATGCGGAAACCGTGTACCAGCACCAGTTCGGCGTGCCGTCGGGCGCGCCGCTCGGGTTCGCGAACGTCACCGGGCTCGCGGCTTCGTCGACGAACACGCAGGTGGTCGCGACGGTCGGCATCCGGCATCGGTTCTGACCGCGCGCAGGCCATCGAAGGCCGGTCGCCCTGTGCAATCCCGCATGGACGTGCGCCGGCCGAACAGGGATCATTCGGGGAATCCGGGCCCGCGCGCCCGCGAAACCGGTACACTCGGCGCCGGGCGCGCGCCGGATCGGCATTCGGCGGCGGGCCGCTGCCGACTCTCGAATCGCGATCCCATGACCACACCAATCTATCAGGAAATCAAGGACTTCATCCTCGCGCGCATTCATGCCGGCGAATGGGCGGAAGGCGACCAGGTGCCGTCGGAGAACGAGCTCGCGCGCGAATTCAACGTCGCGCGGATGACCGTCAACCGCGCGCTGCGCGAGCTGACGGCCGAACAGGTGCTCACGCGCACGCGCGGCTCGGGCACGTATGTCGCATCGCCGAAGTACGAATCGACGCTCGTCGCGATCCGCAGCATCTCCGACGAAGTCGCCGCGCGCGGCCACGGCTATCGCGCGCAGGTGCTGCAGGTCGGCGCGGCCGTCGCCGATGCGAAGCTCGCCGACGAGCTAAAGCTCGACACCGGCAGCCCGATCTTCCATTCGCGCGTGCTGCACTTCGAGAACGACACGCCCGTGCAGCTCGAGGAGCGCTGGGTCAATCCGGCCTGCGCGCCCGAATACGCATTGCAGGACTTCACGACGACGACGCCGAACCAGTACCTGACACGCGTCGCACCGCTGCAGCGTGTGGAATACCGGATCGAGGCCGCGATGCCCGACGCCGAAACGCGCCGCCATCTGACGATGGACGACCGCGAACCGTGCCTGCTGCTGCATCGGCGCACGTGGTCGCAAGGGTTGGTCGCGTCGGTCGCCAATCTGTGGCACCCGGGCAGCCGTTACCGGTTCACCGGGCATTTCTGACGCGCGGCCTCACCGCGCGCCGGGTGCGCCCATCGCTCGATCGCGCCGACCGCCAGCTTCAAGCCGTCCTCGTGAGCGATACGCACACCGAGTGCCGTTGCTCGCGCCTTCGTGTCGCCGCGTTCGGCAAACGCGATCGCCCGCGCAAGCGCGGCACCGTCCACGCGCCGCCCCGCGACCGGCGCATCCGCGACGCCGAGCCGCTGCAACCGGTTCGCCCAAAAGAACTGATCGCCCGCGAACGGCACGACGACCGACGGAATGCCGGCCCGCGCGGCCGAATGCGTGGTGCCCGATCCGCCGTGATGAATCGCCATCGACACGCGCGGGAACAGCCAGTCATGCGGCGTATCGCCGATCACGCGTACATGCGCCGGCAGCAGCGACGCATCGATGCCGCTCCAGCCCGGATAGAACAGCGCGCGGCGGCCGTCGAGCGCACGCGCCAGCGCGTCGGCCATCGCGGCCCGGTCGAAACCGGCCATGCTGCCGAAGCCGATGTACACCGGCGGATCGCCCTCTTCGAGAAATGCCGATAGTTCAGACGGCGGCGCCCATGCGCTTGCATCGATATGCCATTGCCCGCATGCAAGCACCTGCGACGGCCAGTCGGCCGGGCCGGACAGCAGTGCCGGCGATACGCCGTACAGCATCGGATGATCGGTCCATACCTGCTTGCGCGGCGGCAGCCCGCACACGCTCGTGCGCGCCGCGTTCGTTGCCTTCCTGAACGCCTGCCAAAGCAACGCATTGACGAACCGGTGGCTCGCGCGGTTCAGCCAGCGCGGCAGCTTGCCCGACGGCAGGAACGGCGACGCGAATTCGGCGGTCGGCGTGATCGGGATCATGCCGGTGCCGATCGCCGGCACGCGGCGATATTCGGCGACCGACAACCCGACGAACGAAGCGAGCCCCGACACGAGGATCGCATCGCAACCGGCCGACGCGTCCGCGACTTCGCGCATCCATGCGGCCGTGTTCGCATTCGCGATCGCCGCGAGCGCCTTCGACGTGTCGTTGAACCCGCCGCGCCCGCGCACCGCGTCCGACAACGCGCCGTCCGGCGCAATCGCGCGGCGGATATCGCCGGACAACGGCGCCGACGGCACGCCGAGCGCGTCGGCCGAACCGAGCGTCGCGGCATCGGCCAGCAGCCGGACATCGTGGCCGGTATCCATCAGCGCGCGGCCGAGCGCCGCGAGCGGGCGCGTATCGCCTTCGGTGCCGTAGGTGGCGATGACAAGCTTCATGCGTGACTCCTCGTTCCATCGAATGGAATCGGTGGATCTCAAAAAATGCACGTCGTATACTAATGCAATTCGTTCACTTTCAACAGATCCCCCATCATGCCGATTCCGACCGAAGATCCGGGCCGCCGCGCGCGCAAGCGCATCCAGATGCTCGCGCATCTCGCCGCCACCGGCGCGCGCCTGTTCGATGCGCACGGCTACGAAGCCGTCACGATGGAACAGATCGCCGCGCAGGCCGATGTCGCGAAGCGCACGCTGTACAACCACTTTCCGACGAAGGAAGCCGTGCTCGCGCACTGGCTCGAAGGCGAGCTCGCGCGTGACCTCGCGCATCTGCAACGCGACGTCGCGCGGCGCAAGACCTTTGCGTCGCGTATCGGCTGCGTGCTCGACGCATCGGCCGCGTGGTGCGAGCAGCATCCGGTGTACCTGCTCGCGTATCTGCGGCACCGCTTCCTGAGCATCGGTACGGTCGATCCGGAAAACGGCGGGGAGAACGGCAGCGATATCGCGCTGGTGTGGCGGCAACTGATCGCCGCGGGGCAGCAATCCGGCGAACTGAACGCAACGCTGCGGGCCGACCAGCTCGCGATGTGGTTCCATCACCTGTATCTCGCGGCGATGCTGCGCTGGCTGACGGTGCCGGGGCTGTCGCTGAAACGGGAGTTTCAGTCGGTCGCGAAGTTGTTTATTGAAGGCGCGCAAGCGAAAAGTTGAGCGCATTGGCCCGCGATCCGGAACAGCATCCGGCGTGGTTGCCGCCGAATGCATCGGGCGCCACGCAACCCGTCGACATGCCGCATCCGGCGAGTGCCGCACGTTGAATGCGTCGCGCGGCGCATACGGTTTTTCACGACGAATGCACGCACCACATGCCAAATCTGCCGCGCAGCAGTATGCTGGTGTCGTACGGCTGCGCACGGTGCATCGGGTAATCCCGTGGTTCGCACGTTGTCGCGCCGCCGTCGCGACCGCAACCATGCGTTGCAAGGAGGGATTCGTGATGGCTACCACGCATCAGCACTTCCACCTCGAACTACGGCACGCCACCGCGCCGACCTATTTCATCAGCTACCTGTTTCCCGCCTTGCTGTTCATTTACGAACTGCTGCGCGTCGGCCAGTGGATCCGCGATCACGGGATGCAATTCGCCGCGTTCAAGCAGATGGGTTACGAGTATCTGCTGATGCTGCTGTTCGTCGGGCTGCAGATCGTCGTCGAGGCGATCTTCCTGCTCGGCGCCGCGATGCGCCGCGATCGCGACTTCGAGCATCGGCTGCCGAACGTGATCCTCGGCATCGGCTGCTCGATCGCGCTGCTCGCGATCGACCTCGCGATCCAGCTGGCGTTCTGACGGCCGGCGGGCACACGCCCGCCGGTTGCCCGGGCGCTCAAGCGCCCGCGTCGCGCAGGAACGTCGCCACCGCGGCCAGCACGTCGTCCGTGCGCTCGCGGTGCGGCATGTGCCCGCATTTGGCGAGCAACAGGAACGACGACGGCCCCGCGACGCGCGCGGCGATCCGCTTCGGATGCACGTCGGAGCCGTATTCGTCGTCTTCGCCGTGAATCGCGAGCGTCGCGCATTGTACGCGCGGCAAGTCGTCGTCGAGATTCCAGTCGCGAAACGCCGGCGACAGCCACGTATCGACCCACGCGCGCAGCACCCACTCGGCCTTGTCGCCGTGATAGCGCGCGAGCCGGTCGAGCTGGCCCGGTTCGTCGAACTGCAGCGCCGCGTCGCGAATGCCGGCCAGCGTGCGATCCTCGACGAACGCCTGCGCGGCAACCGTCACGAGCGCGCGGCAACGATCCGGATGCGCGGCCGCGCAGCCGACCGCCATCCCGCCGCCGACGCTGTGCCCGAACGCGACGAACGCATCGACACGCAGTTGCTCGAGCACGGCATCGAACGATCGATCGGCCTCGTCGCGCACGAACGTCGTGCCGAGCTTCCCCGGATGACGATCCGAACGGCCGAAGCCGAGGCGGTCGTATGCGATCACGTCGCGTTGCGTGGCGTTCGCGAGGTGCGCGGGAAAGTCGCGCCACAGGTCGACACAGCCGAGCGAATCGTGCAGCAGCACGATGGGCGCGGCCGGCTTAGGTGCGGCCGGCTTAGGCGCGGCCGCCCCGGACGTGCCCGTCTCATCTTGCACCGGACGAGCGCGCCAGCGTTTCGCGAAAAGACGCCCTTGCGGCGTCTCGACGATTGTCTCCTCGATCAGGCTATCGGTCATGTGTCGGTCGTCTGCATGAAAGCGGCCGCACGTCGGCGGCCCCATCGGATCCCCGCATGTTGGCCTGCCCGCGCGCGCAGCGTCAAGCAAGCCCCCACCGCCCGCGCGCTCATTCGGGCTGCGGCGGCAGATACTCCATCTGCGCTTCGTCGTACAGCCGGTAGATCAGCGCCTGCATCGCGCGGATGTCCTCCGATTCGTCGAGCATCCGCATGCTCATGATGATCGGCGACACGAGGTTCGGATCGTCGAGCGGCTTGTAGCTGATGTCGTCGCGCTTCAGCCCGTACACGCTGTGCGGCACGACCGACACGCCCTCGCCCATCGCGACGAGGCCGAGCGCGATCTGCAGTTCGCGCGTCTCGTAGATCCGCCGCGGCTGCAGCGCTCGATCGTGAAAGGCCGCGAGCACCTGGTCCGCATAGCTCGGCCGCGGCGCCTTCGGGAAGATGATCAGCGTGTCGTTCACGAGATCGTGCAGCGACAGCACGGGCTTCGCGCTGTCGAGCGGGTGGCCGACCGGCAACGCGACGATCATCCGCTCCTCGCGCAGCACGACGCGCCGCACGCTCGGATCTTCATGGCGGATGCGCCCGAACCCGACGTCGATGCGCCCTTCCTTCAGCGCCTTGATCTGGTCCATCGTCGACATCTCGTGCAGGCTCAGCTCGACGGCCGGATACTCGCTGCGAAAGCGCCGGATGATCTTCGGCAGCATCCCGTACAGCGTCGAGCCGACGAACCCGACCGACATGCTGCGCTCGATCTTGCCGACCCGCTTCGTCATCGATTCGAGCTCGGCCGTCTGCGCGAGCAGCTGCACCGCGTGCGAATAGAAGAAGCGCCCCGCGTCGGTCAGTTTCAGCGGCCGTGCATTGCGCTCGAACAGCGGCACGCCGAGCGCCTCCTCGAGCTGCTGGATCTGCCGGCTCAGCGGCGGCTGCGCGATATGCAGCCGTTCCGCCGCACGCGTGAAATTCCGCTCCTCGGCGACCGCGACGAAGTAGCGGAGGTGTCTCAACTCCATTTTCGATGCCTCCCGGACAGCGCCCCGACGTCAAACCACGGCCGGACGATGTCGTCACGATACCGCAGGCGGCGCAAACCTCCACGCACACGGCCACGCGCCGCCCAAAGCAAAACGGGAAGCCTGAAGGCTTCCCGTTTCCCGATCGACGCCGGCCGCGTCGCGGCAGCGTCGCGACCGCCCGTCACACCTCGGTCGCGTAGAGCGCGTCGCGCTGCTCGTTGCTCAGCGAGTCGAGCGGCACGTCCGGCAGCCGATAGCAGATCATCGTGCCGTACAGCTCGGCGAGGCAATTGCTGCCGGCGTCGAGCGCGTAGCCGTCCTCGCCGTCCGGTGCCGGCGGGTACACTTCGCGCCACGCGTTGATCGCGGCTTCGATTCGCACGATGGAAACGGGTCCGGCCTTCCGCTCGGCGGGTGATGCGCTCATGGATTCCTCTGGGTTGCGCGCTCCGCGGGCCGTGCCGGCCCGGATGGAACGATGAAAACGCCGGGCGCCGCCGGCCGCCGCGCGCCATGCGCGCCGGATGCCGATCCGCGCTGCGCGTGTCGCGCCGGCCGGGCCGTGGCCCGGTAGGGTCGGGCAATATAACCGGCTTTGACCCCGTGCAGGCAAAAGCCGGGCAAAAAAAACGGGAAGCGCGAGGCTTCCCGTTTCATCGCATGTCGCGCGGCCGCCTGCCGCGCCCGCGTCAGCCCGCGGTTTCGCGATTCGCCACCGGCTGCGGCTGCGCGCCGCGGCTCGCGGCGATCCACGGCGCGATCTCCATGTCTTCGTAGCGCACGAAGCGGCTCTTGTTCAGGAGCCGGAAACCGAGCCACACGACGACGAACAGCGGAATGCCGACATAGGTGGCGATCACGCCGGCCCAGTCGATCTTGTTCGCGAGGAACGCCTGATAGTCCTGCCCGAGCGCGATCACGAGGCACAGCACGAACGCGAACAGCGGGCCGAACGGGAACCACTTCGACTGGTACGGCAGCTGGTCGAGCGCATAACCCTGCTTCACGTAGCCCTTGCGGAACCGGTAGTGGCTGACCGCGATGCCGAGCCAGGCGATGAAGCCCGTCATCCCCGACGTGTTCAGCAGCCACAGGTACACCGTCTTGTCGCCGTACAGCGACGTAAAGAAGCACAACGCGCCGACGGCCGTCGTCGCATACAGCGCATTGCGCGGCACGCCACCCGGCGACAGCTTCGCGAACACCTTCGGCGCGCGGCCTTCGGTCGCGAGGTTGTAGAGCATCCGCGTCGACGCGTACATGCCCGAGTTGCCGGCCGACAGCACGGCCGTCAGGATCACCGCGTTCATCACGCCGGCCGCGAACGCGAGGCCCGCGTGGCGGAACACGAGCGTAAACGGGCTCACGCCGATGTCGGTCACGTCCGTCTTCAGCAGGTTCGGGTCGGTGTACGGAATCAGCACGCCGATCACGAAGATCGCGAACACGTAGAACAGCAGGATCCGCCAGAAGATCTGTTTCACCGCGCGCGGGATCGTCGTGCGCGGGTGCTCCGATTCGCCGGCCGCGACGCCGATCAGCTCGGTGCCCTGGAACGAGAAGCCCGCGATCATCGCGACGCCCATCAGCGCCGGCAGGCCGCCCGCGAACGGCGCGTCGCCGATCGTCAGGTTGCCCCAGCCGTTGCTCGGCGCGCCTTTCAGAATGCCGAAGATCATCAGCAGGCCGACGCCGATGAACGCGACCACGGTGACGACCTTGATCAGCGCGAACCAGTATTCGGCCTCCCCGAAACCGCGCACGGTGAGCGCGTTGAGCAGGAACATCACGGCGAGGAAGGCCGCGCTCCACCACACGCCCGGCACGTCCGGAAACCAGTAGTGCATCACGAGCTGCGCGGCGACGAGCTCCACCGCGATCGTCACGGCCCAGTTGTACCAGTAGTTCCAGCCGAGCGCGAAGCCGAAGCCTTCGTCCACGTATTTCGCGCCGTAGGTCGCGAACGAACCCGACACGGGCATGAACGCGGCCATCTCGCCGAGGCTCGTCATCAGGAAATAGACCATCAGGCCGATCAGCATGTACGCGACCATCGCGCCGCCGGGGCCGGCCTGCGAGATCGACGCGCCGGACGCGACGAACAGGCCCGTGCCGATCGAGCCGCCGATGGCGATCATCGTCAGGTGGCGCGCCTTCAGCGCGCGATGAAGCTTGGGTGGGTTCGCGGACGAACCGGGTTGGTCGGATTTCGGAATTGCGGACATAAACGAGACGAACGTTGAGCGGGCCGGCATCCGTAGCCGGCGCATGCGGAATCGGAGCGCGGTACGCGTCCTGCGATGCATTCGATGCGGCCCCGATACGCGTTGCGCGGCGGGCGCCTGCGGCGAAGCGCGGATTCTACCTGATTCGCCATGGAGGGAGCTCAGGCGCACACGCCCGCCGCGGCCGCAGAGATTTCGCAGAATCAAGGAGTTGGCTGCACCGGCGCAACCGCAGCCGCCTGCCGTCGCGAAAACCATGGGTATCCCGGGGTTATTCGGCTTTTCATTCCGCCCGATAAGCGGGTAATCCTGTCTTGATCCGCCAAATACCGCGCCGATACGAAAAATCGACCGGGCGTCGCACCATTAATCAGACAAAACGACCGATACTGATAATTGATTCAAATCAAATCGCCCGCGCGCCATGCAGTAATGATGCGTAATCGTTTCGAATCGCTGTTTCCGCATGCATGTTTTGCATGCACACACGAATTGCAGGAATTCGCGAGATAATGCGGGTTAATTCGAAATAATCAGCGCGCGGAACCGTCGACAACGCGAGTATCCACCGCCCCCGCCCCCGAGGATGAAGTCACTCCCGCTGCCCGCCACGCTGCGCCGCCATACCGCGTCGATCGTGGCACGCATTCTGTCGCCCCGCGGCGTGCTCGTCGCAGGCATCGTCCTGCTGATGTTCAGTTGGGGACTTTCGACGTCGCTTTTAATCGAGGCGCGACGCGACGCGTATGAGCACGCGGTCGAAAATGCGCGCAACCTGATGCTGCTGATCGAACGCGATATCGCGCGCAATATCGAACTCTACGATTTGTCGCTGCAAAACGTCGTCGACGGCTTGGCCGATCCGGAACTGATGACATTGCCACCGCGCCAGCGCCACCGGCTGCTGTTCGACCGCGCCGCTACCGGCGCGTATCTCGGGTCGCTTTTCGTGATGGATACGCACGGCAATATCGTGATCGATTCGAGCGTGTCGCCCGCGCGGCAAGGCAACTATGCGGACCGCGACTATTTCATCGTGCACCGCAACGGGCTCGCGCAGGGCCTCTACATCAGCCGGCCCTACGCGTCCCGGCTGCGCGGCGGCGCACTGACGATCGCGCTCAGCCGCCGGATCACGCTGTCCGACGGCACGTTCGGCGGCGTGGTCGTCGGCACGCTCAGCATCGACTACTTCCGCGCGCTGCTCGACGGCCTCGCGGTCGGCAAGCACGGCAGCGCGGCAATCGCCGAGCTCAACGGCATGCTCGTGAGCCGCCTGCCTTACGACGCGCGCGTGGTCGGCCTCGACCTGCACGATTCGCCGCTGTTCATCGAGGCGCTGCGCCGCCGCGAAGGCGTGCTGTCGGGCATGGGCAGCATCGACGGCGTGCGGCGCATCTATGTTTACAAGCATCTGCCCGGCCTGCCGCTGATCGTCGACGTTGCGCCGGCCGAGCTCGACGTCTACGCGCCGTGGCACCACCGCGCGATCTGGACCGTCGTACTGATGTTCCTGTTCACCGGGTTCATCGCGTGGGGCTCGCTGGCGCTGTCGCGCGAACTGAAACGCCGGCAGATCGCCGAATCGAAGCTGTACCGGCTCGCGCACACCGATTCGCTGACGGGCCTCGACAACCGCGGCACGTTCGACACGGTGCTCGCGAAGGAGGCGCAGCGTGCGTCGCGCAGCGGCCGCCCGCTGTCCGTGCTGTTCGTCGACGTCGATCACTTCAAGGCGTTCAACGACTACTACGGCCACCCGGCCGGCGACGACGTGCTGCGTCGCGTCGCGCAATCCGCGTCGCGCTGCCTGCGCCGCGACGGCGACCACGTCGCGCGCTACGGCGGCGAGGAATTCGTCGTCACGCTGCCCGACACCGACGCGCATGGCGCGGCAACCGTCGCCGAAGGCATCCGGCGCGCGATCGCGGAGCTCGGCATCGAGCACGTGAAGAGCCCGTACGGGCGCGTCACCGCGAGCATCGGCACGGCGACCGCCGCCGACGGCCGCGCGAACGCCGCAACGCTGCTGCGGCGCGCCGACGAGGCGCTGTACCGCGCGAAGTCCGGCGGACGCAACCGCGTGTCGGACGCGCAGCCAAGCGCGGCCGACGCATGGCGTGACATGGCGTGACGTGTCGTCGCGACACGATGCGGCAGCCGGCCACGCCGGACAGCCGCGCCGTGGACAGCCCGCGCGCGTTCGGCTAGCGTTACGTCTGCTGCGCATGCGGCGCGGCGCCGGCCCGCGCAAGCCGCCGTGCGCGTTCCGGCCACCTCAGTTCCGTCATGACCGCCTCGCTCCCTACCCGGCTGCCGCCACTCCTGCGCCACGCGCTCCGTCCGCTGCTCGATCCGTACCGCCGCTACCGGCACGCGAAGCTGATCCATGCGGCGCGCGTCGCGCTCGCGATTCTCGTGTCGATCGGCCTGTCCACCGGCCTGCGCGTGCCGCACGGCGAGTGGTCGACGATCACCGTTCTGATCGTCGTCGGCGGGCTGCAGCATCACGGCAACATCCGCAAGAAGGCGGCCGAGCGCGCGCTCGGCACGTCGATCGGCGCGCTCGCGGGGCTCGGGCTGATCCTGCTGTATTCCGCCGCGCACGCACCGATCGCGATCTACCTGCTGATGGCGCTCGCGTGCGGCATCTGCGCGTATCACGCGATCGGCAAGGCCGGCTATATCGCGCTGCTGTCGGCGATCACGATGGTGATCGTCGCCGGGCACGGCGACAACGAGATCGTCGACGGCCTGTGGCGCGCGGTGAACGTGCTGATCGGCATCGCGATCGCGCTGGCGTTCTCGTTCGCGCTGCCGCTCTATGCAACCTACTCGTGGCGCTACAAGCTCGCCGACGCGCTGCGCGCGTGCGCGGCCGTGCACGCGCGGCTCGCCGGCGACCGCCACGTGAGCGACGACGCCCACCTGAAGGAAATGGCCGCGCTGAGCGCGCTGCTCGTGCAGTTGCGTTCGCTGATGCCGTCGGTGTCGAAGGAATGCGAGACGTCGATGACGCAGCTCGAGGCGATCCAGCGCAGCCTGCGCCTGTGCATCGGTTATCTGGAGATCCTGTCGAGCGCGGTGCCGGCCCGCGACGACGTGGCGGCCCGCGAATACATGCGCGTCGAGATGAAGGCCGTGAACCGGCGCATCCGCGACACGCTGGTCGGCGCGAGCCGCGCGCTCAAGTTCGGCAAGCCGAGCCGGCTCGCGCCGCGCCGCCGGCCGGCCGACCCGCCGCACGACGCACCGCCGCCGCAGTTGTCCGGCTACGTGTCGATCACGGCGAAGCTGGCCGGCGAAGTCGATCAGTTGCGCGAGAAGCTGCTCGATACCGCGCAGTCGTGGAATATCTGAGGTTCGCGGGATTCCGTGCTTCACCCGCCTTGCTTTCATATTCCTTTCGGGTTGGCGGACCGCTATCCTGACGGCGGCGGGTACGCCGTTCGGCCGATCCGGCCCCGGAAGCACGGCCCGCGACGGCGCGCGTCCGAGCCCGTTTCCGCCGCCGAGCGGCGCCGATTCGCGCCGCGTTCTCCGCCTGGTTAACCGCCCGCCGGGCCCGCCGCGACAGGCCTGACGACGTATCCGCGCGAAAATCAGCCCTTGCCCCAACTTCCCGGACAGCCGATACTCGCATATTCCGCGAAATACGATCCCACCGGACCCAATCCACGGTAATTCCTATGAGCACGATTCTCGAAAGCCTCCCGACCGGCCAGAAGGTCGGTATCGCCTTCTCCGGCGGCCTGGACACCAGCGCCGCGCTGCACTGGATGAAACTGAAGGGCGCCGTCCCGTACGCATACACGGCGAACCTCGGCCAGCCCGACGAAGACGATTACGACGCGATCCCGAAGCGTGCGATCGAATACGGCGCAGCCGGCGCCCGCCTGATCGACTGCCGCGCGCAGCTCGTCGCCGAAGGCATCGCGGCGCTGCAAAGCGGCGCGTTCCACATCACGACGGCCGGCGTCACGTACTTCAACACGACGCCGATCGGCCGCGCCGTGACGGGCACGATGCTCGTCGCCGCGATGAAGGAAGACGGCGTCAACATCTGGGGCGACGGCAGCACGTACAAGGGCAACGACATCGAGCGCTTCTACCGCTACGGCCTGCTCGTGAACCCGGACCTGAAGATCTACAAGCCGTGGCTCGACCAGACGTTCATCGACGAGCTCGGCGGCCGCGCCGAAATGTCCGAATTCATGAACCAGGCCGGTTTCGCGTACAAGATGTCGGCCGAGAAGGCCTATTCGACCGACTCGAACCTGCTCGGCGCGACGCACGAGGCGAAGGATCTCGAAAGCCTCGAAAGCGGCATCAAGATCGTGAACCCGATCATGGGCGTCGCGTTCTGGCGCGACGACGTGAAGATCGCCGCGGAAGAAGTGACGGTGCGCTTCGAAGCCGGCCAGCCGGTCGCGCTGAACGGCGTCGAGTTCAAGGATCCGGTCGAGCTGCTGCTCGAAGCGAACCGCATCGGCGGCCGCCACGGCCTCGGCATGAGCGACCAGATCGAGAACCGCATCATCGAGGCGAAGAGCCGCGGCATCTATGAAGCCCCGGGCCTCGCGCTGCTGTACATCGCGTACGAGCGTCTCGTCACCGGCATCCACAACGAAGACACGATCGAGCAGTACCGCGAGAACGGCCGCCGTCTCGGCCGCCTGCTGTACCAGGGCCGCTGGTTCGATCCGCAGGCGATCATGCTGCGCGAAACGGCGCAGCGCTGGGTCGCACGCGCGATCACCGGCGAAGTGAAGATCGAACTGCGCCGCGGCAACGACTACTCGATCCTGAGCACGAAGTCGCCGAACCTCACGTATCAGCCGGAACGCCTGTCGATGGAGAAGGTGGCGTCGACGTTCTCGCCGCGCGACCGGATCGGCCAGCTGACGATGCGCAACCTCGACATCACCGATACGCGCGACAAGCTGCGCGTGTATGCGCAGGTCGGGCTGCTGACGCCGGGTGAAGCGTCGGCGTTGCCGCAGATCAAGGGCGACGACAAGTAAGTCGCGTCGTTCGACGCCGTGCCGCATCGCTGAATGCGGCACGGCCGGGCAGGCCGCGTGGGCCGATCATCACGCACGCAGCCTGCCGTTCCTTCCGCCTCTCCCCGCCTTTCCGCTTTCCCCTCCGCAATCGCACCACGCCGCGCCACGCACCAACGGCACTGCAACGTCGCGCCAGTCATGGCAAGCTGCGAGTCGTCCGATTCGTGCCTGTCCTCATGAGCCCTCTCACCGTCATCCACCTGAACGGCCCGATCAACAGCGGCAAGACGACGATCGGCCTCGCACTCGCACGCATGCTGCCCGATGCGCGCTTCATCGACGGCGACGATCACGATGCGCCCGACGATGCGCCGTTCGACGTGCAGTGGGCGATCGCGCTGGAACGCCTCGTCACGCAGATCGCCGATACGCGCGAGCGTCATCTGGTCATTGCCTATCCGATCGCCGAAGCGGAATTCGAACGGCTGCGCGCGGCATGCGACGCGCGCGACGCACGGCTTTTCGTTGTCACGCTCGCGCCGCCTGAAGCGATCGCGTCGTCGAATCGCGGTTCGCGCGCACTGACGGACTGGGAACGGCAACGCATCGCCGAGATGTATCGCGAAGGGTATGCGTCGCGGGCGTTCAGCCAGGTCGTGCTGGATACGTCCGCCGCGACGCCCGACGCATGTGCGGCGCGCATCGCGCAGCAGGTTGCAGAGACGGCGCCGTAACGCCGGACGGGCACGCGATACGCGCCTGTCCGGCGGTTCGGCCCAACCGCCGCGCTTACGGGTGATGCCGCACGCCCGGCACGACCGCTTCCCTCGCCCCCTTCCGGCTCAGCATCAGCGTGACGACCGCCGACACCGCGAGCGTGCCCGCCACCACATAAAGCCCGGCCGCATACCCGCCCGTCGCGTGCTTGAGCCAGCCGATCGCGAACGGCCCGACGAACCCGCCGAGGTTGCCGATCGAGTTGATCATCGCTATCCCCGCAGCCGCGCCCGCGCCTGACAGGAACGCGCTCGGCATCGCCCACAACGGCGCCTTCGCGGCACTGATCCCGATGTTGACGACCACCAGCGCGAGCACGGTCAGCAACGCGGTGCTCGCCTGGCCCGCGAACACGAAGCCGATGCAGGCCAGCACGCACGGAATCACGACGTGCCACGTGCGCTCGCCGGTGCGATCCGAATGCCGCGCCCAGACGATCATCGCGACGACGGCGGCGATGCTGGGGATGCCGGTCAGCAGGCCCGTCTGCAGCGCGGCGAAGCCGAACTGCTTGACCATCAGCGGCGCCCACAGCCCGAGCGTATAGAGCCCGGCCGACGTGCCGAAGTAGATCAGCGCGAGCGCCAGCACGCGCGGATCGCGCAGCGCCTGCCACGCGCCGGCCATATTCCCGGCATGCGTGTGGCGCACGTCCGCTTCGGCCTTCAGCTTCGCGATCAGCCAGTCGCGCTCGTCCGGCCGCAGCCACGCGGCCTTCGACGGCGAATCGGTCAGGCACTTCAGCACGACGAAGCCGAGCGCGATCGCCGGCAGCGCTTCGACGATGTACAGCATCTGCCAGTCGGCGAGCCCGAACATCGGCGGCATCTGCATGATCGCGCCCGACAGCGGCGAGCCGATCGCGGTCGAGATCGGCGCGGCCGCCATGAACCACGCGGCGGCCACCGCGCGCTGCTTCGTGGGGAACCACAGGCTGAGATACAGGATGATGCCGGGGAAGAACCCGGCTTCGGCCGCGCCGAGCAGGAAGCGCAGCACGTAGAAGCTCGTCGGCCCGGCCGCGAACGCGGACACGGCCGACACGAGGCCCCACGTGATCATCACGCGCGCGATCCAGATGCGCGCGCCGACGCGGTGGAGGATCAGGTTGGACGGCACTTCGAACAGGAAGTAGCCGATGAAGAACAGGCCGCCGCCGAACCCGAACGCGGTCGGCGACAGGCCAATCGCCTTGTTCATCGTCATCGCGGCAAAGCCGACGTTGACGCGATCGAGAAAGCTGACGAAATAAAGCAGCATCACGAACGGAATGATGCGCCACATCAGTTTCCGCGCGACGCGGGTTTCCAGATCCGCTTGCATGTGTCTCCTCCTTCGAGGTCGAGCCGTGCTCTGTCTGTGAATACTCGCCGGCGCCGCGACGAAGCGCGCGGGCCGGCGCCCGGCTCGCGTCGGATGCGCGAGTCGCGGGCATAAAAAACCGGTAGGACGACGAACGGGCAGCGGCCCGCTACCGGTTGCGCACTCGCGCCGCGGCTACATCGCAGCACGCATGTGCAGCGCCGCGTCGATCGTCAGGCCGCGACCGCCGCGTTCGCGACGCGCTCGCACACGGCCGCGGTCACCTGCGCGGTCGTCGCGCTGCCGCCGAGGTCGCGCGTATGCAGCGACGGGTCGGCCGTCACGGCCTCGATCGCCTGCATCACGCGCGCCGCGGCTTCCGCCTCGCCGAGATGCTCGAGCAGCATCACGACCGACCAGAACGTGCCGACCGGATTCGCGAGCCCCTGGCCCATGATGTCGAACGCGGAGCCGTGGATCGGCTCGAACATCGACGGATAACGGCGCTCGGGATCGATGTTGCCGGTCGGCGCGATGCCGAGGCTGCCGGCGAGCGCGGCGGCGAGATCGCTGAGGATGTCCGCGTGCAGGTTGGTCGCGACGATCGTGTCGAGCGACGCCGGCCGGTTGACCATGCGCGCGGTCGCCGCGTCGACGAGCTCCTTGTCCCATGTGACGTCGGGGAATTCCTGCGCGATCTGCTTCGCGATCTCGTCCCACATCACCATTGCGTGCCGCTGCGCGTTGCTCTTCGTGATCACGGTCAGCAGCTTGCGCGGACGCGACTGCGCGAGCCGGAACGCGAAGCGCATGATGCGTTCGACGCCGGCGCGCGTGAGGATCGACACGTCGGTCGCGGCTTCGATCGGATGGCCTTGGTGCACGCGGCCTCCGACGCCCGCGTATTCGCCCTCGGAGTTCTCGCGGACGATGACCCAGTTCAGGTCGTCCGGCCCGCAGCGCTTCAGCGGCGCGTCGATGCCGGGCAGGATGCGCGTCGGGCGCACGTTCGCGTATTGGTCGAAGCCCTGGCAGATCTTCAGGCGCAGCCCCCACAGCGTCACGTGATCGGGCACGTCGGGGTCGCCCGCCGAGCCGAACAGGATCGCGTCCTTGCCGCGCAACGCGTCGAGGCCGTCGGCCGGCATCATCGCGCCGTGCTGGCGGTAGTAATCGGCACCCCAGTCGAAATCCTCGAACTCGAACGCGAAACGATCGCAGCCGTGGGCCAGCGCTTCCAGCACCTGCTTGCCGGCCGGCACCACTTCCTTGCCGATGCCGTCGCCGGGAATCGTTGCGATACGGTAGGTCTTCATGCGGACATCCTCGATTGATCGTGAGCGTGAACGCACTTTAACGAACCAGGAGCGCAGGAACCGGCGCTAGAATCAAAGCATCTTTAACTTCAATTCACGAATCCCGTCATGGCGGATACTGTCCAGCCGGCCGATCTCGGCTTCTTCTCGACACTGGCCGCGTCGGGCAGCCTGAGCGCGGCCGCGCGCGAACTCGGGCTGACCGCGGCGGCCGTCAGCAAGCGGCTCACGCAGATGGAGCGGCGCGCGGGCGTAACGCTCGTCAACCGCACGACGCGGCGGATGATGCTGACGCCCGAAGGCGACGTGTATCTCGACTACGCGCGCCGGATCCTCGACCAGATGGACGAACTCGGCGAGCTGCTCGGCAGCGCGAAGCAGCGCCCGAAGGGGCTGCTGCGCGTGAACGCGACGCTCGGTTTCGGGCGCAGCCACGTCGGCCCCGCGATCTCGCGCTTCGTCGCGCGCTATCCGGAAGTGTCGGTGCAGCTGCAGCTGTCGGTGATGCCGCCGCCGCTCACCGACGACGCGTTCGACGTGTGCATCCGCTTCGGCGAGCCGCCCGACACGCGCGTCGTCGCGCGGCGGCTCGCGCCGAACCGCCGGCTGCTGTGCGCGGCGCCCGCGTATCTCGCGCGGCACGGGACGCCCGGCACGCCGCACGACCTGATGCGGCACAACTGCATCGGCATCCGGCAGGGCGACGAAGGTTACGGGATCTGGCGCCTGACCAGCGGGCGCGGCGCGGCACGCCACACGGAAGCCGTGCGGATCAACGGCAACCTGACGACGAACGACGGCGAGATCGCCGTGAAGTGGGCGCTCGACGGGCACGGAATCCTGATGCGCGCCGAATGGGACCTCCGCGACTATCTCGCCGACGGTCGCCTCGTGGTCGTGCTGCCCGACCACGAAACACCGGGCGCCGATATCTATGCGGTGTACGCGCAACGTCACCAGATGTCCGCGCGGATTCGCGCGTTCGTCGATTTTCTGGCGGACGAGTTGGGGCGGTTGAGGGCGGTGTAGGAATCGGAATGGGGCGCACGACTGCTCCGCGCGCATGAAGTGGATGCCCGAAAACCAATTATTTTGGCGAATTCATCTGTCAATCGCCAAAATATTTACATTCCCGCATATCGACCAAGCATCAAAGCCAATCGCGAGCCGCATCGATTGTGCTAATATTTTGGCATCTTCGTTAGCAAAACATTGAAATACTAGCCTTATGGCACAAAAGACGGCTCCGCTCCTGCCAGTATCGAACCAACTGCTTGCCGAATTCGGCGAGCGGCTGAAGCTTGCGCGCCTGCGCCGGAAGCTGACGGCCAAGCAGGTTGCGGAACGCGCCGGCATGTCGCCGATGACGCTTCGTTCGCTGGAAGCCGGCGGGTCGGGCGTCACCATCGGCGCCTATCTGTCCGTCATGCAGGTGCTGGGGCTCCAGCACGATCTGGAAAAGCTGGCCGCCACGGACGAATTCGGCCGCCAGCTTCAGGACGCCCGCCTCGTCAAACCACGATCCGCCCGACGAACCGCGCCGTCTCTTTCCTCCGCCACGTCGCCCACGCCCGATCGGCGCATGCGCGCAAGCGCTCCCTCCGCCACGAAAGCGGCCGAAGCAGGCACGGCGGCATCCGAAACAACCGAACCCGGCGATACCCGCGGCACGACGGCAGCCGATCTTGTCGCATTGCTGAAGCCGGCACGAAAACGGCATGGGGAGCATCGCGGGAAATGACGACGATCGGTGTCTACGCAGATTGGGACGGCTTGCCTGAACCGCGAAAGCTCGGACTCCTGCACAGCCGCAAGACGCGGGCGAGCGAGCGGTTCGAGTTCCAGTACGCCTCTGCCGCACTGGCGGCTCCCGAGTTCGCAAGCGTGCAGATCGATCCGGCAATCGGTCTCTTTGAAGGCCCCCAATATCCGGCCCCGCCGCGGGACGCGTTCGGCGCCTTCGCCGATTCCAGCCCCGATCAGTGGGGCCGCATGCTGATGGATCGCAGGCTGGAGCGAGACATTCGTGCCGGCCTGCGACCGAAAGGCACCCGACTCCACGAATCGGACTACCTGCTTGGCGTTCACGACCTTTACCGCGTCGGCGCGCTGCGCTACCGGCTCGACGACGACGGAGAATTTCTCGACGATCGCCATGATCTCGCTGCGCCGCCGTTTGCAGAGATTCGTGAACTGGAACACGCAAGTCGCGCGCTGGAGGAAGACGTCGACAATACCGCCCCGAATGGCCGCGACTGGCTGTCGATGCTCATCGCCCCCGGCGGCTCGCTCGGTGGCGCAAGACCCAAGGCAAGCGTCGCCGACGATCGAGGCCGTCTCTATATCGCGAAGTTTCCGAGCGCACGGGACGACTACGACGTGGGTGGCTGGGAAATGGTCGTCAATGCGCTAGCGGCGGGTTGCGGCCTGAACGTCGCCCACGCCGAGGCACGAAAGTTCGCCAGCGACCATCACTGTTTCCTGGTCCGGCGTTTCGATCGGACTGCCGACGGCCAACGCCTGCATTTCGCGTCCGCAATGACCATGACCGGTCACGTCGACGGCGACGATGCGTCGACAGGCGTCAGCTACCTGGAATTGGCCGAAGTCCTCATGCGGCACGGCGCACAACCGAATGCCGACTTGCGCGAGCTATGGGCGCGAATCGTCTTCAACCTTCTGGTCTCGAACACCGACGATCATCTCCGCAATCACGGATTCATTCTGGTACCGGGATCGGGGTGGCGACTTTCGGCGGCCTATGACATGAATCCTGTCGCCGTCGCCGATGGCCTCAAGCTCAACATTACGGAAGCAGACAACGCACTGAACCTCGACCTCGCCCGCGAGGTATGCGAATACTTTCGGCTCAAGCTGCAGGACGCCGACGAGATCATCGACGACTTCCGCGGTGTCGTCAGCCAATGGAGAACGCTAGCGACGCGACTCGTGCTGCCCGCGCGGGAGCAGGAGCGGATGGCCGGCGCGTTCCATCTCGCGAACGATTGACCGCCCTTCGTTCAGCGCCCCTCCTTTCGTGCTTATACCAGAAAGGTGCCGACGCAGCCGGGCCGTTCGCGGGATGCGTCGGCAGACGCGCTCCGAACCGAATACAATGCCCCCGATCCCTCGCCGCTGCGCCAACCTGCCGGAGCCGCCATGTTCGACCTGACCACGCTGACCACCTTCACGGCCGTCGTTCTGGGCCTGTTCCTGATCCCCGGCCCCGCCGTGCTGCTCGTGCTGAGCCGCACCGTGCAGGGCGGCCGCAAGACCGGCATCCTGACCGGCCTCGGCGTCGCGAGCGGCGACTTCGTGCATACGCTGTTCGCGGCAGTCGGGCTGTCCGTGCTGCTGATGACGTCGGCGCTCGCGTTCAACGTCGTGAAGCTGGTCGGCGCCGCGTACCTGATCTATCTCGGCGTGCGCGCACTGCTCGACAAACCGTCCGATCCGTCGCTGCCGACGGTGTCGTCCGTCACGCCGCTCAACGCGTACCTGCAGGCGATTCCCGCCGAAGTGCTGAATCCGAAGACCGCGATGTTCTTCCTCGCGTTCATGCCGCAGTTCGTGCATCCGGAACGCGGCTCGACGTTCGTGCAGTTCGCGGTGCTCGGGCTGATCTTCGTCGTGCTCAGCTCGCTTTATACGACGCTGATCGCGTGCTCGATCCGCCCGCTCGGCCGCATCGTGAAGCGGCTCACGTGGCTCACGCGCTGGCAGGGGAAGATCATCGGCTCGATCTTCATCGCGCTCGGGCTGCGCGTGGCCGTGCAGCAGCGCTGACGCGCGCGGCCGCATGACGTCCCGCGCGGCGCCCACCGGCGAAGCCCTCTACACCGACCCGCGCCTCGTCGCGATCTACGACCTGTTCAACGCGGGCGATCGCGACTTCGCGTTCTACGCATCCGTTATCGGCGCCGCGCGGCAACGCATTCTCGATCTCGGTTGCGGCACCGGCACGTTCGCGCGCCGGCTCGCGGCGGCCGGGCACGACGTCGTCGCGATCGATCCCGCGCCGGCGATGGTCGATTACGCACGACGCCAGCCGGGCGCCAGCGCGGTACGCTGGATCGCCTGCGATCTGGTCGGCCTGCCGCCCGGCGCGCCGTTCGATGCGGTCGTGATGACCGGGCACGCATTCCAGTGCCTGCTGACCGACGACGAAATCGACGCGACGTTGCACGGCGTGCGGCACGTGCTCGCCGACGGCGGCCGTTTCCTGTTCGACACTCGCAACCCGTGCGTCGCGCCGTGGCGTGCGTGGACGCCGGAGCATTCGGCATGCAGCGTCGAATCGCGCGAATTCGGCGGCGTCGATCTCCATCACGCGGTGCGCGCGGTAGACGGCGCGATCGTGACGTTCGACACGTACTACCGTTTCCGCCGCGACGACATGTTGCTGAAGAACACGAGCCGGTTGCGCTTCATCGCGCAACCCGAATTGCAGGCGCGCGTCGCTGCGGCCGGATTCGCGTCGGCCGACTGGTGCGGCGACTGGCAACGCGCACCGTTCGACGACGCAACCAGCGCGGAGATCATCGCGATCTGCCGCGCGTGAGTGGCCGGACACCGCGCCCGCTCGACCGCAGGTGGCCGCGCCGCCGCACTCACCGCGCCGCGCCCAGCGCCTGCCGCACCCCCTCCCAATCCAGCCCGAAGCGCGCAAGATACTTGCGCAGCCGATCCGCATCGTTCGGCTGCTTCTTGCTCTGCCGCGACACCGCGAACAGCGTGCGCCCGGCTTCCGACAGGCTCGCCGACACGCGGCACACGTCGAGCACGCGTTCGAGCTGCGCGCGGTCGAACAGGTCGAGTTCCGCCGCACGCGCGCCGAACACCGCATCGACCCACGTATCGGACGCACCCGCGCCGCCCGGCGACGACCACGTGCGCGCCAGCCGCTCGACCTCCTGCTCGGCAAGTTCCTCCGTGATCCGTCCCGCATCGGCCAGCGTCGCCATCCGCGTGACCGACGCCGACAACTCGCGGAAGTTACCGACCCACGCCGCGCGCGGCGACGCGGCAAACGCGAGATAACGCCGCTTCGCCTCGACGTTGAACCGCACCTGCTCGCCCTGCTCTCGGCCGAAACGGTCGAGCTCGAATTCGAGGTTCGGCTCGATGTCCTCGCGACGCTCGGCGAGCCCCGGCAGTTCGTACGTCCACAGATTGATCCGCGCATAGAGATCCTCACGGAACGTGCCGGCCGCCACCATCAGCCGCAGGTCGCGGTGCGTGCCGGCGATCAGCTCGAAATCGCTGGTCGCCTCGACGTCCGCGCCAACCGGCAGGAAGCGCTTTTCCTCGATCGCCTTCAGCAGCATCGCCTGCTCGTCGAGCCCGAGTTCGCCGATCTCGTCGAGAAACAGCAGGCCGCCGTCCGCCGCGCGCAGCAACCCCGCGCGTGCCGACTGCGCGCCCGTGAACGCGCCCTTCACGTGGCCGAACAGTGTCGACATCGCCGCGTCGCCGCGCAGCGTCGCGCAGTTGATCTCGATGAACGGCCCCGCGAGCCGATGGCGGCCGCGCTTCAGCTCGTACACGCGCTTGGCGAGAAACGACTTGCCGGCGCCCGTCGGCCCGACGAGCAGCATCGGCGCGCGCGAACGCACGGCCACTCGCTCCAGTTGCTCGATCAACGCATTGAAGCGCGCGTTGCGCGTCGCGATGCCGGCCTTCAGGAACGACACCGTTTCGTCGCGTTCGCGCGTGAAGCGCTGCGCGATCCGGTTGTAGCGCGACAGGTCGAGATCGATCACCGACACCGTGCCCGGCCCGCTCGGCCCTTCGTCGGTCCGCTGCGGCGGCCCCGTCTGCACGAGGCGCGCGGGCAGGTAGCGCGCTTCCGCCAGCAGGAACCAGCAGATCTGCGCGACGTGCGTGCCGGTCGTGATGTGGATCAGGTAATCCTCGTGTTCGAGGTCGAACGGATAGGCGCGCGCGTAGTCGTGCAGCGTCGCATAGACCTCCTCGAAATCCCACGGGTCGTGGATCGTGAGCGGCGTGAGCCGCACGTCGGTGCGCGGCGACAGGTGCGCGAGATCGTCCCGCACCTGGTTGGCGAGGCGCGTGTAGCTCAGCGGATGCAGCAACTCGAGCCTGTCGATCGGCAGGTCGGGCTGCTCGCACAACGAGATCGTCGGCCGCCATTTGCGGTAGCGGCGCGGCGCGCGACCGCCCTGGTCGAGCACCGTGCCGAGAAAGCCGATTGCGACTGTCTTTCGCATGTTTATCTCATCGGATAAGAAGCGATCCGATTGTATCGGATTTTCTCAATCCACCCTAGCAGGCAAGGCCGACGCAAATCAACTCGACTCAGACAATTCCCCTTTAATTTCAACGAACTGGAAATTTCTTCGAGCACTGAACTCTCCGCTGGCACGCTCCTCGCTAAATAGAAGGCGCCGGATGTCCCTCTGGCCCGCGAGCCAGGGTTCACAAAGCCCTGCTGGTGCGCCGCCGCCGAATCTCGTTCGTAGCGGCAGCGCATGCCGCCATGGACAGACGAAGGCAAAGGGGCGCGCTCAGGCATGCCACGTTCGGGTTCGAATCCCGGGGCGCCCACCGTTCGGTAGCTCATTCGGGTAGAGCAGCCGGCGAAAGCCGGTGTGTAGCGGGTTCGAATCCCGCTCGAACACTGTCCGCAACGACAGTCTCTTGATGGAAGCAGTACCCGCCGGTGCGGGCCGCGAGGCCCGCCGCGCGTCGGACCGGTCATGGTTCCGCGCGATCGGCCAGGCGGCCGGACGGCCGGCGCGAACGCGCACGACGAAGCGATGCAGGATGCGTCGCCGTGCAGCGCCCGCGCCGGCCCCCGCGCCGCCCGCCCGATTGCGTCGCACCGCGATCCGCACGATGCGCGTCACCCGGCGGTCGTTAAAGAAAAGGACAAGAATATGTGGAAGCGTCATGTTGTGAAAAAGAACGAACGCGCGCTGCTGATGAGCGAGGGCGATTTCGTGAAGGTGCTGGAACCGGGCGTGTTCAAGGCCTTCGATCCGTTCAATCGCCTGTCGGTGCAGACCGCGCGTCTCGACACGCCGCTCGCCGACCAAGCGCTGGCCGACTACCTGCGTCACGACGCGCAGGACGTGCTCGCGCACTATTTCGTCGCGATGGATCTGGTCGACGACGAAGCCGGCCTGCGCTATGAAGACGACGTACTCGTCGAGATTCTGGCGCCGGGCACGCGCCGGCTGTACTGGCGCGGCCCGATCGCGCACCGGCTCGAACGCGTCGATCTCGCGCAGGACAGCATGCTGCCGGCCGCGCTCGTTAAGCGCATCGCGCAGCCGGCGCTGCGTGCGCGCGGTGTGGCGGGCCTGACGGGCGTGCTGCTGGCGCAGGTGCCGGCGTATCACGTCGGCGTGCTGAAGATCGACGGCAAGATCGAGCGGCTGCTGGAAGCAGGTGTATCGGCGTTCTGGCGCTTCAACCGCGACGTCGCAGTCGAACTCGTCGACCTGCGCGTGCAGGCGCTCGAAGTCGGCGGACAGGAAATCCTGACGCGCGACAAGGTCGCGCTGCGGCTGAACCTGTCGGCGACGTGGTGCTATGCGGACGTGCTGCATGCGTTCGGCCAGTTGCAGAAGCCGGTCGAGCACCTGTATCGCGAGTTGCAGTTCGCACTGCGCGCGGCTGTCGGTACGCGCTCGCTCGACGAACTGCTGGAAGACAAGCAGTCGATCGACGACATCGTGATCGCACAGGTGCGTGCGCGCCTCGAAAACTCGGGCGTGGACGTGCGCAGCGTCGGCGTGAAGGATATCGTGCTGCCGGGCGACATGAAGACGATCCTCGCGCAGGTGGTCGAAGCCGAAAAGGCCGCGCAGGCGAACGTGATTCGCCGCCGCGAGGAAACGGCGGCGACGCGTTCGCTGCTGAACACCGCGAAGGTGATGGAAGAAAACCCGACCGCGCTGCGGCTCAAGGAGCTGGAAACGCTCGAGCGCGTCGCGGAACGGATCGACCGTATCTCGGTGTTCGGCGGTCTCGACCAGGTGCTGAACGGACTCGTCAGCATCAAGGGCGCTTAGAGACGGTTTCATAAAGGCTGTTCGGCGCGCCGGAGGGTATTCCAGCAAATCAGGCAGCAACCGAGTTTGAGGAACGCCCCGTGAATGTCG
>NZ_FPJP01000089.1:0-1093 GCF_900119325.1 Burkholderia sp. NFPP32 | reverse complement strand
CCCGGAACTCCGCCGGGTACGGCTTCCGATGCTTGCCCATGACGGCACCTCCTCTTCAAAAAGAATAGGTGTCCGTTGAAGCGGGTCAACTTCAGGCAGCCCGTAACGGGCGAATGCTTCTTCCAGCGCTTCGACGGCGTGTACGGCTTCCAGCGTGATTGCGAGCCGGTGCGAGAGCACCTTGCGGCTTGCCCAGTCCACCACCGCCGTCAGATAGACGAAGCCGCGTGCCATCGGAATATACGTCGTGTCGAGCGCCCACACCTGGTTGGCCCGTTCAATCTTCAGCCCGCGCAGCAGATACGGCCAGACCCTGTGCTGTGTGTTGCGGCGGCTCGTGTTCGGCCTGCAGTACAGCGCCTCGACACCCATGCGCTTCATCAGCGTGCGCACGCGACGGCGACCCACCTCATGACCTTCCCGGCGCAACAGACGCGCCAGCATCCGCGCCCCGGCGAACGGAAACTCCATGTGCAGCTCGTCGATTCGTCGCATCAGCAACTCATCGGCCAGGCTGACCGGCTGCGCCCGGTAATACGCGCTCGATCTCGCGATGCCAACCAGCCGCGTCTGCCGGCAAACCGGTAGCGCATGCGTACGGTCGATCATCGCTTTGCGCTCAGCAGTCCGGCCTTGCCGAGCGCTCCTGACAAAAAATCGTTCTCCAGCGTCAACTGTCCGATTTTCGCGTGCAGCGTTTTCACGTCCACCGGCGGCTCGCTCGACGGCACACCTGTCGTACCAAACACGTCTGCCGCACGCTCCTGCAACTGTCGCTTCCATTCCGTGATCTGGTTCGGATGCACATCGAACTGCTGCGCCAGTTCGGCCAGCGTGCGCTCGCCCTTGACAGCCGCCAGAGCCACTTTCGCTTTGAACGCCGCTGAGTGCGTCCGTCGGGTTCTCTTCGTCATTTCCTCGGTTCCTTTACCAGCATTATCGCTGGCTCAGGCCTCGGCCAAACCACTTATCCGACTGTCCGAATTCGCACGGCCACCTCTCTACGTGATGGTACGCGAGCGCGGCTACAAGGGCGCACGAGACCACTTCCGGCATATGCTCGCGCTACACCGGCCACGGAAACCCGCCGAAG
>NZ_FPJP01000003.1:41280-491675 GCF_900119325.1 Burkholderia sp. NFPP32 | reverse complement strand
GTCCTTCTTCGGCACGCTCGAATCGGAACTGCTCATGCGCGAGCGCTTTGATACGCACGAACAGGCACGTGGGCGTGTGTTCTGGTTCCTCGAGGGATGGTACAACCTGCGTCGCCTGCACAGCAGCATCGGCTACCGTTCACCGCTCGAATTCGAAGACGAGCACATGAAAAATGAAACCCTGTCCCCGCGCGGGTTGCCCACCGCCGGGCGGCGTCGTGGTCGTGATAGGCGACCCGCCGCCCGCCCGTGGACAACCCGCGACTTACCGCTTAACGGAGGTTAAATCGCACATCGATCGCTACCGCAGATCTGTCCGTTGAAGCGGGTCAACTTCACTCTGCCGGGGCAGATGGCGCTACGCGCAGCTGCGGGAGGTATCTCGAACCTGCTTGGTCAAATGCAAGGTATCGGTGATCCGTGTTTTAAGGGCCTGAATGGTGGTGCTGTTGCAGGCGCGATGATCGGTGGAGCGCTTGGTGGTGTCTTGGCTCCGGGTGCCTGGGGTACTAGTTTCGCAGGCTCAATTGCCAGTCAAATTGGTCAACGTGCCCTCGCTGGAATACCCGGTGCTGGCGTCTCTGGAACGGCGGGGCTAGTTGGAAACCAACTGGGCAAGTGAGCAATGTGAAGTGAGGCTACCAATGCGATCCGAGTACCGCTCAAACATCTACGCATTCATGGGTCTAGTATCCACTTTGCTGGGAGGCTACGCATTGGAGCGAGCTACAGCGTACTTTGCCATGACCGGTGACTCAGTTGGAGGCGCCGCCTTTGGGGCCGCGGGAATTGGTTTATTGATTGTTGCCGTTGCTCATTTCTACATGGCTGCTGGATACAGATTTGGCCTCCTTGAAGCAGTCGAAGGAAGTCTGGACAGGGCGACCTTGAGAACAAAGTCAGGCGTTGTTGCCGAGGCCGTTAGAATACGCTTTCTGCGAAAGCCGGATGCGCGAGATTCGAATTCCTCGCCTAGCAATCGCTATGTTTTCTTCATTAGCGATTGGAGGCCGTGGGTTTGCCCGGAGGCTGGATTCTTGACGGATTGAGCTTGCGACCACTCGAGAATGAAGATCCATCCAGGATGGCCGACGTCGTGACAGTTTGAGTTGCTCTATTAGCGAAGCGTGCTTGGTGCTACCCGTAGCGTGACTGATCCTGAACGAGCATTGGCCTCGGTCGGAAGTGGAGATTTCTGGCGTGGTTGAGTTGTCAGGCGACGCGGATTCCCTCGCCTGACGGGGGGAGTTCGGCGGGCGTCATCCACCGCAATGCGGAGTGGGGACGAACCTCGTTACTTCGGTGCGGCTCGACGATGTCTAAAGCAGTCATTTTCTTGACGAGGTTCGACGGGTTGAATCCGCAACCGATACTTGCCCGATACAGACGCCGGGTCACGGCGCTGGCGCAATTGCGCGCTACAGCCGACACGGAGGCCCATAAACTACCACTCATAGTGGGTGTGGATTCGAATTACATAATTTTCGAGTGGACGTACGGTTAAGCGGGCGCAAAAACGAAAGTGCTCGCTCATCAAGCGAGTAGTCGAAGAGGTGGGGCAGGAACATACCGCGGGATCACGCCCAATCCGGTAAGTCCCGCTCCCTGTTTTCTAGGGCCGTGTATCCGTCGGCACCGACATGAGAGTAGCCGTGAATTTGCTGATCTGCAACGTGTGTCCCCGACCCTATCCAGCCGCACCGGCCTCGAGCGATATGACGTATCGCAGCGGGTCCTCAGTGCGTCCCACCGATTTCAACTGTTCGGCGGTCTTGTAGCCAAAGGTCGGCAGCGGTTCCTTGCGATACCAAAACAGCGTGTTTCGTACGTCTCCGAGATATCGGTTGCAGTTCGGATGACCCGAAGCGTGTTTCGAAGGTAATTTATGCGTGCTTTCGGAACCTGGCAAGCGATTTACCGTATTGCGGTGTACATGGGCCAGCCGTGCGAGTGTTTGCATATCGATATGCTGGGCAGACGCGAAGTGCCGCGCCGAGATGATCGGCGCGGCACTCTCCGAGCTTCTCAAAGATGCCATGAACTTGTCGAACCGAGAGGCGCCGTTGAATTTGGGATCCATTCATAGCAGATTATTCGGCGCACGCTATCTGCGCATTTACGGAACAAACAGTGCCGACTTTACTGGTCGCTGAAACACTCATCCATGGCACTGCTGGTCCCCAAGTTCCGTCGAGCCACCTAGGCAGGGTCGTGATATTCCCAAAGACGACTTTTCTGAGAATTTTGGTAGCTAAGGACATCTTTTCTGAGACGAGAGGCATGTAGATTTCTCAAAAAAGATGTCCAAGTCCTTGATCTGTCTAGGGTGCCAAAGACACCTTTTCTGAGAGCCCACAGCTGTTGTTGTCTCTCAGAAAAGATGTCCGCAGTCTCAATAAGTTGTCTTTGAATTGATGATGAAAACGCCTTGGAATAATCTGCTTTAACCCGCGCATTTTTTTGGAATTTTACGTCTGCGCCTTACCCCTCGCCGTGAGGCCGCCTCCAGCGGAATCCTGCCAGACGAATGCAACCAGATCCACTTCGACCGCAGCGTATCGAGGCAGCCGGAATGCGCTGAGTGACGTTCTGGCGTGTACGCCCGCTTCGCCGAACACGGAATACACCACCTCCGATGCGCCATCGGCGACGGCACTGTGTTCTTCGAATGCGGGGTCGCTTTGCATGTAGACGCCGATGCGCGGAACTGCCCGGACCCGATCGAGGGTGCCGAGTGACCGTTGTAATAGCGCGATGCAGCGTGCGGCACAGATCATCGCGCCGCGCCGACCATTGTCCACCGACACTTCCGATCCGATCAAACCGCGAATGGTGATTTCGCCGTTAAGCTTCGGAATTTGTCCACTGACGAAGATCTGGTTGTCACAGCGCATGAGCGGAGCGTACCGCCCGGCCGCACCAAAGTCGTCGTCTACGGCGAGTCCCAGCGCATCGGCAATTCCGCGGAATATCGCGTCCCGGTTCATGTCAATCATCTCCGTTTCGTCGTCCGGCGCTGTGGTATTCATTGATACACCGGCGGGGAATCGCGGGAGGTGCCCGTCGAATGCGTGATCGCGTGGCCGCCATACGCAACAGCCGCCGCGTCCCAGCCGACGTCGATGTGCGATGCCATGACCTGCAGGTCGCGCCAGTGACGTTGTGCAGGATGGGCGTCGAATGCCGCGGCGGTGCCCATGCTGCCGATCAGTCGTCGGATCGCGTCGACGCAAAGCTGCGCGATGAATGCGCGATCACGCCTGATGCGGACCGTCTCGGCAGGCGACACCGCGCGCCGCGCGGTGCCGGCCGTGTGCAAGGTGCGGACCAGCACGTCGTAGAGACGACCCGCGCAGGTGAGCTCCGCGTCGCTTTTCGCGATGTGCCCGCAAAGCATCGCGTCGCAGCTTCTACCGCGGCTGCGGAGCGTATTGATGCAGTGCCGGTACGCGCCCTGTGCGCAGCCTAGAATCGGTCCGATGATCCACGTCGTGCTGTACGGGATGAGCGGCACGTCGTACAGATACGCGTCGGGATGCAGGTCGGCGCCGGCGGGATGCGGGCCAAAATAGTTCGAACGAGCGAAGATCCACTCGTCCGATACGTACAGATTGTCGAATGCAATATCCCTGGAACCTGTCGCGCGCATGCCGGACACGTGCCACGTGTCGAGCGCACGGACGTCTTCGCGTCGAACCACGACCTTGAAGATCTCCTGGGCCTCCGGTGCGTCCGTCCCGCTGAGTCGTGCCGAGACGATCACCCAGGTTGCGTGGTCGATGCCCGAGCTGTAGCGCCAGATGCCGTTCAACCGGAATCCGCTGCCGTCCCTGACGAACGTGCCGTTCTGAACCGTGGCCGTCGCGAACAGCTGTCGCGGCCCGTTCGCGAAGATGATGTCCTGACAGGCGGCGGGCAGGCGCGCCGCAGTCGTCACATGTCCGCCGACGACACTTAACATCCAGGCCGTGGACGCGCACGCGGTGGCTGCGAGCCGCGCAGCTTCGACAAGTGTCGGGAAGTCCTGTTGCAATCCGCCGTAGCGGCGCGGTGTCAGCAGGTGGAGGAGCCCGGCGTCGTGCAGTTCGGCCATTGTCTCGGGCGACAGGCGCGCGAACTGATCGGCCGCCTGTGCGCGAGCCTGCCAGCGCGGGAGCAGTTGTTCGATGCGTCGGCCGATCTGCGTGCGCTCGAGTTCGAGCCCGTCCACGCATGACCGGATCGTATCCATTGACAGGAGGTCATCATGCAGCTGCATCACGTCGCGTCTCCTCGCGGCCCGGCCACTCTGCGCGGTACGGGGTGATCGAAGCAGAACACGGGCTCGATGCAGGGTTCGCCGAGCAGCGAGACGAATTCCTCGATCGATCGTGCGTCGTTGGAGGCGACGAACTCGTGAAAATTCGTCCCGTTCCAGAGCAGATAGACATGTTCGAACTGCTCGTGGATCGACGCGACGAGCGTATCGAACGTCACCTGTCCGTTTTGCATCTGCGAAAGCATCTGGTTGCGCTTCCAGTCGATTTCCTCGCGGCTGAAGTAATGACTCTTGTGCAGTTCGTCCTTGACGCTCTCGCGCTTGTCGTACTCGTCGAGCGAATCGCAGTTGAGCTTCTCGAGGAAGAAGATCAATCCGTTCGGCTTGAGCAGACGCGCGACATGACGAATCTGGTCCGCGCGATCCACGCCATAGAACTGAAATGCGGCAGTCTCGTAGATGTAGTCGAAAGTGCCGGAGAAGCGGTCGAGGCGTGCATGCTCCCGGAACAGCCGAGGGGTGACGTGGGCGAATGCCTGCGGGTGGAACGTCGAGAAGTCGTGATTGGCGAACTGGTTGAACGCCGTTTCGTTGGCCGGATTGGGCGAGTTCGTGAAAGTGCGGATCAGGCCGTTCGATCGTTTTGCCAGCGTTCTGCCGTTGGTGCCGTCGAAGGCATCGACTTCGTAAAACTCGAAGTGCTGATCCGCGTGCTGCCTGCGACGTTCGGAATACCGCGTGAGCGCGACGCCGACGCGCGACATTTCCTCCAGTATGGCTGGCACGCTGGCAAGAAAATGCGTGAACAGCGGCCCGGCTTCGGCGACCATCAGGTCGTGATACGCAAGCACGTCCGGATCGCGCAGCAAATGACGGATGCGGCTCGCGACCGATTGCTTCGGCACCTGCGTCGCGCCCGTCGCAAGGCTGTGAAAATAACTTGCCATCCGGATCATCGGCGCGCTTTCCAGGTATTGCTCCGCGCCGTCCTCGATTCCGCTTGACGTCATGGTTGACCTCTTCGCATGTGGTATCAGTTCAAACCCTGGGCGGACACCTTGCCGCCGAACGTTCTTGGCAGCGCTCGCAGGAAGTCGATGCTTGCCGGAACCGCGGCGGAATCCAGATGGCGGCGACAATGATCGAGCAGCTCGATTGCGTTGGCCGCAGATATCGCAGCCGGAACGACATAGGCTTTGGGGACGCGTGCCCCGTCTGACCGAGAAACCGGTACGACGAGCGCTTCCGCAACGGATTCGTGGTCGAGCAATACCCGCTCGACGGCGCGCGGATTCACCGGCACGCCGTCTCGAGTGAACAGGTCGCCCTTCCTGCATTGAAAGAACAGGAATCCGTCCTCGTCCATCGCGAACAGATCACCGGTCATGAACACGCGCGATTCACCGAAACATCCTTTGCGAATGACGCGGGCGGTATCGCTTTCGCGCCCCCAGTATTTCTCCATCAGCAGATCGCCGGCTACCGCCAGTTCACCGACCTGCCAGGGCTGGACCACGAGCGCATTGTCGTTGCCGACGAGGTAGGTTCTGATGCCCGGAATGGCTTTGCCGACCGAGCCGATACGTCGATCGAGTTCGGCGGGCGGCAGGTAGGCGATGCGTTTGCACTCGGTCGAACCGTAGTTGCAGTAGATCAGGACAGCGGGCAGCGCACGCCTGAGCAGGCGAATGTACTTGCCGGGCAACGCCTGTCCGCTGGTCGAGACATACCGCAGCGATTGCAGCCTCGAGGCAGGCAGGTCGCCCGATTCGCACAGACGGAAAAGCGCCGGCGGAAAGACATGCAGGCCGGTTACGCCGTGTCGCTCGATGATGTCGACGATGGCGGCGGCTGAAGCTGGCAACGCCGTCTCGACCACGGCACGGCCCCCGAACAGCAGCGGCATGACCGTGTTGTAAAAGCCGTAGTCCGAGCTCAAGCCCGGGGAGAAACTGAGCACGATGTCGCGTTCGCTATTGGCGAGATAGCCGGAGACCGAGCGGAACGCGGCAATCATGTTCCGGTGCGTGACGAGCACGCCCTTCGAATCGCCGGTCGAGCCGGATGTGTAGAAGATCGTTGCTGCGTCATCCATGGAGGGATTGCCCGCTTCGGATGCGCCGTCGGCCGCGAAGCAGACGACATATTCCGACAGGTCGCCGCGGGTCGCGTCGATCGTGACCGCGCGATGACGGGACGCGATGCGGGGCGAGGTCGATCGCGATGCCACGAGCGCGCTGGCGCCGCAATCCGCGATCTGCTGCTCCAGTTCGGCGGTGTCGATCGTGTGCCTGATGCATGCCAGTACGCATCCGGCCTTCAGGATGCCGAATGCAGCCGCCACCGCGTGCACGGACATCTCCGAATAGATCGCGACGCGCGCGCCGGCGGGAATGCCGAGACGGCGAAGCGTATCGGCTATCGTCAACATCACGTCCAGCAATTCGCCGTAGGTTGCCGAACGTCCGTCGACCACCAGCGCGACTTTGTCTCGCCGGCTGCTCGCGCTGCGCTCGAAGTATTGCGGGAATCGTTCAATCATGGCATCAGCCTTCATGTGAGGACACCGAGGCCGACGAGGGGCTGTGGCCTTTTCGAATGCGGGGCGCGAGCGAGACCAGCAACCCGAGGCAACCCATGCACACGGATAGCACCATGATTACCGTGTCTGGTCCGAAACGCGTCGAGAACGCGCCTACCGCGACGCCCGCAAGCGGCTGTGTCATGTTGTTGAGGAGGATGACGACTCCCGTCGTCTTGCCGTAGTCGCGCGCGGGGATGATCTTCTGCCGCGTGCTCCGGATGTACACGTTGAACATCTTGTCGAATCCGACGATCAGGAGGAAGCCGAAAACGTACCCTGCAATTCCCGGGCTGGCTGCCGCGATAACGCCGCCGATACAGATCGAACCGAAGCCGACGAGGCCGAGGACGCGCCTCGGGACATGCAACCTCGCCGTCATCAGCAGAATCGCGATCGTCACGCACGCGCCTGCCGTTTGCAGTCCTGCGTAATAGCGTCCGCTTTCGTGATGAAAGCCGGTGACCATCGCGGCGGATGTCGCGAGCGTGACGCCGATCACGAGGTTCTCCGCGGCAGCCAACATGATGATGGACTTGAGGCCAGGGAGACGGATGACGTGAGACAAGGCCGTCTTGATCGGCGTGAACCAGGTGCCGTGCGTCCCTTCCGGCATCACGAATTCGAACGCGCTGGCCTTTTGCCAATAGGCGAGCGCGACGTCGGCTGTGACAAACAGCACGGCCGCGGCCACCACGACGAATTCCCAGCGCCACCACGACAGCAGGATCGCCGCGAGCATGGGGCCGAGCACCAGACCAAGCTGGTCGGCCAATTGCGAATACGACAACACTTTTTCGAAGCGATGGCTGCTGAATATCTGCGGCAGCATCACCTCGCGCGCAACGATGCCCTGACTCGTCAGCATGCCGCACAACGCGGACAGCGCGATCAGCCATCCGATGCCGCCGACGAGGTCGTAGGCGACGACGCCCGTGACGCATACTGCCGCGCGGAGAACCTGACTGACGCGCATCAGTTTCGTGGGCGAATGCCGGTCGCAAAGCGCGCCTAGAAACGGGAAGCACAGGTATCTCGGCAGTGTTTCGAGCGAAAACGCGATGCCCGACCAGGACACGCGTCCTGTCATCTGAAAGATGACCAGCGGCACGAGAAACAACAGAATCTGGTCGGCGAGGCGGGCAAGGAAAAGCGAATGGAAAAAGGCTTGATGCTGGGCGCGCACGAACAGTCACCTTTCTTTTGCGCGGAGCACGCGATGCATGCGCGCTCCTGCGGACGTTGCCGGGAGGTCTGGTACCCCGGGGCCTCTTGGAATGAGCGTATCGAGCCTCAGTAAGCGGACGCTTCTGCAGACCCCAGGTTATGCCGTTCGTGTCCCTTGAGTGGGGGATTGAAGACGCTGACAAGCACCAGATCCCCGTCTTTGCCGCCGCGCAGGTAATGCTGGTCGTGTCGATCGAGCACGTAGATGGTGCCAGGGCGGATCGGAAAGACGTTACCGTTCATGTCCTCGACCTCGCCTTCGCCTGCAATGCAATAGCAGGCTTCGAGATGGTTGCGGTATTGCAGGAGCGATTCTGTTCCCGCACGCACCACCGTATGGCACACGCCGTAGCCCATGCCGTCCTTTTCCGTCAACAAGCGATGGCTTGTGCCGGAGCCCCATTCGACAAGCAGCCCATCCTTTTCGACGTCTCTCAGGTTCCTGACGAACATATTCGCACTCCTTTCTTTTGTGTAAGAAATTATTGTCCTGCTCTCAGCGGAAGCGAAGCCACGAAAAAGCAAGCCAGTGCCCGTAACAGAATGGCCGGCTAAATCATGTAGTTTTTCAACATTAACCGCTGATGGCGTGGCTGGTCAAGAGCGGAATATGGGGGGAATTTCCGGTGATTATGTAAATCTGCCTTGGAAGTGTTTGGAGTGAGGCTGGACAGGCGCAATGTAGTTTATCTACATTTTTTGTGGGTTGCCTGGCTTGCCGACATAATCCGTGGCGGTGTTCCCTGGCAGCGACACTGCCTTGCGATCGCGACGTAGCGAACAAGCAGAGCGATTTCCGGTGCGTACCAAGACGTTCTCGTGTGGGCACGGCCGGCCGAGGCCAACTCGGAGTTCCTCCAGTGATTGGCATCGAATGGCGTGGCCGGATCTGACGTGCCGCAATTCGCCGCGACGACCCAGGCGACAATCGCATTTCCTGAACGTCTTCCGTTGGCGGGGGAAACCATGGACATGCAGTTAGCGGGTGAAGAACTGATAGTCAGATTCCGGGAAACGATCGACAAGGGCGTGAGCGGAATTCTGAGGCTGTGGCAGATCAGGCGGGAGGACCGCGCGCGACTGCAGGACCACCTACGCCGAGCTTCGGTCATTAGATCTCACGGTGTGGACGTCTCTTTTGACGGCCGATGACAGTCATCAGCCGCGAGGCGGCGTGACTATGCGGGAGATTTTTCCAAAGACAACTTTTCTGGGAATTCCCGCACCCAAGGACGTCATTTCTGAGACGGGCGATATCGAGTCATCTCGGAAGAGATGTCCGAGTTATTGATTTCAATAGGGTGCCAAAGACACCTTTTCTGAGAGCCCACAGGTGGTCTTTTTGTAGACCCGCAAAGCATGTTTGCCGCGTTACCCGGTCGCCGCTGCTTCGAGCGAACAACAATAGCGAAGCAAGTTATCTACCTATCAGGACAACCCGTCACGCGCGTTGCGTATGGGCGTCCGCATGTTTCGCGTGCCCGGTGCCGCCACGTATTTCCTGTTTCAGAAGCGCTTTCGCGGCTTGCCACGCTCGCCCTGCGGACGCCGAATCGTTGAACGCTCTCGCTTCGACTGTCGCACCGTCCAGCAGCATCATATAAACGGCCGCCAGCCGTTGTGCCGTTTCGGGCGAAACGAGAGCCGCGAGCAGTTCGGCGATCCATTCGACCATCTTGCGGCGATAGCGGATCGCGACATCCGAGATGGGGGCATACGCCGTTCCGAATTCGGCCAACGCGCGCTCGAACAGGCAACCGGCGAATGCCGGCGTATTGAACCACGCTTCGTACCAGTCGAAAATCGTCTTGACCCGCTCGATCGGATCGGTAACGTGCTGCAGCTGCGCGTCGATACTGCCTACGATCAGGTCGTAACGCTGGACCAGCACTTCCCGGATCAGTTCGTCCTTGCTCGGAAAATGCCGGTATAGCGTCATTCGGGCGACGCGAGAATCGTCGATGATCCAGTCGACACCGACCGGATGAAAACCGTGCTTCGAGAACAGTTCGGTAGCTTTATCTACCACCAACTGGCGTTTGCTGGCTCGCACGAACGGCTCCCTCCTTGATCCTTCCGACTGCGTAGATACAACATTCTAGCATTGTACCGCTCGGTCACATCCGGTCTGGCCACTGGCCTCCTGGATTGGTCGGTCCCGCCCATGACGCGTGTTCGCAAGTTGTCTTGACTATGATATAGACCGATATGTATCATTTGAAACTGAAAAATGATGGTCGACGATGCGTGCTTTGAAAAACCAGGAACGTCAGCCATCGGTTCACCGCTCGACGGTGCCGCAGCGGGCGCAGTGGCGGAATTGAAAGAATGCGGGGGCGGCACCCAGTGCCGCTTGCCGGCTTCTGACGATGCAGTGGTAATACAAGACGACAAGAGAACCTGAGAGAGCCTTGGGCTGCGTGTCGGCGTTGGCGGATGTATTCGCACGCGCCGTGCGCAAACCGGTGCGCGCTCGCGGGGCGGGATCGCGCGAAGCAATCGGCGCGAATAAAACTCGAGGAAAGCACAAAAATGTACCGCCGTTTACTCGCACCGGGGCTGCTGTTGCTGCTGGCCGCGTGCGCGCAGGATCCGTCCGTGACCAGCAACACGGTGCGGATCTGCGACGACACCGGCTGTTCCTATCGACCTAAAGATCAGGTCTCCTACCAAAAGAAGGACGATGCGGAAGATCGCGAAGACCCTCGCATCGTCGCGCTGAAGGAGGCCGCGAAGGCCCAGCCGAAGGCTGCCTACGATCTCGGCCTGCGTTATTTCCGCGGCGACGGCGTGCGCCAGGACAGCTACCAGGCACTCAAGTGGATGCGCGACGCCGCCGAGCGCGGCGACCTGCGTGCGCAGAAGGCGCTCGGCAGTTTCTACCTGTTCGGCCTCGAGGAAATGGGCTCGGATCCGCGCGAAGCGGACAAGTGGCTGTCGATCGCGGCTGGCCGCGGCGACAAGGAATCGAAGAAGCTGCTCGAGCTCGCGCGCAAGGCGAAGAAGGAAGACGAAGAAGACTGGAAATGGCGCACGCAATGGCGTGACGTCTATTACGGCTACTGGAACTCGGGCTATCCGTACTACGGCGTCTGGAATCAGACGTACTGGTACTACTGACCGGGCCGGAAGCAACGGGGGCGGCAGCGGGGAGACCACCATCGCGCGCCACGCCGGGGGGCTTATCGACGTTCGTACGGACACGTAAGCCGAACAACGACTCTATCGATCGATAACGACATGAAGACCATCCTTTCCCATCGCCTCACCCAAGGTGCGCTGGTTGCAGCGCTTTGCGCGTCCGTCGCGGGCTGCGGCGGCGTGGTGACGCCCGGCGGCCAGAACGCCGGCGTGACGGGCGCCGCGGCAGGCGGCACGAGCGCCGGCGCCGATTCGGGGCTGCAGCGCTGCGCGTCGCCGCTCGGCACGATCGCGGTCGACGACGGCCGCAACGCCGACTGGTGGGGCCCGTTCGGCAGCGCGACCAAGATGACGACGATTGACCCGCTGCTGCGCCTAGCGGTGCAGCAGTCGAACTGTTTCGTGATCACGTCGATCGGCAACCAGAAGAGCGACGCGCGCCTGTCGCGCATCACGCAGTTGCAGCGCAGCTCGGGCGAATACCGCGCGGGCTCGAAGCAGCAGAAGGGCCAGCGCGTCGCGGCCGACTACTACATGGAACCGCAGATCGTCATCAACGATTCACCGATCGGCGGGATCGGCAGCATGATCGGCGGGCTGATCGGCAACGGCGCGGTGGCGGCGGTGGCCGGCCACCTGCAGGCGAAGGCATCGGTCGTGACGCTGACGCTGTTCGACGTGCGCTCGGCCGTGCAGATCGCGGCGTCGGAAGGCAGCTCGACGGCGACCAACTACGGCGCGGCGCTGGGCGGTTTCGGCGGCGGCGTGGGCGGCGCGCTTGCGGGCTTCTCGTCGACGCCGGAGGGCAAGGCGACGGTCGTCGCGTTCATCGACGCGTACAACAAGATGGTCGTCGCACTGCGCAGCTACAAGGCGCAGGACGTCAAGGGCGGCCTCGGCCGCGGCGGCCAGCTTCAGGTCAATTGACGTCCACGGACCGGCGGCGCGCCGCCGGCCGATTTCCGATACGTGAATGTCCGTGCGTGCGGCGTGATCTGCACGTATCGGCTTCGTTCGTCCTTTTCGTTCCGAGGTGACTCCGATGAAAGCCGTTGCATTGATCGCATTGACCTGTCTGGCGCTGACCGCTTGCGGCGGCGACGACAATTCCTCGCCCGCATCGTCCGGCAGCGGATCGGGCACGAGCAATAACGGCGGAAGCGGCGGCACTGGCGGCACGGGTTCCGGCGGTACGGGAAGCGGTGGCAGCGGCGGTTCGAGTGGCTCGGGCGGCAGCACGCTGACGCTGCGCTACGACGCCCAGCCGACCGCGGCGGATCAGGCCGGCTTCCTGACGCTGCTCAACAGTGAAGGCGCGAAGGGCTATCGTTATCTGGGCGACTACTTCTACAACGCGTCCAACGGCGGTTCGCGCTCGATCTTCGTGAGCGACGGCACCGCACAGACGTACACGTACCAGCTGCAGTCGACGCCCGCCGACATGACGGGCTTCGTCAGCCAGGCCAACGCGCAAGGCGCGAGCGGTTACCGCTTCGAAGGGCCGCTCACGTACGGCTATCTCTATCGCAAGGACGGCGGCTCGTCGGCTACCTATACGTATGCGACAACGGGCCTGCCGGCCGACACGAACGCGTTCCTCGCGCAGGCGAACGGCCAGGGCCAGTCGGGCTACTGGTTCGTGGGCCCGATGATGGTCGGATCGGTGCAGGCGAACGTGTACATGAAGAACAACGCGTCGAATTCGACTTATACGTACGACGCGCTGGTGCCGACGTCGAACGTCGGCGACTTCATCGCGCAGGCCAACAGCGAAGGCGCGAAGGGTTATCGCGCGAAAGGCGGGATGCTGTTCGGCAGCACGATTTCGTGGGTCTACGTGAAGGACCAGACGCAGTCGCCGACCTTCACGTACCAGTCGGCCGCGATCCAGGCGACCGGCGCCGGCTTCGTCCAGCAGTCGAACGATTTCGGCGCGCAGGGCTCTGCGTATCTGGGCGATCTCGCGCTTGGCACGACGACCCCGGTGATGGCGTCGTTCTATTTCAAGCCGGCCAACTGCACGGGCTTCCTGTGCACGACGCTGAATCCGCTCACGCAGAACTGAGCGGGTGCCTCTGGCGCAGCAGCATTGCGCAGGTCATTCGCTGCTGAATGACCCGCGCCCGCTGGATCGAGTGCCTCAGGTGCGCCACGTCATCCGTGGACGCATCTTTTGCCGCCGGCTTGCCGGCGGTATTTCGTTTTCGCGGACGGCAGAAGCCGGCCAAACGCCGGCCCCTTTTTGTCCGGCGGACCAGAAAATCGGCCGGAACCGAAGCGAAGCTGCCGGCCTCCATCGACCGCCGGGCCCGGGAAACGCTGATTCGTTTTCCTGAGGGACAGAAGCCGCGCCGGACGCTGGTTTCCGCGAGTGCATCACCTACAATGTAAAGATGGTCGCGACCTGTCAAGGAGGCTGCCATGACTCAGTCAATGATTAGCTTTGTAGTTGGCCTGGCGGTCGTACTCGCCATCGCGGTCATGCTGGCGCTGCGTTACCTGCGCGACCACAAGGGCGAAGGGATGGTTCAGTGGCTTGACGCACATCACATGGGCTGGATGCACCACAAGCACTGACGGCGTGGTCGATGATGCGGTTCCGATCACGCTCCACGAAGCAGTGACGACAGTTGTGCGCGACGCTGAACAAGCCGCCGCGCACGCTGCGCGTCGTTTGGGTCGTGGGGCCGGGAAAATGCTGGCCGGCGGCCGCCCAGTCCGGTTGATGACAATAGTGTGGCCTGGAGGGAATCGTGCCGTTGATGGCCCTTGACGCGAGATAGCGCTTGCATGGCCGTGATATAGGGCGCATTCTCATGAGGTTCGATGTGTGCGACGGTGATTTTGTTTCGACTCCTTACGCTTCCCCCTGTCCGCACGGTTCCGCAGAACGCTCACCACGATGACCCCGCGCGCGAACGTCGAAGCTGCGAACGTCGTGCGTCAACCCGGCCTCCCCGCGAGGCTCGATCCGGCAGTTCAGTGCGCAACAGAGGCCGTCGGCGGCAAGCCCGCGGGTAGTCCGTTCGTGCCTCCTGTGGGCCGGACGACGACGAAATTCGGTCGCCGCGACGGTCCTGACATTTGAAATTCATTTTTCGGGAACCGGAATGCCCAAGCAAACCGAAGGAAAGTCAGCCACGTCCGTCAGGCAAAACGATTACGTCGACGCGCAAAAGTCCCGCGCCCAGGCACTGAAGCGCGCGGACATCGAGCGCGCCGAGAAGCGACGCGAAAATGATGCCCGCCTCGATGTCAACGCGAGCAAGTGGCGTTATATCTGCCAGGAGAGTTAGATGGGAAAAATCGACGCGGCACTCAACTTCCCTAATCCCAGTCGCACCTACGACATGTCCAGACACTGCGTGTGCTTCTGGGGCTACGACAATGCTCGCGAGATTACCTTTCTGGTCGACGATGCGATGCTGGCGAAACTGAACTCCGACATGGATTCGAGCGAGCCCGCGTTGCTGGCGGCCTTCGACCGCAACCGCGACCGGATCCTGGGGCTCGCCAGAGATCTTTACAAGGGCGGCCCCCAGAACAGGTACATGATCTCGTGAGACGGGGCCGGTTTGCGCACGCACCCGACCCGACGTGTGCCTTCCTTCTGACCTGCACTGGCCGTGAGTAGTCGTCTGCGGGCGTCGGGACTGCCGATCGTTCGGGCGGAGAGCACGGACGGCTCGGTCCGGCGGGCCCGCGACCATTTCCTGTCGATCGCATACTGAAGAGTTCGGGGAAAACCAGCACTCGCACCTCTGCGAATTCGACGTTGAAGGAAGGGGAAGGCGCGCGCCGGATTCCCCGACATGATGACGGCCGCGCTTCAGCGTCGAGCCATCCGGTTTTGTACAGTGCGTATGCGGTATTCCGGGTCTGAGGTGGACATGGATCGGTCAAGGCATGCGCTGCTTGATTATCACGAACGCAGCAAGCACCGTCTCGACTTGTACGCTCCCGGCCCCGGGAGGCTCGACTGGGCAACCCAGCCGGACCCGTTCCGGGTGTTTCGCGGCGCACCGCGCGTTGCTCTGCCATTAGCCGCGGACACGCTGGCCACGCGCTACAACGCGTTGCGTTGCGGCAACCTGCCGCCCGCGCACGAATTCGATCTGTCCAGTCTGGCAATCCTGTTCGAACTCTCGCTCGGCTTGTCGGGGTGGAAATCCTATGGCACCCAGCGATGGGCACTGCGCTGCAATCCTTCGAGCGGGAATCTGCATCCAACCGAGGGCTATCTTCTGTGTCCGGCCCTGCCCGGCTTGTCCGCAGGCGTCTACCATTACCTGAGCCGGGATCATGCATTCGAACATCGTGTCGCGGTGGACGAGCCGCAATGGGCCGACGCGTTTTCGGGAAGTGGCGTCCTGGTCGGCATCAGCTCGATCCATTGGCGCGAAGCGTGGAAATATGGCATGCGCGCGTGGCGCTACTGCCAACAGGATTGCGGCCATGTCGTCGCCGCGATGAGTTATGCAGCAGCTGCGCTCGGCTGGCAGACGCGATTGATGGAGGCGGCTGCGGATGATGCAGTGGCCGATTTGCTTGGCGTGGACCGCCGCGAAGATTTCAGCGAAGCCGAAGCGGAGGCGCCGGATCTTTTGCTCTGGATCGGCAACCCCGAGATGCGACCCGATCTCGACAGCATGCGGATCGCTTTGGGCAGCGCACGGTGGCACGGGCGCGCCAATCAACTGAGTTCGGGGCATGTGGCCTGGCCGGACATCGATTCGATTCATCGCGCCACGCACAAGACCCGTACTCGCGAACCACCGTCGCCGAACCCGGAGCCGTGCCCGGCGCCGGCGACGCCAGCCCTCGATCTCGGCTTCGCCCGAATCGCCAGACAGCGTCGCAGCGCCGTGAATTTCGATGGCACGACGCGCATCGGCGACGCGGCCTTCTTCAGCATGCTGACCTGCCTGCTGGCACGTCCCGGCACACCGCCGTGGAATGCGCTGACGTCTCCTGTCGCGGTGCAGGTGGCGCTGTTGGTGCATCGCGTCGACGGCCTGGAGCCGGGCCTCTATATGCTCGCAAGAAACCCTGGCGCACTGCAGGATCTCAAGCGATCCCTGCGTCCGGAATGGCTGTGGCAAAAGACCGGGCCGGACGACCTGCCGCTCTATCTTCTACTGCCTTACGATTTGCGCGCGGTGGCAAGGTTGATCTGCTGCCACCAGGATATCGCCGCCGATTCCTGCTTTGCGCTCGGGATGATCGCGAGATTCGAAATCGCATTGAAGCAGCCATGGCGTTATCGCCATCTGTTCTGGGAATGCGGGATGCTTGGCCAGGCGCTCTATCTCGAAGCAGAAGCCGCCGGCGTGCGCGCGACGGGGATCGGCTGCTTTTTCGATGATGAAATGCACGCGTTGCTCGGCGCGAAGGATCATGCCTGGCAATCCCTGTATCACTTCACCGTCGGTGGCGCGATGGACGATCCACGTCTGTCGGAATTTCCGCCGTACGAGAGACAGCCTTGACGGACAGCCCACGCGTCGATCCTGTCCCGATTCGACCTCTCCGGTCAATTTCACCCGGAGTGCTAGGATGATTGAACACGTGCAGAAAGTCATCATGGACGATTTCACATTCAGTACCAAAACGCACTTTGCGCGCATTCGTGTGATGGAATCTGCGCATGGTGCGTACCGAGGCTATGTGTATTTGCGCCGCACCAACGAGGGGCCGAACGATGATCCCCCATATCCGACCGATTTCGATCGGGAGCAGTACGATCTCGCGCTCGAAGATGCCAAGATCCTCGCGCAGCGTCTGCTTCGCGAGTTCGAGTCTTGAGCCGATGACGCGTCGTGGCGTCGAGCCGCTCCGGGTGGAGGCCGCAATCACTGCGGGAGCGACCTATGTCGGGGCAGCCATCTCCGATTGACAATCATCTGCTCGCAGCCTTGCCGGCAGAAGCTCTGGCGCATATTTCGCCGCATCTTGTGCTGGTCGACATGCCGTTGGGAAAGGTGCTGTACGAGTCGGGTGGCGCGCTCAGTCATGTCTATTTTCCGACGACATCCATCGTCTCGCTGTTGTACGTGATGGAGGACGGCTCGTCAGCCGAAATTGCCATCGTCGGCAACGACGGGTTGATCGGCATAGCGCTGTTCATGGGGGGCGAAACGACCCCGAGCCGCGCGATCGTCCAAAGCGCCGGACACGCTTACCGACTCGATGCACGCATCCTGAAAGACGAGTTCCGTCGAGGCGGGTCGATGCAGCGGCTCTTGCTGCGCTACACCCAGGCGCTCATTACCCAGATGGCGCAAACCGCCGTCTGCAATCGACACCATTCAATCGATCAGCAGCTGTGCCGCTGGCTGCTGCTCAGTCTCGACCGGTTGCCATCGAGCGAACTGAAAATGACGCAGGAGTTGATCGCCAACATGCTCGGTGTCCGACGGTAGGGCGTGACGGAAGCTGCGCTGAAACTTCAGGATGCCGGATTGATCCGCTCCAACTATGGACACGTCGAGGTATTGGATCGCTCCGGGCTCGAAAAGCGTGTGTGCGAATGCTACGGCGTGGTCAGGCGAGAATTCGACCGCTTGCTTCCCGATTTGAAACGAATTTAGAACCGGCACCGAGGCCACGCGCCTGTCCGTGCCATCGGGTTCGTACGGCAGCGTACCGACTGCCGAAGTCCGCAGGCGCATGGTCTTATATGACGCACAGACTGCTGATCGGCCGCCGACGTCATGGAGAGAGGTATGCCGTGATGGAAGCGGGCCGTTGCGATCCGTATCGCCTGAGCAGCTTGATCTCGACTCGGGCGGTGCAAGCCAATCCATGACGAAACGCGGTTTCCTGAGGGAGCTTGTCGATGAACGATCATCCGAAACGAGAAAAGAATTCGCAGGACGGGCAACAGGAACAGGCGGACGCACGCGCGACCGACGACGGCATGCCCGTTGTTCATCCGGACTGGCAAAGACGCCCTACCTTTTCGTGGAAAGCCGTCACACCCAAGCAACGCATTTCCGATGCAAGGAAACGTCTGGGCATGGGTTTTATGTCGAACCATTAACCGAGGCGTAGCAAAACTCCTCGCTCTCAAACAGAACGAGGAGCCGCCCCAGCAAGGCGGAACTCGAAGCCGGCCAAGCGCCGGCTTTTTACTTTGGCACGTCGCTCGTTACGACAAACAGATGAATCCGCTGAGCCCTCGTTCGCGAGCTACGCCAGGACAAGTTCGCGGCACGAGGACCGCGATGCGGTTATGCCATTTCGTTCGTACACTCGGCCACTAACGCTTCGCGGCTTATATGGCTGGCGCGATTTCGCCACGGCATCGATTTTGTCCACGAGCTCCTTGGCGCATTGCTCATACAGTGCATCGACCCGATCGGTCGCTCCGTGGCCCTGTCCGGGTACGTCACCGTACAGATTTGCAGCGCAATCCGGCGCACGTTCTGAACGGGTACCCAAACCGCTGATGCCTGGGTGCCAGAGGGCAACCGGGCGAACGGGTGTCGTGCTTCGTGACGCTGCCGGAAGTCGGCATCATCGAATGGAGCGCCGCCATGAATCCCGTCACACTATTTCTTTCCGCCGCCTTTATGCTTGCCGCGCTAGCCGTCGGCGCCTTGGTCAATCCGTATCTCGCGTTACCCTTCTTCATCGTCGCCGTCCTTGTCGCGCTCTCCGTGAAAGTGGCAAATGTCTGGGAGAAGTTCGTGATCCTGCGCGTCGGGAAACTGCAGAGCGTCAAGGGTGCCGGTTTTTTCATGATTATCCCGATACTGGACAACGTCGTCGCAGTGATCGACGAGCGTATTCAAACGACGGCGTTCAACGCACAGGAGGCGCTGACCAGGGATACCGTGCCGGTCAACGTCGACGCCATCATTTTCTGGCACGTACACGACGCTCAGAAGGCGGCACTCGCCATCACTGATTACCGGCAGGCCATCGATCGCGTCGCCCAGACCTCGCTGCGGGAGATGATCGGTTCATCGATGCTGGCCACGCTGCTCTCCGATCGAAAGGCTGCCGATGAACACCTGGCAGACGAGATCGGTAGAAAAACCGCAGACTGGGGTATCACGGTACGGTCCGTGGAAACCCGGGATGTGGCGATCCCTGTCGCGCTGCAGGATTCGATGTCACGGCAGGCGCAGGCGGAACGCGAAAAGCAGGCGCGCGTGATACTCGGTTCGGCGGAGGCCGAGGTGGCGGCGAAATTCGTCGAAGCTTCGAAAGTCTATGAAAATCACCCGTCCGCACTTCAGTTGCGGGCAATGAACATCATCTATGAAACGACGAAGGAGCGCGGGGCCACGATCCTGATTCCGAGTTCGATGGTGGACAGCTTGAACCCGGTCCTGGCGTTGGCAATTGCCGGACATGACGCGGCGGAGTCGACATCGCCGCCGACGCTCAAGACAGCGGCCTAGCCATGCAGACAGCGCGTGTCGCTCGCGACCGCGCTGCTCCGTGGCGCGGGGAGCCGTACTAGGCCGAAGCGCGGAACGAGGAAACGCTACGCAGATATGGGTTGGGCACGCCGGACGACGGGCCCCGGTCGCCCGAGCGGTGTCGTTGTGCGGAGCAGCGCTGGATCAAGGCCAGTGCCGAATTCTCGACCCGCCTTGGCCAGTGTGTCTGATGCCGCAACGTCTGCGTTGCAGCCTGCGCGATGCGCTCACGACGACACGAGGCGCGAACGTCAACCGCCGCCTGCGCCGGGAGCAGTGTCGCGTCATTTACTTTACCTGATGGTCGGGACGGAAGTAGCGCCACTTGCTCGCATTGGAGTCGATGCGGGCGTCGTTTTGCGTACGCTTGTCGGTCCGTTCGATGTCGGCCCGGGCGAGGTCGTCTCGCTGCTTTTGCCGGGTTGCCTGATCGCGTCGATCGATTGCCGTGCTTTCCTGGTATTTCATGATTCCCTCGGAGCGAGGTGAGCGGGTTGTCGGCCAGTCGCGGCGAATTCGCCGCGGTTGGTGGGTCGGATCTCTGCTGGAGCGATCTCGCCATCGACGATGTCCCTGCCGAATTGCATCGCCAGTTCGACGGCGAACACCGCCGTTTCCGGCGCGCCTTCGTGGAAAACGGCCGTGTCGCGCGGCGCGGCCGCGGAGGCGGTCGAGGCCGGGCAGCAGCCAGCGGCACGGTTGCCGATCGATCGAGTGATGCGGTTGCTGACGGCGGTCTGCGCCATCTGCGTGATTGGACGCATTGTCGCTCGTGCGAGTGCTGCCGCGATCAGACATGCTCCCTGAGGTAGCGGATGCACTTCATCCGTAGACTCGCCCGACCCGCGAGAGCGTCTCGTGGAGGGGGCGCCGGGTCTTTCGCCGCACCAACGAGCGGTTCCGAAAATGCAGCGTTGTCGACCGGGCGGACCGACTTCGCTATCTGAAGCGACGCATGGCCTATCCAGACACGATCGCGCCACTCACATTTCGCGCGATGGACGATCAGCCAGCCTTGCAGCGATTCGACGAGCTGAAAGGGCGACAGCCACTCGCGAGACTGCCTTTGGGTGACGAGTTGCAGGACAACCAGGAAATAGAGCAAATCAACGTACTTGGTCGGGACGCGCATAGTCCATCTTCTGGTTGTCGATGCTCGCGAGTGTGGCGGCGTCGGCTCATCCCTGGATGCTGAGCGCCTTCTCGATCGCGGCAATCAGTTTGAACGCATCGTCCCGCCCGATCAGAAAACCGCGGCTGGTGTACTCGCATCCGAACGCATAGAAGCTCGGCAGCAGTGTCACCATGTCTTTCTGCTGATCGAAATCGACTTCGCATTTCGTCAGCGGGAAAAACGGCGGCTCTTCGTCCGGCATCTTGTACACGATGTGCTCCCTAGTACATTTTGCGGGGCGGCAACATGCGCTTCGCGCGCAGGCGCTGCCTGGAAACGGCGCTGGCCTTTTTCCGCTTGCGTTCCGTCGTCGGTTTTTCGTAGCTGGTGCGACTGCGCAACTCGCGAATCAGCCCGGTTTTCTCGATGGTGCGTCGGAATCGCCGGAGCGCGACGTCGATCGGTTCGTTGACCTTGAGTGTGACTGTTGTCATGTGGATCCTGTTTGGGAACGTTTGAACGGAAAACTAGCCGAGTCGTGTCATGACGGCGCTCGCTATCTCGTCGGACTCGAATTCCGAATATCCGGCTCCCATCGATAGCGCGCGTACCGCCACGAACATTTGCAGTTCTTGCTGATGGCTTCGTGCCGAGTCGGCGATTCCGGCGGGCAGGACGGTGCCGGTCCAGGTGACCTCACGCCGTCTGATCAAGCCGAGTAGTTCGTCGATGATCATGTTGTCCTCCAAATCGCCGACCGATTGCGTTGCGTTGCCGCGGCGTGTCAGAGCCCGTTGGAAAAGAAGCCCTGTTTCTCGCGATTGTCGTCGATGATGTTCTCGGCGTAGCGCAGCGAAGCGCGACGTGCGTCACCGGCGCTGTCAAACGGGGAGTTGTCGCGCAATCTGAACGTCTGGCTCTGCGTCACCGTGTCGGGGGTGCCGCGAAGGCAAATCTTGACTGCCGCGTCGAAACCGGCATCGTAGTTATGCGGACTGCCATCCGGCGCCGGTACGTGGGGGTAAATCAGTGGATAAATCTCGAATCCACGGTAGACATGCATGCTCATGGCAATCTCCTGGCGTTCGGCCACCACGAATTGCATGGGCGAACACATCCGGCCAGTATCGCCGTTGCAGGGCGTGCCGGTGGGGTGAAAGGGACAACGTTGCAGCGCGAGGGAGGGGCGATGCAGCAAGAGGGTAGATGGAGGGGTGAGCAGCCAGACGGCAAGTGATCGCCCGAATAAACCCATCATACGCGCATCGTTTGTTGGGCGTTCAACTTATTCCGGATTGTGCGCGTCGACGCGCTTCGGCCCATCACGCCGAGATCGCGCTGCACGGCAGCGGTGACCGCCTCTTTGCCTCTTCGTCGCGCAGCGGTTGGCTCGTTCCGCTATTACGGAGCAGGCGGGCGCTTCTTCGGGCGCGATTTCTCGATAGCGGGAGCCTTGGGCGGCACCCAGTTCAATGCCGTGCCGAGCTTGGGCAGGGTCATGGCAGGCTTGGCACGCGGAGGCGCCTTGTTACTGCGAGGTTGACTTCTGGTCATGCGGGTTCTCCTGCTGCGCGGCTTGAGCGATCCGCCGAGCGGGACTCGTCCGATCACGCACGCGCGGCTGGACCTGCGCGCTGCGCGGGGACTGGGCATTTGCATACGCGCATGCTCGACGTCCGAATGCGAAACGGATGACCCGGTCGAGCTTGCATCGGGACGCGTGGCGCCCGCGATGGAGGTGCGTATGCGCAGGAAGCGGCAGTTACGTGCCGCTCCGTGAACGGGACTGACGGCTTGTGGGGACTTACAGGCCGGTAATGTTCGACGCCTGCAGGCCTTTGGGGCCGCTCTTGGTTTCGTAGCTGACTTTCTGGCCTTCGGCGAGCGTTTTGAAGCCGTCGCCGCGAATCTCCGAGAAATGCGCGAACAGATCGTCTCCGCCTGCGTCGGGCGTGATGAAGCCGAAGCCCTTGCTGTCGTTGAACCACTTGACGGTACCGGTATCCATGTTAGATCTCCTGAAAATGGACGAGCGTATGCGCCCTGAATGGACGCGGGAAAAAATAATCAAGGAGGGAGAGGACAACGAATACCGCAGGCCGCGGTTAATGATGGGCAGCAATCGCGCTTCTTGAATACTTCAGCGGCTGACAGTACGCCTCGGCAACGAAGGTGTCAAGCGCTTTCGGCCGAGGGGCAGAACAAGCGACTGCCCAGGAAAATCAGCATTCCATAAAAAATGCGCGAAAAATCCTCGCGCGCGGCCCTTCGTCGGCCCTGGCCGTACGCCGTCCCGACCGCAACGTCAGAGGGTTGCCAGCAAATGCAGCTGATGCTCGGTCTCGGTTCCGGTGATCAACGTGAAGAACCCTGTTTCCCGACGCTCGATCATCGAAAGGCCCTCTGCATCGGAGAAGATGTTCCACGCGACGTCATCGACATGTGCGTACCTTCCGCGCGTTCGCGCGAACGCTCGCAGCAGCGGGCTCGCTTCGCGGCGGAGCACCAGTCGGTCTGCATTCAACACATAGGGTGGCCAGCCGGCACGAAGGACGAGGTAGTGGGGAATGGAACTGCGGTCGATTTTCATGGGTGGCGCTGTTTGTTCCAGGGAGGGCTTACGTTAGCCGGCCCAGCTCGTGTCATTGCGGTCCTTTGAACAGAGCGTCGATGTGGACGCGAAAGACCGTTGGTGACGTGCTCGTCGCTTGTGCGTCGACGCTGCTCGATTCGCTGGACATCGTCGAATGCATCTTCAGTATCGATATTCCCGGTTCGTGCAAACCAGGCACTGCATGCTTCGAATTCATCGGTGCTTCATGATGCCGGCCATGAGCATCGGCTCCCATGCGTGACCTGCCTCCTGAATGCCGGAGCCGTTTTCTGGAACCGGAGGTGCAGCTAGCCCAACTATACGCGCTGCCGTCGTGACTCACACCTCGCTACAGTACGAAGGCACGCTCCGGCGACGGGAATTCAATCGAAATTTCGCTATACAAACGTATAGAACGGCGTAGCATCGAATTATCGGGTGACCAATGACCGATCCCAGCGCCTTGCTCAGCGTGCCCCTCTGAATGCGATTCGGCCTCTCACCGTGGCCGATCGTCCGGGCACCATTGATAGTGCTGACGTTCCCCTCTTGTCCCGTCGCTTGAGCGTGGCTTCGGAGGTATTCCGGAGCAACGGGCTTTCATTTCTGCCTACGGGCGGCACTTCATTCGCCGGTCTATCCGCGACCATCGCTGCGAGGTCGATGCGGATGCTTTCCTGATGTTCGTATCGGGTCGTGCGCCACACTGCAAAAGCGAGATGGCGAGTCGTGAATCCTGTCAGGAGGCCGATCGGACAATGGCACTTCTTGAAGTCCGACGCTTTCTCGCGCTGCTCCCGCGACAGCCTGGTTCGCGGTAACCCAACAGGGAGGAGCCCATGCTCTTCAATTCGACACGGTTCCGAATCGATCCGACACCCCGCAGGGCTGACGGAGAGTACATCGCGCATGTGAGGATCACCACGGTTCTTCTGGATGGAGGCGAGCGGGAAGTGCACGCCAGCGGCGATCTGGCTGGTTTCGATGCGCGCGATGACGCGGTTGCATACGCGACAAAATGGGCCGAAGGATGGCTGACCGCCCAATTTGGTTGAAGCGAGCGCTGCTTGGAGCAAGTCTCCGTCGCACTCGTTTGCGTCGACTGTAACTTCAGCGGCATGACCCGCATTTGTGCTCGGTGTTGAGGCCGTTTGCGGCAGCAGGATCGTGCACAAGACACTCGTTCTACTTTCGCAAGCGGCCAAGGACACAGGCGGCCGACACAACGCCGGATCTGCGGCGTGTGGCTCGCACGGCGACGGCAGGGTGTCGACGAGCGCGCTGCAGTCCTGCCGAGCGATTTCGGCCTGGATCACCGCGTTGCCCGGGAAATGGTCGATCGCCCGAGGACGTCGAAATCCTTGTGCAGACGAAGCGACAGCGTTGTTGTCTTGTTCGGCATACCCCTACCCCCTATATGGAAAATCCTTTCCGGATATACTCCCCCCCGGTATATGAAAGGATTGCCATGAGCCACACCGTCAAGGAAAAGCAGAAGCTGCTGAATCGCGTCCGCCGGATCAAGGGACAGGTCGAAGCGATCGAACGCGCGCTGGAGGAAGAGCGCGGTTGCAACGAAATCCTCCAGCTCATCACGAGCGGCCGCGGTGCGATGAACGGCCTGCTCGCGGTCGTGCTCGAGGATCACATCCGCAGCCATCTTGTCGATGCCGAAGGGCACGAGGACGAGGGCAGCGCGACCGAACAGTTGATCGAAGTCGTTCACAGCTACTTCAAATAATCGGGGCAGGGATGAGCGACTTCAGGAACGACGCCTTCGGTGCAGGGCACGACCACATTTTTCTCGGCGCGGCACACGAACAGAACGAACGCAGGACCTGGATGGTCATCGCGCTGTGCGCGGCAATGATGGTGGCCGAGATCGTCGGCGGGTCGATTTTCGGCTCGCTGGCGCTCATCGCGGACGGGCTGCACATGTCGACGCACGCGGGTGCGATGATGATCGCCGCGCTTGCGTACACCTACGCGCGCCGGCATGCGAGCGACCCGCGATTCGTGTTCGGCACGGGCAAGCTCGGCGACCTGGCCGGCTTCACGAGCGCCATCGTGCTCGCGATGATCGCGCTGCTGATCGGCTATGAAGCGGTCGCGCGTCTGCTCGCGCCCGTTCCAATCCATTTCGACGAGGCCATTCCGATTGCGGTTGCCGGCCTGCTCGTCAACATCGCGAGCGTCTGGCTGCTGAGCGGCGATCATCATGGGCACGGTCATGGACATCACCACGGGGATGGGCACGACGATCACGACCATGACCACCATGAGGCGACGCACAAGGTCTTCGACCAAGGCGGCGCGTTCTTCGTGTCGATCTTCGAAGACGGCGTGCCGCCGGTGTTCCGGATCGCACCGGCGATCTCCGGCACGAAGCTCGGCGACGTCACGGCTGCATCGATCACGACGATTCGTCCGGACGGTACGCGGCAGGCGTTCGCGATGAGCGTGCGCGGTGCGTGCCTGGAGTCGGTCGAGAACATTCCCGAGCCGCATGAATTCAGGGCGATTGTCCGGTTGAACGGGCGCGAGCACGAACTCGCATTCGAGGAGCACGACCATGGCGCGTCCGCGGCGGCGGCGGCGGCGCGCGATCACAACATCCGTTCGGCCTACGTCCACGTGATCGCCGACGCGGCGGTCTCCGTGCTGACGATCGTCGGGCTGCTGCTCGCGCGCGCGTTCGGCTGGCTCTGGATGGACCCGCTGGCCGGCATCATCGGTGCGCTCGTGATCGCGAACTGGTCATACGGATTGATGCGCGACACCGGCGGCATCCTGCTCGACATGAGTGCGGACCGTCGGTTGGCGGACAACGTGCGCAGCGCAATCGAAGACGGCGGCGACACGATCAACGACCTGCACGTCTGGCGTCTCGGGCCGGGGCACATGAGCGCGGTCGTGTCGGTGGCGACGGACGACCCGAAGCGGGATTCGCGCTTCTATCACGGCGTGCTCCAGCGGTTCAAGGATCTGTCGCATGTCACCGTCGAAGTCGTGCTGGCGACGCGGAGGCAATAAGCATGGCGGTCAAATCGCCCTGCATCGACGTGTGCTCGTTCGACGGCAGAACGGGATACTGCGTGGCGTGCCTGCGAACGCGGGACGAAGCGCGCGCGTGGAAGAAGATGACGGATCATCGGCGTCACCAGATCGTGAACGACCGGGGCCGGCGGCAGGCAAAGCTGGCACGGGAAACATCGGACTGATCGCGCACGCGCGGCAATCGCGGTGGCGACGGCCGCGATCCGGAAAACCTGGATTCGACAAAGGCATCGATCCGTGCGCCGGCATCGGCCGGATCGAATTCGGCGCCGACGCTTTACCATTTCGCCATGTCACAAGCGCTGTTCCCGGCGTTACCCGCGCTTGCGCACCCGCCAACGCGCACACTTGAACAGCAATCGAAGCGCACCGACGCCGCCCGCTACCGGAATTCGCGGCAGCAGAAACGGATCGTCGGACGCGTCGGCGCACCCGCGCCGGGTCGTCGTCGCATTGCCGTACCCGGCGGCGATGACCTGATCGCGGACGCGCGCGTCCAGATCGCCGTACGGATAGCAGAACGATTCGACGCGCCGGCCGCTCAACGCTTCGAGCCGCCGCTTCGACTCGGTTACCTGAAGATCCGACACGTGCGCCGGCACGTGTGACAGCGCGACGTGATCGAGCGTATGCGAGCCGATTTCATGGCCGTGATCGTGCCACGCGAGCATGTCCTTGCACGTCATCAGCGGCGAGCGTGCGGTATCGGCGCCCGCATCCCAGTCGTTCTCGCCGCCGAACCGGCCGGCGACGAAATAGCAGGTCGCGGTGAACCCGAGCTCGTCCAGCACCGGCATCGCGTGCGTGAGCACGTTGAGAAAGCCGTCGTCGAACGAAATGCCGAAGACCTTTCCGCTGCGCTCCCCGCGCAGATACGGCTGCAGTTCGCGCACGCTCAGGCCGCGGTAGCCGAGCCGCCTGAACAGCGTCATCTGGCGGCGGAACGCGTCGGGCGCGACGCTCAGGCCGCGCAGCCGGTCGGGCGGCGGCGGCAGCGGGCGTATCTGGTGATACATCAGGATCGGATAGCGCGTGGCGGATAGAAGCATCGGCGGATCGTGACAAGGCAAGGGTTATGCGTCCTTGCGGAAAATCCGCAGGGTCTTGAAGTCGCCGACCTCGACGAAATCGGCATTCGCCGCCCATTGCTCGATGATCGGTTCGGCCTTCCGATAGGCCGACGAGCCCTTGTAGAACAGCAGGTGACCTTCGCGTGCGGTATGGCGGGCGAACAGGTCGAGCACTTCCGCGTCGGTCTTCGCGCCATAGCGGCTGTTCGTCTCGTCGCGGAATTCGCACAGGTGGAACAGCGTGACGACGTCGAACGACGGCAGCAGGTCCGAGTTGCTTGTATAGACGTCGCCGAAATACGCGAGGTAGGTCTTGCTGACTTCCGGCTGCCGCGTGACGAGATCGACATACGACTTGTATTCCTTCGGCGACGCCGTCACGCCGAAGACCGTGTTGTTCAGGTGAGGCCGCGCGCATGCCACGCCGACATGGTGGTGGCCGCCGGTGCCGAAGTGATAGATGCGGATGCCGTTGAGGCGAACGGATTCCAGCCACTCGACGAAGTGCACGTCGCACGGGCACTCCTGCGTCCGGAGGTCCCAATACTTCTTCCAGATATTCATGGCCATTACATGGACCTCAACGATGCCACCCAGCGATACGGGTTGTGTCGAATCGATTTCTGATAGACGGACAAAGTCGCGTCGACGAATGTGTCGAACGAGAACTCGCGCTTGCCTTTCAGCCGCGCGCTGCGTCCCATCGCGCGGACGCAGCCGGGCTCGCGCACGATCGCGCGCAGGATCTCCCCGATCGCTTCGGGCTCGCGCGGCGGAACGACCCATCCGTCCACGCCCGGCTCGACGTTCTCGGGCAGCCCGCCCACGCGCGTCACGATCGCGGGGCAGCCCAGCGACATCGCTTCGCGGCACGCGTACGACAGGCTCTCGTGGTACGACAGCACGAACGACACGTCGATGATCGAGAACGGCGCGCATACGTCGTCGAGCCGTCCGGTGAATGCAATGCGCGACGTCATGCCGTGCCGCGCGATCTGCTCGCGCTGGTCGCAGGACGGCTCCGCACCGACCAGCAGCACGCGAAACCGCTCGCGCTCGTGCTCGGACAGGCGGCCCAGTGCCGCGATCAGATCCATCCAGCCTTTTTCCGGCGCGGTGCCGGCGCTGCTGCCCAGCACGATCGCGTCCGCGCCGGACGGCCCGAACAGCGCGACCTTGCGGCGGCGAATCTCGTCGCCCGCCAGCCGTTCCGCGGCCTGCCTGCGCACGCCGTGCTTGACGACCGTGACGTTCCCGTACGGCGACCGGAGCGCGAGCATGCCCGCGACATAGTCGCTGACCGCGATGGTGTGGTCGGTCGCAAGCCGTGCACGCAGCAGGTTGCCGAAGCTGTCGGCGCGATACGTGTTGTGCTTGGTGAGCACGACCGCGGGCCGATGCCGGCACCCGAGCAGCGCCAGCATCACCTGCCGGTGATCGGCGGATCCGTTGACGTGAACGACGTCGAAGCGCTCGGCGACGATCCGCTGGCGCAGCCGGACAAGCTCCTGGCACAGCCGGTTCCAGCGCGGTTTGAATTCCATGTCGAAGATGGCCACGTCGGGGCTGTCCTTCAACAGCCGCGACAGGCGGCTTCCCCCCGGCGACGCGACGGTCACGCGGTGATGCCGGCTCATCGCGGCGGCGAGATCGCGGACGTAGGTATCCTGGCCGCCGCCATAGTCGCCGTGGAAGTTGGTGTACAGAATGTTCATCACGATGCCGATTTTTCCCGTTCATTCATTGGGAGGACTACTTATCAAGTGAACGACTCGCCCTGTCTGGAACAATGGCTCGAACGCGGTTGCGCATTCCCGACTCGCGATTGCGCATTGCCGCCCGGGCGTGACGGCAACACGAATCATTTCCAAATATTACATAGGGGTTACGCGCGGTAGTGTCGAGGTCTGCGCATCTTTGTGCGAATGTGTCGCGATCGTCTTCCCGTGTCGTCGCGGGTCGGCGCGGGTGGCCTGTCCGTCGAGGTCGCGGCGCTCGATGGCCGCTCGCGCCGTTCGGCCGGATCGCGACAAAACCCCCCTTTCCGGCGGCCGCATGGACGCAGATCAACCGCCTTTTCTTTCAGATTTGAAAGCCGGCGCGCCATTTGCGTTAGAATGCCCCCCCTGTCCGCCCTGGCGACCGCCGGAAGCGGGCCCGTCGCGCGCATGGCGACGTGAGTTCCGATTCGCAGCCGGACGCGAATGATTTTCCAGCCGTTAGAAGCACACGCTTTGTAATTTGGATTGCTAATGAATAAGAAGCACAACATTACCAGGTACATCGTCGTCGCGATGATTCTTGGTATCGCAGTGGGTTACGCGTGCCATAGCGCGTTTCCCGACCCGAAGATGGCCAAGGAAGTCGCCGGCTACGTGTCGTTGCTGTCCGACGTGTTCCTGCGATTGATCAAGATGATCATCGCGCCGCTGGTATTCGCGACGCTGACCGTCGGCATCGCGCAGATGGGCGACGGCGGCGCGGTGGGCCGCGTGGGCGTCAAGGCGTTCGGCTGGTTCTTCATCGCGTCGTTCACGTCGTTGCTGCTCGGCTTGCTGACCGCGACGATCCTGCAGCCGGGCAGCCACCTGAGCCTGCCGTTGCCGGCGTCCGACGCGGCCCTCAACCTGAAGACGGGGGCATTCACACTGAAGGATTTCGTGGTCCACCTGGTGCCGAAATCGATCGCCGAGGCGATGGCGAACAACGAAATCCTGCAGATCGTCGTGTTCTCGATCTTCTTCGGCGCCGCGCTGTCCGCGCTCGGCGAAGCGGGCAAGCGCCTGACCGGCGTGATCGACGATCTTGCGCAGGTGATGCTGAAGGTAACGGGCGCGGTGATGTGGTTCGCGCCCGTCGCGGTGTTCGCGGCGCTGGCGTCGACGATCACGACCGAAGGGCTCGGCATCCTGCTCACGTTCGCGAAGTTCATGGCGAGCTTCTATCTGGCGCTCGCGCTGCTGTGGGGCGTGCTGACGCTCGCCGGCGTGACGTTCCTCGGCAAGCGCGCGTTCACGCTGATCCGGCTGATCCGCGAGCCGTTCCTGCTGTCGTTCGCGACGGCGAGCTCCGAGGCCGCGTATCCGAAGCTGCTGGATGCGCTCGACCGCTTCGGCGTGAACCGCAGGATCTCGAGCTTCGTGCTGCCGATCGGGTACTCGTTCAACCTCGACGGCTCGATGATGTACTGCACGTTTGCCGTGCTGTTCATCGCACAGGTGTACGGCATCCATCTGCCGCTGGGCACGCAGATCACGATGCTGCTGATGCTGATGGTGACGTCGAAGGGGATGGCGGGCGTGCCGCGCGCATCGCTGGTCGTGATCGCGGCGACGCTCAACCAGTTCAACATGCCCGAAGCGGGGCTGCTGCTGATCATGGGCGTCGACATGTTCCTCGACATGGGGCGCTCGGCCACCAACGCCGTCGGCAACTCGATCGCGGCTGCCGTGGTCGCGAAGTGGGAAGGGCAGCTCGACGCGCCGCGCGACGACGATGATCCGGACGGCGGGCGCGTCATGCAGGTGAAGGTGCCGGAGACGTCGGCATCGGCATGATGCGTGGCAACGCGGCGACGACGGCGCTTTGCCTGCTCCGCGATCAATGACAATCGCCGGCCTGGATTCGAAACGGATTCAGGCCGGCGATTTGTTTTTGGTGCAATGATTCCGCATTGCATGCGGTAGCTTTTTCCCGATTCGCCGGAAACGGCATTCGTGGTTTCAATCTTTCGTCGTTGAACCCGCTGCGATATTCCCGCGGGCGAACGGCCTGATTTCTCCGATTTCCCTCATTCCCGATCGAGCGCGCAAGTGAACATTCACTGTCGCACCGCCGCGCCCGCTGTCGGGGTGCCCGGTTGCCACGGGCGATGCGATCGAAGCCGATTCGGCGAAAAGCGCCGTGGCACGGACGGTCCGCAATTTTTTTCGATTTATATAACGCTATTCTCGCCCTGCTCATTATCGAACGCATGCCGCACGTAATACCGACTGCGCCGGATGATTCAGCGGAACAATTTACGCATCGCGGATTTCAAGCCATCCGGCCGGCCGCCCCCTCATGTGAATGTTTGCCCCATTCAGGAGAGCATCAGTCATGGTCGCTGGAAAACGTATTCAGGCTGCGCTTCTTGCCGCCGCAATCGCCGCGATCGCGCCGGCCGCTCACGCAGGCAACACCACCGACTGGCTGGCGAACACATACGGCACGCTCGCGGCTCATGTCGGCAACGTCGCGCGTTCGATGTGGGTCGCGCCCGAAGGCGTCATCTACACGGCGTCGATGTGGGACGAAGACGAAGGCGGTGTCGCGATCTACCAGAACGGCAAGAGCGTCGGTTCGATGGGCACGCATTCGGAATTCCAGGGCAGCGCGATCACGGGCAACGCGACGTCGCTGTTCGTCGCGTTGCAGCCCGGCAAAACTTACGGCAGCGGCGCGGTCGGGCGGTACAACCGCGCCACGAAGTATCGCGACCGCGTGATCCAGATCAGCGCGGCGACCAACCAGCCGCGCATCGACGTCGTCACCGGGCTCGCGACGGCCGGCTCGCTGCTCTATGCGAGCGACTTCTACGGCAATCGCGTGCGCGTGTTCACCACCGACGGCGTCTGGCAGCGGGACATCAACGTGTCGGGGCCGGGCGCGCTCGCGGTGGATGGCGCGGGCAACGTGTGGGTCGCGCAGAAGAGCGCGGGTTCGGTCGTCGGCTTCAGCCCGGCCGGCGCGCTGCTGAACACGATCCGGCTGCCGGCCGGGTCGAAGCCGTCGGCGCTGTATTTCGATGCGGCGGCCGGGCAGCTCATGGTGGGCGACGAAGGCCCCGACATGAACGTCAAGCGCTATACCGTGTCGGGCCGGCCCGCGCTGGCCGGCACGTTCGGCGTGCGCGGCGGCTATCTCGACACGACGACGGGCATCAAGGGGCAGGTCGGCGCGAAACGCTTCACGCGCATCGCCGGGATCGGCAAAGACAGCGCCGGCAATCTCTATGTGCTCAACAACCCGTGGGGCGGAAGCTGGGATCTCGGCCGCAACGGCGCCACCGACATTCATGCGTACAGCAGCGCCGGCAGCCTGCGCTGGACGCTGCAGTCGCTGAACTTCGAAGGCATCGCCGCGCCGGACCCGGTCACGGACGGCGCGCTGTTCTATGGCGGCACGCACGTATATAGCGGCAGCGCGGGCGGCACGTTCGTCGCGAACACCGTCGATCCGTTCACGTACCCGTCGGATCCGCGCATCAACATGAGCGACACGCAGCGCGACGAGCATTTCGGGCTGCTCGCGTCCGTCGGCGCGAACCGGATCCTCGTCGCGGCGGGGCAGAATCCGCCAGTCTTCTATTTCTTTCATTTCAATGCGGCGAACGGCTATGTCGCGATTCCGGACGGATCGATTCCGGGCCCCGCGTTCAACACGACGCAGCGCGTCACGAGCGGGTTCAGCCTCGACAGCAAGGGCGGCGTGTGGGCCGGCCTCGACAAGACCGGCGCGATCTATCACTACCCGCTGACCGGTTTCGACGCGAGCGGCAAGCCGTCGTGGGGGGCGGGCGTCGCGACCCGCGTTCCCGCCAGCATCCAGCCGCTGACGCGCATCGTCTACCTCGCGGACAGCGACACGATGGTGCTCGCGCAGGGCGCGGTCGGGACCAACGACTGGACGTCGATCGGCACGCGCATCGAGGTGTATCACGGCTGGAGCGCGGGCAACACGACGAAGCCGGATCCGGTGATCACGCTGCCGCACAGCGGCGCGAAATCGATCGACGCGGCCGGCAACCATCTGTTCGTCGGCTACTGGTTCAGCAGCAGCGGGCCGCTGTGGCCGAACGTCGACGCGTTCAACCTCACCACCGGCAACCTCGACACCACGCTGGTCAACACGAGCCCCGCGACCGTCGATACCAGCAGCGCGATCGATGCGATGTACAGCATTCGCGCGTACCGCCGGTCGAACGGCGAGTATGTGGTGATGAAGAACAACGTGAAGGGGAACAGCATCACCGTGTATCGATGGACGCCTTGACGGCGGTGCGGCCGGTGCCGGTGAAGCGTGCCGGTCGCCGCTTCGACTGGCGGCCGGGCCCGCGAAGCAACGATCGTATGCGACGTCTACGATGAACGGCGCGCGCAACGCGCGCTTCGCCGCCTTGTGCGGCCGCCCCCGACCTCCCGACGCGCAAACGCGGTTCCGTGCACAATGACAGCGGCACGGGCGGAGGCTGCCTGTGCTCGTGATGTCGAACCTGAATGAACGGTTGCGCCGATGTGCTGCTGCGTCGGCGAATCTGCGCGGCAGCCCCATGCCGCGTTCCTTGAGCACGAAGCGATCAAACGATGAAGATGAAAACGACACCGAGCCGGCTGTTGCTGATTGCCGCGCTGGCGGGCGTGCTGAGCGGTCCTGCCCTCGCCCAGACGGCGGCCGCGTCGCAGCCGTCCGGCGCGACGGCAACCGTCGCGACCGTCAACGGCACGGCGATCACGCAGGCGGACGTCGATGCGGTGCTGCGCGCGTCGGGGCAGCCCGACTCGCCGCAGATCCGCGACGCGATCAAGCAGCAACTGATCACGCGCGTGCTGGTTCAGCAGGCCGCGGAGAAAGCGAACTACGCGGACAAGCCCGAGGTCAAGGCGGCGATCCAGCAGGCGAAGACGAATGCCGAGGTGCAACTGTACGTGCGCGACAACGTGAAACCCGAGCCGGTGACCGACGAGCAGGTCAAGGCGCGCTACGACGCGCTAGTCGCGGCGCTCGGCAAGAACGAGTACAAGCCGCGGCTGATCGTCGTCAGGGATCCGGCGACGGCCGCGACCGTGCTGAGCGAGCTGAAGTCGGGCAAGTCGTTCGACGGGCTGGCGCGCCAGTACAGCATGGCGCCGAGCCGCGATGCCGGCGGCGAGCTGCCGTGGGTGAGCTTCAATACGCCGGCGGCGGAAGGCAAGACGGGCGGATTGCCGCTGCCGATCGCGCAGGCGCTCGAGAAACTGACGGTGGGCGCCGCGACGAAGGATTCGATCCCGGTCGATGGCGTGCGGGCCATCGTGAAGCTGGATGCGAAGCGGCCGACGCAGGTGCCGGGCTTCGAGACGGCGAAGCCGGTGCTTCAGCAGCAATTGCAGGCGATTGCGGTCGAGAAGGCGAGTGCGCAGATGATCGGCAAGTTGCTGAAGGACGCGAAGATCACGCAATAGCGCGGCGTCGATACGTGACGCGTCACGCGCGCCAGACGAGGCTCGCACTCGTTTCCGTTTCCGATGCGGGCCGGAAGCCGAGCCGTTCGTAGAGGCGCCGCGCCGGATTGCCGTGCAGCACGCTGAGCGATACGCACACGTTCTCGCGTGCCGCATCGGTCAGCAGTTCGCGCAGCACGGCTTCGCCGATGCCCCGGCCCTGGCGGGCAGGGAGGATCTGGATCTGATGGACGTGCCATTCGCCGGCGGAGCGCGTCACCTTCAGCAAGCCGATTGCATCGGCGCCTTCGCAGACGATCATCGCGTCTTCGAAGTGCGCGCGGATGCGCCGGTCGTGCGCTTCGTCGTCGGTCGGCGCGCCGACCCGTTGCAGATGCTCCGTCATCGTGAGCCGCCGGAGGGTCTGCAGGAAGGGGAGGTCGGCCAAGGAGGCAGGACGCAGATCGATCGCCGGTTTCATGAGGGATGACGGGTTGTGTTGGGAGCGTGGCCTTCGACGCGGATCAAAGGCCGGGCAACTGAATCTGCAGGCCGGCCGGGCGATGTTCGAGGACATCCGTGACCTCGTATTCGGTTTTTGCGCCGTCCGAGGTTTGCCACTGCTGCATCCGCACTTGCTGGATCTCGCGCCCGCGCAGCCATTTGAGGACGGCGAAGAGCCCCTTTCTTGCCCGGGGCGCGGCGATGCCGAGCGCGGTCAGGATCGTGACCGCATCGGCAAGCGCCGTGCCTTCGTTGCCGCTCAGCATGTCGCGCATGCGGCCGAGCAGCGATGTCGCGAGCGTGAAGTCGACGCCGAAGCTGCCGGTCTTGAAGCTGCCGCGCACGTTCACCTGCGGCCGAACCTGATCGCCGCACAGCGCGCGGGTCGACGCGTCGAGCAAATCGCCGATTGCAAGCAATGCGGGTGCAAGTTCGCGCACGTCCATCTCGGACGATTCGAGCGCGGGCCCGTCGTACGTGACGCGAAATCTGCTCATTGCATCAAAGGGGCCGATATCGGCCGTGCCGGTACGGTTTCCATTGGGTGCGGTCATCCGGAATGTTGGCTGGAGACGTGGACGATACCTGAAACGAACACTTTCAAATGCCTTTCATGTCAGTCATGATCGACCGGCTGCGCGCGATTTTGGCTGTCCGGCCAGGACGACACGCTGACCTGTCCTGATAGCGTCCGGCAAACGACGAACTTTTCGGATACTTTGCCGGTCACGAGCGCCGACTTGCGGGGTACCGCCGGCCGATCGATGCGCTTCCGGCTCCGGTATTCCCCCGTCCGCTCCCGCCGCATATCATGCGCACATCGCGTACGCGCCGGTGTGCCGGCGCGCCTGCCGTTGACAACGCGGCCGGCGCGCTCGCCCGCACGGCGCAGCACACAGGAATCCTCGATGGACACCAAACGTTCCCGCCCGGGGCTCGTCGCCGCGCTGCTCTGGGCGGTGCTGTATCTCGCGACCGGCTACATCTCGCACGAGTTCAACGGCCCCGTCCGGCTGACGGGCTATATCTGGCTGCCGGCCGGCGTGACGGTCGGCGCGTTCATGTTGCGGCCGTTGCGCGAATGGCTGACGCTGGCCGGCGCGTTCCTCGTCGCGCAGCTCGCGCTGACCGGCATCGAACACGGCAGCCTGGTCAACGCGGTGCTGTTCACGGTCGACGAAGTCGGTGCGGCCGCGCTCGCGGTGTGGCTCGTTCAGCGCGTGCGCTTCTCGCTCGAAGGGCTGTATTTCCTGCGCTCGGTGATCCTCGCCGGGCTGATCGCTGGCGTCGTCGGCGCGATCGGCGGCGCGGCGTGGTACGCGACGCTCAAGGACGCGTCGTTCTTCGACGTGTGGTTCGTGTGGGCAGCTTCCGATTTCGTCGGCGTGCTGCTGGTCACGCCGGTGCTCGCGTCGTGGTCGCGCTTCCGCGCGCACCGTTCGGGCGATCACGAGCGCTTCGACCTGATGCTCGGCGTCGTCGCGTTCGTGCTGCTCGCGATCGTCGCGCTCGTGATCTTCGACGGCGACACGTCGCGGAAATTCGGTACTGGCGCCGGCTTCGCGTTCACGTATGTCCCGCTGTTCCTGACCGTCGCGGTGACGCTGCTGCTCGGCGGCCGCGCGGGTTCGTCGTCGGTGCTGATACTTGCGCTGATCGTGATCGAGCAGACCGCGCAGGGCGACGGCCCGTTCGCGTCGTTCCACGAGCACTACGGCAGTTCGCTGCTCGAGGCGCAGCTCTATCTGGCGGTCGCGTCGCTGCTGGTGCTGACGGTGAGCACGCTGAAGACGACGCGCGAACGCGTGCACGAGCATGCGGCGGTGCTGCAGAACAACATGGAGCTCGCGCTCGCGAGCGCCGGCCAGATTGCATATGTGCTCGATCCGGAGTCGGGACGGATCGAGTGGAGCGGCGACGTCGAGCGCGTGTTCGGCGTCGGCGTCGAACACGCGCAGATCGCGAGCGTGCCGCTCGTGCTCGAACGCGTGCAGCCGGGCGACCGCGCTGCGCTGAGCGACTACTGGAATGCGGAGATTGCGGGCGAGGATCGCGCGTCGCTGTCGCTGCGTGTCGTGCAGCGCGACGGCGGCACGCAGACGATCACCGATCACGGCGCGCCGCTGCTCGATTCGAACGTCGACGTGACGGTGGTCGCGGGCGTCTGGCAGATCGAGCGTGTGTGGCCGGCGGACGAATGAGCGGACGCGCGTCATGACAGGCCGCACGGGCGTCCTGCTGATCCACGGGCTCGGCGGCACGCAATACGATCTCGGTTCGCTGCACAAGGCGATGCGGCGCGCGGGCGGCGACACGCACATGATCACGCTGCCGGGGCACGGCACGCGCCCCGAGGATCTGATCGGCGTGCGCGCTGAGACGTGGCTCGACGCGGTGACCGAGCAGTATCGCGCGCTGGAACGCGAGTACGACACGCTGCATGTCGTGGGCATGTGCATGGGCGCGCTGGTCGCGCTGCTGCTGTGCCGCCGCGTGCAGCATGCGCGCGGCCGGCTCGCGTTGCTGGCCACGCCGGTGTTCATCGACGGCTGGTCGACGCCGTGGTATCGGTCGCTGCGGCATGTGCTGTATCGCGTGCCGGGTGTGGCCGAGCGGATGCGCGTCGAGGAGGGCGAGCCGTTCGGCATCAAGAACGCGACGATCCGCGCGATCGTGAAGAAGAAGTTCGAGCGGCAGGACGGTTTCCACTATGCGTGGGTGCCGCTCGCGTGCGTGCGGCAGGTCGACCGGATGCGCGACTGGGCGCTCGAGGCCGCGGCCGATACGCGATGCCCGACGCTCGTGCTGCATGCGCGCGAGGACGAGCTGACGAGCCTGCGCTCGGCCGATTTCCTGCTGGAGAAGATGCCCGACGCGCGCGGGATCGTGCTGGAGAACAGCTACCACATGATCTGCGCGGACAACGATCGCGACGACGTCGCACGGCACGTGCTCGAATTCTTCGGGTTCGATCCGGGGTGCGCGGTGAGTCCGGCGATGGCGCGCAGGATGGGGCGGCTGGAGTCGTGACGGTCGATGCGCCGGCCTGTTGCCGGCACCAGGAACCGATGACGGCTTACGCCACTTCCGGCCGACGCGCGATCCGCTCGCGGATCTCGGGCGACGCAAGGCACGTGGCAACCGCTTCGTAGCCGGGGGCGCCCGGGTAAGGCGCCACGCGCGAAGGCGGGCTGTGATTGGCAGGGCACAGGATGATCGATTCGTTCGGCCCGACCGACGACAGATCGAGGATCGCCGACGAGCGCGTCAGCAGGAACAGCGGCCGCATCCCGGCGGTTGCGCGTTCGCGCAAATGGGCGATCAACGCCTGTTGCGTGGGCCGGTCGAGATCCTGTTCGATCATGTCCACGACCAGCGCGCGCGGGCCATCCGCTTCGAGACTGACGAGCAGCGCAGTCAACGCTGCCGACGGCGTCGCGCCGTTGCGGGCAAGCGCGGCCGATGCGCGGTCGACGCGCGACTTCAGTTCCGGATCGACGCGCAACGCATCGCATGCGGCAGCGCCATCGTGTTCCAGCCGATCGAGGCCGACGAACGCGGCGCCGGGCAGCGCGTCGGCCAGCCGAAGCGCCAGCCGCGTCTTGCCGCTTCCCAGCGAGCCGATGATGTAGTTCAACGGCCGGATATCGCGACACTCGAACCACTCGCCGCCCCACGGCCACGGCAGGCTGAACGCGACGCCGGCGCCGGTATCGTCGAGCAGCCGCGCCAGTTCGCCGTCGGCCGGCATCCGGCCGCGCGCAAGGCCGGCACGGATCGCGCGCACGCTGTCGACCTTGCGCACGAGATCCTGAATGCCGTGCTCAAGCACTGCTTCGTGAGCGGCCAGCGCGCCGTCCAGGCCGCGTGCATCGCCATCGAGCACGCTCGCCACCTGTGCCAGACTGAGGCCGAGCGCTCGCAGCGCCGCGATGTCGGCCGCGCGTGCGAGGTCGTCCGGGCCGTAGGCACGGTATCCGGCAGGCGTTCGCTCCGGTGTCACGAGGCCGTGCTGTTCGTACAGCCGCAGCGCTTTGACCGATACGCCGAGCTGCGCGGCTGCCGCCGATGCGCTCAAACGGGGCGTGGACGTACCCATCCGTCACCTCTCTCTGCTGTCGATTCGTTGTGGACAGCATAAAGGCGACCCCAAGGGCCGGGTCAAGCACGATTACGGGCGACGGGGCGAATACGCGACCGGGCGGATGCCATGATCGACGAGATGGGGAAAGGCGCGGAAAGCGGCGTTATCCGCGAGCCGGCCGGAATGGCTCGTCGAGCGCAATCCGGTAAACGCGCACCGCGTTGTCATGCCAGATCGCGCGGCGTGCCGCGTCGTCGAGGTTCGCCATCGCGCGGGCGAACGTGCGCAGCAACGCGGGATAGGAGACGCGCAGGCCGGCCACCGGGAAGTTGCTGGCGAACAGGCAGCGTTCCCAGCCGAAGATCGCGATCGTGTCGCGGATGATCCGCGCGTTGTCCGCGTCGTTCCACGCGGCGTCGCGCAAGCCGAGTTCGGAAATCTTCACGACCACGCGCGGCGATGCTGCGAGCGCTTCCATGCCGCGGCGCCAGCGCGCGAGCCCTGCGTCGGAGCGATCCCACGGCAGCCCCGCGTGTTCGAGTACGACGTCGACAGCGGGTGCATCGGCGAGCAGCGCGGCCGCGTCGTCGAGATGCCAGAACGACACGCGCAGATCCCAGCACAGGCCGTGCGCGGCGACGCGTTCCAGCGCGGCCGGCCAGCGCGGATCGTGCAGCGTGCCGGGCCCGTCGACGGGCGTATCCGGCGACGATGCGGTGCGCGGCTTGAAGCGTATGCCGCGCACGCGCGGCCACGCGGCTTGTTCGGCGAGCCGTTCGTCCGCATCGCCGGCCAGCAGGTCGACCCACGCGACGACTGCCGACGGCAGCCCGTGCGCCGCCGCGACTTCGTGCAGCCAGCGCGTTTCCGCCAGCGCTTCGTCGCGTGCGCGTTCGGCCTCGACGTGCACGCTGGCGACGATCGGCGCGCGCTGCGCCGCGTGCCGGAAATCGTCCACGCCGAAATCGCGGCACAGCGCCGCGTAATCGCCGAACATGAAGCGTGCCGGATCGTAGTGCGTCTGCAGCCACGGATAGTGCGCGCCCGCATCGAGCCGCCACAGGTGGTGATGCGCATCGACGAGCGCGTCCGGCATGCCGTCGGGCGGCGATCCGTCGGGCGGCGATCCGTCGCGCATGTCAGCGCGCTCCCGCGAGCACGTACGACGCATCGGGCTCCCGCAGCGTCGCCAGCGCGCCGACGAAACGCCAGGTATCGAGATCGAGTTCGCGCACGTAGTCGTCCTGGAACGACACGTAGGCGACGCGCCGCGACGGATGGAACGACAGTGCGGTCGGGTTCGCGGGCAGCGCGATGCGTTCGATTTCCTCGAGCTGGCGTGCATCGAACACGGAGATCGATCGTTCGCCCGAGTTGGTCAGCAGCAGCAGGTCGCGGCCGTCCGGCGCGCTGGTCCGGTAGATGCGGTTCGGATCGCTGCGCGTCTTCACGCGGCGGCCGCAGGTCATCGTCTCCGTGTCGATCTCGACGAGCGTGTCGTCGCCGCGATTCGCGACGAACAGCGTGCGCTCGTCGGCCGACAGCGCATTGCCTTCGGGGCGCGGGCCGGGCATCACGGCGCGCGGCGCGACCGTCGCGTCGCGCGGATGGAATTGCGTGACCGTGTTCGACAGCAGGTGCACGCCGTACGCGCGGCTCGCGTCGCGTGTGAGCGTCACGAGGTGCGTCTTCACGCCGCCGGACGGCACGGCCATGTTCGGCACCGGCTGCCGGGTCGGCTCGTCGAACACGAGCAGCATGTCGTGCGCCTCGCTCATCGCGTACAACCGGCCGTCGCGGTCGCTCGCCATGCCGTGCGGCCGGTAGTACGGCCACAGGTCGAGCATGCGCGTGTGCGTGCGCTCGACCAGGTCGATCTCGGCGATCCGGTGGTCGCCTTCATGGCCGCGCGACCACGCGGTCTCGATCCCGAAGATGCCGACATACGCGTAGCGCTCGTTCACGTCGACGGTGAACTCGTGCGGGAAATTCGGCAGCACGATGTGCTTGAGCGCGGCTTTCGTGTCGAGATCGTAGAAACTGAAGGTATGGGCGCATTTCTGCACCAGCAGCAGGATGTCGTTCAAGGTGCGTCTCCGTTATTTCGTTCGCGGGCCTGCATATCAGGTATCAGGGTTCAGTCCTCGCAGCGCTTCGGCAGCGTCAGCGCGAGCAGGCCGGCCACCGCGAGCGTGACCGCCAGGCTGTACACACCGGCCGCCGAGCTCACGTGCTGGGTCAGCACGCCGACCGCGTACGGGCCGCAGAACCCGCCGAGATTGCCAAGTGCATTGATCAGGCCGCGCGCGCTGCCGGCCGTCTCGACGCTGCACAGCTTCGGCGGAATCGCCCAGAACACGCCGGCGGCCGCCTGCAGGAAGAAGCCGCAGCCGATCAGGAACGCGAACGACACGGCCATCGACGCGTGCGTGAGCACCGACAGCGCGAGGCACGCGGCGAAGCCGACGAGCGGCAGCAGCACGAACAGGCGGCGCTTGCCGGTTCGGTCAGACAAATACGACGTGACGAACATCCCGATCACCATCGCGACATACGGCAGCATCGCGAGCAGGCCGACCTTTCCCATCCCGCCGTGCGTGAGGTTCTTCAGCAGCGTCGGCAACCACATCGTATAGCCGTAGATGCCGACCTGATAGCAGAAGTTGATCGCGATGAGCAGCCAGATCGTCGGGTTGCGCAGCATCTCGCCGAACGATGCGGCGGCCGGCGTGCCGGCCGCGCGCTTGCGTTCCTGCTCGTCGCGCAGCGCGTCGAGGATGTACGCCTTCTCGCGCGGCGACACCCAGCGCGCGGTCTCCGGGCCGTCGTCGGCGAGCAGCATCCACGCGACCAGGCACAGCAGCGACAGTGCGCCCGCGCTGTAGAACAGGTGACGCCAGTCGTACGCGGCGAGGATGAAGCCGGACAGCGGCGCGGTGATCATGCCGGCGAGCGGCACGAACATGATGACCATCGCATTCGCGCGGCCGCGTTCGCGGTCGGGGAACCAGTGGCTGACCATCGTGAGCACGACGGGCAGCATGCCGCCCTCGGCCACCCCGAGCAGGAAGCGCAGCGCCAGCAGGTGCCAGGTATGCGTGACGAGTCCGGTCAGCACCGACAGCACGGCCCAGCTCACGAGCGACCACGCGATGAACTTCTTGCCGCTGCCGAGCGCCGCGCGCCGGCCGCCGGGAATCTGCAGGAACAGGTAGCCGAAGAAGAAGATGCCGCCGGCGAGGCCGGCCATCGTCGCGTCCATGCCGAGCTCGGCGTTCATCCCGCCGGGCATCGCGAACGCGATGTTCACGCGATCCATGTAGGAAATGATGCAGGCGAGCAGCAGCGGCGGAATCACGCGCAGCCAGCGGCGGCGCGGAATGGCTTCGCCGGCTTCGTATGCCGGGGTGGCCGGGGTCAACGAATTCATGATGTCTCCAATATTGTCGATCTGCTGCAGCGATCTTCCGATGGACCGCTGTCATGCCGTGACGAATCCGCACGGGGGTAACCGCCGATGCGCAACGCATGCACGCATTCCCCATCGGCGCGAACGTCTGTCCGGCCGCGCGGCGTGCGACCCGCGGGCGGAGCCGTGAAGCGCACACCGCATGCGCCCGAACGTTTAATGCCCCCAGCGCAGCACGAGCGGGTCGAGCCGGCGCGCGACGTCGAGCAGCCCGGCCCGCACCTGCGGATGCAATTCCGGCCACGGCGCGCGCGGCCGGTCGCACGCGATCACACCGCCTTCCAGCATCAGCGCCTTCGCGGTCAGAAAGCCCGACTGGCGGTTCTCGTAGTTGATCAGCGGCAGCCAGCGCGCGTACTGCTCGCACGCTTCGTCGCGGCGCCCGGCGAAATACGCGTCGGCGATCCGGCGAATCCCGTCCGGATAACCGCCGCCCGTCATCGCGCCGGTCGCGCCGGCGTCGAGATCGGCGAGCAGCGTGATGCCTTCCTCGCCGTCCCACGGCCCCTCGATCGCGTCGCCGCCGAGCGCGATCAGCTCGCGCAGCTTCGACGCGGTGCCGGCCGTCTCGATCTTGAAGTACGACACGGCATCGATCTCGCGCGCGAGCGTCGCGAGGAACGACGCGGACAGCGCAACGCCGCTTGCGGGCGCGTCCTGGATCATCAGCGGGATGTCGAGGCCGTCGCTTACCTCGTGGAAGAACGCGCGGATCGATGCCTCCGGCACGCGAAACGTCGCGCCGTGGTACGGCGGCATCACCATCACCATCGCCGCCCCCAGCGCCTGCGCGTGCCGGTTGCGTTCCGCGCAGATCCGCGCGCTGAAGTGCGACGTCGTGACGATCACCGGCACGCGGCCCGCGACGTGCTCGAGCGTGGTGCGCGTGATCAGTTCGCGTTCGTCGTCGCCGAGCGCGAACTGCTCGGAGTAGTTCGCGTGGATGCAGAGGCCCTGCGAACCGGCATCGATCATGAAGTCGATGCAGCGGCGCTGGCCGTTGAGATCGAGCGCGCCGTGCGTGTCGAAGATCGTCGGCGCGACCGGAAAGACGCCCTGGTAGCGTGCGTTCATGGTCGGCCTCACTCGACGATGTCGAACTGGTCGAGGAATTCGGTCTTCAGCGTGAGGCCGAGGCCCGGCACGTCGTCGCGCAGTTGCAGGAAACCGTTTTCGGCCACCGGCTCGCCGTCGAAGATGTAATAGAACAGCTCGTTGCCGACCTCGACGTCGAACATCGGGAAGTACTCGCTCATCGGCGACGCGAGCGTGCTCATCGTCAGGTGATAGTTATGCATCTGGCCCGCATGCGGGATCACCGGCACGCTGTACGCCTCGCACAGCGCGTTGATCTTGTGCGCCATCGTGATCCCGCCGACGCGGTTCGTGTCGTACTGGACGACCGACACGGCCTTGCGGTCGAGCAACTGCTTGAAGCCGTACAGCGAGAACTCGTGCTCGCCGCCGGAGATCGGAATGCGTGTGAGCTGGTTCAGCTCCGCGTAGCCGTCGATATCGTCGGCGATCACCGGCTCCTCGAGCCAGCGCGGCTGGTATTTCTCGAGCTTCGGCAGGATGCGCTTCGCGTACTCGAGATTCCAGCCCATGTAGCACTCGAGCATCAGGTCGTTGTCGTAGCCGATCACCTCGCGGATCGCCGCGACCGACTTCAGGTTCTCGACCACCCCCTGCTGCCCGTGCGCCGGCCCGTAGCCGAAGCGCATCTTGAACGCGCGGAAGCCTTCCTTCAGATAGCGCTGCGCCTCGTCCTGCATCGCCTTCAGGTCGGTGCGGTAGAGCTTCGAGTAGTAGCAGGGGATCTTTTCCTTGGTGCGGCCGCCGAGCAGCTTGAACACCGGCTTGCCGACGCTCTTGCCGAGGATGTCCCAGATCGCGATGTCGACCGCCGAGATCGCCGCCATGCCGATGCCCTTGCGGCCCCACGCGTGGGTGGCGCGATACATCCGCTGGTTCAGGTATTCGTAGTCCCACGGATCCTGGCCGATCACGAGCGGCGCGAGGTACTGGTCGATGATGACCTTCGCGACGTGTGGCGCGAGCGCGACGTTGCCGAGGCCGACGATGCCGTCGTCGGTCTCGACTTCGACGACCGTCCACGAATGGAAGCGGAACGTGCTCATCGTTTCCTGCGGCGCATACAGCAGGTCCATCGCGTTCGAGCAGAAGTTGCCCTGCGGCGGGACGGTCTTGCCCTTCCACTGGAATACGCGTGCGCGCACGGACCGGATTTTCATGATGGTGTCTCCGAGAATCGATGTTGTCTTGTGTGAAAGGCGGGCGGCCGGCGCGGCCGTCACGCCGGAACAGCGGGGGTGCGGCGCGCGGCGCCCATCCGGCACGCGATCTGCAGCGCCTGCCAGGTCGCGCCGACGTCGGCCGTGCCGCGGCCCGCGATGTCGTACGCGGTGCCGTGCGCGGGCGTCGTGATCGGCACGGGCAGCCCGCCCTGCACGGTCACGCCGCGCGAGAAGCCGAGCAGCTTGATCGCGATCTGCCCCTGGTCGTGGTACATCGTGACGATCGCCTGATAGTCGCCGGCCTGCGCCTTCAGGAAGATCGTGTCGGCGGGGAACGGGCCGTGGAACGGCGCGTCGGTCGGCCAGTCGCGCGACTGCAGCTTGCGCACCGCAGGCTCGATGATGTCGACTTCCTCGCGGCCGCAGCTGCCGCCGTCGCCGCCGTGCGGGTTGAACGCGGCGATCGCGACCTTCGGCGCGGCGACGCCGTTCGCGAGCAGCGACCGGTAGATCAGTTCGGATGCCTGTTCGATCCGCTCGATGCTCAGGCAGCCTGCCGCGTCCTTCAGCGGGATATGCGACGAGATGCGCGCGGTCCACAGTTCGCCGAGCGTGTTGAATTCGCAGAAATAGCCGGTCACGCCGAGCGCTTCGGCGAAGTGGTGCAATTCGTCGTCGTGCTTCAGCCCGCCGAGCTTCATCGCGTACTTGTTCAGCGGCGCGAAGCAGATCGCGTCGATGTCGCCGGCGAGCGCGGCCTCCAGGCATTGATCGAGCACGGTGAGCGTCGAGCGCCCGCCGGCCGCGCCGGGCTGGCCGACGGTGACCTGTGCGGGGGCGATCGTATCGACTTCGACGAACGCGGCGCGCGCGGCGGACGGCCGGCCGCGGACCGCGGCGAGCGATGCGACGGGTTCGACGTCGATCTGCACGCCGGCGACGCGCTGGCCGGCTTCCCACAGCCAGCGATCGCCGATCAGCACGAGATTCGCGTGCGCCGTCGCGTCGGGGCGCGCGAGCAGTTTTGCGATCAGTTCGGCGCCGATGCCGGCGGGGTCGCCGAGCGTCAGCGCGACGACGGGCAGGGGGGCGGCGGTCGTCATGCGGCGTCTCCGTGGCGGGCCGCGCGTCGGACGGCGGTCGGTTTCGTGTTCATGCTGCGTCTCCGGTGGCGGCGCGTGGCCGTTCGTGTATGGGGTTCATGCTAGGTAGACGGAATGAGTCGGTAAATTGAAAACTCTTGATGAATCGATAACCTGGAGTAATCGAAATGGGCTCGATCGATCGACGAGACTCGACTCCCCAATTGCTGAACCGGCTGCGCATGCGGCAGATCGCGCTGTTGCTTGCCGTGGACGAATGCTCGACGCTGCGCGCGGCGGCCGAGCAGATGGGCCTCACGCAGCCGGCCGCGACGAAGATGCTGGCCGAACTCGAGAGCGCGCTCGGCCAGCGGCTGTTCGATCGCATCGGGCGCGGGCTGGTGCTGAATCCTGCCGGCGCGCGCGTGCTCGGCTATTTCCGTGGAATCCGCGGCAGCATGGAGGCGCTGAACCGCGAGCTCGCCGAGCTGCAGCTCGGCAGCGCGGGGCGGCTGGCGATCGGCAGCATCATGGCGGCGTCGCCGGGGCGGCTCACCGAGGCGTTGGTGCAGTTGAAGGCGCGTTACCCGCTGCTCGCGATCGACATCGCGGTGGACACGAGCGACCGGCTGATGCCGCAGCTTCGCGAAGGCGTGCTCGAGGTGGTGATCGGGCGTAACGTCGGGACCGATTGCGACTTCCGCGTGGTCGACGACGAGGCGCTCGCGATCATCGCGGGCCGCGACCATCCGCTCGCGGGCGCCGGGCCGGTCGAATTCGACGCGCTGCTCGATTACACGTGGATCCTGCAGCCGGCCGGCAGTCCGGCGCGCGAGGTCGTCGAGCGCGAGTTCCGCGCGCGCCACCAGCCGATGCCGCGCGGGCTGGTCGAAACGGGCTCGATCCTGACCACGATGAACCTCGTCGACCGGTCTCATATGCTCGGCGTGATTCCGCTGACCGTCGCGCAGCGCAACGCGGAGCACGGGCTCGTCGCGATCCTCGATTACGAGCTCGAGCAGAAGCTGCCGTCGTACGGCAGCCTCGTGCGGCGCGACCGGCCGCTGAGCATTCCCGCGCAGCAGTTTCTCGCGCTGTTTCACCGGGAGGGCGCCGAGGACGACGACGGCGCTTGACGGTTTGCCGGCCGCGCCGGTCACGCATCGCGGAACGTGGCGATGCGTGATGGCGACCTGTGCGATACGGGCGAGAGGGCTGTACGGGTGACGCAGGCGAAGCTGCGGCGAACCGCTTCAGCGTGCCGACGGCGCGGCGGGCGCGTCGACGAGCGACGGCATCGATTCTGACAGCGTACGGTCCGGACGAATCCGCAGCGCGGCGACGATGCCGATCAGCAGCATCGCGACCGAGCCGATGAACGGCACCGTCCAGCTGCCGGTGCGATCGACGAGATAACCGAACAGGATCGGCGACAGAATCCCCGCGATCGCGGAACCCGCGTTCATCATTCCGCTCGCGATGCCGGCGTGGGTCGGCGCGATGTCGCTCGGCACGGCCCAGATCGGCCCGATCGTCAGTTCGAGGCACAGGAACGACCCCGACAGGCACAGTGCAATGCCGGCCGTGGAATGCACGAACGCGAGCGGCAGCAGGCAGACGAGCGCGCCGGCGAAGCTCGTGACGATCACGCTCTGGCGCGACAGCGCGAGGTTGCCGGTCTTACGGTAGATCCGGTCGCAGAGCCAGCCGCCGAGCGTGTCGCCGACCACGCCCGCGAAGAACACGCCGGACGCGAACAGCGCGGTCGATTTCAGGTTCAGGCCCTGGCCGTTCAGGAAGAACGTCGGTAGCCACGTGAAGAACAGCCACGCGGTCCAGCCGTAGCAGAAGTAGACGAAGATGGTCGGCGCCATCCGGCGGAACAGCGGCCCCCACGGCGTCGGGCCGGACGGCGTGACGAGGCGGGCGGCGCCGCGCGCGTTGCCATCGTCGCCGCCGAGCGGGTGCTCGCGGAAGCCGACGGTCCACCACGCGAGCCACACCAGCGTCACCGCGCCGATCACGAAGAACGCGGCGCGCCACGACAGCCACGTCATCAGCGCGGCGACGATCGGTGGTGTGACCGCGTTGCCGAGCCGCGAGAACGAATGCGTGAAGCCCTGCACGACGCCGCGCCGCTCGCGCGGGAACCAGTGCGTGATCGCGCGGGCCTGGGCAGGCAGCGTCGCGCCTTCGCCGATGCCGAGCAGCAGGCGCGCGGCGAACAGCAGCGCGAGACTGTGCACGAGCCCGGTCGTGAAGGTCGAGACGACCCAGATCAGTCCGCAGCCGATCAGCGTGATGCGGGCGCCGAACCGGTCCGCGATCCAGCCGCCGCCGATCTGGCAGATTGCATACGAATATGCGAACGCGGAGAACGCGATACCGAGTTCGGTGTTCGACAACCCGAGTTCGGCCTTGATCGCGCCGGCCGCGGTCGCGAGGTTCACGCGGTCGACGTAGAGGATGAATGACAGCGCGCACAGCAGCCACAGCGTGTGGCGCCGTTGACGGTGATCGTTAGGCATGTGTCTCGCTCCGTTGTCGTGCACGGCATGGCGTGGATGCCGCGCTGATTGGCGGGGCCAGCATCGCGCGCCGGCTCGGACGCTGTCTAATGAATCTTTTGGATCATTTGATAACCTGAAGCATGCGTTGCAGCCCGATCGAGGCTCCGACGCGGCGATCCTGTATCGGCAGGAACTCGGCGCGCACGGCAGGCAGCCGGTGGGGAACGTGACGGCAAAGGTCGGCGCGGCGGCGCTGCCGGAGACCTTCATGACGGTCCGGCTGAACCTGTTTCAGCGCGGGCAGTTCGAAGCCGGCGAGAGCGTGCTGATCCACGGCGGCGCGTCGGGGATCGGCACGACGGCGACGATGCTGGCGAAGGCGTTCGGCGCGTCGACGATCATCACGACCGTCGGTTCGGACCCGCAGCGCGACGCGAGCATGCGGCTTGGCGCGGATCTCGCGATCGACTACCGCAGCGAGGATTTCGTCGAGGAGGTCGCGCGCTTCACGGGCGGCAAGGGCGTCGACGTGATCGTCGACATCATTGCCGGCGACTATGTCGCGCGCAATTTCGCGGCGGCCGCGATAAACGGCCGCATCGTGCAGATCGGCGTGATCAAAGGCCCCGCGAAGGAGCTCGACCTGTTTCCGATGCTGGCGAAGCGGCTCACGCACATCGGCTCGACGCTGCGCTCGCGCACCTACGCGGAGAAGGCGCAGATCATTCGCGAGCTCGAAGAGGCCGTGTGGCCGCTGATCCGGCAAGGGGCCGTCAAGCCGCAGGTCTACCGGCTATTCGATCTTCGCGATGCGCGTGCCGCGCACGAACTGATGGATTCGGGTCGTCATATCGGCAAGATCGTACTGGTGACGCCCGCGGCGGATCGATCGCTGCAGGCCGCCGTCGAGGGAAACACCACGCGTTCCACATGATCGGCCGAGGCTTCAGCCCCCGTCGGAGGGGCTGAAGCCGCAGGCAGGGAATGCCAGACAATCCGTGATACTGAATATGTCGCCGCATCCCGCCGGAACAGGCTGCCCGGCAGCACGACCGGCACCTCCGGGCCTCAGATTTGACCCAACAGCACCAGCACGACGACGATGACGACAATCAGCCCGACGGTGCTCGACGGCCAGTAGCCCCAGCTTCGGCTGTGCGGCCATGTAGGAAATGCTCCGATGAGCAACAAAATCAGTATGACGATAAGGATCGTACCGAGCATCGCATCCCTCCTGGAATATGGTCGACTTGACGGCGGTTGGCGCCGCAATTCCCGTGCCGCCGGACGGGGGCCGGTAAACGAGCCCGATGGGTGGGCGATTGAATTCATGAAATGAATACCGGCCAATTCAAAAAATAAATTTCAAAAATGCATGGCCGCCCCCTATGCTGAATCCTTCTGATCTGGCGGGCATGCGATGGCTGAACTCTTTCTGGTACGGCATGGGCAGGCGTCGTTCGGCACCGACGACTACGACCGGCTTTCCGCGGCCGGCGAGCAGCAGGGCGTGTGGCTCGGCGAATACTTCGCGCGTCAGGGCCTCGCGTTCGATCGCGTGATCTGCGGCACGCTGAACCGCCACGCGCAGACGGTCGACGCGATCCTGCGCGGGATGGGGCGCGAAGGCGTGTCGTACGACCGCCATCCGGGCCTGAACGAATACGACTTTCACGGGCTGTTCGCGGCCGCGGCCAGCGACTATCCGGAGATCGCGCGGCTCGCCGCCGGCTCGATGAAGGGGCACTTCCGCGCGCTCCGGCAGGTGCTGCACTTGTGGTCGGACGACAAGCTGGGGGGTTCGGCCCCCGAAACCTGGGCCCATTTCCAGCAGCGCGTCGCTGCTGCGCGCGACGCGATCCGTCACGCAGGCGGCCAGCGCGTGCTCGCCGTGAGCTCCGGCGGCCCGATCGCGGTCACCGTGCAGCAGGTGCTCGCGGCGCCGCCGCCGAGCGCGATCGCGCTGAACCTGCAGATCCGCAACAGCAGCCTGTCGCAGTTCTTCTTCAACGCCGATGCGTTCCACCTCGCGTCGTTCAACGGCATCCCGCACCTGGAAGACCCGGAACGGCACGCGTTCCGGACCTACGGCTGACCGAAGCCGAAGTACCTACTCACTCACGCATTCACGAACGATCGCGACGATGACGAACCCTTCCCAGCAACTCGATGTGGCCCGCCTCACGCGCTATCTGGAAGCGCACGTGCCGGGCTTCGAAGGCCCGGTCGACACGGAGAAGTTTGCCGGCGGCCAGTCGAATCCGACTTTCCTGCTTCACGCGAAGAGCGGCCGCTACGTGCTGCGCCGCCAGCCGCCGGGCGAACTGCTGAAATCCGCGCATGCGGTCGACCGCGAATTCCGCGTGCTGACCGCGCTGTCGGGCACCGCGGTGCCGGTCGCGCGTCCGTATCACCTCTGCGTCGACCGCGACGTGATCGGCAGCATGTTCTACGTGATGAGCTTCGAGGACGGCCGGATCTTCTGGGATCCCGCGCTGCCGGAGCTGCCGAAGGCCGATCGCGCGGCGTGCTACGACGCGCTGCTGCGGACGATGGCCGCCTTGCACGACGTCGATGTCGAAGCGGTGGGCCTTGCCGACTACGGCCGCCCCGGCAATTACTTCGAGCGCCAGATCGGCGTGTGGACGAAGCAGTATCGCGCGGCCGAAACCGAGCGCCTCGACGCGATGGAGACGCTGATCGACTGGCTGCCGAAGGCGTGCCCCGAGGACACGGGCCGGCCGGCGCTGGTGCACGGCGATTTCCGGATCGACAACCTGATGTTCGCGCGCGACGGCTATCGCGTGCAGGCCGTGCTCGACTGGGAACTGTCGACGCTCGGCAACCCGCTCGCCGATCTCGCATATTTCTGCATGTGCCTGCGGCTGCCGTCCGGCGGGCAGGTGCGCGGGATCGCGGGCCTGGATCGCGCCGAGCTCGGCGTACCGGATGAGGCGGCGATCGTCGCGCGCTATTGCGAACTGCGCGGGATCGAGCCGATCCGCGACTGGCATTTCTACCTCGCGTTCAGTTTCTTCCGCCTCGCGGCGATCGCGCAGGGCGTGAAGGCGCGCGCGCTGCAGGGCAACGCGTCGAGCGAGCAAGCGCTGCGCGTCGGCGCAATGGCCGGCCGGCTCGCCGAACTGGCCGTGAGCGTGATCGACGCGCATCGCTGAAATCGCCGGCATCGCCGGGATCGCAGAACGGCGACACGACAAACCATCAATGGAGGAGCACAACGACATGGCAACGAATCTGTTCGACCTGACCGGCAAGATCGCGCTGGTGACGGGCGCGAGCCGCGGCATCGGCGAGGAAATCGCGAAGCTGCTTGCAGAGCAGGGCGCACACGTGATCGTGTCGAGCCGCAAGTTCGACGACTGCCAGGCCGTGGCCGACGCGATCGTCGCGGCGGGCGGCCGCGCCGAGGCGCTGGCGTGCCACGTCGGGCGGCTGGAAGACATCGCCGCGACGTTCGAGCATATCCGCGGCAAGCACGGCCGCCTCGACATCCTCGTGAACAACGCGGCCGCGAACCCGTATTTCGGGCACATCCTCGATACCGACCTCGCCGCGTACGAGAAGACGGTCGACGTGAACATCCGCGGCTACTTCTTCATGTCGGTCGAGGCCGGCAAGCTGATGAAGGAGAACGGCGGCGGCGCGATCGTCAACACGGCGTCGGTGAACGCGCTGCAGCCGGGCGACCGGCAGGGCATCTACTCGATCACGAAGGCGGCGGTCGTCAACATGACGAAGGCGTTCGCGAAGGAGTGCGGGCCGTTCGGCATCCGCGTGAACGCGCTGCTGCCGGGCCTGACGAAGACGAAGTTCGCGGGCGCGCTGTTCGCCGACAAGGACATCTACGAGACCTGGAAGGCGAAGATCCCGCTGCGCCGCCACGCGGAGCCGCGCGAGATGGCCGGCACCGTGCTGTATCTCGTGTCGGACGCGGCGAGCTACACGAACGGCGAATGCATCATCGTCGACGGCGGCCTGACGATCTGAGCGCGCGATGAAAATCGACAGCTACGCCGGACAGACCGTGATGATCACCGGCGCCGCGAGCGGCTTCGGCGCGTTGCTCGCGAGCGAGCTGGCCGCGATGGGCGCGCGACTGGCGCTCGGCGACCTGAACGGCGAAGCGCTCGAACGCGTGGCCGCGCCGCTGCGCGCGGCCGGCGCCGACGTGATCGCGCAGCGCTGCGACGTGCGTGTCGAAGCGGACGTCGCGGCGCTGGTGCATGAGGCCGCCGCGCGCTTCGGGCGGCTCGACGTCGGCATCAACAACGCGGGCATCGCACCGCCGATGAAGGCGCTGATCGACACCGACGAAGCCGATCTCGACCTGAGCTTCGCGGTGAACGCGAAGGGCGTGTTCTTCGGGATGAAGCACCAGATCCGCCAGATGCTCGCGCAGCGCGAAGGCGTGATCCTGAACGTCGCGTCGATGGCCGGGCTCGGCGGCGCGCCGAAGCTGGCCGCATACGCGGCGTCGAAGCATGCGGTGGTCGGGCTCACGAAGACGGCTGCGCTCGAATACGCGCGCCACGGCATTCGCGTGAACGCGGTGTGCCCGTTCTACAGCACGACGCCGATGGTCACCGACAGCGATATCGGTGACCGCCAGGATTTTCTCGCGCAGGGCTCGCCGATGAAGCGGCTCGGCCGGCCCGACGAAATCGTCGCGACGATGCTGACGCTGTGCGCGAAGGAAAACACTTTTCTGACCGGGCAGGCCGTCGCCGTCGACGGTGGTGTCTCGGCCTTCTGACCGAACCGAACAAGGAATCTCGAGGAGTCGATCATGGACTTTGGCTACACCCCGAAAGTGGAAGAACTGCGCGAACGCGTGCGCGCGTTCATGGATGCGCACATCGTGCCGCGCATCCGTCAGTGGAACGAGGAAGTGCATGCGGGCCAGTATCCCGTGTCGTTCATGGAGGAGCTGAAGGAACGCGCGAAGGCGGAAGGGCTGTGGAACCTGTTCCTGCCGCACCTGAAGGGCGACGAGCCCGGCACGGGCCTGACGAACCTCGAATACGCGCCTCTCGCCGAGATCATGGGGCGCGTGAGCTGGGCGTCGGAGGTGTTCAACTGCAATGCGCCGGACACGGGCAACATGGAGCTGCTGCACATGTTCGCGACGCCCGAGCAGCGCGAACAGTGGCTGCTGCCGCTGCTGCGCGGCGAGATCCGCTCGGCGTTCGCGATGACGGAGCCCGACGTGGCGTCGTCGGATGCGACGAACATCACGACGCGCATCGAGCGCGCGGGCGACGAGTACGTGATCAACGGCCGCAAGTGGTTCATCACGAACGCCGCGCATCCGAACTGCAAGATCTTCATCGTGATGGGCAAGACCGATCCCGGCGCCGAGTCGCACCAGCAGCAGAGCATGATCCTCGTGCCGCGCGACACGCCGGGCGTGACGATCGTGCGCAACATCACGGTGGTCAATCACCATGCGCCGGAAGGGCACTGCGAGATCACGTTCGACAACGTGCGCGTGCCGGCGCGCAACCTGCTCGGCGAGGAAGGCAGCGGCTTCGCGCTCGCGCAGGCACGCCTCGGGCCGGGTCGCATCCATCACTGCATGCGCTCGATCGGCGCGGCCGAACTCGCGCTGGAACTGATGGTCGACCGCGCACAGTCGCGCGTCGCGTTCGGCAAGCCGCTGAATCGGCACGGCACGGTCGGCGAATGGATCGCGCGCTCGCGCATCGAGATCGACCAGGCGCGCCTGCTGGTGCTGAAGGCCGCGTGGATGATCGACAAGGTCGGCGCGAAGGCCGCGCGCAAGGAGATCTCGATGATCAAGGCGCTCGTGCCGACCGTGTATACGGACGTCTGCGACCGCGCGATGCAGGTGTTCGGCGCGGCGGGGTTGAGCCCCGATACGCCGCTCGCCGACCTGTGGACCTGGGGCCGCGCGCTGCGCTTCGCCGACGGCCCGGACGAGGTGCACCTGCAGGCGATCGCGCGGATGGAGATCAAGGACGGCGTGCCGGGCTCGACGGCGCCTTACCTGACGCCGCCACCGCGCGGTTGAGCGGCGCGCCGGGATGCGCAACGCACCTGGTGCCGCTCGCGGGGCCGGCGTGGACGAACGAATGGCGCACGCCTTAAGATGCCGGCAAGGAGATCCGGCGATGCGCCTTTCGAAGATTGATCTGAACCTGTTCGTCGTATTCGAGGCGATCTACAACAAGCGCAACCTGACGCGGGCGGCCGAGGTGCTGAACCTCACGCAGCCGGCCGTCAGCAACGCGCTGGCGCGGCTGCGCAAGACGCTGAACGATCCGCTGTTCGTCAGCACGCCGGCCGGGATGATGCCGACGCCGATGGCCGAGAACATCGTCGGCCGCGTGCGCGAGGCGCTGCAACTGCTCGACTCGAGCGCGCACGAAGGCGACGTGTTCGATCCCGCATCGTCGGCGCGCGTGTTCCGGCTCAGCATGAGCGACCTGACCGAAGCGCTGCTGCTGCCCGCACTCGGCGAACTGCTGCAGCGGGAAGCGCCCGGCATGCACGTGCGCAGCTACACGATGGACCGCCGCGAAGTGGCCACGGCGCTCGCGAACGGCTCCGTCGACATCGCGATCGACGCGCCGCTGATCGGCGATCCGCATCTGCACCAGGCGCTGCTCGTGCGCGACCGCTACGCGTGCATGATCCGCGACGACCACCCATTCAAGGGCGACACGCTGACCATGGACGACTACCTGTCGATGGGGCACATCCACGTGTCGAGCCGCCGCAAGGGCAGCGGGCACGTCGACGCGGAATTGACGCGTCTCGGGCTGCGCCGCAACATCCAGATGCGCGTGCAGCACTACATGGTCGCGCCGCTGATCGCGATGCGCGGCGATCTCGCGCTCACGGCGCCGCTGCGGCTGCTGCAGCGCTATCCGGCGCGCATCCTCGAACTGCCGTTCGAGATGCCGGGTCTCGAATACTTCTGCTACTGGCATCGCAGCGCCGATCAGGACCAGGGCAGCCGGTGGCTGCGCGAACAGTTGATGACGCTGATGGGCGGGATGGGCGAGGTGCGGTGACGCTCGACGTTCTGCGGGCAGAGCGCGTGTGCGCTTAAAACGGATCGTCGTCGACGCGGGAGGATGCCTGCCGGCGCTTCATGTCTTTCAGCCAGTCCTTGACCTTTTCCGGATCGTCGAACTCGCGCAGCGCCACGGTCAGGTCGTGGTTGCTGCGCTGCATGCCGGCAATGTCGCGCGCGAGCATGCGGACGACGGTATCGGGCGCCAGCTTGACGGACGGCGCGATTCCATACGTCCGCCGGAAACCGGTCTCGACGTGCAGGATCTCCTGATCCAGTTCGCGGATCTGTTCCTCCAGGATGCCGTTGTAGCGCGTCAGCCGATCTTCGCCGAGGCCGGCGATCGCGCGCCGGTCGATCTGTTCGATCTCCAGTTGCAGCTCCAGCAGTTGCAGGAGATTGCCCTTCGCATAAGCGTGGTTGACCCGCTGCATCAGCACGGTCTTGCGTTCCTGTTCCCGGGGATCGGTTTCGCGATCGGGGTGCAGCGCGCTCGCGAGCTTGCGATAGACCTCGCGGATCGACTTGCTCGATTCGGTCTGCTCGGCTTCGCGTCGGGCCTGCGCGGCCGATTGCCGGGGCGCTTTCTTGCGCTTCGCGCGCTGTGCCTCGCGGGCCTCGTGGGCGGCCATGTCGCGCTTGAACTGTTCGTCCAGTTCGGCTTGCATGCGCTTGGCGAGTTCGTCGGGTGACAGCGTGTCGAGATCGTCTGCCGGTTCAGCGGCGGGTGTCGACTCTGATGCTTGCTTCGTCGGTGCGCGATCGGTCGCTGCGCGGTCGTCGTCGTCGGATGCGGAGTGCCGGTTGTAGATGACTTTCAACTGCGCGTCGTCGCTGATGTCGAGCAGGTCGCGCGCCATATCGGCGATCAGCGCGGACAGCGTGCGCTGCTCGGCCTTGCTCAAACCCTTCTGCAGGAACGCGTCGTCGAGCAGATTGAGCAACCGGATCCGCAACGCCGTCGACGCCTGTTCGAGCGGCAACAGCCCGTCGACGAATTTTTTCTGGAAGACCGGCATGACGGCTTCCCACGCACCGAGACGTTCGCGCCGTTTTTCGATTTGCTCGACGAGCGTATTGAACGTCTTCTGGGCTTTCGACAGGCTGGCTGTCTCGTGGCTGGGCGCGATGACGACCGCGGCTCCGCGACGTGCGGTCATGATTGATGTCCTCCGGCCGCGGCAGGAGGCGCGGCAGGCCGGTATTTTAGCCGGACGAGCGCGCCCCCGAAACGACCGGCAGCGCGTTACCGCTTCATTGTCGCGACCGCCGGCGTGCCCGAATCCGTGCCCGGTGCGCCGTTCGCCCCGTAGGCGGCTTCCGCGCTCTTGCGTTCGGCGAGGCGCTTGGCGGCCAGGCGTTCCTGCGCGGCGACGATGTCGCCCGGATAGTTGTCGCCGTCGCCGGCAACCGGCTCGTAGCCGACCGATTCGAGGTCGAGCAGTTCCTGGCGCACTTGCGCGCGCGTGAGCGTCGAGTGCGACGACTGCGCGTACGACGCGGCCGGTGCGGCGAGAAGGGCGGTGGCGGTAGCGGCGACGGCGGCGATGGTGACGATGACGGATTTCACGGTTTCCTCAGATGATTTCGTTGCGGTTCGGCACGAATTCGCTTCGCTGAACCGACGAGACAAGTTTAGGAACCCGGACTGGCCGGATAAATGGCGATTCCTGACCAGCTGTGTTGCAGGATGAGTCAGAGTGAACGTGCGTGCGCAACACGACGAAGATCGACGTCAGGCGGAGGAGAGGTTGCGGTGGCGTGCGCAGCGCCGTTGCATCAATCGCCGAACAACTGCCCCTGCCCGGAGACGACGCGTTCGAAATCGTCGCGCAGGAACGGCAGAATCGCATCGGCGACGGGCTGCAACTGGCGGCTCAGGTAGAACGCGTAGTCGATCGGCGAGCGCATCGTTTCGAGCGGCTCGGGGCCGGCCGTCGTCATCACGTAGCTGATCCAGCCGCCGCGCTGGTACTGCAGCGGCCTGCCGTGCGCCTGGTTGAACTCGTCGGCGATCCGCGCAGCACGCACATGCGGCGGCACGTTGCGCTCGTACTCGCGCAGCGGCCGGCGTACGCGCTTGCGATAGACGAGCTGGTCGTCGAATTCGCCGGCGAGCGTGCGCTGCACGTAATCGCGGATGAAGTCCTGGTACGGCTCGCGCCGGAACACGCGCCGGTACAGCTCGCGCTGGAACTGCTGCGCGAGCGGCGTCCAGTCGGTGCGCACCGTTTCGAGCCCCTTGAAGACGAGGTCCTCGCCGCCGTCGGCCGTCGCCGCGAGGCCCGCGTAGCGCTTCTTGCTGCCTTCTTCCGCACCGCGCACGGTCGGCATCAGGAACCGGCGGTAATGCCGCTCGTACTGCAGCTCCAGTGCGCTTTCGAGCCCGAAGTGGTCGCGCAGGTGCGCGTGCCACCAGCGGTTCACATGCTCGACGAGCGCGCGGCCCTTGTGTCCCGCTTCGTCGTCGTCGTGCGCGCGACCGAGCCACACGAACGTCGAATCGGTATCGCCGTAAATCACTTCGTAACCCTGAGCTTCGATCAGCTCGCGCGTGCGGTGCATGATCTCGTGGCCGCGCATCGTGATCGACGACGCGAGGCGCGGGTCGAAGAAGCGGCATCCCGTCGAGCCGAGCACGCCGTAGAACGAATTCATGATGATCTTCAGCGCCTGCGACAGCGGCGCGTTGCGCTGGCGCTTCGCGTCATCGCGGCCTTCCCACACGCGCCGCACGATATCGGGCAGGCAATGTGCGGTGCGCGAGAAGCGCGCGCCGAGAAAGCCGGGCACCGATGTGTCGTCGCCGGGATTCGCGAGCCCTTCGATCAAGCCGACCGGATCGATCAGGAACGTGCGGATGATCGACGGATAGAGGCTCTTGTAGTCGAACACGAGCACCGAGTCGTACAGGCCGGGGCGCGAATCCATCACGAAGCCGCCGGGGCTGTTTTGTCCCGTCACGTCGCCGAGGTTCGGCGCGACATAGCCGAGCCGGTGCATGCGCGGCAGGTACAGGTGCGTGAACGCCGCGACCGAGCCGCCGGTGCGATCGGCGGCGAGCCCGGTGACGCTCGCGCGTTCGAGCGCGAAGGACAGCAGGTCGGCCTTGTCGAAGATGCGCGTGACGAGCTCGCAGTCCTTCAGGTTGTAGCGCGCGAGCGCCGGCTTGTCGTGGTCGAAGCGGCGCTGGATTTCGTCCATCCGCTGGTACGGATTGTCGATCGACTTGCCTTCGCCGAGCAGCGCTTGCGACACATATTCGAGGCTGAACGACGGGAACGTCCATGTTGCGGATTTCAGCATGTCGATGCCGTCGAGGATCAGGCGGCCGGCCGCGCCCGCGAAGAAGTGGTCGGGCTGCTGGCCGTGCGCGCGCCAGTCGAGCACGCTGCCGCCGCGCCCGAGCTTCAGCGGCACGCCGTATTGCTCCGCGTGCGCATGCAGGATGCGCAGGTCGAACTGCACGAGGTTCCAGCCGATCACCGCATCGGGATCGTGTTCGTCGAACCAGTCGTTCAGCCGCGCGAGCATCGCGGGCCGGCTGTCGCAGTAGTCGAGGCGGAAGTCGACGGCGCCCGCGTCGCCGCTTTCGTCCCCGTTCGGCGGGCCGAGCATGTAGACCTGTCGTTGCCCGCAGCCTTCGAGCGCGATCGAATACAGTTCGCCGTGGACGCTGGTTTCGATGTCGAGCGACACGCAGCGCAGCGCCGGGCGGTAGCCGGTCGCGGGCTTCAGCTCGCCGCCGGTCAGCGTGTCATCGTTGCCGGGCTGGCCGCGAAACTGCACGCATGCCGTGATGAAGCGCTCCATCGCGTAGCGGTCGGGCGGCTGCACGTCGGCTTCGTAGACGTCGACGCCGGCCGCCGCGAGGCGCTTCTGGAGCCCGGACAGGTGGCGATAGCGCCGGCAATAGAGACCGACGACCGGGCGCTGGCTGAAATCGCGCAGCGCGAGCGGGCGCAGTTCCGCATCGCGCTCGCCGGCCAGTGTGCGTTCGGCGAGCGCCTGCTGTTCGGCCGGGATGAACGCGACGGCTTCCTGCGGGCGCAACCGCACGCGGCGCGGACCGTGCTCGGTTGCCAGCCAGAACTCGATCTCGATACCGGTCGCGGTGTCCCGCCAGTGGCGGGTAAGGATGAAACCCTGCTCGAACGCAGTCAAAACGCTTGCTCGTCGTGGATGCTCAGGCGGCGGATTTTAGCGCTTGGGCGCGGTCCGTGCCGATGGCGGGCGCATATGGCATCAGGTGGCAGGAAGCCGCGGTGCGACGCGCCATCCTGTGTGTGCCGCATCGGTCGGCCGCAGTAGCCAGCGGCGCGCAACGACCCTGTGCCGCTTCTGCGTGACGTATTCGTCCACGGTGAGTTCTCGCACATGCCCCTTATACTCGATTGCACCAACGTGCGCCGCAATCATCACTGGCACCCTCGCGCCCGGCGCTTTGCCTACATCGAAGTCAGAATCGGCACGAGAATCCCCACCATAGCCTCATTGACCCCGGAGTCCACATGAATTCGCCCACCCGGCCCGTCTCGTTACCCGTTGCGGCGGCTCTCGTCGCAGCGCTCATCATCACGGTGCTGTTTCTATCCGGTCTCTACGTGCAATTGACGAAGTTCTCGCCAACCTCGCAGACGGTGGCTTTGCAACTGGCCAGTTTCATCGAGAACCTGGTGTTTCGAACTGGCCTGGTTTATCTGATTGTTCGATGGCACGGGGAGCATCGCGATCAGCTTGCGTTCCGGCGCCCCGCGTGGCTGCTGACGGTCTATGCGTTATGCCTGCTGGTCTGGCAGATCGCGCAGATATTCATCATCCAGGCGGTGGTGCTAAGTCTGGCCGGCAATGGCACCCATCTGACGGCCATCGTGAAGCTCATCGCGCCGGTGAGTGCCGTCCTCTATGCGTTCGTGGCCTGGCTTGCGTGGTGGTTCGTCACGCGCATGTTTCGCAACGATGCGTTGCCCGAGGCGCCTCGCGGTCACGCAGCGCGGTACATTGCAGGCCTCGCGGCCTGGCTGTTCGCAAGCGTATGGCTGCTTTTGATGACCTGGACGGTGCCGATGTTGCTCGACAACTTTGACGACGACCTCGCGCGTGTGATGTTCAGCTACGTTGGCGCGGTTGCCGTTCCAGCAGCATTGGTTTTTGCGGGAGCGAGGCTCGGCCTGCCTCGTGATCTCGTTCGACTGTACGGCTGGCGTCTGCTGGGCGCATCGCTCGCGGCGATGGCATCCGTTTCGGTTTTGTTCTATTTGGCGTTGCACTCGCTGGGCAGCCTGCTTGGGGTGAGTGTGTTGTCCGGAATGATGGCGATCGTTGTTCTCGGCGGAGCCTTTGTGGCTTACTGGGTGTGGTTCCGCGTGTTCTACGCTCCTGTTGGCCGCGACATTGTGGAAACGTCTCAGGGAATGCCGTCGTCGTAGAAGCCGAACGTGGATGGGGGCGATTCGCCGGCGCACGGCACGACGGCGGATCACCGGAAGATTACAGTTCCCGACGCCCCCTCACACCTGCCCCTCACACATGCCCCTCATGCTCGACCACTCCCCCGCGCGCCGCTCGCCCGGCAACCACCACCGGCGCCCCTGATATCCGCGCCACCCGCTTCGCCCACATCGCCGTCAGAATCGGCACGAGAATCGCCGTAACGAGGCACGCAGTCGCGACGATCGCGGTCGCGGCCGGCACCATCGGTTTGAACTTCGGAATCATCTCGCCGATGATCGCCGGGTTCGCGACCGCGGCGCCGGCCGTCGACGACGCCGCGAGCCCGGCCGTGCCGTTGCCGCCGCCGACGAATTTGTCGGCAAGAATCAACGGCACCCCAGTCACGACGATCACCGCGAGCCCGAGCGCGATGCCCGGCAGGCCGCTTTTCGCGATCACGTTGAGATCGATGCCGTTGCCGAGCGCGAAGCCGAAGAACGGGATCAGCGGATGCACGCAGCGCCCGAACAGCTCGCGCAGGTCCGCATCGAGGTTGCCGAGCGTGAAGCCGATCAGGAACGGCAGCACCGCGCCGACGAACAGCCGCGTCTCGAACACCGCGACGCCGGCCGCGCCGAGGATCAGCATGCTGACGAGCGGCCCCGATTCGATCGACATCAGCACGAACGCGCCGGCTTCCTCCTTGCTGCCGTACTGCTGCATCACGGCCGCATAGAGGCCGCCGTTGGTCATGTCCATCGACGTCGTGATCGCGAGCAGCGACAGGCCCGCGAACAGGCCCGTCCGGATGCCGTCGTCGGGGATGAACTGCGCGGCGATCAACGTCGCGAGCCACGCGACCACGATCTTCGTCGCGAGCAGCGTGCCCGATTTGCGCAGCACGACGCCCGTCGCGCGCAGGTTGATCGTCGCGCCCATGCAGAAGAACCACACGGCGAGGATCGGCACCGTGCCCGCGATCAGGCCGTTGGTGAACGAGCCGAAGTACTTCCCGGCATTCGGCGCGAACGTATGCACGCACGCGCCGAGCAGCATCGGAACCAGCATGAGCCCGCCGGGAATACGGTCGATGGCCTGTTTCAGCTTCACGTCTCCTCCGTGGACGTCGATGCGTCCCGTTGTCAAATGATGTCTGCTGACTGACTATAGGACATGATTCGGAACGTCGGTCCGTTTTTATGAATTTGTCTGATAGTCGTATACCCGTAATTCAATAAATTGCTGATAAAAAGGGATTAATTGCACAGTGGCGCGACGCGGAGAATTCGGTTCGTCGTTCCGAATCTGCACAATTTGTGCTTCAATTCATCGTATGACCGTCGGCCGCACAGGCATCGGCGGCGTGTCCATCCCCCACGGAGAACCGGCATGGAAGTGCGGCAGGGCATACACAGCGAACACGCGAAAGCGCTCGATACGGCCGGCCTGCGCCGGCATTTCCTGGTGGAAAACCTGTTCGCGCCGGACGCGCTGTCGCTCACCTACAGCCATATCGACCGCATCATCGTCGGCGGCGCGTGGCCGGCCACGCGGCCGGTCGAGGTGCCTGCGTCGCTCGGCGCCGCGATGGGCGTGAGCCATCTGCTGGAGCGGCGCGAACTGGGCGCGATCAACATCGGCGGGCCCGGCTGGGTCGAGGTCGACGGGCAGCGTCACGCGGTCGGCACCGAGGCGGCGATCTACATCGGGCAAGGCGGGCAGGGCGTTGTGTTCGGCAGCGACGATCGCGCGCATCCCGCGAAGTTCTACGTGAACTGCGCGCCCGCGCACACCGCGTATCCGACGCGCACCATCACGCTTGCGCAGGCGTTGCCCGAAACGCTCGGCGATGCGGCGACGAGCAATCGCCGCACGATCTACAAGTTCATCGTGCCCGACGTGCTGCCCACGTGCCAGCTATCGATGGGGATGACGAAGCTCGAGCCGGGCAGCCTGTGGAACACGATGCCGTGCCATACGCACGAGCGCCGGATGGAGGTGTATTTCTACTTCAACCTTGTCGACGATGCGGCCGTGTTCCACATGCTCGGCGAACCGCAGGAAACGCGCCACGTGGTCGTGCACAACGAGCAGGCGGTGATCTCGCCGAGCTGGTCGATCCACTCGGGCGTCGGCACGAAGGCGTACACGTTCATCTGGGGGATGGTCGGCGAGAACCAGGTGTTCAAGGACATGGACCATATCGCCGTCGCCGACCTGCGCTGACACCATGAAACGCGACAACCCCGATCTTCCTTCCACCGATGCGCGTTCCGTATTCGCCGGCCTGTTCGACCTGACCGGCAAGGTCGCGATCGTCACCGGTTGCAACACGGGGCTCGGCGCGGCGATGGCTGTCGCGCTCGCGTCGGCCGGCTGCGACATCGTCGGTGCGAACCGCTCGGCGCCGGATGCGACGTCGGCACGCGTCGCAGCGGCCGGGCGGCGCTTCGTCGATGTGCGCGCGGACCTGTCGACGCTGGAGCCGGTCGAGCAGATCGTCGGCGGCGCGGTCGATGCCTTCGGTCACGTCGACATCCTCGTCAACAACGCGGGCATGATCCGCCGCTGCGATGCGCTCGATTTCACCGAGGCGGACTGGGACGCCGTCGTCGACGTGAACCTGAAAAGCGTGTTCTTTCTGTCGCAGGCGGTTGCGCGGCAGATGTTGCGGCAGGGGCGCGGCGGCAAGATCGTGAACATCGCGTCGATGCTGTCGTTCCAGGGCGGCATCCGCGTGCCGTCGTACACGGCGTCGAAGAGCGGCGTGCTGGGCCTCACGCGGCTGCTCGCGAACGAATGGGCGGCGCGCGGCATCAACGTGAACGCGATCGCGCCCGGCTACATGGAGACCGACAACACCGCGCAGCTGCGCGAGGACAGCCGGCGCAGCGACGAAATCCTCGGCCGCATCCCGGCCGGCCGCTGGGGCGTGCCCGACGATCTCGCGGGCGCGGCCGTGTTCCTCGCATCGCGTGCGTCGGACTACGTGCACGGCCACACGCTCGCCGTCGACGGCGGGTGGCTCGCGCGCTGACCGTATCGCGCGGCGGACGCGTTATGCTCTCCCGTTTCGCATCTCATGGGTTCACGGACATGACAGCAACGCCCAGGCAGCGCAAGTGCGATCAGGCGAACATGGCACCGCAGGCCGACCCGTCGGCGGCCGGCACCGGGGAGAAGGTCGATTCGGTCGCGGCCGTCGGGAAGGTTTTCACGATCCTCGCGGCGCTCGGCGATCGCCGCGAGATCGGCATCAGCGAGCTGTCGCAACAGCTCGGCATGTCGAAGACGACGGTCCATCGCTTCCTGCAAACGCTCAAGACACTCGGCTATGTCGCGCAGGAAGGCGAGACCGACCGCTACCGGCTGACGATCCGGCTGTTCGAGCTCGGCAGCAAGGCGCTGGAGAGCGTGGACCTCGTGCGCGAGGCTGATCTCGAGATGCGCCGCATCGGGCAACTGACGCGCGAAGCCGTGCACCTCGGCGCATTCGACGAGGACGCGATCATCTACATCCACAAAATTGACGCCGATTACGGGCTGCGCATGCAGTCGCGGATCGGCCGGCGCAATCCGCTCTACAGCACGGCGATCGGCAAGGTGCTGCTCGCGTGGATGTCGCCCGACGAGGCGCGTGCGGTGCTGGCCGGCATCGAGTTCAGGAAGTCGACCGCGAAGACGCTGTCGTCGGCGGACGCGGTGATGAGCATCCTGCCGCATGTGCGGCAGCAGGGCTACGGCGAGGACAACGAAGAACAGGAAGACGGCCTGATGTGTCTTGCCGTGCCCGTGTTCGATCGTTTCGGCCGCGTGATCGCGGGGCTGTCGATTTCGTTTCCGACGATGCGCTGCGGCGCGGATACGAAGGCGCATTACATCGCATTGCTGAAGGAATCGGGGCAGGCGATTTCGGCGCGGCTCGGGCATCGCCCGGAAGCGGCCGGCATCGAGCAGGCGGCTGTCGCGCAGGATTGAGCGTTCGAGGTGCGCTCAATATGGCCGCGCACCTCGGCGGCAACGCCGCTACGCCCATGCGCAATCGCGCCTCAGGTTCTCCGCCGGCTGCGGCCACTGATACAGGTAGCCTTGCGCATACTGAATCCCGATCGCCTCCAGCGCGCAATGCTGTGCTTCGGTCTCCACGCCTTCGGCGATGATCTTCAAGCCGTAGTAATGCGCGACGGCGGCGATCCCCTCGATCAGCCCTGCGCCGCCATCGCTCAGTCGTGCGATGAACTGGCGATCGATCTTCACGTAGTCGAATGGAAAGCGCGACAGCATGTCGAGATTGCTGTGATTCGTGCCGAAATCGTCGATCGCGAACTTCGCGCCTTTCGACTTGAGCGCATGGAATATCGCGGTGGTCCGTGCGTTCTTTTCGAGCAGGATGCGCTCGGTGACTTCGAGCACCAGCGTAAAGCCGGGCGGCAGCGAGCGGATTGCTTCGTCGACGATGGACACGAATCGCGCGCTTTCGAGATCCTTCGGCGAGACGTTTACGGCGATGCGCAGCGGCACGGACGGCGTCAGCGCGGTCAGTTCGGACACGGCCGTCCGCAGCACGAATTCGGTCACCTTCGGCAGGATCGTGCTCGATTCGACCTGCGGGATGAACAGGGCCGGGCTGATTGACCCCCATTTCGGATGGTGCCAGCGCAGCAGCGCCTCGACGCCGACTGTCCTGCACGTCCGGACGTCGACGATCGGCTGGTACACGACATGGAACTCGTTGCGCCTGAGCGCTTGGCGAACGGCCTTCAGCAACAGCCGCCGCGGCGCCATCGCCAGCAGGTAGGCGGCCATCACGAGGCCATCGGCGAGCAGCGCGATCGTCATGCAGATCAACCGATAGTGGCGCTGGACCTGCGACGCGTAGTGCGTCGACGCGGCGACCGACACCATGAACGGCCATCGGTGCGACGCGATCGTGCTTCCGTCTGCGAGGCCGGCGTCCGATTCCGGCGCGTACTTTCCATGCTGGTCGAGATGGCCCGAACCTGCGATCGACAGCGTCGCGGTTTCCGTGCCGTGATGGGCGCCGCGCGCGAGCGCGTCGGCCACGTAGTCGCCCTCGATCAGGTAGAGAACACCCGCGCCGCGCGCGGTGGCGCGAAACACGGACAGCGCCGGAATGCCGTGCTGAAACGGTGTCTGGCGCAACAGCGTGACGCTTGTCGATCCCGGTTCCGGCTCGCGCGTGTATGCGTCGAGCGGCACGTCGATCGCGCCGAGCGCCGACGAGCACGTGACGCGACCGTGGTTCACCAACCCGACGGCACGCAGGTAGCGCAGGCGAGTGCCCACTTCGGCCAGCGTCCGGAAGATCGTCGCGCATGGCCGCCCGACGAGCGCGGTCAGTTCGTCCGCATGTCGCAGACGAACGCCGTCGAGGATGCGGTCCACCGATGCCACGATGTCGTTCGCGGTGACGCGCTCGTGAGTGGCGACGGCATCGCGCGCGTAGCGATCGGCAAGCACGATCGCCAAGGTCGGCACGAGCACGCAAACGATTAGCGTAACGAAAAAGACAACCCGCGGCCACGCGCCGCTGCGCTGGAAAACTGGCTTAGAGCCTGGCGTGAGCGCCGACATTCCCGCAGTTGCCTTTGGTGTTGTTCGCATGGAGACGCAGGCCGAACCGGTCGATGCGCAAACGGCAAGCATGCGTCATGCCGGGTCCGGCAATACGGCGCGCGCCGATATCCCGATGCTGATCGATTCAACGGTCGTGAGGGCCATGGGCGGCGGCACCTCGCGATCGGCCATTCATCCGGCGGCTCTCGTCCATGACATGTGCCTGTTGCGCATGTACGTTGACGGGAGCACACCGAAAAAAACCCCGGCCGCAGGATCGTGCGGCCGGGACGAAAGACACCTTCTCTTGGCACGAGGATGGTGCGCGCCAAGTATAAGGCGCGACGCGAGATTCCGAAATATTGTTATTCAACAAATGGTGTAGTTTTGTGATTACATCTCGACAGGAAATATTTCTGCGCGGCGCCGTTTTCGTCGATCCAATGCCGGTGCATGAGCGGTCGCTGCGCGAAGTCGGCCGCGCGGTACGCCGCGCACGACGCGATCAGCGGAAAGCATGGAGTGCTGTCGAAAGGTGAACGACAGGAATGGCCGGGGCTGCTCGATCGCAGTGCCGATCCTGCGATGCGGGCCGGTATCGTAGGCACGTTCATGCAGGTGCTGAAGCGGTCCGACGTCGAATGATCGATGCGGTGCCGGCGCGTCGCACCGGTCGCGATTCAGAAATCGTTGCGCATCTTGTGAAGCAGGTCGCCGGGCGACTGGTGCGTGTCGACCGCGGTGAGGACATCGGTCAGGAACCACGGCAGGTTCAGTTGCGTGTCGGAATCGCCGACGCATACGCGGATCGGCGGCGCCTTCGACGGGAAGCGGGGGGCGTGTGCGGCGTCTCGGGACGGGACGCAATTTTTTGCGTTTGCTTGAACCGGAACCGGCGCATCGGCGCCGGACGATGATGCGCCGGCGGCTGCCGGCAAGCTGACGGCGGCAAGCAGGGTCAGGACAGCGACAGCGGCAACGCGTTTCATGGGAATCTCCGGCGATGCATGTTCGACCGCGCGGGCGGACGCGAGTTCGTCGATGCCGCGGCGCCCTGCTCATCCTCTCATCCGCGCGCGACGCGCGCACCGCTCGTCACATCACTGATACCCGTAACACTGCTTCAGCCCCGCATAGTCATAGAAGTGGCTGCCCGGCGCGATCTTCGCGCCGTCGCACGCGGCCTGGAAATCCGTCTCGCGCTCGTTGTACAGCATCTTCACGATCAGCCGCGACCCGTTGCGATAGACATCCCACTGCACGTTCGCGGCCATCGGCGACACCTGGTCGCCACGCCACGGGTTGTTCGCATAGGTATAGGTCTGCGCCTGCGGCGTCGGCACGAACACGTTCTTCAGGTTCATGATCGACGCGAACGGAATCACGATCTCCGCATGCGTGAAGCGCAGCTTCGCGGCGCGGGTCAGGTCGCCGCGCGCGATCGCGTCGACTTCGCCGAAGAAGTCGTCCTGCAGCACCTTCGCCATCCGGTACGTGACGGGGTTCGCTTCCTGGATGCCGGGCCCCTTCTGGTAGTAGTCCTCGACATCCTGCAGATAGGCCAGATACTGTGCCTGCTCCGCGCCGATGTATTTCTCCATCGTGACGCCGCCGGTTTCCGCCTTCATCGCAGGCGCGATCTGCAACAGGTTGTACAGCACGTTCACCGCATCGACGGCCGTCGCGATCTTCGTCTTGCCGTCGCCCTTCAGCGTGTTGGTGAATTTGCCGTCCGCCGACGTGAATGCATGGGTTCCCGTGTTCGCGAACGTGTAGCCGTCGGTGCCGAGCTTCGCGATGAACGCCGGCGATACCAGCGCGGACAGCACCGTTTGCGCAACGTCGGCCGCTTGCGGTGCGGCCTTGATCGCCTTCAGCTTCGCGGCCACCGTCGCGTCGTTCGCGTAGGCCTGGTAGGCCTGGCTTGCCTGATAGGTCGCGTAGTTCGGATCGCTCGCATCGGTCACGAGATCGGTGGCCGGTTTCAGCGAATGGAAATACAGCAGGAAGCGGTTGGTGCCGGCCGGCTGCGCGGCCGGTGCGTTCGCCGGATAGCCGGACGGCGCGGCCGGCAGCGTGATCGCGGCGGCCAGCGCCGGCTGCGCGGCGACGAGCGCCGCGGAGAAAAACGTCGAGCTGTCGACCGCGCGATCCTGGCCCGAGTTGACGACGACAACCTGCCGGTTGCCCGCCGAGAACAGCGTGGGCAGCCGCTGCGCGAGACGCGCGGCGAGCTGCTGGTGTTCGCGGATGCCGGTTTGCGTGAGATTGCCGTATCCGGGCGTCGAGATGCCCGGCACACCGTAACCGAGCAGCGCATTGGCCTTCATCATCGCGTACGTATCGGCCTTGAGTTGCGCGCCGAGCGCGGTCAGCGCGCCGTCGGCCTCGGCCTTGACCAGCATCGCGTAGATCGCGCCGTCGTACTTGAAGCCCGACAGCCCGCGCGAGCCGTGGCGTGCGACGAGTTCGGCGTAGACAGGCGCGTAGCCGGCGGGCGGCGCTTCGTACGTCGCGGCGTCCTGCTGCGGGCGGTACGGCGTCTTCGTCTGGTAGTAGGTTGCGGGAACCGGCGTTGGCTGAGGTTGCGGCTGCGGTGTGGGCGTCGAGCCGCTGTTGTCGGTCGAGGTGGCGGGCGGTGTCGAGGTTTCCCCGCCGCAGGCGGCAAGCAGCAGGCAGGCGATTGCGAGTACGGCGGTGGTGTGGGTCGGGCGTGTCATCGTGGCGTGTAACGGGCGGGACGATGCGGTATCGCGTCGTTCCGTTTCCGGGGGAGATCGTTCAAGCCCGGAAGTGTTGCAAGCGACTTTGACAGCAGAATGTCAGGATCGAGTCGGGCAATCGTCGGATTGCGGACCGATCGACGATGGCCGACTGCCGCCGGCCCGTGTGCCGGCGTTCAGTGCAGGCCGGCCGATGCGATCGAGCGCACCGTATCGGTGATGTTCACGCAGCGCGACAGGCCGAAGTGCTCGGCTTCGCGGCGTTCCGGTTCGCTGCTCGCAATCGCCACCGCACGTTCGGGCGGCACGCCGAGCGCTTGCAGCGCCACGTCGAAAGGATGCTGGTTTGATCCGGAGTCCTGCTGATTGGCGTCCGTGACGACGACCGAGAAGCGGTCGAGGTTCGCGCGGCCGAACTGGCCTTCGAACATGTCGCTGAGCCGTGCGGCCGGCAGCGTCGTGACGAGACCGAGTCGATATCCTTCTTCCGACGCACGGTCGAGCCACTGGATGATTGCGTCGCGCTGATGGCGCGATTCGCGCGAATCCGGTGTTGCTTCGATCTGTGCGAATGCAGCGTCGAGACGGGTGACGATGGCTTCGATAACCACGGTGATTCCTCTTCAGAAACGTGATGATCCGTTCGCCGACGGGAATGCCACACACCTTAGCGTCGATCCGGAATATGCAACCAATTAATATTTTTATCCGACTCATACGATTCGACTAATGAATCGGGTTGTGAGCCAACGTGGGCGCGGGATGCGTGTCGCGCAATGTTTTTTCACGCAATGCATCGTATCGACAGCTTTCAATGTGATGCACCAAACTCGCGCACGTTGCGCATGCACCGGTCATATGCATGTGAAAAAACGGCGTATCGGGCGATGCGTGCCCGATACGCCGTCATGCGCTGTCGCGTGTCGGCAGGCGATCAGTGCAGCTTGATCGACGGCTGGTTGCGGCTTTGCAGCCAGTGGCTCAGCGACTGGAACAGCGCGCGCTTCGTGCCGTACACGCTGAACAGGTGCTTGCGGTACAGGAACTTGTACAGTCCGATCGCGGCGAGCCCGTCGACGATCAGCGAGCGCGAACGCACGCCGAGGTCGGCCTGGTACACGGCGCCGGCGTGCCCGAGCGACACGACGGTGCCCGCATCGCGGAACGTGAAGCCGGCCACCGGCTTGCCGGCGACGCGGCGTGCGAATGCATGGACCAGATACACGGCCTGCTGGTGCGCGACCTGTGCGCGCGGCGGCAGGAAGCCGCTCGCGCCGGCCGACGGGCACGCGGCGCAGTCGCCGAACGCATACACGTGCGGATCGTCGGGCGTTTGCAGCGTGTCGGTCACGATCACCTGGTTCGAGCGATTGAGCGCGATGTCGCCGATCTCCCGCAGGATCGCAGGCCCCGCGACGCCGGCCGCCCAGATCGTGATGTCGCTCTCGAGCCGTTCCCCCGTCGCGGTCGTCACGGCATCGGCGCTCACTTCCGCGACGCGCGTATCGGTCAGCACGTCGACATTCAGCGCGCGAAGCTGCGCATGCATCTTCGCGGACAGCCGCGCGTCGAGCGCCGGCAGGATGCGCGGGCCGCCTTCGATCAGCCGGATGTGCACGTCGCGCGCGGACACCAGCGCCTTGAAGCGGTACGTCGTCAGTTGCTGGATCGCGTGCCGCAGCGCGGCGGCCAGCTCGACGCCCGTCGCGCCCGCACCGATCACGTTGATGCAGATCGGCGCCGCGCGCTTCGCCGGATGCTGCTCGGCCTGATGATTCGCCTTCGTGCAGGCCGCGAGAAACTTGCGGCGGAAATCCTCGGCCTGGTCGAGGTTTTCGAGCGGCAGCGCATGGCGTGCGGCGCCCGGCACGTTGAAGAAGTTCGTCACGCTGCCGACCGCCAGCACGAGATCGTCATAACCGAGCTCGCGCTGCGGCAGGATTTCCGTGCCGTCCGCGTCCTGCACGCCCGCGATCGTCGCCGTGCGGGCCGCGCGGTCGACCTGCTGCAGCGCGCCCTGCACGAAGCGGAAGCCGTGACGCTTGGCCTGCGCCGCGTATTCGATCGTGTGGGATGCCGGGTCGCGATGGCCCGATGCGGCTTCGTGCAGCAACGGCTTCCAGAAGTGCGTCGGATAGCGATCGACGAGCACGACTTCGGCTTGCCCGCGGCGTCCGACCGTATCGCCGAGACGCGTGGCGAGCTGCAGGCCGCCGGCGCCGCCGCCGACGATCACGATGCGCGGCATGCGCGGCATGCGCGGCGCGCGGTCCGTTGCAAGGTTGGGCGTGATGTTGTCCATGTTGGGCTCCCGCTGATGACGATTCGGATGACATTGCTCAAGAACCGACGATATAGTTTCGAACCCAGTCGAACAATTTAATGTTTATAAGCGACTCATATGTATTCACTTATAGGAAAGACCGCGACGTTCCGGCAGTTGAAGGCGCTGGACATGATTGCGCGGCTCGGCAGCGTGTCGCGCGCGGCCGAGGAGTTGAACCTGACGCAGCCGGCCGTGTCGCTGCAGGTTCGCCTGCTCGAGGAGGCCGTGGGCGCCGCGTTGCTGCAGCGGGTGGGGCGCGGCGTGCAGCTGACCGCGGCCGGCGAGATCGTGTCGCGCTATGCGCGCGAGATCCTGCATCTGTGGAGCGAGGCCGGCGACGAAGTGGCCGCGCTGACGGGCGATCTCGGCGGTACGCTGCGGATCGGCGCGATCACGACGGCCGAGTACCTGATCCCGCCGCTGCTCGTCAAATTCACCGCGACGCGCCCGCATGTGAAGACGTATTTCAAGGTCGGCAACCGCGACGACATCATCCGCATGCTCGCGACGCATGAAATCGATCTCGCGGTGATGGGCAGCGCGCCGAAGGAGCTTCGCACGCACGCGGTCGAGTTCGCGAAGCATCCGATGGTGTTCGTCGCGGCACCCGGCCATCCGCTGATGCAGCGCAAGCGCGTCGCGCTGAAGGATCTCGAATCCGCGCACCTGCTCGTGCGCGAACGCGGTGCGGGCACGCGCTCGACCGTCGAGAGCCTGTTCAAGACGGCCGGCTACCGCTTCCATGTGGGGTCCGAATTGTCGAGCAACGAGGCCATCAAGCAGATGGCCGAAGCGGGGCTCGGCATTGCGTTCCTGTCGTTGCACGCGTGTGCACTCGAACTGCGCACGGGGCTGCTCGGGCAACTGCCGTTCCCCGGCAACCCGATCGAGCGCGAATGGTATGTGGTCACGCTCGCCGACCGGCGAATCTCGCAGGTGACGGGGCTGTTTCGCGACTTCCTGATCAAGCAGGGCGCGCCGGTGATCGACGGCGCGACGGTGGCGCCGCACGAGCGGCGGCGCAAGTAGGTGGATGACGTCGGCCGGGCGGCCGCTCGGTCAGACTAGCCCGAAGTCGTCGTTGCTGTCGGGAATCGACGCGAGCAGCCGTTCGAGCCGATACCAGCCGACGATACGCAGGCACCAGGCGGCGATGGCGGTGCTGGCGTTGCGGGAGCGCGGGCCGGATGAAGGGCGGGTGGCAGAGGACGGCGATAGCGCGGTGAGCGCGGCGCGTTGCGGACAGCAATGGGGCATGACGGTCTCCGGAGGTGTCGGATGGTGCGATCGTAAGCGTCGCGGCGCCTGCCGGCGCGCACGCAAGGATCGTCCTGAGCAGAAACGGATGATCTTTTTCTGTCCGTCCGGATACAGCCCCCGCAGGCCCGGCACGCCGGCCGAAAACGCGTCACAATGCGCGTTCGATACACGATCTGCTGGAGCCAAGCCATGAGCGATGCGATTCTTGCCGCGCCGCCGGACAACGGCGTGCCGGTCAGCCTGCGTTCCAGCCGCGGGCTCGGCTGGCGGGGCTTCGGCGCGGCGCTGCTCGACATTCGCGCCGGCACGTACCGGATTCCGGCGGCCGACCATCACCGCATCGGCGTGCATATCGGCGGCCCGGTTCGAGCGGACTGCGTGTGCGACGGCGAGCGTGTGTCGCGCATCCAGGCGCATGGCGACGTCGACGTGATTCCGGCCGGCCTGCCCGGCCAGTGGACCGACAGCGCCGACTGCCGGATCCTGCACATCATGCTCAGCGACACGTTCGTGCGGCGGACCTTCGAGCATCTGGAGCTGAAGCCGTCGCAGGCGCAGATCCGCCGCCGGCTGCAGGTGCGCGACCCGCGCCTGCAGCACATCGCGTGGGCGATGGCCGCCGAGCTCGAAGCGGAAGACGCGTCGGATCCGCTTTATGCGGAAAGCCTGTGCACGGCGCTCGTCACGCGGCTGGTCGACAGCCAGCCGGCGTTCCGCGAGCGCCGGCGCACGCTCGCGCCGAAGGCGGCAGCGCGCGTAATCGACTATGTCGAAGCGAATCTCGACCGGCGCCTGACGCTTGCCGAACTCGCGGCGCTCGTATCGATCAGCGTGCCGCATTTCAAGGTGCTGTTCCGCGAAACGCTCGGGATGCCCGTGCACCAGTACGTCGTGCGGCGCCGGGTCGAGCGTGCGAAGGCGCTGCTGCTCGAAGGCCGGCTCAGCATCAGCCAGATCGCGCTCGAAGCCGGTTTCGCGCACCAGAGCCACATGGCGAACTGGATGAATCGCGTGCTTGGTGCGACGCCGATGGAGATTGTGCGGTCGGGGGCTCGGGGCGGGCTGCGGCTGGCTTACGGTGGTGAGGGTAGCGGGGGCGACGTGTGAGTGTCGATTCTCTCGCCGGGATCGAGCTCTGATGCTCGATCTGCTGCGCGGTTTATGTTCGTCTGGAGTAGCAGCTCGAAGAGCTTAACGTCGCGCGCATGGAGTCTAGTGCCCGTCGGATGCGGCTGGCTTGCCGTCGACGCTGAAATCTGTGGCGCCTTCGTCGATCACGCAAGCGCCGTGCAGCGGGCGTGTGCACCGATCTCCAGTGCGTGCAACGGCATGTCCCAGGACCAACCATGTTGGACCAGCGAGCGTGAGATCGAGAAAACTCGGCAGCCAGATTGTCCCCTATGGGTTACAATGGCTTCATGTTCAAAGTCCTGACCACTCCCCAATTTGATGAATGGCTCGATGGGCTTCGCGACCCTGTCGGTTGCGCGGCGATCAACTTGCGCATCGAGCGGGCAAAGCTCGGCAACCTCGGCCAATGGCGGGCAGTCGGCGACGGCGTCAACGAAATGAAGATCGATGTAGGGCCGGGATATCGAGCCTACTTCGTGCGACGCGGGAAAATCATCGTCGTGGTGTTGTGCGGTGGGGACAAGTCGACCCAGAAGAAGGACATCAGGGTGGCGAAGCAAATCGCCGGCGAACTGGAGGATTGAGTATGAAAATAAGCGAACTGGCCGAATTCGACGGCTCGAAGTACCTGAAGGACGAGGAAACGATTCGTCACTACCTGGCGCAAGCGTTCGAAGATGGGGATCCGCGGCTGATCCAGGCCGCGCTCGGGAATGTCGCGAAGGCACGCGGTATGACGGCGCTGGCGCGCGAATCTGGCGTGAAGCGTGAAGCGCTCTACCGCGCACTGTCGGAAGGTGGAAACGCCGAATTCGCAACGATCATGAAGGTTGTCAGCGCGCTGGGATTGCACCTGACCGTAGCTCCGGCCGCGCCAGCGGCCGAATCGGCGTCGGCGCCTGCTCCCGCACCAACGCGTGCGCGCTCGCGCGCTCGCCCGGCGGCGCACGCATAGCGGTCATTGGCGGCCGGTGCCCATACCGCAACGCGCCGGCCCACGCGCGTTCATCCGGCCGGCGTTGCCGGCGGGATGGCGTACGGATCAAAGCTCACAATTTCTTCGCCGTGCCAGTCGTTCAAATGCAGAAAACGCGACTGCAACGGCGTACTTACCGCTGCACCGTCGGCCTGTTGAGCCGCAATGCCTTCTGCGTGAACGGTTCATTCATCGCAGGCGTGTCGCTGTCCGTCATCGGCAGACCGTACGATTCAAAGTGAGCGGCAACGAAGCGGGCAATACGCGTCGCCGCCACCACCACACAATCCTTCATCCTTTCCTGTCCGAATCATCCCTCCCTGCGCGCCGTCCCGGCCGCGCATGCCGACAATCACCACACCTTCATCCCCCAGGAGCGGATCGTGTTCGTGATCTTCGGTGCATCAGGCAACGTCGGCTTGTCGACCGTAACAACCTTGCGCAATGCCGGCCATCCCGTGCGCGCGGTGCTGCACGACGTGCGCCATCGTGAGCGTTTCGCGCAGCTCGGCTGCGACGTGGCGATCGCGGCGCTGACGGATGAGCGCGCGGTCGCGTCGGCGATCGACGGTGCGCGGGCCGTGCAGCTTCTGTGCCCGGTGCCCGTCGCCGACCCCGATCCTGCCGCGACGATGGAGCGGACAATCGACGTCGCGACCGCCGCGCTCGCCGCGAACCCGCCGCCGGCGTTGCTTGCGCTGTCGGACTACGGCGCGGAGCGCGACGGCAATACGGGCATCACGCGCCTCTTTCATTACTTCGAGGAACGGCTCAAGACGATCCCGACGAAACTGACGCTGCTGCGTTCGGCCGAGCATCTGCAGAACTGGACGCGGATCCTGCCGGTCGCGCTCGGGACCGGTGTGCTGCCGAGCTTTCATCATCCGGTGGCCAAGGTATTTCCGACGGTCTGGGCGCCCGATGTAGGCGTCGTCGCGGCGCGGCTGCTGCTCGATGCGCCCGAAGGCGCCAACAGGCCGCGCATCGTCAGCATCGAAGGGCCGCGGCGGGTGAGCGTGACGGCGATCGCGGATACGCTCGGCACGGCGGCCGGCCGCGCGATCGTCGCGCACGAGCTGCCGCGCGACACCTGGAACGAGACGCTGCTGCGCGCGGGCCTCAGCGAACGCCATGCACAACTGATCGTCGATCTGTACGACGTGCACAACGCCGGGCAGATCGACGTCGAGGCCGGCGTGTCGGAGCGGCTTTACGGCACGACGACGCTGGCGGATGCGCTCGCGCAACTGGTGCGCCAGCACGCGCGATGATCGCAGCGGCGCCGAGCGGCATGCAGGACGGGCGCAACGTGTATCACGCGGGTCGCCGCACCTTGTTCAGTACCGCATACGAAAGCGACCCGATAACGATCCCCCAGAACGCGGCGCCGAGCCCGAGCCACGTCATCCCCGACGCGGTCGCGAGGAACGTGATCACCGACGCTTCGCGGTGGTTCTCGTCCTCGAAGATCCCGTGCACGTTCGCGCCGATCGCACCGATCAGCGCGAGCCCCGCGAGGATCGCGACGAACGCCTTCGGCAACGCGAAGAACACCGTGACGATCGTGCCCGCGAAGAGTCCGCCGATCAGGTAGAACGCGCCGTTCGCGAGCCCGGCGACGTATCGCCGGTCCGGATCCTCGTGCGCGTCCTTGCCCGTGCAGAGCGCGGCGGTGATCGCCGCGACGACGATCGTGATCCCGCCGAAGCACGCGACGGCGAGCGACATCACGCTGGTCGCCGTGATGATCGGGCGCGCGCTCGTGCGATAGCCGGACACGCGCAGGATCGTCATCCCCGGCAGGAACTGGCCGGTGAGGCTGACGACGACGAGCGGCAGCGCGAGGCTGAGCGTCGTGCCGAGCGTCCATTCGGGCGAGATGAAGATCGGCCGCGCGATGCTCGGCGACACGTTGCCGAGATGCGTCATGCCGAGCAGCGTCGCGAGCGCGGCGCCGGTGAGCAGCACGAGCACGATGCTGTAGCGCGGCAGCAGGCGCTTGAAGATCACGTAGGCCGCGATCATCCCGAACGCGAGCGCAGGCTGTTCCGATGCGGCGGCGAATGCATGCGTGCCGAACGGCAGCAGGATGCCGGCCATCATCCCGCACGCGATGCCGCGCGGAATGTGGCGCACGAGCCGGTCGAAATAGCCGGTCACGCCGATCAGCAGGATGATCAGCGCGGCCGTGATGTACGCGCCGATGGCCTGGTTGAGCGTCAGTTGCGGAAACAGGCCGACGAGCAGCGCGGTGCCGGGCGCCGACCACGCGGTCACGACGGGCACCTTCAGCTTCCAGCTCGCGAACAGGCCCGATACGCCCGCGCCGATCGAGATCGCCCAGACCCACGACGACACCATCGCGTTCGACGCGTGAGCCGCCTGCGAGGCCTGGAATAAGATCGCGAGCGGGCCCGCGTAGGAAATCAGCACCGCGAGAAACCCCGCGGTGATCGCGGAAACGGACCAGTCGTTGCCGATCGCGCGGATCGCGCCGGGCGGGGTGTTCGGTTGCATCGTCGTCGGAGAGTGGGATGCCCGGCCACGGGCGGAGCCGGGGCGAATGGCTTGTTTTGCGAACCCCGGATGACCCGCCATTCTGGGCATTGCCTACGCGATTGGCAATTCGCCGACGTGCCTCAGCCTTGTCGGCATTTCGTAAGGAATCCGCGCTGGCGTGGACGGATCGGCATGGCGTGCGGCCTTGCGCCTGTATCGTCGAATCGGGCGGCTTCACGACGACGTGCGGCGCCGTCGAACGTCACGTACTGATCTGCAGAACCTTGTCGACCACCGCCACCTTCACCGCGCCACCCGTCGACAGCGATGCCGTGCCCTGATCGAACGGATGCACCGGCGCATCGGTCGGCGTCCACGCGTGGCGCGCCAGCAGCTCGCGATACCCGCCGCGGATCACGAAGCCGCCGCATTTTTCCGCATACGCGTCGCGCCGCATCCGGTACGCGCGCGGCAGGTCGTACCACGGCAGTTTCGGCAGGTCGTGATGGACGAGGTGATAGTTGTTGTTCAAGTACAGCAGTCGCATCGCGAAGCCGGCTTCGTTGATCGCGATGCGCGCCTTCGGATGCCGTGCGGCGCGGTGCTCGTACAGCGAGCGGATCATCGCGAGCGACAGCGCGGGCCACGCGACCGCCAGCAGGTAGTACCACCACGGCACGCCGATCGCCCGTTGCAGCCACGCGAGCAGCGCGACCACGCATGCAGCGTGCGTCGCCCACATCGGCAGGTAGCGGAAGTCGCCGCGCCGGAACGCGGCGAACGCATCGGCGAATGTCGCGGCGATGGCGAGCGGCGGCCCGGCGACGAGCCGCCCGGCGAAGGTCGTGCGTGCGACCGTCAGCGCGCGACGCCAGCGCGGCAGCCGCGCCCAGCGTTCGCGCGATACGTAGTTCGTTTCGGGATCGACGCCGGGCACGGTCAGGTCCTCGTCGCGATGATGGTCGAGGTGCGTGTCGCGATACAGCGCGTACGGATACCAGACCGTCAGCGGCGGATAGCCAAGCAGCTTGTTCACGAAGGCGGAACGTGTCGGATGGCCGTGCAGCAGCTCATGCTGCAGCGACAGGTGCCACGCGCCGAGCAGGATCAGCGGCGGCGTCGCGGCCGCGAGCGACAGGTGCTGCGCGCGCACGAGCAGCAGCACGGCGAGCCAGCCGCCGTAGATCGCGACGATCAGCAGCCAGGTCGGCCATTCGGTGCGGGCGGTGAAGCGGGCGTCGAGCGCGGCGATCGCGCGCGCGTGGTCGACGTCGAAGTATTCGGCCATGGTGCTGAAGCGGGATGGAACGGGCGGCGCGGAGCCGGCCCGGATGCTCGGGGGTCTCGCGGATCACGGTCGGCTTGCCCGGCATGCGCGCGGCGGCGATGCGGGAGCAGGCATCGGGACGTTACCGGGATGGCGCGGCACGGCCAACCAATCGATTCGCATTTGCTTATCGTCGCGCGGCCGATAAGCTTTCAGGCCGCCGCGGCGCGTTCGGTGCCCGTTTTCGTGCGATCGAACCGGGTTCCGCGGCGCCTGCGCCGATGCGTAGAATGCGCGCATGAGCCAATGGATCGCAGAACTGCCGATGTACAACGTGACGCCGCGCCACGCCGTGCTGTGGCGCGCGCTGCTGCGCGACGCGCTCGATGCGTTCGCGAACGCGGGCGGCCCGGCGGACGTCGCGCTGCCCGACGAACCGTTCGACGACCTGCACGCGCTGTGGCGACGCGACGATCTGCTGCTGTCGCAGACCTGCGGCTATCCGTATCGGATGCTTGGCTTGCGCGACACCGTGAGATTGATCGCGACGCCGGTTTTCGACGCGGACGGCTGCCAGCGGGCACGCTACCGCAGCGTGCTGGTCGTGTCGGCCCGCGCGCACGCGGGCGGCGCGACCACGCTCGCCGGCTGTCGCGGGCTGCGGGCCGCATTCAATGGGGGGGATTCGCACAGCGGAATGAACGCGTTTCGGCACGCGGTCGCGCCGCATGCGCACGACGGAAGATTCTTCGGGTCGGTCACGCCGTTCGGCTCGCACCTGAACGTGTTGCGTGCGCTGGCGTCGGGCGAGGCCGATTGTGCGGCGATCGACTGCGTAACGTTCGCGTATGTGCGCGACGCGCTGCCCGAATTGCTGAAGGAGATCCGGATCATCGGCACGACGGCATCCGCGCCGGGGTTGCCGTTTATCGCCTCGCGGGCCCTGGAGGAAAGGCAGGTCGCCGCATTGCAGGATGCGCTCGATCGCGCGGTCGCGGCCGATGCGGAACGCTCGCGCATGCTGAGGTTGAAGGGATTCGAACGGCTGTCGCCGGACGACTACGACACGATTGCGCGGTTTGCGCGGGAGGCCGCCGCGCACGGGTATCCGGAACTGGCGTGAGGTGCGGGCAAGTGCCGGGCGGCGCGAAACGGTGCGACCGTCCGCGCCGCAGCCCGTCACTCCTCGTCCATCAACCGGACCTTGACCCGCTTGCCCTTGATCTTCCCCGCATTGAGCTTGCGCAGCGCGTCGTGCGCGACGCCGCGCTCGATCGCGACATAGGTGGAGAACTCGGTCACGTTGATCTTGCCGATCTGCTTGCCGTCGAACCCTGCATCGCCGGTCAGCGCGCCGAGCACGTCGCCCGGGCGGATCTTGTCCTTGCGTCCGCCGAGGATCTGCAGCGTTTCCATCGGCGGCAGCAGCGTATCGTCGCCGGCCGGCTTCAGCTCGGCGAGCGGATGCCATTCGACGTCGCGCTTCTGCGCCTGCTCGATCGCGCCGACGCGGCCCATCTCATCCATGCTCGCGAGGCTCAGCGCCCAGCCGTCCTGATCGGCGCGGCCCGTGCGGCCGATGCGGTGCACGTGCACTTCCGGGTCGGGCGTCACGTCGACGTTGATCACCGCTTCGAGCTGCGCGATGTCGAGCCCGCGCGCGGCGACGTCGGTTGCTACCAGCACCGAGCAGCTGCGGTTCGCGAACTGGATCAGCACCTGGTCGCGCTCGCGCTGGTCGAGCTCGCCGTGCAGCGCGAGCGCGTGGAAGCCCTGCGCATGCAGCACGTCGAGCAGGTCGCGGCACTGCTGCTTCGTATTGCAGAAAGCGATCGTGCTAACGGGGCGGTAGTGGTTCAGCAACTGGCCGACCGCGTGCAGCCGCTCGTTCTCGGTCACTTCATAGAAGCGCTGGCGGATCTTGCTGTTGTCGTGACGCTCCTCGAGCTTCACTTCCTTCGGATTGCGCAGGAACTGCTGGCTCAGCTTCACGATGCCGTCCGGATAGGTCGCGGAGAACAGCAGCGTCTGGCGCGTCGATGGGCACATCCGCGCGACCTTCGCGATGTCGTCGAAGAAGCCCATGTCGAGCATCCGGTCGGCCTCGTCGAGCACGAGCGTGTTCAGTGCATCGAGCTTCAGGTTGCCGCGATCGAGGTGATCCATGATGCGGCCCGGCGTGCCGACGACGATGTGCGCGCCGTGCTCGAGGCTCTGCGCCTGCGGGCGCATCGGCGTGCCGCCGCACAGCGTCAGCACCTTCACGTTTTCCTCGGCGCGCGCGAGGCGGCGCACTTCCTGCGCGACTTGATCGGCGAGCTCGCGCGTCGGGCACAGGATCATCGCCTGTACGTCGAAGCGGCGCGCGTCGAGGCGCGACAGCAGCGCGAGCGAGAATGCGGCGGTCTTGCCGCTGCCCGTCTTCGCCTGCGCGATCAGGTCCTGGCCGGCCAGCGCGATCGGCAGGCTCGCGGCCTGGATCGGCGTCATGTCGACATAACCGAGCTGCGCGAGGTTGGCGAGCGTGGCGGGTGTGAGCGGCAGCGCGCTGAAGGGCGCTGCGGTCGGTTGGGTCATTCCAGGTCTCCGAGGTAAGGGCGGCCTTCCATCTGTTCGTAGACGATCGTGCCGTCGTCGGCTTCGAAGCGCTCGAGATAGTTGCGCGCGCCGCACAGCGGGCAGCGGAACAGCAGCCCCTGGCCCTCGTCCTTGATGACGACGTCGGACGTTTCCCACTGCGTGCCGCAGCTCTGGTTTCTGCAGGTAAACACGGTCTTTCTCCAGCTGAATTCGGTTGGTGGCGCGCCCGGGCGGGCGCGGCAACGGTGTGCGGCGCTCGCGCGGCTCGGGCGCGGGCCGCACCGGCGGTCGCTTGGACTGCGTCGATGCGGATGATGGATCGGGCGGCGACACGGGGTCGCGCGTGCCGCAATTCTAGCGGAAGCTGGCGCCGCCGCCCGTGCGCGCCATGAAAAACGGCCGCCCCGGAGGGCGGCCGTGTCGTGCGGCGCGGCGGCGTTCGATGCTTACAGCGCCATGTCGGCCGACGCCTTCGCCGGGCGGGCCGGTGCGGTGCCCGTCGCCTGCGACGGCACGTCGACGTCGATCTTCGGCGGCGGCGAGAGCTGCAGCACGCCGCTCGTGTAGGTCCATTCCTCGACGACCTTCGCCGGGCTGTCGTTCAGCTTGGTGCCGTAGCTCGGCACGATCTGGCGGATCTTCTGCTGCCACTCGGGCGTCGCGACCTTGTCCTTGAACACCTTCTTCATCAGGTTCAGCATGATCGGCGCGGCCGTCGACGCGCCCGGCGACGCGCCGAGCAGGCCCGCGATGCTGCCGTCCTGCGAGCTGACGATCTCGGTGCCGAGCTTCAGCACGCCGCCCTTCACCGGGTCGCGCTTGATGATCTGCACGCGCTGGCCGGCCTGCCACAGGCGCCAGTCTTCCTTCTTCGCGTTCGGGAAGTATTCCTTCAGCGCGTTGTAGCGGTCGTCGTCGGTCAGCATCAGCTGCCCGGCGAGGTACTGGACCAGCGGGAATTCGTCGACGCCCACGCGCATCATCGGCGCGACGTTGTGCGTGTTGGTGCTCGTGAGCAGGTCGAAATACGAGCCGTTCTTCAGGAACTTGGTCGAGAACGTCGCGAACGGCCCGAACAGGATGATCTTCTTGCCGTCGATGATCCGCGTGTCGAGGTGCGGCACCGACATCGGCGGCGAGCCGACCGACGCCTTGCCGTACGCCTTCGCGAGGTGCTGCTTCACGACGTCGGGGTTGTCGGTCACGAGGAACGAGCCGCCGACCGGGAACGCGCCGTAGTCCTTCGCCTCGGGGATGCCCGACGCCTGCAGCAGGTGCAGCGCGCCGCCGCCCGCGCCGATGAACACGAACTTCGCGTCGACGGATTGCGGCGCTTCATCCGAATGCAGCTTGACCCACGACACATGCCACGTGCCGTCGGCGTTGCGCGAGATCTCGCGCACTTCGCTCGACAGCGACAGCGTGAAGTTCGGCTGTGTCTTCAGGTAGCCGACGAACTGGCGCGTGATCTCGCCGAAGTTCACGTCGGTGCCGATCGGCGTCCACGTCGCGGCAACCTTCTGCTTGCGGTCGCGGCCTTCCATCATCAGCGGCACCCACTGCTTGATCTGGTCGTAGTCTTCCGAATACTGCATGCCGCGGAACAGCGGGCTCGCCTGCAGCGCTTCGTAGCGCTTCTTCAGGAAGCGGACGTTGTCGTCGCCCCACACGAAGCTCATGTGCGGCGTCGAGTTGATGAACGAATGCGGGTTCTTCAGCACGCCCTGCCTGACCTGCCACGCCCAGAACTGGCGCGAGATCTGGAACGACTCGTTGATCTCGACGGCCTTCGAGATGTCGACCTTGCCGTCCGCCTTTTCCGGCGTGTAGTTGAGTTCGGCGAGCGCCGAGTGGCCGGTGCCGGCGTTGTTCCAGCCGTTCGAACTTTCGAGCGCGACGCCGTCGAGTCGCTCGACCATCGTCATCGACCAGTCAGGCTGAAGCTCGTGCAGCCAGACGCCGAGCGTCGAGCTCATGATGCCGCCGCCCACCAGCAGGACGTCGACCTTCTTCGTATCGGCCGCGTGCGCGGACGACGCGGCGACGCACAGCGCGAGCGCCGACAGTATTACCCGTAACGTTTTGATCACAGCAGATCCCTTTTTCAACTTGGATGCATCGGTTTGCCATGCCGCCCGACGAGCGTTTCGATCGCGGCCGATACGCGCATCCGGAGATCCGGATCGCGATTCCGGAATTCCGGATCGACGCTGCCCGTCGTTGCATTTGCGCACGCGAAACCGTTGAGAAGGACACCTTCGGATCGGCTTCTTGCGGACGGGCAATCACCTGCGTCGCGGTGGCGCGCAACGCGCCCGGGCCCCTGCGGCAAGCCTGTGCGGATGACGCTTCAGGCTGCGTGGAAAGAGGCCGCGCACGACGCGTGTGGCGGGGGCGGGGTGGCAAGGGGCGCGTAATATAACCGAAGTCGATTGCCGTGTCGCACGCGAAAAATGTCCTTGTTTTTGTGGGGTTTTTCGCGTGTCCGGGTTTCCGGAATCGGGGTGTGCCGCGCCGGAAAACCGGCGGGAATTTGACGGTGCGGCGCTCGCGATTGGCGCGCCGCGATCCGCTCACTTCGCCGAATTGTTCCTGCAGAATTGCTCGTACGACAGCGCCGAATTCGCGAAGCCCTTTTGCTTCGCGAGTTCCCACGGGCGCTCGCATTGCTGCGTCTGTTCGCACCATGCGTAGCCGGCCGAGCCGATGCAGCCGTGCGCATCGCGATCGCCGCCGACCATCGGCGGCGCGGCCGGCGCGGAAGCGTCGATCGGCGCCGACGCATTGGCAGGCGCGGTGGATTGCGCCGCACAGGCGCTCAATGCGAACGCGATCGCGGCGGCAAGCGAGGCGGAGGGGATGAAACGTTTCATGGGGGCGTGCTCCATGGGATGGGTTTAAGGGAACGGAATGACGGGCTGCATGTTCATCGCACCGTTCACGCGTCCGGCACCGGCACGCGCGACGAGAACTTCACCTCGCGCAACGCGAGGCTCGACTGGATCGACGACACACCGGCCTGCTTCCTCAGCACGCGCTCGACGAATTCCGCATACGCGTCGAGATCGGCCGCGACGACCTGCAGGATGTAATCGGCCGCGCCGGTGATCTTGTGGCACGACAGCACTTCGTCGTGCCGCCGCATCACATCCTCGAAGTGATCCGAATCCTGGCCCGAGTGCATGTTGAACGTCACCTGCACGAACGCGAACACGTTCATCCCGAGCGCGCGCCGGTCGAGGTTCGCCTGGTAGCCGGTGATCACGCGCTCGTCCTCGAGCCGCTTGCGGCGGCGCCAGCACGGCGTGACGCTCAGCGACAGCTTTTCGCCGAGCGTCGCGTTCGACAGCGCGCCGTCTTCCTGCAGCAGGCGGAGCATCGCGCGGTCGACGCCATCCAGTTCAACCGAAGCGCGATTTTTGCTCATGATCGTGGTTCCGTAGACAGTTTTCTCAAAATTGTACGAAACGGGAATGTGAAAAGCAAAGTTATTGCCGGTCGGCGGCAATAGACTGTTGCCACCCCCTCACTGCCATCACTGCAACGGTCAACCATGCTCACGGTCTACAGCAGCGATCATCACCTGCATCGCGGCGTCGAACTGAAGGACGGCGCGATCACCGAGTCGTTCGAAACCCCCCTTCGCGCCGAAACGGTGCTCGCGCAGGTCCGCGCGGCCGGCCTCGGCGACGTGATCGCGCCGCGCGCGTTCGACCGCGCCAGCTATGCCGGTGCGCACAGCGCGCGCTATGTCGATTTCCTCGCCGGCGCCTGGGACGAATGGACCGCGACCAGCCGCACCTGCCAGGCGCTGCCGCTCGTGTGGCCGGTACGTGTGATGCCGGCGGCCGCGACGCTGCCCGATTTCATCGACGGCAAGCTCGGCTTCTTCGCGATGGACGCCGGTGCGCCGATCAACGCGGGCACGTGGGACGCGGTGAGCGCGAGCGCGAATTCGGCGCTCACCGGCGCCGACCTGCTGTCGAACGGCGCCGCGCGCGCGGCGTTCGCGCTGTGCCGGCCGCCCGGCCACCACGCGGGCCGCGAATACATGGGCGGCTATTGCTATCTGAACAACGCGGCGATCGCGGCGCAGCACGGCATCGCGAGCGGCGCCGCGCGCGTCGCGGTGCTCGACGTCGATTTCCATCACGGCAACGGCACGCAGGACATCTTCTACGAACGTGAGGACGTGCTGTTCGCGTCGATCCACGGCGAGCCACCCGTGTCGTACCCGTACTTCTCCGGGTACGCGGACGAGCGCGGCACGGGCGCGGGCGAAGGCTTCAACCTGAACCTGCCGCTGCCGAAGGGCACGCAGTGGGACACCTACGAAGCGGCGCTCGGCCATGCCGCGGCCGCGATCGTTGCGCACGCACCCGACCTGCTCGTCGTGTCGCTCGGCGTCGATACGTTCGAGCACGATCCGATCAGCCATTTCCGCCTGCGCTCGCTCGACTACCTGCGCATCGGCGAGGCGCTCGCGCGCCTGAACCTGCCGACGCTGTTCGTGATGGAAGGCGGCTACATGGTCGAGGAGATCGGCATCAACGCGGTGAACGTACTGCTGGGTTTCGAAGGGCGCGCGTGAGCGCGCGCCGCAGGGTGATTTGAAACACGGCGCGATCTCGGTGTTTACATATAGGAGCGGCAAGAAGGCGCTGCTCGATATCGTGAAGATGTGACGACGAAGCCGGGGTGCGCCGCGCGTCGCACGCGGTTGCGCGCCCCGATGTCGTTACGCGTTACGACGCCCGTACGCGCACGCTGTCCGCGCGACGTTCCGCGTCGTGCACGATGTGCAGCTCGCGCGTGCGGATCGGCAGCGCGCAATCCGCATCGGCGAGCGCCTTGCGCACCTGGCGCGCGAGGCGCCAGCGCATCGCCCAGAAGTTGTCGGTATGCGTCCACACGCGCATGTTCGCGACGGCCGTGCTGTCGTCGAAGCGCATCACCATCACGTCCGGCGCGGGATCCTGCAGCACGTCGGGATCGGCTTCGGCCAGTGCGCGCAGCGCGTCGAGCGCGCGATCGATATCGTCATGCACGGACACTTCGACTTCGAGATCGAGGCGGCGCGTCGGATTGCGCGTGTAGTTGCGGATCGAGCTGCCCCACAGCGCGCTGTTCGGCACGTATTCGCAGATGCCGTCCGGCTTGGTCAGCCGCGTCATGAAGAGCCCGACCTCTTCGACGGTGCCCGCGACGCCCGTGCCGCCGTCGATATAGTCGCCGACCTTGAACGGTCGCAGCAGCAGAAGCATGATGCCGGCCGCGATGTTCTGCATCGTGCCCTGCAGCGCGAGCCCGATCGCGAGGCCGGCCGCGCCGAGCACCGCGACGATGCTCGCGGTTTCGATGCCGAGCTGCGACAGCGCGCCGACGATCGCGACGATGCGGATGCCCCACACGGCGACGTCGCAGAGAATCGGCCGCAGCGTGTCGTCGACGCGCTCCTTGTTCGAGAGCAGCCGGTTCAGCCAGTTGCCGATGCGTTTCGACAGCCACCAGCCCGCGACGAGCAGCGCAAGGCCGGCGCACAGCTTGATGGAAAGGGTGGACAGCGCGTTCCACAGGAACGTCCAGCGTTCCGGATGTAGTTGATCGAGAAACATGACGGGATTCCGGTTTGAAGACACATGGCGCGACGCGCAGCGCTTCCGTCTCGGTCGGAAAGGCTTGCGCTCGCGCGGGCGGTCCTCGACTGTACACGGCACGCGATGTTTCGTGCGAATGCATGGGGTCGGACTGCCCTGTCGTCGGACGGTGAAATCGCGATTTCGTTCTAGTACTAATCGACTGTTCCATAAAATAGGATTCGTCCTATTCAGCCGTTTCAAGCACCCCGATACACTCGGTTTCAAGTTGCCGGATCGCGACGATCGTTCCTCCGCGATACCCGGTTCTTTCCCGATTTTTCATTGATAGCGAGTGACGACGCCATGCGGTTGAACCTGCGTTTCCGTCTCGCACGCGAACAAGGTCAACCCGCGCAACGCGGCGTTCGCTGTTTCCCGATTCGCCGTGCACTGCTGCGCGGTGTCGTCGTGGCGGCCTGCGTCGCTGGCGCACACGGTGCGGCAGCACAGGCGTTTCACGACGCCGCGCCGTTCACGCCCGTGACGGCGGAAACGGCAGACCTTGTCGACGTGCCTTTTTTCAGTTCTGCCCGGACGACGTGGGGCGGCTTGCATGCATCGTCGGCAGCGCCGCTCGACGTCGCGTACGCATCGCATGCGTCGAACCTGCCGACGGGCGCCGATCGCGACGATCCCGTTACTCGTTTCGGCGCATGCGTGGCCTACCGCGTGCTCTGCGACGCGGCGCGCGGTGCGATCGAACGTGGCTACGCGACGCGGTTCGCCTACGGCATTGCATCCCCGTTGCCGTCGATCGGCGCACAGCCGGCATTCGAGCGGAGCGCCGTCGATCTGGCGTCCGCCGAGCCGTTCATGCTCGCAGCGCCGGATCGCGGCACGCGCGCCGGTGCGATTACCGGCAGCCTGCGGGCGTCGCTGGCGCGCGCCGAACTGCCTGCCGGCGTCGCGGCGCAGGTCGTCCGTTTGCTGGCCGGGCGCATCGACCCGAAGCAGCGCGGCTTGATCGGCGACACCTTCCGCGTGGCATTCGAACCGGACGACGGCGCGTCGCTGCCGGGCGGCGTGCGCGTGACGGCGCTCGATATCCGCTTTCGCGGTCAGCAGGTGGCGGGCGTATGGTTTGCGCCCGACGCAGGCTCGCCGGGCGCGTATTACGACCTCGACGGCGTGCCGCTCGCCGGTGCGCATTTCGCGATGCCGGTCGCCGCGACGCGGATCAGCTCGCAGTTCGGCGCGCGCGTGCATCCGGTGACCGGCGCGCGCCACGTGCATTCCGGCGTCGATCTGGCTGCGCCGACGGGCCGTGCCGTCCATGCGTCGGAGAACGGCGTCGTGTCGTTCATCGGCACCGAGCCGCGCGGCTACGGCAAGTACGTGGTGATTCGTCACGACGGCGGCTATGCGTCGTACTACGCGCACCTGTCGGCGTTCGAGCCGACGCTGCGAACCGGCGCGCGCGTCGAGCGCGGCCAGCGTGTCGGCGCCGTCGGCAGTACGGGGACCGCGACCGGCCCGCATCTGCACTTCGAGGTCCGGCGGCAGAACCGTATCGTCGATCCGGTCGCGCTCGTGCAGGCAGCCAAAGCGGCGAAGCTGAATGGCGAGCGGCGTGTCGCGTTCAACCGCGTAGCCCTCGATGCGCGCACGCGTCTGGCCTCGGCCACGTGGTCGCAGCCTGTCGCGATGTCGACGCCTGCCGCATCGCATGCCGGCTGACCGCTGATCGTGGACCGTTGACCGGATGTCGGCCACGCCGGCCGGCATCGTTGCCGGCGCGCATCGACGTGCGCGCCGGCGTTCAAGCGGCCGGGCAGATCGGCGCAGACAGCCAACTCACGCGGATTTTTCTACAGGCAACCAGATTTCGAGCACGCCGGTGCCCGTCACCGGATCGTAGTCCTCGCTGTAGCGTTCGAACTCGGGCGCGTCCACCGCGTTGAACCCCGACGTCGGCAGCCAGCCGTTCCAGATGCTGTAGAAGGTCTGGTGAAGCGTGGAGATATGCCCGCTGTGTTCGAAGACCGCATAACGCTGCGGTTCGAGTTCGACGCAACGAAATGAAGCGGGTAGCCGGTCGCGACTCTTGACCTCGACACCCGCGATGTATTCGAAGCTGCCATCCGCATCCGGGTTGCAGCACACGCCATACGTTACGCCGCCGACCTGGCCGGGGATGTTGCCGATATACGGGATGAAGGCTTGCCAGAGCGCCGGAATCCCTTCATTGGTTTCAAAGGTATACCGGCTGCTCATGCCCGCGATCAACTGCCTTTCGGGGGCTTCGAAGCGCGATGGCGTAACGGCGATGATTTTCAGCTCTTTCATGCGAAGCGGCTCCACAAGAGACAACCCGTCGAGAGTGCGCCGTGCCCGCACTTCTTCCGGCGTGACGCCGAAGAGATCGCGGAAGGCGCGCGTAAACGCCTCATGGGAGCCATATCCGGCATCGAGTGCCACGTGAAGGATGTCCGGCGCGCCTTGCGCCAATGCCCGCGCCGCACGCGTCAGCCGCCTCGACCGGACATAGCGCATCACCGGCCAGCCGGTATTCATCGAGAAGAGGCGCGAAAAACCGAAGCGCGTCATGTCGCAATCGGCGGAAATCCTGTCGAGTGTCAGTTCCCTGTCCAGTTCGGTTTCGATAAACCAGAGTGCTTTTCCAACCGGGTTCATGGTGTGCCAATGAAGGTGTCGGGCGGACTATATGGTATCGGTGGCGGGAGCATTTGATCGTTCTTGCGACACGCGGCTTGGCCTGGCGGGCGCGCTCAAGCAAATCGCCACGCCGGGCGGCGTGGCGATGGTCGGCAGGATTCTGCTGCTTAACCGAGCGGCCAGTTCAGGATCGCAATCCCGTCGTTATAGTCGCCGTCCGTACCGTCCTCCGATCCGACCAGCCCGAAGTAGGTCTTCTTGAAGATGTCGACCTGCCGCGAGCCGATCTTCGACGGCTTGCCGTTCGCCGTCACGACCACGCGCACCTTCCCCTTGCCCGAATTCAGCACTTGCGTGTTCAGGTTCGCGTCCTGCGTGCCGGCGCCCTGGAACGTCGCGGCCGGTTTCGGGTTGTCGTCGACGAACACCTCGATCGTCTGCTGTGCGGAAGAGTTGACGAGCGCCGTCACGCCGAACGCGATGTTCGGCGGCAGGTTGAAGATGCCGTCGCGTTCGCCGCCGGCATTCGTCGCGGGGTCGGGCTGAGCGGGTTGCGGTTGCGCGGTCGCTTTCGCGAAGTACGTGACCACCGCACCGATGCCGAACTTCGCGGCGGCGCCCGGCAGCACGCCGGGTGCGCCGGCCCACGTCACCGTGCAGGCGACCACCTGCCCCGTTGCATCGGTCTTGACCTTGTTCTGCCAGTTGCTGATGTCGAAGCTGTACGGCACGGTGGAGAGGTCGACGAACACGTCGTATTGCGGCAGCTTCTCCACGAGCTGCGAGGTCATGAACTGACGCATCCGGTCGAGCACCGCCTGATCGCCGCCGGATTGCGCGGCAGTCGCGTCGTTGCCGGCGAGTTGCAGGAGCGCGTACAGGTCGTCATGGGTAAACGGTTGTGGCATGTCGTCCTCGTCGTAATGGAAGGTCTCGCGTCGCGCGGCCGACGCATCGGTTTCGCCGTGTCGCGCGCGGAGCAAAGCGTGGGCAGTCGAGGCTGCCCGAATGAATCGCAATGCGTGGTTGGCCCTGTCGCCCTTGCGATACCGAAAGCGGCGCGCAATCCATGCCGCGCCGTGCGTCCCTGTTATTGACGTCCGTCGATCAGCCCAGCGGCCAGTTCAGGAACACGATGCCGTCGTTGTAGTCGTCGTCCGCGCCGTCTTCCGACCCGACGATCCCGAAGAACGATTTCTTGAAGATGTCGACCTGTCGCGAGCCGAGCCGCGACGGCTTGCCGTTCACCGTCACGATCACGCGCACGCGGCCCTTGCCGGAGTCGAGCACCTTCGTGCCGAGGTTCTGGTCCTGCACGCCCGCGCCCTTGAACGTGGCGGCCGGTTTCGGGTTGTCGTCGATGTAGATGTCGATCGTCTGGTCGTTCGACGCGTTGGTGAGCGCGGTGACGCCGAACTTGATGTTGGCCGGGAGATTGAACGTGCCGTCGCGTTCGCCGCCGCCGCCGATGTTGCCGGCACCGCCGGTGCCGCCGGTGCCGCCGGTGCCGCTGCCGCCGCCGGTTTCGGCGCCCTGATTCCCGCCGGATTGCGACGACGATTGCGCGGCCGTTTCACCGATCGCGGAAAGGCTCGCGAACGAATCGATATGCATTGCGCTGCCGCGCACGCTTTTCCACTGGCCTTTCACGAACGTGTGGCCGTCGGCGACGTCGATGGCGACGACGAGCGTGAATGGTATGCGGCTGGGATTCTCCGGCACTTTGGAGAAGTACGAGAAGGCGCCGTCCGCGACGATCCCCTTGTTGGTCGTAATGACGAAGTAGATGCCGGGGAAATTGTTGCCGGTGGCGTACGGCGTCGGCACGTTGAGCGTGACCAGCAGCTTGCCGTCGCGAATGTTTTCTTTCGCGAGGTCGAGATAGAGGCCGGGGATGTCGACGTAAGTCTCGGACGTGACGACGGGCGCGCTGTTGATCGATGCCGAAATGATGGGCATGGCGGTCTCCTGAAGGCGAAACGGGTTTGGATTGAGTTGCTTCGCGTTTTCGATGCACAACCGCCGGGCTGCCGGGTAGTCGGTGGCCCGGCGGTCATCGGTCGATCGGCGTTTAGCCCATCAGCCGATCGGCCACTGCAGCACGACGATGCCGTCGTTGTAGTCGCTGTCGTGGCCGTCTTCCGACACGACGATCCCGAAGTTGACCGTGAACGGCGACCCGTCCGACTTCTTGCCGTTGATCGGTGCGAGGCGTGCGTCGGTGGCCGACGGCTTGCCGTTTACCGACACCTCGAAGCGGATCTTGCCGTTGCCGGAATTCAGCGTGTTTTCGCGCGGGCCGTCGCGCGTGGTCAGCTTGTGATAAGCAGCGGGTTCCTTGCTGTCGCCGATAAACAACTTGATGTGCTGTTGTTCGGCGGCATTCGCGAAGAAAATCGCGCGGAAATCGGTATTCGGCGGAATCGAAAATTCGCCGGCGCGATTGGATGACGTTTGAGAATCGGCCATGCTTTCCTCCTGAAGAACAGTAGTAAGGCGTCTCCCCGCGTCTCGCAAACGTTTGCCGTTTGAAACGCGGTTCGACAAGCATGTCGAAAAATAAATAAAAAAATATTCAGATGAGAATGGTAATTGTTCAGTAAATCGAAAACCAAAGTGAATCGATTTAATGAAATATGTTTAATCGAGGATGTTTTTATATATTCCGGAAACTATATCGGCGTGCGTGTCGTTTTTCTGAATAGTGCTCGGTATAGGCGGATCGGCTGCGGTGCAATCGGGCTTCGGGGCGAGCGCTCAGTGTTCGCATCTGGCAGCGTTCGTTTCAACATCAGCATCTCTGTCGTGGCCGCGCCCACCGGCCACCACCGAACGCCCACGCCGAAGCCCGATCGCAAGAGAAGGGTGCGCGGCGACCGGCGAAGAGGATGGACCGACTCACTCCGAACATGAATAGGACCTCACCGGCGCCGCACCCGTGAAGCATAGCGACGGGCGCGGCCGCCGCCTATCGGACGGGACTGATTTTGCAGGCGGCGCGGCCATGCGATGCACGCGCTCCCCGTTGACAGCCCCCTCCGCCTTGTGATCTGATTCCGGCCATGCAAGCCGCCCAGCCCTTCTTCTCGCTACGACTACTAGCCCGGTGTTCCGGGCTGGGTCTGCGGCTGCGCGCTTTCCATCTGCTTCTTTCCTGAAGCGCCAGATTTCCCCCGTATCACCGACCTGGCCCCGGTTGTCGACCGGCGCCTGAGTTCGTCTTTTCTCCGTATCGCTCCGCTCCGTCCCGGTCGCCCAACCGTCAAGGCCGTCGTTCGCCGTACCGCTTTGCCGTTTTTTTACCGCTTTGATCGCTGCGTGCGCAGCCGGCCTCCGCTGCTGAAGGCCGCCGCGCCGCGGTTTCCCGACAAACCGACCGAGGACCGAACATCATGATGTTGAAGAACCCTGCAACGAAATACCGGCCGTTCACGCCCGTCAATCTGCCGAACCGCACGTGGCCGTCGCGCACCATCACGCACGCGCCGATCTGGATGAGCACCGACCTGCGCGACGGCAACCAGGCGCTGTTCGAGCCGATGGATGCGGCGCGCAAGATGCGGATGTTCAAGACGCTCGTCGCGATCGGTTTCAAGGAGATCGAGGTGGCGTTCCCGTCGGCGTCCGAGACCGACTTCAACTTCGTGCGCGAACTGATCGAAGGCGGCCACATTCCCGACGACGTGACGATCGAGGTGCTGACGCAGGCGCGCGACGATCTGATCGAGCGCACCTTCGAATCGCTGCGCGGCGCGAAGCGCGCGATCGTGCACCTGTACAACGCGACCGCGCCGGAATTCCGCAAGATCGTGTTCGGCCTCGACCGCGACGGCGTGAAGCAGCTCGCGGTGAATGCGGCGCGCACGATCAAGCGCTGCGCCGATGCGGCGACCGACACGCAGTTCACGCTGCAGTACAGCCCGGAAACGTTTACGGCGACCGAGCTCGACTTCGCGAAGGAAGTCTGCGATGCCGTGTTCGACGTGTGGCAGCCGACGCCCGAGCACAAGGCGATCGTGAACCTGCCGGCGACTGTCGAGGTCGGCACGCCGAACTTCTATGCGGACCAGATCGAATGGATGCACCGCAACCTCGCGCGTCGCGATGCGCTGATCCTGTCCGTGCATCCGCACAACGACCGCGGCACCGCGGTCGCGGCGGCCGAGCTCGCGGTGATGGCCGGTGCCGACCGGATCGAGGGCTGCCTGTTCGGCAACGGCGAGCGTACCGGCAACGTGGATCTCGTGACGCTCGCGCTGAACCTGTACACGCAGGGCGTCGATCCGGGCCTGGATTTCTCGCAGATCAACGAAGTCGCGCGCACCGCCGAGGAATGCACGCAGTTGCCGATCCATCCGCGTCATCCGTACGTCGGCGACCTCGTGTTTACCGCGTTCTCCGGCTCGCACCAGGATGCGATCAAGAAGGGCTTCGCGGTGCAGCGCGCCGACGCCGTGTGGGAAATGCCGTATCTGCCGATCGATCCGAGCGACCTCGGCCGCACGTACGATTCGATCATTCGCGTGAACAGCCAGTCGGGCAAGGGCGGCATCGCGTACCTGCTCGAGCAGGGTTATGGCGTCGCGCTGCCGCGTCGCCTGCAGGTCGACTTCAGCGCGGCCGTGCAGCGCCTGACCGACGACAGCGGGCACGAGGTGACGAGCGCGCAGATCTGGTCGCTGTTCCAGCAGGAATACGTGGAGGGCGACGCGCCGCTGCGCTATGTCGGCCATGAACTGTCGGAGCGCGACGGCCGCGAGACGATCGTGCTGACCGCCGACGTGCACGGCGAGCGCCGCGTGCTGCGCGGTGAAGGCAACGGCCCGCTCGATGCGCTGATGCATGCGCTGCGCACGCCGCTGCGAATCCAGCACTATGAGGAACGCGCGCTGTCGCAGGGCGCCGATGCGAAGGCGATCGCGATCGCGGAACTGGCCGGTTCGGGCGTGCGCGGCAGCGCGTTCGGCGTGGGCATCGACGCGAACCTGACGACCGCGTCGATCCGCGCGGTGATCAGCGGCGTCAACCGCGCGTATGCGCGGGCGGACGAAGCGGCGCAGGCGACGTTCTTTGGCGCGCAGGCGGCGGCGAAGGCCGTCGCGTAAGCGGGATGGTGACGGCCGCGCCGGCGGCGCGGCCTGACAAACCTGACAGGAGATGACTCCACGCAACGGGCGTATCGTGCTAGCGGCGCGCGCGGGGCCATTTTCCCGCGCCCATCACCATGAGGAATGCGTCATGTCGAAGCTCGATGCCCTGCGGGGCGACATCAAGGGGCAGGCCCAGGAAGCGGATCGCCACAACCTGGTTCGGCCGGACGTAAACGGTGCGCTGTGGGCGCGCGGCCTGACGACCAAGCGGGTGGCCGACCTGTTCCGGACGCTGCCGGGCTTGCCGGGTCACTGGATGCAGTTGCAGAACGAGGTCAACGCCGGGAATCGCTACTTCTACGGCGGCATCCAGAACGGCAGCGTGACGACCGAGGAAGGGAAGGCGCTGATCCGCTGGATCGCCAAGTCGGTCGTGAGCGCGGCCGAGAAGGCGTCGTTCGACTTCCCGCTGCAGCAACTGCGCTTCACGGCCGATATGGGCTGGCTCAAGCTGCAGCGCGTGTCGGGGCGCGTGATGGTGTTCTCGCAACCGTGAGCCGTGCGTCGAAGCCGATGCTGACGGCCCGGGGAGCGCATCGAGACGTGCATCGGGAAGCGCGCGGCGCGTAGTTGAAGGCCGGGCTGTCGTCGGGTGAAGGGTTCGCCCGCTGGTGCAGTCGTTTTGTTTGTCCCCGTTCGTTGGCCGCCGCTTCATCTCGAGGTGGCTTCTCGGAATTCGATATTTCGATTATTATCGAATTATGGAAACGAACCAGACCATCGCCGCGCTCTCGGCACTCGCACACGAATCCCGGCTCGCCGTCTTTCGCACGCTCGTGCAGGCGGGACCGCAAGGTCTGCCGGCCGGGCAGATCGCCACGCTGCTGAATGTACCGCCTTCATCGTTGTCCTTTCATCTGAAGGAGCTGGCCCATGCAGCGCTCGTCACGAGCCGGCAGGAAGGCCGCTTCGTCATCTATGGCGCGAACTTCGCGACGATGAACGGCTTGCTGGCCTATCTCACGGAGAACTGCTGCGGCGGCAATCCGTGCTCGCCGGTGTCCGCGTGTTCGACGTCCGGCCCGCAACCTTGCTGAAGCACCTTCGCATACGCCGCCCATGACCACGAACGTCCTGATCCTCTGTACCCACAACTCCGCGCGCAGCGTGCTCGCGGAAGGCATGCTCAATCATTGGGCCGCGAAGCTCGGCAAGGACGTGCGCGCGTACAGCGCCGGCAGTGCGCCGAGCGGCCGGCTCAATCCGTTCGCGCTGGAAGCGCTGACGAACGCCGGTGTCGACGTAAGCGGCTACCGCAGCAAGAGCTGGGACGAATTCACGGGCGACGGCGCGCCTGAAATGCGCGTCGTCATCACGGTATGCGACAGCGCGGCCGCGGAGGCGTGCCCGTACTGGCCCGGCAGCCCCGTCAAAGTGCATTGGGGTTATGCCGATCCGTCGAACGCGGTGGGCGGCGACGAAGGCAAGCGGCTCGCGTTCGAACTCACGCGCCAGGCGATCGGCTACCGGATGCTGCAATTGCTGGCGCTGCCGCTCGATCGCATGAGCAACGCCGAACTCCAGGCGGCGCTGACCGAGATTTCCCGGAGCTGACCGTTCGCATGGCGGCCGGCCGAATTCACCGGACGCCAGCGACTTCGAGACCGATACCCGCCCAATGAACACGTCCAACGCCGCTCCGCCGGGGCAGGCTGTCGCCAAGCCTTCCATCAACTTCTTCGAACGCTATCTGACCGTCTGGGCGGCGCTGTGCATCGTCGCCGGCATCGCGCTCGGCCAGGCGCTGCCCGGCCTGTTCCAGCAGATCGGCCGGATGGAATACGCGCAGGTCAATCTGCCGGTCGGATTGCTGATCTGGGTGATGATCATCCCGATGCTCGTCAAGGTCGACTTCGGCGCGCTGCATGAAGTGCGTCAGCACGTGAAGGGCATCGGTGTCACGCTCGTCGTGAACTGGCTCGTCAAGCCGTTCTCGATGGCGTTCCTCGGCTGGCTGTTCATCCGGCATCTGTTCGCGCCGATGCTGCCGGCCGATCAGCTCGACAGCTACATCGCAGGCCTGATCCTGCTGGCCGCCGCGCCGTGCACGGCGATGGTCTTTGTATGGAGCCGGCTGACGGGCGGCGATCCGCTGTTCACGCTGTCGCAGGTCGCGCTGAACGACAGCATCATGGTGATCGCGTTCGCGCCGCTGGTCGGCCTGCTGCTGGGGATGTCGGCGATATCCGTGCCGTGGGCGACGCTGCTCACGTCGGTCGTGCTCTATATCGTGATCCCGGTGATCCTCGCGCAGCTTTGGCGCAAGCGGCTGCTCGCGAACGGGCAGGCGGCGTTCGATGCCGCGATGGCCAGGATCGGCCCGTGGTCGATCGCCGCATTGCTGGCCACGCTCGTGCTGCTGTTCGCGTTCCAGGGCGAAGCGATCCTGAAGCAGCCGCTGGTGATCGCGTTGCTCGCGGTGCCGATCCTGATCCAGGTGTTTTTCAACTCGGCGCTCGCTTACTGGCTCAATCGCGCCGTGGGCGAGAAGCACAACATCGCGTGTCCGTCGGCGCTGATCGGCGCGTCCAATTTCTTCGAGCTGGCAGTCGCGGCTGCGATCAGCCTGTTCGGTTTTCATTCCGGCGCGGCGCTGGCCACCGTCGTCGGCGTGCTGATCGAAGTGCCCGTCATGTTGCTGGTGGTGCGCATAGTCAACCGGTCGAAGGGCTGGTACGAACGTGCTTGAGCAAACGGGAGAATCCATCTGCATGAACTACGTCACGATTCACTGCAATTACGCGGAGGGTACGCATGTCTGACCGTCTGGATGACCTGCCGCAACTCGACGTCGAATCGTTCCGCGTGCCGGATGCCGGCCAGTTGCGGCCGGCGGTGCCGTCGACGTATCCGCCCCGGTTCCTGCTTTTGTACGGCTCGCTGCGCGAGCGTTCGTTCAGCCGCCTGCTGATCGAGGAAGCCGCGCGTTTGCTCGCGGCAATGGGCGCCGAGGTACGCGTGTTCAATCCGAGCGGCCTGCCGCTGCCCGACGATGCGCCCGAGAGTCATCCGAAGGTCGTCGAGTTGCGCGAACTGGTGCAGTGGTCGGAAGGCATGGTGTGGTGCTCGCCGGAGCGGCACGGTGCGATGACCGGCATCATGAAAGCGCAGATCGACTGGATTCCGCTGTCGATGGGTGCCGTTCGCCCGACCCAGGGCAAGACGCTCGCCGTCATGCAGGTCAGCGGCGGCTCGCAATCGTTCAATGCGGTGAACCAGATGCGCGTGCTCGGACGCTGGATGCGCATGCTGACCATCCCGAACCAGTCGTCGGTGGCGAAGGCATTCGCGGAATTCGACGAGGCAGGGCGGATGAAGCCGTCGGCTTATTTCGATCGCGTGGTGGATGTGCTGGAGGAACTGGTCAAGTTCACGCTGCTGACGCGGGATATCGGCCCGTATCTGGTCGATCGGTATAGCGAGCGGAAGGAAAGCGCGGAGGAACTGGCGAAGCGCGTCAATCAGCGCAGTATCTGACCACGCGCATGAATGGCGCGCGACCACGCGGCGTCGATGCTGAGTCGTTCGCCGCCGCGTGCGATCAGCGTCAGCGTGATGACACCAAGGTTGAAGACTGTTGCGAAAGCGCGAAGTGCAGGCCGTCTGCTCCGGTGTTACTCGGTAACCGTGACGCCTGCCGAATGCGCGAGATGCGCGGGCCGCACCACGATTTCAACATGCTGGCCCAGCGACACCAGCGCTTCCATCACCTGATCCAGCGAAATGTTCTGGAGCTTGTAGCCGCGCACCTGAGACACCTCCGGCTGCGTCATACCCGTGATCGCCGCTGTCTCGGCCTGGCTCAAGCCGCGCTTGTCGATCAGCTGGTTGAGCTTGAGCGCGAGCGAAGCCTTGGCCGGCAACGCAATTGAGTCGTCGAAACCGAGGTCCAGCAGCACGTTGTCCATGCCTTGCGGATGGTCGTTGCGGTTCATCGTTGATCTCCTGTTTGCCGATATCCGTTTCTGCTTCGTCGATTATGGCCGGTCACGAGTAGTTCGCAAGTGCCGGCATGGTCGCGATCGCGTTGCGACCATGCCGGCAGATCGAGCGGTATCAGCATTCGCCGGCGCACCGCGCTGCATCTTGCGCGGCACATCGACGATACGATTCAGCGCCCGTGATCAGCGCGAACGGACGTCGGCTTCTTCCATTCCGGCCGGATGCCGGCGGCGCCTCAAACCCGTCTCCGTATCCACAATGGGGAATTCGGGACGCCCCTTGAGATCGAGATAGGTCTCTTCCATCGGCGTGATAACCAGCCGCCGCTCCGTTACCTCGATCCGCACGCGTTGTGCGGGTTCGAACCCTGCCGTTTCGATCCAGCGGCCCGACAACTTGATCCACGGATACAGCGGCGGTGGCTTCTTCGGGCGATGCTTGTTGCGAAGAATCGACTTGATTGTCCGGTATCGGTAAGACTCCTGAATCGTCACGAAACGATCGGGGAAAAGGGCGGGTGCGCTATCATTCGCGTCAGCCATGACTAACTCCTGTGGTGAGTTGGTTGTGGTCAGCGGGCCGTGGGTGTTGCTGCACTCACGGCCCGCGCTCGCTTACGCGTCGAAATCGGACCAACATCCTTCGCATCACGAATAACCATTCACGAAGATCCATTCATCCGCACGCGCAAACGTATCTCCACTGTAGGGGAATTGGCGGCTGCACAGGGATCCGTTATGTGCGTTTCTACCAACGTTAGCCGTTCGGTCTGGTTTTGTATGCTTATCGGCCAGGGTGCCAAAGAGGTCGCCCATGCGTCATGCACGACGAAGCCGTAAAACATCCTGTCGGGACGATCCAAAATTGTTTAGGATAACTGCTCTAATGACTCGATGTGCGCGATGCGCCGCGCCGTACAATCGGTCCCGTCCGTCTCATTAATCGGACTGGTCCGATTGGGACGGCTCCGCGATCGCGATACCCTTCGGATACCAGGTCTGAACGGCGTCCTGCCTGTCGCCACCCGTTTGCCATTCCCGTTCGCGAGACCGCACGTTGTGCGACCCATCGTGTTTCACCCGGCACCAGCCGCGTGCCGGATTTTCAATTCAATGGATTCCGACATGCCCCATACCGTCGAACTTGCCGGCGCGATCATCTTCGGTTTCGCGCTGCTGCACACCTTTCTCACGAAGCGCTTCGAAGTGCTCGCGCATCGTCATCCGCGCCATGCGGGCCTGTTCCACCTCACCGACCGAAGCGCGTATTCACCGTGTCCTTGAGCCTTGCGGCGGTGATCTCGCCCATGTGCGACTCGACGAGTTTGCCTTTGTCATCGAAGAACAGCGTCGTCGGCAGCCCGCGCGAACCGTAGGTCCGCATCGCGCCGAGCGAGCGGTCGAGCAGCACGTGGTCGAAGCGCAGCCCTTTGCGTTCAAGAAACGCGCTCACGGTCTGCACGTCCTCGCCTTGATTGATCATCAGGAAACTGACGCCCGGGTAATCCAGCTGCGCCTGCGCGAGGATCGGCATTTCGCGCTGGCACGGCGGGCACCAGGTCGCCCACAGGTTTACGACGACGGGTTTGCCCGCGTAGCGGTTCGGTGCGACGGGCGTCGCATCGAGCGTCTCCACGCGCAGCGCGGACAGCGGCGGCGCCGTGCGGTCGAACGTCGCCAGCACACCCTGCGCCGCACCCCAAGCCAGCATGCCGGCGGCGATGCCGGCGAGCGCGGGGCGCGCCAGCCCCGGCAGGCGGCGCGACCGCCAGCCGATATAGGCGAGCGCGACCGGCAAGCCGATCCACCAGGTAAAGCCGCCGTCGCCGAGCGCGACGATGGATTTCGGTGAGGCGAAATAGTCGGGCCACCAGCGCGCGATATAGCCGACGCGAGCGGCGATCAGCCCGATCAGCAGCGCGTCGAGCAGCAGGCTCGCGGAAGTTTTGTGCTGACCATACGGTCGAGTGCGCTGCGCGAAGCGCGCGACGAGCCACGCGATCAGGGCGGCGATGGCTACGGCCACGACCCTTACGGAAAAGGGGCCGATGCTCAGCATGAGGAGGCGTTCATTGTCATTAATTGAATGAGGAATGCATTGATGATTGGCGGTCAGGCACACGCTGCGTTGCCGTGGCGCCGGCATCGTCGCGTTGCTTCGATGCGCATGCGCCGCAATGCGGGCAGACTGCCGCACCGGCATCGCCGGACGATGCTTGCTGCGCCCGTCCGCGTTCGAGCGCGGACGCGACGAGCTCCGCGCCCATGATACCGGTCGGGAACGCGATGATGCCGTAACCGAGCAGGATCGCGCACGACGTGATCAGCCGGCCGAGCGGCGTGTGCGGCGTCAGGTCGCCGTAGCCGGTCGTGCTCATCGTCACGGCGGCCCAGTACACGCCGACCGGAATGCTCGTGATGCCGTTCTCGGGGCCTTCGACGAGAAAAATCACCGTGCCGAGGATCACGACGATCACGAACATCCCGCCGATGAACACGAAGATCTTGCGCCGCGCACGCGCGAGCGCGCGGATCAGCATCTGGCCTTCCTCGAGATAGATCGCGAGCCCGAGTATGCGGAACACGCGCAGCAGCCGCAGCAGGCGCACGTCGATCAGCGCATGCAGGCCGGGGAAGAAAAACGCGAGATAGGTCGGCAGGATCGACACGAGATCGACGATGCCGAAGAAGCTGCGCGCATAGGCGGCGGGCTTGCGCGCGGTGAACAGCCGCACCGCGTATTCGGCGGTGAACAGCAGCGTGAACGCCCATTCAGCCGCGTACAGCGCGCTCCCGTACTGCGCGTGCAGTTCCTGCACGCTGTCGATCATCACGACGAAGACGCTCGCGACGATCAGCGCGAGCACCGCGATGTCGAGGCCGCGGAGAAAGCTGGGGCGACGGATCGCGTCGCGCATCGTATGGACGAGGGGGGCGGTCGAGAGGTTCACGGGTCGGAGTTTACGTGCCGCCCGATGCCAATCCTATCGGACCTGTCTGAATTGCCGGTGGGTCTTCTTGCGCCCGAAAATCAGACCAGACTGATTCCCGGACGCGGAGCGCTCGTCAACAATGGATCTACCGGACGGCGTGGTGGCCGGCCGGTGTCTCCGTCTGAACACGGAAGACCTCTCCTTTACGGCTGCTTCAGGGCAGCCGTTTTTTTGCCGCCTTGCGTACGACGCCGATCGTCGATACAACGAAGACACGGACGAGCGGATGTCCGATCGGAATGCGGCAATCGAAGCCACGACGCGTGCCTGTTGCCAAGGGGCATGCTCAAAGGAGACTCTGCTCGATGAAGATCGTTGCGGTCGCAACCCGCATCGTAGCCGTTGGGTGAGCGCGGCGGCTGCCGCCCGACTGGCCGCGAATCCGCGGTCCGTCGGGCGTCGGACATTACAGTTTCTTCTCGTGAGCCGCGTCCGCTTGTTGCGCGCCGGCCGACGGGTCGAGCGTCGACAGCGTTTTCTCGGTGAAATTCTCGTACAGCCAGTCCATGCGTGTCCCGTCCATACCGGCGATGCCGCCGAGTGCATACGATGCCGACACCTTGAAGCGGTCGACCTGACGATTGTCGGTGTCGACGAGCGTCACGGTGCCGTCGACATAATCGCTGCCCGCCATGAAGCCGAACATGACCGCGGAGAAACTCGAGCGCACCCGAATGCCGGTCACTTCAACGTTCAGCTGCATCGCATCGGTTGAATCGGCCTTTGCCAGAAGCTTGCGTGCGTACAGTGCGTTTTCGATTTGCTCCTGCAGTTTCTTGGGGCTGAACTTCAGATTGTCTTTCAACGCTTCCTGGGCAGCCGCGTCCAGCGTAACTTTCACGATAACCGGCTTGGTGCCGAATTTGGACGTCGACGCGGTCGCGGTGGCCCCCGCCTGCTGATTACCTGCGTCGCGTGTCACGCTGCTTGCGCAGCCCGACAGGAAGCCGATCGTCACCAGTGCCAGAGCGGCATGACGGATAACAGATTTCATGATTTGGTCTATGGATTAAGGTTATTTGAGATGGCTCTGTGGCCGGGCGAAAATTTATCATGAGGGGATCTGATTCAAATGGTCGAATTGACAGAAAACGCCCCGGCATTTATTCGCCACGGGCGTTTTTTTCGCGGATCGAGGATATGAGCACGCTGCGCGGCGATCCGGTTTCGTTCTACCCGAATCCGAACGAGGAGAAGCGGTAACGCAGGCGCGGTAAACAGGCATCGGCTGCCGCGCCGCCGATCCTATGCGTGCGGTCACTGACCGTTGCCGGATGCCGCACCCCCGAGCCTGTAGGCCGTGAAGAATTCGTACCACGGCGAACCTTCCGCAATCGGCACGCCGAGCGCCGACGTGCGTCGCTTCAGCGCCCCGAACACGTCGTTGATGCGGGCCGTCTGCGCGGCGTCGTTGAACGGATAAGGCCGGGACCGTCCCGCCGCGAACGCGCCATATGCGATCGCGAGCAGGCGTGCGCTGTCGTCGGTGCCCGCGATCGCCGCGTCGATCGTTTCGGCGAAGCGCGGCCGGTCTTCGGCGCGCGACCCGGACAGGCACAGGAACACGATGGCCGACAGTTCATGCAGGTCGTTCACCTGCAGCAAGGCGGGCAGCCGCGCGACGATCCGTTCCACCGGCTCTTCACGCAGCGCGTCGCCGAAGTCGAGCACGGCGGTCATCGGATTCCTGTCTGATTTCAGGCGATCGAGCGCAGCCGGCGTGGCCGACGCGCCGTCCGGCAACGACGGCGGCGCGGATCGCAACGCATCCGCCACCTGCTGCGTCCATTCCGGAAAGATCATCCGCACGTTACCGAACTGCTCGCCGCCTTCTGCCGCCGGATTCCATCGATAAACGATTGTGCCGCCGCGAATGAACGGCGAATACAGATGCTCGGGCGTTTGCGGCAGCGGCCGCCGATTGATCGGCAGCCACGCGAGCGTCAGCCAGTCGTAGCGGCCGGTTGCGGGCACCGACGGGCTCGAACTCGCGACGACCTGCCACGTGCCGCGATTCGCATAACGGCGGCGCGCGTCGGGCACCGGGACGGTCCGGCCTTTCGCGGTGTCGAAATACGTCGCGCCGGTCACGTTCGCGCCGCTGTCCGCGGCCGGCGTAATGGTGGAGATGACCCACGATGAACCATCGGCCGAACGGTAGTCGGACGGCTTCAGCGTGGCGACGTCGTGAACCATGCGCGTTTCCGCCGCGACGGGGCTCGGGGGGAGATTGGCGGGAGCGGCGACGATACTCGGCATGGGCTTTCCTCGGAATCGGATGCGTATCGTCGAACGGGACGATGCCCGGCGGCGCGGGTTGTTTTCTGTAACTGTAGAACTTCGCCGCCGGAAACGGAAAGCGCCGGATGTGGCGCAACCCGGTCATGCGAACCGCCGCCGGACCATGGCCGATACGGATCGGTTGAAGCAGTGGGCGCACGTACCGCTGCATCTGTGGATCAAGGCGCGGCCGGTGGGGTGAGCGGATCGATGGTCGGTCGGGGTTTCACGCAGGTATCACGGCATTCATTTATTGTAGTAACATACCTACATTGATGTGTTTGAGGAGTCCACGATGACCATCACCACGCTCTCGAGTCGCGAACTCAACCAGGACGTGACTAAAGCGAAGAAAGCGACAAAGGACGGCCCCGTGTTTATTACGGACCGCGGCAGGCCTGCTCATGTGCTGTTGAGTTTCGAGGAATACCAGCGTCTCACGCAACAGAGGCGCAACATTGCCGACGCGCTGGCGATGCCCGGTGTCGAGGACATCGAGTTTGACCCTCCGCGCGCGGACGTCACGATCAAGCCGGTTGACTTCTGATGATGTTCGTTCTCGATACCAATGTCATTTCGGAACTGCGGAAGGTGCGAACGGGCAAGGCGGACGGGAATCTGGCGGCCTGGAGTTCGACCGTCGACGCCCCGACGCTTTTTGTTTCTGCCATAACGATCATGGAGCTTGAGACCGGTGTCTTGCAGATCGAACGCAGAGACCCGGTCCAGGGCGCGCTACTCAGGGCCTGGCTCGATGGACATGTCCTGCCCGAGTTCGCGAGCCGTGTGCTGCCGGTTGATACCGCGGTCGCTCAACGATGTGCGCGGCTCCATGTACCGGATCGACGGTCCGAGCGGGATGCGCTCATTGCCGCTACGGCGCTCGTGCACGGCATGACTGTCGTGACGCGCAACGTGGCCGACTTTGCCGCAACCGGTGTCGCCGTCGTGAACCCGTGGGATTGAACGATCAATTCATGCCGCTCGCACGGGGAAAATCGGATTGCGGCCGGCGCACAACGCTCCTGCCGTAAAGGCCGGAGCGTTGTGCGGAGGCGGTGTCGGTGGATTCGTCCGGGCTGGAAGCGAATACAAATTGACGCGTCGAAGTTGTAGCCGTGGGGATACAAGAACCGATGAAAAGGAAGATTTTGTATCCCTCGGGCTACCAGAGGCTGCCGACGTCAGCCATGCTGGGCAAGACCGGTCGCCATTTTGACACCCGTTTACACCGATTAATCCGCCTCGAGAGAATTTCGCGGACTGATCTCACCCCTTACCCGCGCATCGGCGGATTGAGTCGCGCGAACGCCTGTTGCCGGCGATACGGGAAGTACGGATACGGCGCTTGCACCGCGCTCGCCGCGTCGAGCGTCGCGACCTGCGCATCGGTCAGCGACCAGCCGACCGCGCCGAGGTTCTGGCGCAGTTGTTCCTCGTTGCGCGCGCCGATGATCACCGACGACACGGTCGGTCGTTGCAGCAGCCAGTTCAGCGCGATCTGCGGCACGGTCTTGCCGGTTTCCTCCGCGATCGCGTCGAGCGCATCGACCACGTCGTACAGGCGCTCGTCGTCGACCGGCGGCCCGTAGCTGGCCGTTTCATGCAGGCGGCTGCCTTCGGGCAGCGGCGCGTTGCGGCGGATCTTGCCGGTGAGCCGGCCCCAGCCGAGCGGGCTCCACACGAGCGCGCCGAGGCCCTGGTCCGCGCCGAGCGGCATCAGGTCCCACTCGTAGTCGCGGCCGACGAGCGAGTAGTAGACCTGGTTCGCCACGTAGCGCGACCACCCGTAGCGATCGGCTGCCGCAAGCGATTTCATGATCTGCCAGCCCGCGAAATTCGATACGCCGATGTAGCGCAGCTTGCCCGCGCGTACGAGATCGTCCAGCGTCGACATCACTTCCTCGACCGGCGTGCCCGCGTCGAACGCGTGCAACTGCAGCAGATCGATGTAGTCGGTGTCGAGGCGGCCCAATGCGGCGTCGACGGCGCGCACGAGCCGTGCGCGCGACGTGCCCGCGTCGTTCGCGCCATCGCCGGTCGGCAGGCCCGTCTTCGTCGAAATCAACACCCGGTCGCGGCGGCCCTTGAGCGCCGCGCCGAGCACGCGTTCGGATTCGCCGTCCGAATACACGTCGGCGGTGTCGAACAGGTTGACGCCGGCTTCCAGGCAGATGTCGACCAGGCGGCGCGCTTCGTCGACGCCCGTGTTGCCCCACGCGCCGAACAGCGGGCCGGTGCCGCCGAACGTGCCGGCCCCGAAGCTCAGGACGGGAACCTTGAGGCCGGAGCGGCCGAGCGTACGGTATTCCATGTGCGTTTCCTTTGAATGGTCGAAGCCCGGCGCGTGCCGGACGTGCGCCCGTCGGCGGAATCACACTGTATCGCTTGCGGATATTTCAGATAATTGGGCAGAATTCGAAAATATCCTTCGGATAAGGCGAATAATGCTGCTCGATAACCTCGCGCTGTTCCTGCGCATCGTGGAAAAGGGCGGACTGGCCGCGGCCGGTCGCGAGGTCGGCCTGTCGCCGGCCACGGTGTCCGAACGGCTGGCGGCGCTCGAGCGCCACTACGGCGCGGCGCTGCTTACGCGCACGACGCGCGCGATCAGCCTGACCGACGAGGGCCGCACGCTGGTTGCCGGCGCGCGGCGCCTGCTGGCCGAGGCCGGCGAACTCGAAAGCCGCGTGCGCTCAGGCGTACAGACGCTGTCGGGGCCCGTGCGCCTGAGCGCGCCGGCCGATCTCGGGCACGAGCGCGTCGTGCCTGTCGTCGACGCGTTCCTGGCCGAGCATCCGGGCGTCACGGTCGACCTGCACCTCGGCGACGGCTACGTCGATCTCGTCGGGCAGGGGCTCGATTTCGCGATCCGTCGCGGCACGCTCGCGGACAGTTCGCTGCACAGCCGTTCGCTCGGCCGCGCACGGCGCGCGGTGTGCGCGTCGCCCGCGTATCTCGCTGCGCACGGCACGCCACGGCATCCGGACGATCTCGCTGCGCACGATTGCATCGTGATGCGTTTCGGGCCCGACCTGTATGCCGAATGGCCGTTCAGCATCGATGGCGAACTGAAGCGCGTAATGGTGCGTGGCCGGCGCGTAGCCAATGACGGCGCGCTCGTCCGCGCGTGGTGCATCGCGGGGCACGGCGTCGCGCTGAAGTCGCTGGTCGACGTCGAACGGGATCTGGCGTCCGGCGCGCTCGTCGAGGTTCTGCGCGCGTTCTCGCCGGGCGACGTCGATTTGCAGATCGTCTATCCGGGCAGTGCCGTGCAGCCGCGGCGCGTGCGCGCGTTGATCGAGCGGCTGGCGCAGGCACTGGCGGGGGCGTAAAGGCGCGTTGCTCGCGCTGCCTGCGGGAGGGTGTGGCAGCCGTTTTGCCGCGATCGCATCGAATGCCGATGTCGTGATCCCGAACGTGACGCGACAGCCTGAAATCGGACCTCGATCAGATTGCCCACGTTTCGTCATTTAGCTAACATGCGAAACGTTAAACAAAGCCTTCCAACCCCATGGACGACGTCACCCGCATCAGCGCACTGGCCAACGAAAGCCGTCTGGCCGTGATGCGCTGGCTCAAGCAGCCGCGCAAGCATTTCCCGCCGCAGCCGCACGGCGATTTCGACGAACTCGGCGTGTGCTGCACGTACATCACCGAGAAGCTCGGCATCGCGCCGGCCACGACCACGCGCCACATGCGCATCCTCGCGGATGCCGGGCTCGTGCAGGCGACCCGTGTCGGCAAGTTCACGTATTACAAGCGGATCGACGGCGCGCTGCAGCAGCTCGGCCGCGATCTCTCGCAACTCTGATTCGACCGATCCCCACCGAGGCAACCGATATGGACGAACTTGCATTGCTGGCCGACGCCGACCGGCGCGCGCACGCGTACCTGGCAGCGACGAACGACCGGCGCGCGTTTCCCGATGCGGCCGCGCTGGCCGGTCTCGCCGCGTTCGACGAGCCGCTGCCCGATACGGGCCGCCCGGCCGACGACGTGCTGCGCCTGCTCGACGAGCAGGGCTCGCCCGCGACCGTCGCGTCGAACGGCCCGAACTACTTCGGCTTCGTGATCGGCGCCGCGCTGCCGGCCGCGGCGGGGGCCGAGCGGTTGATGCTCGCGTGGGATCAGTGCGCGTCGTCGTATGCGAATTCGCCGGTGGCCGCGACGATCGAGCGTCAGGCCGCGCGCTGGGTCGTCGACGCGCTTGCGTTGCCCGAAGGCAGCGCGGTCGGTTTCGGCACGAGCGCGACGGCGTGCACGCTCGTCGCGCTGGTGGCCGCGCGGCGCGCACTGCTTGCACGCAAGGGCTGGGACGTCGACGAGGACGGCCTGATCGGCGCGCCCGAGGTGAAGGTCGTGATCTCCGAGCTTGCGCACATCACGGTGAAGAAGGCGCTGCGCGTGCTCGGCTTCGGGCTGAAGCGTCTCGTCGTCGCGCCGGTCGATGCACACGGTCGCATCGACCCGGCGCAGTTGCCGCCGCTCGACGACATGACGATCCTCTGCTTGCAGGCCGGCGAAGTGAACACCGGCGAATTCGATCCGTTCGCGGCGTTGATTCCGCCTGCGAAGGCGGCCGGCGCATGGGTGCATGTGGACGGCGCGTTCGGCCTGTGGGCACGCGCGTCGTCGAAACGCGCGCTGACGGACGGCATCGACGGCGCGGATAGCTGGACGACCGACGGCCACAAGTGGCTCAACACGCCGTACGACGGCGCGATGGTGATCTGCCGCGACGCGGACGCGCTCGCGACCGCGATGAACAGTGATGCCGTCTACCTGAGCGGCGCGCAGGACGCGCAGAAGAACCTGAACCTCGAATTCTCGCGGCGTGCGCGTGGCATTCCCGTGTGGGCCGCGCTGCGCTCGCTCGGCCGTGCCGGGCTGGCCACGATGGTCGAGCGGCATTGCGCGCAGGCATCGCGTGTCGCGGACGGCCTGTGTGCGGCCGGCTACGACGTGCTGAACCGCGTCGTGCTGAACCAGGTGCTGGTGCGCGCCGGCACGGACGAGGAAACCGTCGCGATCCGCGAGGCCGCGCAGGATTCGGGCGACGTGTGGTTCGGTGCAACCGTGTGGCAGGGGCGTCCGGCGTTCCGGATCAGCGTGTCGTCGTGGCGCACGGAAGACGCGCACATCGATCGGCTCGTGGCGCTGCTGACTGAACTGCGCGGCACGCCCGTGCGCTGACGGGTGGCGGGGCCGGAGCGGCGGCGAACCGGCGTCGCCATGCGATGCCGTGTCTCCACGCGGCCGGAAATGTCGGACAATGCCGGGGCGCGCCCATGCGCCGCGTCGCCCGTTCGACGGCTGCCCGTTCGCCGGCCCCGGGTGGCGCGTCCAACCGATGCAGTCACGCCAACGAGAGCCCCCCATGTCGATCACCCCTCCCCGGGAATTGCTGAAGGCCGCCGATATCGCGAAGATGGAACCGACGCGCGCCGTGCATTCGCTGAATCCCAATGCCGTTCGTTTCAAAAGACCGCTCAGCGACCTGACCGGTATCACGCAGTTCGGCTTCCACCTGCTCACGCTGATGCCTGGCCACGAATCGGCCGAATACCACCGTCACCTGTACGAGGAAGAATGCGTGTACGTGCTGTCCGGCACGGGGACGGTCACGATCGGCGAACGCCCTTACGACGTCGGGCCCGGAGATTTCCTGGGCTTCGCGCGCGGCGGTGAAGCACACACGCTGCAGAACACGGGTGACGTGCCGCTCGAACTGATCGTCGCCGGGCAGCGCCTCGAACACGACGTGTGCGAATACCCGAGAATCGGCAAGCGGCTGTACGTGGCCGGCGAGCTCGAGGATTTTGTCGATCTGCCGAAGCAGCGCTGAGCCGATCGGCGATGCCCTGATGCAGGCTGCAGGTCACCGCGCCCGGCGATCGCTGGGTCAAGCGGTTGTGACGATCGTCGCTGCCCCCGTTTTCGCTGGTATCACGGCTCGTGCGGCTGGCCTGTATCGACGCGAGAGCGATCGTGTCGGACCGGCTTCCCGATTCCCGGCAGCGACGATTGCGGCCAGCTTTCCGCGTGGTACGTGCTGCCCGTGCCCGGCATCTGTTCGCTGAACCCGGTCGGTAGCGTGTTTTGCCTCGGTACGCCGCTGTTCGAGGAAGTGACGATGGATATCCTGCTCGCGTCGTCGCGCTTATGATGCGGGAACGCCACCGACAGGGTTCCCCGATATGGACGCGCCGCTCCCGCCGATGCATGCCCCGATTTCCGAAACGGAGCCTGAAACCGAAGCCGCTGCCGAGCCGCGCGCGTCGCGCCTGCATCGGCCCGTCGCGCTCGTCACCGGCTCGACGTCGGGGATCGGCGCGGCCATCGCGCGCCGCCTGACGGCGGACGGCTATGCGGTGATCCTGCATTCCCGCAGTTCGGCCGACATCGGACGCGCGATGGCGCGCGAACTCGGCGCGGCCTACGTGCAGGCCGATCTCGCCGACGATGCCGGGCGCGTGCGGCTGATCCGCGACGCGCTCGCCGTGCACGGGCGGCTCGACGTGCTCGTCAACAATGCGGGGATTAGCCGCGTGATTCCGCATGAGGACCTCGCGGCGGCGACGCCCGACGTGTGGCGCGAGATACACGAGATCAACGTGATCGCGCCGTTCCGGCTCGTCGCCGAAGCACAGCCCGCGCTGCTCGAAGCGGCGTCGCGCGGGCGGGCCGGTTGCGTCGTGAACGTCAGCTCGCATGCGGGCGTGCGGCCGAAAGGCGCGTCGATTCCGTATGCGGCGGCGAAGGCCGCGCTCAATCACACGACGCGGCTGCTGGCGCGCACGCTCGCGCCGGCGATTCGCGTCAATGCGGTCGCGCCGGGGCTGGTCGATACGCCGCTGACCGCCGGCTGGACCGAAGCACAGCAGCTCTGGCGAGAACGCGCGCCGATGCGTCGCGCGGCGACGCCGGACGACATCGCGCAGACGGTCGCGATGCTCGTCGCGTCCGATTACGTGACGGGCGAGATCGTGATGCTCGACGGAGGATTGAACCTGACGTGACGCCGTGCGGGCGGCCGCGTACGCGACGTTGTGCGCCGACGCGACCGGGCAACGGGGTCACCTCGCGCAGGCGTCGTGCGCAAGCGCCGAAGCGGCCGCCCGGCCAAAGCTGCCGAAGCAGCCAACCCAGCCAACCCAGCCAACCCAGCCAACCCAGCCAACCCAGCCAACCCGATCAGCCGAGATTCGACCGCAGCCGCGCGAGCGCGCCGTCGTGCGTGCGCTCGAACTTCAGCGGCGTGACGGCCATATACCCTTCGCCCAGCGCGACCGTTTCCGAATCCGCGTCGTCGTCGCGCGGCGCGCGCGCCAGCTTCAGCCAGTGATAGTCGATCTCGCGCGGGTCGCGGCCCGACACGATCTCGACGCCCTGCAGCGTGCCGGCGCCCTGGTTCGTCACCTTCAGCCCGCGCACGTCCTGCGCGGGGCGTGCCGGGAAATTCACGTTGAGGCACGCGTCGTTGTCCCAGCCGGCGGCGACGAGCCGGCGAATGACGTCCGGCGCATGCGCGAGCGCCGTGTTCCACGGCACCGCGTTGCGATCGGCGAACGCCTGGCTCAGCGCGATGGCCGGCACGCCGACCAGCATGCTCGTCATCGCGGCGCCGACCGTGCCGGAAAACACCGTTTCGGTGCCGAGATTCGCACCGCGGTTCACGCCGGACAGCACGACGTCGGGCCGCGCGTCCTTCATCAGGTGGCTGACCGCGATCGCGACGCAATCGCCGGGCGTGCCGCGCACCGCGAAGCGGCGTTCGCCCTTGCGATGCACGCGCAGCGGCTCGTGCAGGCTCAGCGAATGCGACGTGCCGCTCTGGTCTTCGGCCGGCGCGACGATCCACACTTCGCGCGCCAGTTGCGTGGCGACCTGTTCGAGCACGTCAAGGCCGGGGGCGTCGAATCCGTCGTCGTTGGTCAGCAGGACGCGGTCGAAAAGCGGGCGGGTTTCTTGCATCGGAGCGGTCCTCGCGGAGATGGGCGATGAGAGGGAAGTGCAGCGTGGCGCAAGCCACAAGGCTAGCATCCCGGCGTGAGAATCGTCGTGTCGTGTCGCCGGCGCGGACGTGAAAACGGGCGCGTCGCGCGCCCGTTCGTCGGTGGAGGTGCCGCGTGCGCGGCGAGTCGGAACCTGGAGCCTGTTCCCGCTATCAGCGGGAACAGGCCCTATCCGATCAGGTGCCGCAGCAGCCCCGCCGACACGACGCCGACGATGACGGTCGGCAGGATCGACAGGCGTGTCGCCGCGAGCAGCGTGATCGCGAGCGCGAGCAGGTCGGCCGGGCGCGTCGACACGAAGGCCGGCGCGATCACCGAGATCAGCACGCAGCCGGGCACGTTCTCCATTACCGATGCCATCCGCGGGCTGAGCGTGCGGTTGCGCAGCAGCACGTAGCCGAGGATGCGCGACAGGTAGGTCGTCGAGGCCATCAGCACGATCGTCGCGACGGTGCTGAAATCCGGAAGCTCAGGCATCGCGCGGCTCCCACCGCAGCGCGGCGATCAGTCCCGCGCACGCGCCGGCCGCGACGTACCACGCGCCGGGCACGGCCAGGTGCGTGGCTGCCGCGACGACCAGGCTCACGAACCACGGGCGGCTCGCGCGCATCCCTTTCCACATCCCGCGCAGCAGCACCAGAAACACGGCCGTGAACGCCATGTCGAAGCCGTACTGCTCGACGTTGCCGATCGTCGGGCCGACCGCCGCGCCGAGCGTGGTCATCGAGATCCACGTGAGGTAGAGCCCCGCGCAGATGCCTGCGTAATAGGGGACGCTGATGTGCGTGGCCGAGCGCGAGCGCGCATCGGCGAGCGACATCGCCCAGCTCTCGTCGCACATGAAGAACAGCGCCGCGAACGCGCGGCGGCGCGGCAGGCGCCGGATGTACGGCGCGAACGCGGCGCCCATCAGGATGTGCCGCGAGTTCACGAGGAACGACATCGCGACGATCAGCGCGATATGCGGCGGCGACGTCCACAGATGGATCGCCGCGAATTCGGACCCGCCGCCGAAGTTCAGGCCCGTCATCATCGGTACCTCGAACAGGCTCAACCCTTTTTGCGCCGCCTGCGCGCCCAGCACCAGCGCGAACGGCACGAAACCCAGCATGACGGGCAGCGCCGCGCGCAATCCGCGCCCCATCTCGGCGACATAGGCGGGCTTGTCGCGAAGCCCGGACGACGTTGAAACGCTACTGCTCATGACTCCTCCTTCGGGGGAGGGATTGTCTGCTTTTTTGACTCGAATCGGGTTGCGTTGTCGCCATGGATTTCGGAGAATTTGGCATTGAACGCGTGATTTGAGAATTTTTTGGAATCTGATGCCAAATGAAACTTGATGCCATCGACCGGCGGATCCTCAGCGCGCTCCAGCGCGACGGCCGCATGCAGAACGTGGAACTCGCGCACGAGGTCGGGCTGTCGCCGTCGCCGTGCCTGCGGCGCGTGCGGCTTCTCGAGGAAGCGGGCGTGATCGAGAAATACGTGGCCGTGCTGAATCCCGCGAAGGTCGGCAAGGGGCTGACCATCTTCACGCGCGTATGGCTGAAGGGGCAGGACGCGGAATCCGTGAACCGTTTCGCCGATGCCGTTCAGCAGATGCCGGAAGTCGTCGAGTGCCACCTGATGGCCGGCGACTGCGATTTCCTGCTGCGCGTCGTCGCGGCCGACATCGACGACTACCGGCGTTTCCAGATGGAAACCCTGACGCGCATCCCGGGCGTGCTGAGCGTGAAGACCGATATTCCGATGCAGAAGGTCAAGCTCACGTCGGCGCTTCCGACCTAGCGCGGCGCGTGCGTGCGGAGACGAGTCGACGAACGGTCACGGCTCGGCGACAATCGCCGGATAAACTGGCGTGTCACGCCGCTTCGAGCGTATTGCTCGCACCGCCGTGCGACGTTCGATGCACAAGCAACTAACGGTCAATGTCGATGCGATCGGGCAGGCGGCGCCGCGCGCCGGGTCATGCGCCGGCGCGGATGCGTTTCTTCTTGTCGGGTCACCATGCAGCCATTCAACAATCCGTGGAATTCGCTGGAAATCGTCAAGCTCGTGCTCGGCGTGCTGACGCCGCTGTCGGTCGCGTGTCTCGGCTGGCTCGTCGCGCGCCGGCTGAAGCGGCTCGAACTCGTGCAGTGGACCAACCAGCGGCTGATCGAGAAGCGGCTCGCGCTGTACGACGCGGTCGCGCCGCAGCTCAATGCGCTGCTGTGCTTCTATACGTGGATCGGCTACTGGAAGGACATCTCGCCGGACGACGTGATCCGCGCGAAGCGTGAGCTCGACCGCACGTTCCACATCTACCGCTATCTGTTCGACGAAGATGTGTACAACGCGTATCACACGTATATTCACGCGCTGTTCGACATGCACACGGGCCCGGGCCGCGACGCGCGGATCCGTTCGCTGATCCAGGCGCCCGACGGCGACCGCAGCGTGCACGGCTCGTATGAATGGAAGCCGGCGTGGTCCGATCGTTTCGCGACCGCGAATGTCGTGCCCAGGGACGACGTGCTGCGGCATTACACGCAACTGATGGAACGGTTGCGCGTGGCGCTGGGCGCGACGCGCTGACCGCTCGGCATCGCGCGCCACGCGTCTCGCCGGTATCGAATTTCGCTACCCGGCGGCGCGGATTCTCACCCTCGCGCATGCAGCGGATGCGGTGCGCGGCTGCTGCTGACATGCTCGCGCCATGTTCACTCGCGCGAGGTTCGTATGGTTGTCGATACCGGCTGCCGGCCGCTCATGATTCGCTCGCCCGGCGCGGGCCGGCGGCGTCTTTTCTCCGTCGGTTCTCCCGAACCGCATGACATGCCGTTGCCGGTCGAGCCGGAGATCGGCGACATCGTGTTCATCCGCGTGACGGTGCGGCCGTTTCTCGAAGTGGCCAGCGCAACGCGCTCGTGGACGAATCACGTCGGGATCGTCGTCGGCGAGCGCGGCGGCGAGGTACTGGTTGCGGAGAGCACGTTTCCGCTGTCGCGCGTCACGACGATGTCGCGGTTTCTCGCGCGTTCCGATCGCGGCGCCTGCGTGATCGCGCGCCTGAAGCAGCCACTCGATGCCGCGCAGCGAAGCCGGCTCGTCGACGCGGCGATGCGCCGGGTCGGCGTGGTCTACGACACGGGCTTCAATCTCGCGTCGCGCCGGCAGTTCTGTTCGCGTTTCGTTCGAGAAGTGGTGCGCGACGCGACGCGGATCGCGCTCGGCGACGTCGAGACCTTCGACACGCTGCTGCGCCGGAATCCCGATCATCCGCTCGGTTTCTGGAAGGTCTGGTACTTCGGCCGGATTCCGTGGCAGCGCCGCACGGTGACGCCGGCGAGCTTGATGGGCAGTCGGGAACTGCGCGTGGTGGCGGATACGCGCGATTGCGCCTGCGATGTGTTCGAGGACAGAGAATAGAGCGGAAGCGCGGAGGTGAGCCGTCAGTCGTCCGGTGTGACTCAGGCAAAAGAGATCACGAGTTTCTTTCCGCACGCGGCTGCATACTTGCGCAGTGTTTCAATCGACGGAGAGTGCTGGCCTGTCGCGAGCGCGCGTTCGAGCCGCGTGACGGCAGGCGCCTTCGTGCCCATGCGCTCTGCCACATCGGCCTGCGAAAGACCGGCGGCTCGCCGGGCGGCCAGCATTGCGTCGAGCAGCGCGAATTCCTCGCGGTTCAGCCGGTCGTATTCGGCGCGTACCTTCGGATCGGACAATGCGCGCTCGCGCAGTGCCTTATAGGTTGCCATATCGAATCTCCTTCAATCGGCGGCGCGCGGTTTCCAGTTCTTTCCCCGGCGTTTTCTGCGTCTTCTTCACGAAGCAGTGAAGCATGACGATCCGCCGGTCGACGGCCGCACAGTAAAACACACGGGCGATACCTTCCAGGCCCTTCAAGCGCATTTCATACAACCCGTCGCCCATCGGCCTGGTGTGAGGTTCGCCCAGATTCGGGCCGTACTGCTCCATACGGTCGGCGAGTGCGAAGAACCTGGCGGTCAGCGTCTTCGGCAACGCAAACACGCCTGCCTCGACTTGCTCGCTGAAGAAATGGATTTCATACGCGACGGTTCGCATGGTAACAAATTTGTTATTTCCTTGCAAGAAGGAGCGCCGTCGTGTTTGTCATGAGGGCGGCTCGTCGAATGCACGGAAGCACCGGAGAAACGTCCAGACGTTTCTCCGGTGCTTCGTTGCTGATGTGCGAGCCAGATTGTTTGCCGGTGACCTGAATTCGACTAGTTATCCGAATGGATATCAGGCCTGCTCGTGTGCTTCGGGAGGCGGCGAGATCAGTTCCGTCCCGCCACCGCGAGTCGCGCGGCGAGCCCCACGAACACCGTGCCGAGCAGGTATTGCGGCAGTTTCGACGGACGGCGGCGCGCGCCGATCCGCTGGCTCAGCCGGCTCGCGGACAGAATCACCGCGCCGTTCACGACGAGCCCGATCAGGTTGAGCACCGTCGCGAGCACGAGAATCTGCACGGCGATCGAGCCGTGCCCGGGCCGCACGAACTGCGGGAACAGCGCGAGCACGAACAGCGCCATCTTCGGATTCAGCAGGTTCGTCGTCAGGCCCTGACGGAAGATCGCGGCGGTCGAGTGCCGGCGCCGCGACGCGACGGGCGATAGCGCGGTCGCGTCCGAACGAAACGTCTTCCACGCCAGATAGAGCAGATAGGCAGCGCCGGCGAAACGCACGATGTCGTATGCGATCGGTACCGCGAGAAAGAGCTGCGACAGCCCGAGCGCGGCAGCGAGCGCATGACAGTAGGTGCCGGCCTGAATGCCGGCGAGCGTCGCGAAGCCCGCGCGCCGGCCCTGGCTCACGCTGCGCGATGCGATCAGCAGCATGTCGGGGCCCGGCGTGGCCGTCAGCGCGAGACACGCGCCCGAGAACAACGCGAGCGTGGAGAAGTCGGTCATTGCAATCCTTCTTGCGTGAGCGGTGTAAAAAGGAATGCCACTTTAGGCGTGCCGCTGCAGGTGGTCAACCGTGCTCGCGCCAGAATCCGGCCGACTGCCGACTTGCTTCCATCCTTCCGATAAAGCGGAAGCCGTTTTTTGCCATTTGGGCATGTCGCGCGGCTGCTCCGGCAATTAACAATTACGTCACGAATTTTCGTACGTGATCTAAATACATGCGGAATGTCTGTCTGTAGCATTCGGCGATTGAGTCACAGTCGGCAAGTGCCTTGTCGGCCAGGTCCGAATGTATTCCATGTGGGTAGATCATATGCAAGTCGTCGACCGCCTTCGGGCCGACATCGGTAGCGTCGAAGCGACGCGGTCGCGCGAGGCCGGTTCGCGTTCGGTGTCGCACGACGTCGGTGTGGTCCCGCGGGTTCGCCACGCATTGTGCGTGGCGCTGATCTGCGGCGGTGCCGCGAGCCTGTTCGAGCCGGTCCATGCGCAAGTGCCGGATGCGGGGCGAGCGATGCGCGATATCGAGGCACCACGGCCGGATCTGCCGCCGGAAGCTGTGCCCGAGCTGACGGTGGCGCCGTCGGAAGAGGCTGCCGAGAGCGCGCCAGAGTCGGGGCCTCGCGTGCTCGTTCGCGCGTTCGCGTTCGACGGCAATACCGTGTTCGGCAACGACGAGTTGCAGCCGCTCGTCGCCGATCTTGCCGGCAGCACGCTGGGATTCGCCGACCTGCAACGCGCCGCCGCGCGCATCACTGCCTACTATCGCCGCCATGGCTACGTGCTTGCACGCGCCTATCTGCCTCGCCAGGACATCGACGACGGCGTCGTGCGTATCGAAATCGCCGAAGGGCGCTACGGCGCAATCACGATCCAGAATCATTCGCGCGTGCTCGGTACCGCGCTGCGCCAGCCGCTCTCGGCGCTGCATCCGGGCGATGTCGTGCGCGGGTCCGGTCTCGAGCGCAGCCTGTTGCTGCTCGACGACCTGGCCGGCGTCGCTGCTCGCGGCACATTGCGTCCGGGCGATATGCCCGGCACCACCGATCTCGTCGTCGACGCCGACAAAGGGCCGCTCGCGTCCGGATCGCTCGAATTCGACAACTTCGGCGACGCAGCGCTTGGGCGCTACCGTGTCGGCGGCAGCGTCGACGTCAATTCGCCGCTGCGGCTCGGCGATCGCCTGAGCCTGCGCGGGCTCGTCAGCAACGAGTTGCAGCGCTACTACCGCGCCGGCTACCAGCTACCGGTCGGGCCCGCGTCGACGCGAGTCGGCGTTGCGTATTCGTCGTTGCGCTACCGGCTCGGCGGAGCATTCTCGGATCTCGATTCCAGCGGCCGCGCGAGCGTGCAGACCGCGTATGTGACGCAGCCGCTCGTGCGCGCGCGAAACCTGAACGTCACCGCGCAGATCCAGTACGAAAACAAGAACCTGCGCGACGACTACGGTGTATTCGACATTCGGCGCGACAAGAACGTTGGCCTGTGGACCTTCGGCATCAGCGGCAACAGTCAGGACGGCTGGCTGGGCGGCGGCCGCAACGGGTTCTCGGTGATGTTCGGCGTCGGGCGGTTGCGCAGCAACGATCCATTCGAAGCGGATGCGCTGAAAAAATCGATCGGCAGCTTTACGAAGCTGAATGTGAGCGCGCTGCGAGTGCAGGCGCTGGGGCGCCGGTTCGAGTTGTACACGCAATTCAGTGCGCAGCTCGCGTCGCGCAATCTCGACGAATCGGAGAAATTCAGTCTCGGCGGCCCATACGGCGTGCGCGCCTACGCGCTCGGCGCCGGCAGCGGCGACCAGGGCTGGCAGGCCAGCGCGGAGTTGCGGTATCTCGTCGCGCCGGGATGGCAGATCAGCACGTTTGTCGACGCCGGGCGCGTGCAGGCCGACAAGTACCCGTGGTCGCAAGGGCGAAACATACAGCACATGCAGGCCGGCGGTGTCGGCGCGAGCTGGTTCGGCGCGAAGCGCCAGGTGACGCTGACGGCCGCGTGGCCGCTCGGCGCGGCGTTCGGCTCGCCGACCCGCGCGCCGAGCGTATGGGTTCAGGCCGCTCAATATTTCTGAGCGCGCGTGATCGGCCCGTCCGACAGGGTGGGTTCTATAAAGCATATTGAAGAGGATACCAAAATGAACAAGGCCTATTCACTGGTGTGGAATGAAGCGCAGGGTGGCTGGTGCGCAGTCGGGGAAACGGCGCGCCGTCGCGGCAAGAAGAGCGGCGGCAAGCGCCTGCTTGCGGCGGGTGTGTCGCTGTTGGGGCTGGCGGCCGCGTCGGGCGCGTATGCGTTGCCGACGGGCGGCGAGATTGCGTCGGGTAAGGCGGACATCGCGACGTCGGCGGACGGCAAGGCGATGTCGATCAACCAGCACACGGACAAGCTGATCACGAACTGGCAGGACTTCAGCGTGGGCGGCGGCGAGCGGGTGTCGTTCCAGCAGCCGACGAACCAGTCGATCGCGCTGAACCGGGTGATCGGGGCGAACGGCAGCCAGATTCAAGGTCAGCTGGACGCGAACGGGCGCGTGTTCCTGGTGAACCCGAACGGCGTGATGTTCGGCGCGGGCGCGCAGGTGAACGTGGGCGGCCTGGTGGCGTCGACGCAGAACCTGTCGGACGCGGATTTCCTGGCCGGTCGCTACCGGTTTGCGGGGACGTCGGGCCAGTCGGTGGAAAACGCCGGAACGATCACGGCGGCGGACGGCGGCAGCGTGGCGCTGCTGGGTGCGCGGGTGTCGAACACGGGCGTGATCCGTGCGCAGATGGGCCGCGTGGTGTTGGGCGCGGGCAATGCGTTCAACGTGAACTTCGACGGCAACGGGCTGCTGAACCTTCAGGTTGAAGGCGGGGCGGTGGACGCGCAGGCGCATAACGGCGGGCTGCTGAAGGCGGACGGCGGGGAAGTGCTGATGACGGCGCGCGCGGCCGGCGATCTGCTGGGATCGGTGGTTAAGAACAGCGGCACGATCGAGGCGAAGGGTCTGAGCAGCCGCGCGGGGAAGATCACGCTGGACGGCGGCGAGGTTCAAGTCGGCGGGATGCTGGACGCGAGCGCGCAGGACGCGTCGACGGCGGGCGGCACGGTGACGACGCGCGGCGAGCGGGTGGCGGTGTCGCGCGACGCGCAGGTGGATACGCGCGCGGCGTCGGGCCGCACCGGCCTGTGGACGATCGAGGCGGCCAACGCCGGGGTCGGCGGTAACGCCGACGTCGCGATCGACGGTGAGATGCTGTCGCGCAACCTGGGCACGACGAACGTTGCGCTGACGAACACGTCGGGCGACCTCAGGGTGAGCGACGCGGTGACGTGGGCAAGCGAAAACGCACTGGCGCTGACGTCGAAAAAGGGCAACGTCGACGTGAACCAGTCGCTGACTGCGAGCGGCGCGAAGGCGGGCGTGACGATGAACGCGGCGCAACAGATCCGCGTCGGCAACAAGGTGAAGCTGACGGGCGAAAACGCGAGCCTGGCGTTGAACGCGGGTAGCGGCCATACGTTGACGAACGACGATGCGGTGGTGACGCTGTCGGGTCGCAATGCGTCGTTCTCGGCGAATGGCGAAGCGTATGACGTGATCCACGATCTCGCGGGGTTGCGCGGTGTCGACGGCAACATGAACGGCCGTTACGTGCTGGGCAATGCGATCGACGGCAAGGGTGCGCAATTCCGCAGCCTCGGCGGCGGCGGCGCATTCGGCGGTGTGTTCGACGGGTTGGGTAACACGATTTCCCGCTTGGCGGTCAATGGCAACGGTCAGTACGTTGGCCTGTTCGGGATGAATCGCGGCCGTATCGCGAATCTCGCGCTCGATTCGCTCACCGTTAGCGGGCCGTCGAACCGAACAACCGCGTCGGTCGGTGCGCTGGCCGGAGCCAATCATGACGGCACGATCTCGAACGTTCGCGCGACGAACACGACGATTTCGTCGACCGGGAATTTCGGCAGCCTCGTCGGTGGCCTCGTCGGCGACAACGTCGCCGGCGTCATCGACGGTGCCCGATTCCAGGGCACCATCGCCGGCAACGATACGGCCGATTCGATCGGCGGCATCGCCGGCAGGAACGCCTTCGGGGCACGGATCACGAACAGCCGGGCCGATGTCTCGATCACGGGCCTGCGATCATCGCACATCATGCGCGACATCGGTGGTCTCGTTGGCACGAATCTGTATGCGACGGTGTCGGATTCGACGAGTGCCGGCAAGATCTCGGTAGGCGATCGCGCGCACGTGGGCGGTCTCGTCGGCCGCACCTTGGGCGGTGTAATCGACAACGCGGTCTCGACGGTCGATGTGTCGGCCGGGAAGTCGAGCTTCGTCGGCGGCGCGGTCGGCCTCAGCGACCACGGCACGATTCGTGGTTCGTCTGCACACGGCATCGTGAGCGCGACGAATGGCAGCACGGTCGGCGGCTTCGTGGGGCTCAACAGAGGCGGTCAGGTTGAGCGCTCGCAAGCGTACGGCGAGGTGAACACGAAGGTCGCGGCAGCCACCGGCGGCTTCGCGGGGGAGAACATCGACGGCGGCGTGCTCGAAGACGTGGCAGCGAATGGACGCGTGAGCGACATCGCTGGCGGTGTCGTGGGAGGCCTGGTCGGCAGGAATGCCGGCATGATCCGTCGGGGCAAGGCGGCAGGCGATGCAAGTGTCGGCGACGCCGGTCGCGCGGGCGGGCTCGTCGCCGTGAACGACGGGACAATCGAACAATCCACGTCGGGCGGAACCGTGCATGCCGGCTCGGAGAGTCGGGTTGGCGGACTCGTGGGCCTGAACCGCGGAACGATTTCGGGGTCGGGCGCGACGGGATCGGTCACTGCGGCGCACGGCAGCTACGCCGGGGGACTGGTCGGCGAAAACACGGGTGCTGTCCGGGACTCGAAGGCTTCGGGCAACGTAACGGCCCTCGGCGGCCTGTTCGTCGGCGGGTTTGCCGGGTGGAATGGCCATGGCGCACTGATCGCCGACTCGGAATCTTCGGGGACGGTCACTACCGCCGCTTCGTATGCCGCCGGGTTCGCGGGCGTGAACTATGGTGCGATCCGTTCGTCGCAGACCAGTTCAATGCTCAATTATCAGGGGGCGCTCTCGGCCGCGATGAGAGGCGGATTCGTGGCATTCAACGCGGGGAACATCGATTCGAGCAAGACGACCGGCGCGGCCGCACGTGAGGCGTTCGCCGGCATCAACTTCGGCCGGATCGACGGCAGTCGGTAATTCCCTTCAGCGCAGGAAGCGAATGCCTCGGGCGGTGCCATGAATCCAACGGTGCCGCCCGCACACGGCATGCCGGTTCCGGGACAGATTGGAGCCGGCGGGCACGGCGCGGACGGATTCATCGTCTGCGGAACGAGCAACGAATATCACCGTTCGACGCTCGACAAATAGTTGTATAGGTATGCGAAATAATTATTCGTATACAAACCGATCATGAGGAAACGACAAATATGAACAAGGCCTATTCACTGGTGTGGAACGAAGCGCAAGGTGGCTGGTGCGCAGTCGGGGAAACGGCGCGCCGTCGCGGCAAGTCGGGCGGCGGCAAGCGCCTGCTTGCGGCGGGTGTGTCGCTGCTGGGGCTGGCGGCCGCATCGGGCGCGTATGCGCTGCCGACGGGCGGCGAGATTGCGTCGGGTAAGGCGGACATCGCGACGTCGACGGACGGCAAGACGATGTCGATCAACCAGCACACGGACAAGCTGATCACGAACTGGCAGGACTTCAGCGTGGGCGGCGGCGAGCGGGTGTCGTTCCGGCAGCCGACGAACCAGTCGATCGCGCTGAACCGGGTGATCGGCGCGAACGGCAGCCAGATTCAAGGTCAGCTGGACGCGAACGGGCGCGTGTTCCTGGTGAACCCGAACGGGGTGATGTTCGGCGCGGGCGCGCAGGTGAACGTGGGCGGTCTGGTGGCGTCGACGCAGAACCTGTCGGACGCGGATTTCCTGGCGGGCCGCTACCGGTTCGCGGGTGCGTCGGGTCAGTCGGTGGAGAACGCCGGAACGATCACGGCGGCGGACGGCGGGAGCGTGGCGCTGCTGGGTGCGCGGGTGTCGAACACGGGCGTGATCCGCGCGCAGATGGGCCGCGTGGCGTTGGGCGCGGGCAATGCGTTCAACGTGAACTTCGACGGCAACGGGCTGCTGAACCTTCAGGTTGAAGGCGGGGCGGTGGACGCGCAGGCGCATAACGGCGGGCTGCTGAAGGCGGACGGCGGGGAAGTGCTGATGACGGCGCGCGCGGCCGGCGATCTGCTGGGATCGGTGGTTAAGAACAGCGGCACGATCGAGGCGAAGGGGCTGAGCAGCCGCGCCGGGAAGATCACGCTGGACGGCGGCGAGGTTCAGGTCGGCGGGAAGCTGGACGCGAGCGCGCAGGACGCGTCGACGGCAGGCGGCACGGTGACGACGCGCGGCGAGCGGGTGGCGGTGTCGCGTGACGCGCAGGTGGACACGCGCGCGGCGTCGGGCCGCACCGGCCAGTGGACGATCGAGGCTGCCAACGCGGGGGTTAGTGCGGCTGCACGGGCCGGCAAGCGCGGTCTCGTCATCGGAGGCGGGATCAACGGCAATACCGGCAACGGTGGTACAGGCGTGATAGTCGGTAGCGCCGATGGTGCGATCGACGGTGAGACGCTGTCGCGCAACCTGGGCACGACGAACGTTGCGCTGACGAACACATCGGGCGACCTGACGGTGGGCGATGCGGTGACGTGGGCGAGCGACAACGCGCTGGCGCTGACGTCGAAAAAGGGCAGCGTCGACGTGAAGCAGTCGCTGACGGCGAGCGGCGCGAACGCGGGCGTGACGATGAACGCGGCGCAACAGATTCGCGTTGGCAACAAGGTGACGCTGACGGGCGAAAACGCGAGCCTGGCGTTGAACACGGGCAGCGGCCATACGCTGACGAACGACGATGCGGTGGTGACGCTGTCGGGTCGCAACGCGTCGTTCTCGGCGAACGGCGAAGCGTATGACGTGATCCACGATCTCGCGGGGTTGCGCGGTGTCGACGGCAACATGAACGGCCGTTACGTGCTGGGCAATGCGATCGACGGCAAGGGTGCGCAATTCCGCAGCCTCGGCGGCAACCGTGCGAAGTTCGGCGGTGTGTTCGACGGTCTGGGCAATACCATCGGCAATCTGTCGGTCTCGAATCCCGGTAGCGCGACCGTCGGGTTGTTTGCGGTCAACGGCGGCCGTATCTTCAACCTCGTGCTGGACAAAATCACGGCGCGCGGCCTTGTCGGGCAAGTCGTCTCGCCGATCAGCGTCGGCGCATTGGCCGGCTACAACGTAGGCGACATCACGAACGTGAAGGCGAAAGACGTCGTGGTGAGCGGCGAGGGCCACGCGATCGTCGGTGGTCTCGTCGGCAGCAACCTGAGCGGACGGATCGATCGCGCATCCGTTTCGGGCCGCGTCGAAGGCGGCAAGGAGGCGATGTATGTCGGCGGTCTGGCTGGAGAAAACCGCACGTTCCTTTCGCCGAATCGTGGCGAGGCGACCATCAGCAACAGCCACGCCGACGTACAGGTCAGCAGCAGGTCGTCCGGCGTTACGGGCGGCCTGGTCGGTATCAACCGGGGCGCCATCGCGGCGTCGACGGCCGCGGGCAGCGTCAGCGCCCTGGCCCGCGGCGCGCGCGCCGGCGGCCTCGTCGGCTACCATGAAGGCGGGAGCATCAAGGCATCCTCGTCGTCCGCGAGCGTGCGGGCTGGCCATGACGCGACGGCGGGCGGCCTCGTCGGCTACAACGCCGCGTCGATCGAGGCATCCGACGCGACCGGCGGCGTGACCGTGGGCGACAACGCCAAGGCGGGCGGCCTGGTCGGGGAGAATCTCGGCAAGATCGCCGCGTCGACGGCGGGTGGCAATGTCGTTGCCGGCAAGTCGGCCATCGTCGGCGGGCTCGCCGGCGTCAACCGTGCGACGATCCTGGCGTCGACCGCAAACGGCAGCGTTCAGGCCGGTAACGCCGCGGTGGCGGGCGGGCTCGCGGGATATAACGCGGGCACGGTTCGCGCATCCACCGCGAACGGCAAGGTCTCGACAGGCGCCGACAGCGAACTGGGCGGCCTCGTCGGCCGTAACGGCGTCCTCGGCCAGGTGATCGCGTCGAGCGCGAACGGCAACGTGGACGGGCGCGACAACGTGAAGGCCGGCGGGTTGGTCGGTTTGAACGACGGCGCAATTGACGGTTCGTCGGCCACGGGGACGGTCAAGGTCGGCGCGCGGAGCGTGGCGGGCGGCCTGGTCGGCGTCAACACCGAAAGCGTGAAGTCGTCCGATGCACGCGGCCCGGTTATTGCCGGCGTATCGAGCACCGTGGGCGGCCTCGTCGGCGAGAACAGCGGCGAGGTGGTCGCTTCCTCGGCGGCAGGCAGTGTATCGACCGCTGCGAACGGCATCGCAGGCGGGCTCGTCGGCAAGAACGCGGGCAAGGTGGCGAATGCCAGTGCGCGCGGGAGCGTCAACATTGCCGGTACGGGCAGCGCCGGCGGCCTGGTCGGGCGCAACGAAGGCAGCGTGTCGTCGTCGAGCGCGTCGGGCGACGTCGTCGCGGGCGCCGATAGCTACGTCGGCGGTCTGGTCGGGCAGAGCGTCATGAGCGCATCGATCGATGCGTCCAGCGCCTCCGGTTCCGCGAAGGGCGGGGATTGGAGTAATGTCGGCGGCCTCGTCGGCGAAAACGACGGCAAGATCGCGTCGTCGTCGTCGTCAGGTACGGTGTCCGGCGGGCGCGGTTCCCGCCTGGGCGGCGTGGCAGGCTCAAACTTCGGCAACGTCGATCGTTCGAGCTCGAGCAGCCGTATTGCCTACACGGCCGGCTACGACCAGTGGTACGGCGGGCTGGTTGGCGTCAACTTCGGCTGGATGCAAGGCAATAGCGTGAGCGGAAGCGCGGCGGCGGTGCCGCTCGCGGGCCTCGATTTCGGCGAAATCGGGAACTGATCGGTCCCGTTCCGGGAGCCGGGTTTCGTTGCAGTGACGCTCGCCTCCCGGGCACATCGCGCTGTCGCGGCTTCGATGCGAGGCCCGTTCGGCATAGGTACCGGACGGGTTGGCGACTGGCGATGGCGGCTCGCGCGCCATCGCCGGCTCGGTCTTTCCCGCAACGATGTTTTTCAAGGGTTCTTCACGTCGATCCGCGAAGAACCCTTTCTTTTGGCAGCGAGCCGGGTACGGCCGGAAAATCGACGGGCAGTCGGTATTGGCCGCCGTCGTTACGCATCAGCTAGCCGCGCGGCCGGGGCTATCTCTAAAAAAACTGCAGTCCAATGTGTTGCCTGAGCGGCTAACCCGCCGAACGCTCTGTCAACGCAACGCGAAACAAACGACTCGAATTTACCGCGTCAAAGTTCGTTCAAGTCCGAAATTATGATGCCGTCAGTTTTGACGTGTACGAAATGGTTCGTACGATGAGGACACCCCCGCGGGCCTTTGGCATGATCGGAAATCCCATTATTCCAGGTGTTTCCCGAGACGATTGCGAGTGCCGGAACGACGTCGTTCCGGCAGCGCTCGCAATCGTTGCCGCGCCATGTCGCAGAGCCCGCTTCAATCCCTTCGTCGCTATCAGAGCATTTCGGTGTTCGGCGGCGGTATCGTCGTTACCATCCTTGTCCTGATCGCTTGCGGTCTCGGGATGGCGTCGATCGTCTCGGGCTATGTCGAGGGGCAGCGGCGCAACTACCTGAACGGCCTGGAACAGACGCTGAACGAAATCCAGGTAAGCGAAACCTCGTTCCGCAACGGCGTCGCGAATGCGCAACTGATCTGGCAGGAGGCCAGCGACGTGCCGGCGGCGGTCGTCGACGATTTCTTCCTCAACGACCAGCGCGTCGCGACCCGTCCGCATCCGTCGCTCGTCGTCGGCGTGCCCGCGCGTAACAGCGATCGGGCTGAAGTCGCGCGCTATCTGTCGCTGTCGGTCCTGTTGGCACGCATCTGCGCGGCCAGTTCGCTCAATCGCGGCCGCACGCTGGAGGGCTATCACTACAGCACGCGCACGGGCTTGTTCGCGCTGATACCCCATCGGGATCGCGACGATCCGGCGCTGGTTTCGCCGGAAAGCCGCGCACGCGTGCTGGATGCGCTGCGCGTCGATTTCGAGCGCTCCTATCCGGGCATCGTCGATGCGCGCCCGCACGTGCGCTGGCTGGCGCCGTTCACCGATCCCGTGTCCGGGCAGCCGCGCATCCGGCTCGCGGCCGAGGCGCGCGACAACGGCAAGCCGTTCGCGGTGCTCGTCACCGAATATCCGCCCGATTACCTGCTGTCCTGGCTCGCCGACTATCGCCCCGAAGGCATGTTCTACATCACGACGGCCGATGGCCGGCTCGTCACGATGGATCCCACGGCGGGCGAAACCGGCCGCGTGGAAAGCCTGCTGAAGCTGAACCCGTGGCGGGGCGGCGCGTCGTCGTCGAGCGCGCCCGTGTTCCGGGACGGCTTCCTGCTGTTTCACGGCAAGCTCGAATCGACGGGCTGGACGCTTGCGTATGCGCTGTCGTGGACCGACATCGCGGCCGATGTCGCGCATTCGGCCGGTACGCTCGGCGCCGCGACACTGCTCGCGCTCATGGTCATGTGGGGCTTGCTGCTGCGCTTTCATCGGCGGGAGTTCGTGCCGCTCTATGTGAGCTCGCAGCGCGTGTTCGACAGCGAAGCGCTGTGCCGCAGCGTGATCGAGATGGCGCCGATCGGGCTCGGGCTGATCGCGCGCGACGACGGGCATTTCATGCTCGTGAGCCCCGCGCTGACGGACATGGTCGAGCGGATCGGCGGTGACTATCACGTGCTGTCGAGCCAGGTGGCCGACGCATGGCAGGCGCGCGGCCACGCGGGCGGCGTGCTGTACGGCGACCTTCTGGTGGGAGACGTGCAAGCCGCGGACCTGCACCTCGAATTCATCGCGTGTGGCGCCCGCTATCAGGGCACGGACGTGCTGATCGCCGCTGTCGCCGACATGAGCGCGAAGCGGCAACTCGTGCAGCAGCTGGAAGAGGCCGTGCGCGCGGCCGATTCGGCCAACGCCGCGAAATCGTCGTTCCTCGCGGCGATGAGCCACGAGATCCGTACGCCGCTGAACGTGATTCTCGGCAACCTCGAACTGCTCGAGCGCTCGGCACTCGACGCGACCCAGCATGGCCGCGTTCATACGCTGCGCACGTCGGCGACGAGCCTGCTCGCGCTCGTCAGCGACATTCTCGATTTCTCGAAGATCGAGGCCGGCGCGATGTCGGTCGAATCGATCGCGTTCGACGTGACCGCGGCGGTCGAGCGCGAGCTGAACGCGTTCGCGACGATCGCGAAGGCGAAGGGGGTGCAGCTATTCTGCGAGATCCATGCGAGCAGTACGCAACAGATGCGCGGCGATCCGACCCGGTTCGCGCAAGTGCTCCGCAACCTGCTGAGCAACGCGCTCAAGTTTACCGACGTCGGTCGCGTGACCGTGCGCGTCGCGGTCGTTGCCGAAGGGTACGACGCGCCGGAACTGTCGGTCGAGGTCGAGGACACCGGCATCGGAATTGGCGCTGAACATCGACGCAAGCTGTTCAAGGCATTTTCGCAGGTCGACACGTCGATCACGCGGCGTTACGGCGGCACCGGGCTCGGGCTTGCGCTGTGTGACCGGCTTGTCGCGGCGATGGGCGGCCGCATCACGGTGGAGAGCAAGCCGGGCGTCGGCAGCCGTTTCATGGTGCATCTGCCGCTCGGCATGGACGTCGCCGCGCTCGACCGGCCGCGCGCGGCACACCCACACGTGCTGGCGCTGATCGCCGCGCATCCCGGATGGTGCGATTTTGCGTTGCCGCATCTACGGGCATGGGGATTCGACGTCAGCGTGTACGACAGCCCGTCGAGTCTGCCGGCCGGCATTGCACGACACGGCGCGGTCGTGCTGTTCGGCGATTCCGACACGTGGTCGCAAGCGGATCTGAACAGCCTGAGTGATTGCGCGCCGCTGATACTCGCGATACCCGACGGCCCGCTCGAACCGTATCGCGCGGGCGACACGGTACGCGTGTCGAGTTATTCGCTCGGCGGCTTGCGCGCCGCGTTGGCGCTTGGCGGCCCGATGGGCGATGAATGCGGGATCGATGTCGTATCGGGCGATGACCTGTGGCGTGACGACCTGCATGCTCGCGGCTCGGCGACAGCTGAAACGTCGCGCGACGCGGCCGCGCACGGCAGTCGCGCATTGCGTGTGCTCGTCGCAGACGACGAAACCATCAACGGCTCGATTTTCAGCGAGCAACTAGACGCGCTCGGCTGCAGGGCAGCCGAGGTCGGATCGGGGCGCGCGGCGCTCGAATCGCTGGCCAGCGACGGCTGGGACGTGCTGCTGATCGGCGACGATCTGCCCGACATGCGCGCGCACCAGCTGGCCGAAGCGGCACGCGGCGTCGATGCCGCGTGCGACGTACTGGTCGTGACGTCACATGCGACACCCGAAGGCATGCAGCGCTGCACGGCAGCCGGCGTTCGGCGCGTATTGACGAAACCCGTGACGCTCGGGAACCTGCGCGGCGCGCTTGCGCATGCGTGGCAGCGACGTGCCGCGGCTGCGGCGAAGGAGGCATGCGTGGCCGCATGCCCATCGGGCTCAACCAATCATGAAACGGAATTGCATGACAAATAACCAACAGCAGCGATCGCATCAACAAGTATTCGAGATAACAACAGCGGCAGGGTGCCGACGCACGTCGCGCGGCAGATTTCAAATCAATACTGGAGGGGAACATCGTGCGTCATGTAGGGAAGATATTCGCACTGTTGCTCGATTTCGCCGCACTTTCTGAGAAGTCTCGCCGGGAATTCCTGACGATGATGAACGAGTTTTTGCTGATGTCACCGGTTCAGCGGCGACGTGCGCTGATCGAGTGGAAAAATAGGGTGGATGGCAACTCGCATGATCTGCCCGGCGATTCGAGCCACCGATAGCGCGCCGTGTCGCGGCACGGCCGCGCTACCAGGGAGCGCGGCAGGACGACGTCGCGGCCTTCCGTAACGCTCCGAACCGTCGCGAGCTTCGGCAAATCTGCGCGGTGTCGCCGTGCCGCCGCATCGTGCGCGCCGCGGGCGCAGATGCATCGTCCGCCGCGCGGCCATGCGTCGATTGAAAGGCAAACCGGGATTTATCTTAAAATTGAGGCACTATTTGTCCGGTGCGCCGAATACGGCCAGCCATCGCACGATGGCGCGAGCATGCTCCCCGTCGCGACGGGGACCGGATGCGTGACTGAAAGCCTCGGGGAAACAGGAACATGGACGAATTCTTTGTGCGCGTGATGGTAGCCGACGATCATCCGGCGTCCGCGCTCGGCATCTCGCAGGCGCTGCAGGGCAACAGCACGATCAAGCTCGTGGGCACCGTTTCGAACTCGACGGATCTGGTCGCGGCGCTCGACGCGCAGCAGAGCGACGTGCTCGTGCTCGACTATGTGATGCCGGGCGGCAAGTACGGCGACGGGCTCGTGCTGCTGTCGTTCCTGCAGCGCCGCTATCCCGCGCTGCATATCGTGACGATCACGATGATCGACAATCCGAGCGTGCTGCGCGCGATCCACAAGCAGGGCGTGAGTTGCATTCTCAGCAAGTCCGACGCGATCTCGCACCTGATCGGCGCCGTGCATGCCGCCTACGTCGGCGCGAACTACATGTCGCCGTACATCAAGCAGCTCCTGCAGGACGTCGAATCCGAGCCCGCCGCCCGCGCACTGACGACACGCGAGATCGAGGTTGTCCGGTTGTTCGGCGCGGGCTACACGGTGGGAGAGATTGCCGCGCAGCTCCATCGCAGCAAGCAGACCATCAGTTCGCAGAAGTCAAGCGCGATGAAGAAACTCGGGATCGTTCGCGACGCGGATCTGATCCGTTACAACGACGAGCAAAACCTCTCCGGCGCGCCTGACGGCGATGCGTCGTCGTCGGCGTGACGCGCGCGAGGGCCAGTTGCCGCTCTGGATCCGCTTCAGCACAGACGCCGCCGAAGTGAAGCAATGCGTGTGGGTGGACGCACGGCGCGCGACATGACCACCCTGTTTTCAAGGGCGCCGACGCGCCAGTATCGGCGAATGATGCGGTTTGCCCGGCCACGAGCGACGAGATCGATACGACATGCCCGCAAAGCTCAAAAGACTTGTTTCTCACGCCACCGTGGCGGTTCACAAACCATTCGAGCCGGGTCGTGTCCGGCGGCAGCAGCAGTTCCTGCTGTACGCAAGCGGCGCGGCGGTCTCGGCGTTCATTCTGGTGTGCGCGACGCTCGTCGTGCTGCTCGACGTGCAGGAATCCCTCGAGCGCTTCCGTATCGAGTTCACGGAGCGCAAGGCCGAGCTCGTTGCCGAGCTGGAGGTCATGAAGGCACTGCAGAATCGTTATGTCGAGGACATGGAGCTACATTGGGCAAGCGTCGTTGAAGATGCGTCGGGCCTGCCCGGGTTGCTCGAAGGCAAGCGCGGCAAGCAGCGGTTCGTCGGGCGGATCGGACGAGTCGCGGTTGCCGCGTACGCCGACATCCCGTCGGCGGATTCGACGAACACGCACCTGCCGTACCTTGCGCGCTTTCTCGATCGGGTCGAAGTGACAGGTGTCCTGGCGCCGCCGCAACCGGCCGATCCGGGGTTGACCGGCTATCTGATCGATCCGAACGGCGATTTCCTCGTCGAGACCGGGTATCCGCTGGTGAAGCGATCGCTCGCGTTGCCGGCCGGTTTCGACGTGAGGGCACTGATCCGGCAATTGAGTCCGATGAACGATGGTGCGTCCGTAGCGGCGACGCCGGCCGTTCCCGGCAGAAACACGATTACGCTGGACCGTCGATTCGACCCGGTGCTCGGGCGCTCCGTGCTGCGGCTGGTGCAATGGGTGCGTGGCGCGAGCGGCAGGCCGGTCGTCTGGTTGGTCATCAACAGCCGGCCGCAGACAGACGAGATTTTGCGTTCGCCGGGCGCCGGCAGGGAATATGCACTCGTTGACTCCGACGGAAATCTCCTGATCGGCAGACAGCCCGACAGCACGATGGTGGCCCGTGCGCTCGGTCATGCGCGCCGCGCGCCCGGCGAGAAAGCGGTTGCACATCGGGTCGGGATGAACTTCTTCGTCAGCGACATGCTCCCGGGGGCGGACGAAGTGGTGATGGCGACCTTCACGTGGCGCAGCGTGCTGAGCGACATCGCGCTGCGCCTGGGCATGACGGTCGGTTCCGCGCTGCTGGCGCTCGTGCTGATGTGGGTTGCAATCGTGACGTTCGACCGGCGCGCACTGCGTCCGGCGAACCGGCGAGCGATTCGCCTGATCGAAAGCGAGGCGCTCAACCGGACGCTGATCCGCACGGCGCCGGCCGGGCTCGTGCTGCTGTCGTTCATCGACGGCGAAGCGATCGTGCGCAACGACGCGATGATCGCCTACGAGCGGGACGTGTCGGGCGAGCCGCTCGGCAAGCGGCTGTGGCGCGCGTACCGGGACGGCGCGCCCACCGGCAACGCACGCAAGCGCGTGACGCGAGAGCTGGCCGTCGAGCGCGAGGGATACGGCACCGTCTATCTCGACGCGCACATCGCGCGCACCAAATACCGCGGGATCGACGTGCTGCTGTGCACGTTGCTCGACATCACGGCCCGCAAGCAGGCGGAGGAGAAGCTGCGCGAGGCGCGCGAAGCCGCAGAACTCGCGAACAAGGCGAAGTCGACGTTCCTTGCGACGATGAGCCACGAGATCCGCACGCCGCTCAACGCGATCATCGGCAACCTGGAGTTGATGGAGCGCGCGCAGATGGCGGCGCCGCTACGGCGCCGGCTGGGGACGATCATGTCGTCGTCCGACGCGCTGCTGCGCGTGATCAACGACGTGCTTGACCTGTCGAAGGCCGAGTCGAACCAGATGGCGCTGGAAAGCATTCCGTTCGACCTGCGTCGTGTCGTGGACGACGTGGCCGCGATCTTCCGCCCGCTCGCGGATGCGAAAAACCTTGCGCTGACGTGCCGAATTGCCCCGGATCTCGCCGATGGTTACTTAGGAGATTCGACCCGGCTGCGGCAACTGCTCTCGAACCTCGTCAGCAATGCGATCAAGTTTACGAAGCGCGGCGGCGTGACGATCGACGTGCGGCTTGCACAGGCGGGCCTGGCCGACCGTGGCGTCGAAATCGCCGTCCGCGATACGGGCATCGGCATTCCCGAAGACAGCATGCCGACCCTGTTCGATGTCTATATCCAGACCGATGCGTCGATCTACCGGCGCTTTGGCGGCACGGGGCTCGGCCTGCCGCTGTGCAAGCGGATCGTGACGCTGATGGATGGCGAACTGTCGGTCGAGAGCCGGCTCGGCGAAGGCTCGACGTTCGTCGCGGCGCTGCCGTTGCGCGCTGCGCCGTCCGGCTGGCGGGCCTACGACCCTGAGCATGGCGCGGGCGGCGATGTGCGGCCCGCGTTCGACGCGGATGCGACGCCGGCGTTGGACGTAGGGCATGAAGTCGATGAGACCGAAGACGACGATGACGAACCACTTCGCGTGCTCGTTGCAGAGGACCATCCCGCGAGCCGGGCGCTGCTGCGCGACCAACTCGACGCGCTGCGCTACGACGCGACGATCGTCATGAACGGCATCGAAGCGATGCGGGCCTATTTCGAGCATCCGTACGATATCGTGCTGACCGATCTCGGCATGCCGGAACTCGACGGCTTCGCGCTGGCGAATTTTCTCCGCGAACAGGGTGCGAAGGTGCCGGTGATCGCGATGACCGCGCACGCGACCGATGATGACCGCAGGCGCTGCGAACAGGTCGGCGCGGTGGAGGTCGTGCTGAAGCCGTTGACAATCAATGCGCTCGATGCGGTGCTGAAGCGGCACGCCAGGCGTGGCATGCTAAGCGACGCGAAAGCGACGCACGGCATGCGCCCGGTGATGACCGACGAGATCCGGGACAAGCTGCGCACGTCGACGCTGCGTTCGCTGGCGATGATCGACGATGCGGTATCGAACGGCAGAGCCGATTCGGTCAAAATCGAGCTTCACTCGCTGCGGGGCGGCTTCGCTCTGGCGGGCGATACGGAAGCCAGAGACGCATGCGCACATGCCGAACGGACCGTGGCCGAGGGCGGTATGGATGCGTTTGCGCAGGCGTGGCCGGCTTGCCGGGCAGCCATCGAACGTACGCTTGCCCGGCTGATCGGAATGTAATCGTGGCTCCAGAACGCCATAGGGCTGGCGTGCGACAGGATGTGGCCACGATCTTCCGCAATCACACGGTGAAACGTGTTCGGCAATGGTTTGAATGGCGAATGATTGACTGAAGCCGCGATGGCAGTTGTCATCACCGGTGAGACCGGACGATCGTCACGTGGGTTGACGCGACGTCGATCAGGGATCGATTTCCCGTCGAGCTATTGAAACACGGCACATTCAAGTGTCGAGTGCGAACGCTATGCAAAGCCGGGACGCCGCGAGGCGGGGGCTCGAGGCGCCTGTTCGGGCATCGCGTATGAGAGGCGCAAGAACGGGAATACCGGCGAAATGCGGCATTCCTGGCCTCAGTCAAAGCGTTACTGATAGCTCATTGTGAACGTGGCGATGGCATTCGCCGTACCGGCTTTGAGCGTGTCCGAGGTTCGGACATAACGTGCACTAAGCGGGATATTGATGTTTTCATTGCCCGCTTCGGTCACGAACCATTGATTCGGGTTGCCGGTCGCGCTCGAATCGGGCCCATATTTGACCGGTGTCGTCCCGTTCATGATCCGGACACCGACGCCTTTTGCCGTTGACGTGTTCGCCAGCGTGAGCACGTCGCTCCGGTTGCCCGGATTGGTTGCGTCCGTCAACGTGATATACATCCGGGTCTTGGCGTCGCGCGTGCCGCCGGAGCACTGCAAGCCGATATTGACCGGTCGTTCGGGGGCCGTAGCGGTGCCATTTATGTTGACCTCGCCGAACTGGACGTTGATCGACTTCGTCGTCACGCTGCAGGTCGGTACGTTCGGCTTGAGTTCGATCGATCCGCTGATCCTGATGGATCGGTACTGGAAATTTTTGCCTTGGACCCAAGAGCCGGCCAATTCTCCAGTCATCCTGCCGCCGGCCGTGATGCGGCCTGTCTTGACCAGTTCAACGACAAGGGGGGAAGCAGTGAAACTCATGTTTTGGGTGGTAAAATACAATATTTCCGGCCACCATGATTGCTTGGTCGCAAAGCGCATTCTCACGCCGATGCCGGCGACACCGGTTGGCCAGGTGGAATATTGATCCACTGGCCCCAGCTGCCCATGATAGACATCACCGATGTAGTTACTACAGTAGACGTTTCCTTTGCCGTTCTGTACCACGCTGACTTCTTGCGAATACAGCACAGTGCCGTTCGGCACACCGGGATCGAAGTTGGGTGCATTAAAGGCCGCCAGCGTGACGACTGAGGGGCTCCCACCGTTGTTCGGTGTTAAAACACCGCCCTCGCTAACTTGGCAAGCCGCCAGCGCGGTACCGCATACGAATGGCAACATGCTCGCCAGTCCAATTATCAAATTCTTAAGGTTCATGTTGGATCGAATATCGTTAAGTTAATCGGGCCGTGTTCGGAGCAGCGCGTGGCGTTTTCCTGGTATGCATCAGCACAAATGTTTGAAGCCGAGCCCGGCACAGCGTCAGCGATTGCCCATGCGGCAGCTCATCGCAACACGCTCGTACATGAGCGCCTTGTTCTGCTGCGGCAACACGTAGTCGCCTTCGCACGTGCCTTCGCTCCAGCGAATCGACAGGCGGCCTTGATCCTTCACGCCGAACACGAGCACGCGCGATGCGTTGTCGACCATGCCGAGTACCTTGTCGTCCTGGTCGTACGCCGTCGCGCCGAGCGGCACCTTCTTGCCGTCGGTCGTCGTCACGTCGAACTGAATGCGGCGGCCCGTTTCCGCGGCAAAGCGCGCCTTCACGATCGCGCCGCGCGTCGGCACGATCGTTTTCGCGTTCTCGGTGATCTCGGTGTCGTTGCCGAGGCTTTCCGTGTCGATGTTGAGCCAGTTGTAGCGGTACGGTTGCGCATAAGGCAGCACGGCATAGCCGCGACGGTCGGTGCTGACCGTCGACGACGAATCGAAGCGCGCGCCCTTCACGCCGGGCACCTCGACGATCGCGAACGTCTCGCCAACCGGCTGGCCGAGCGTGATGCCGCCGCGGTGCGCGACGACCGACCCGGTTGCGCCGACGTCGACGTGCTTGCCGTGGCCGGACTGGCTGTAGTTCGACGTCAGCTTCACCATCGGCGTATCCCAGCCGAGGCCCACGCCGCCGGAGCCGCCGTTGTCCTTCTGGTATTCGCCCTGTACCGAATAGTTGACCGTGTTCTGGTCGTTCAGGAAGCCCGATACGCCTGCCTGAACGCTCACGTCGCCGCGCGTTGACGCCGTGACGTTCGAATAGGCACGATGCGCGCGCGCGGTGTTGCCGAACGGAATGCTGACCGTCGCGGAGATCTGGTTGTCGGTGCGCCCGAACGGCCCCGTATCCTCGGTGCGCGCGAGCGCGACGCTGTAGCTGATGTTCTTCAGCGAGCCGCTGTAGCCGAGCTGGATGTTGCGGCTCGTGCCGCCACGGTTCCAGTAGCTCGTTTCACCGATGCTCGCGTAGACCGACCCATTGCGGCCGAGCGACTGGTTGATGTTCAGATCGACGCGGCTCTTCTGGCGCCGTACCCCGTCGCCTTGCCGGCTGCTCATGTCGTCGACGTGCTGGCTAAGCGTGCGGAAGCCGTCGGTCGAATACCGATAGCCGACCATCGTGAACGTGGTGTCGGTGGCCGCCAGCGTCTTCGAGTACAGGAACCGGAAGCTCTGCCCGTTCGCCTTGCGGCCGGGCGCGTTCGACTGGCTATGCGTCACGTCGAACGAAATGCCGCCGAGCCGCGAGTTGAAGCCGATCCCGAGCGCGATCGCGGCGTAGTTCTGCGCGCCGATCAGGCCACCGTAGCCAGTGAAGTTGTCGGACAGGCCATACACCATCGTGCCCTGCGCGAATTTCGGGCGAACCTCGCCAAATCCGCGATACTGGCCCGCGGAAAACGAATAACGAACCGAGCCGCGCCGGATCATCACGGGCAGGAACGAATAGGGTTGCGTATAGCGCCGGACGCTGCCGTCGGATTCGGTGATCGAGATTTCGAGATCGCCGTTGGAGCCGCTCGGATAGATGTCCTTCAGTTCGAATGCGCCGGGCGTGACCGTGGTCGAATAGATGACGTAGCCATTCTGACGCACCTCGACGACCGCGTTGGTCTGCGCGATGCCGCGCACGACCGGCGCGAAGCCGATCTCGTCGTCCGGCAGCATGCCGGTGTCTGAGCCGACCTGCACGCCGACGAAGCGGAAGCTGTCGAAGATTTCGCCGGCCGAATACAGTTCGCCTGCCGACAGCGTGCCCTTGATGCCGCGCAGGTCGCGCTGCGCGTAGGTACGGTTCGACGTGAACTGCGATTTCGTGCCGCGGCGCCCGGTGAGCGACGATTCGTTCCTGAGCCGCCAGCCGCCGACGTTGAAGCCGTTACGCAGGCCGAGGTAATAGTAGGAACTGTTGTATCCGGAGTCGGAGTCGTGGCTGAAATTGGCCTGATAGTTGCTGTAGGCCGCAATCACTCCGTCGTCCCACTTCGACGGATCCACATAGCCGCGCGACCGGCCCGGCACGTAGGCTTGCGGCACGCTGACATTCAGCGACAGTGCGCCGACGTCGAAATCGGTCGACGCGCCGTCGATGATCTCCGCGAGATTCAGCGCGGCGTCGTCTTGCAGGTCGGCCGGAATCCTGTTTTCCCGCTCGAGTCGCTTCACGTCCACGCCGAGCGCCTTGAGCAGGCCAAGCGTGATGACGGGCTTGACCTCGCCGCCGTTCGCCTGAAAGACGATCGATTCGCGCTTGCCGGGACGCTGGTTCAGCGACACGTCGACGTCGTACGTGCCGGGCGGAACCGAGCTGCCCTGTTCGAGGTACTTGAGCTCGACTGGCGCATCCCCTTTCTTGAGGAACAGTTCGTTGAATTCTGCTGCCTGAACCGACGTGGCCGCAACGAGGCTCCCGAGCGCCACCAGGCAGGATGCGCCCTGGCACGCCGCTACCCGCAAATCGATTTTCTTTTCAGTGGTATTCATGCCTTGACCTTGATCGCGTGCCTTTCCCAACCTGCCCGGATTTCAGGAATGCGCGCCCTCCGATAATTTAGTAATGCGAATTGCTATTGAGCGATTCGGAGCCGGAACTGACAGAATTTGCTGTCAGTTGGAGACTGTTGCGTTGTTCTCTTCGGTCGCTCCGAAATCGTTGATCGACTCGAAATCGACCTTGGCGCCCGGTGCAAGCGATTGGCCGGTGTAGTTCTTGACGCTGAGCTGGCGGGTCGATTGCGGCGGAATCATTTCCGTGTCGATCGGATGCGTTTGCGCGCCACTATGGAGCGTTGCCTTGACCAGTGATACGTAATAGGGGGTGTTATTAACAACCTCCATGCCATATTTTCCGCCCACCGCCCGCCAGTGCCATTGAAGCTGCTTGGGTGCGTCCTCCGGCTTGCCGGCGAGGTTGGTCGGTCGATAGAACAGCTTGATGCGTTGACGCACCGCGACTTGCAGCGTGTTCTCGCCATCCAATTTCTGCGGAATTTCCTGCACGCTGAGCCAGAACACGGATTCGCGGTCAATCGGCAAACCCTGGCCGGCATAGAAGATCCGCAGCGTTTGCTGCTTTTCGGCGCCGAGACGGCTCAGCGAAGGCGTGATCGCGAACGGCAGATCGCTTTTCTGGTCGTCGGACTCCAGCCATGACTGGATCATCACGTCTTGCTTAGACGGATTCCTGACGAGCACGGACGCTTCCTTGCTCTGCGCCGTGTAAATGACACGCGTGCCATTCAACGAGATGCCGGCGACAGATGCGCCGGAATAGGGTAATAGCGAGCTGGCCGCGACCAGCCCGGCAATGAGTGATCGTTTCATGATGGAATTGGAAAGTGAGAAGGGCGACGGAACCATGACCCGCCGCGTCGCCCGTAGGGGAGCTTTACTCGTAGGTCAGCGTGAACGGCAGCGTGCCGTTTGCCGTACCGGCCTTGACCGTTGCGCCGTTTGCAACATAGCCGGCACGCAGATTCAGCGCGGCGGTGTAGCTCGGCGCTTCTTCCGTGCCGCCCTTGACGAGCGGGGCATCGAACGTCTCGTTCGCGGCCAGGTTCAGCAGCTTGTTGTTGCTGTCGTACAGGCCGATGCCAACACCTTCAGCGTTGCCCGAGACCTTCAGCAACTGGTTGTTCTTGCCGTCGATGCCCGAGCCTGCGACCGGGTCGAACTTCATCTTGACCATGTTCAGGCCAGTGCCGGTGTTGCCGCAGTCGAGGTTCAGGTTGATCTGCGTGCCTGCTGCCACGCCACCGCCGGCGGTACCGCCGATCGAATCCGCGCTCACAGTGCCGAGGTTGACCGCAATGTTCTGGCCGCCGGTGCCGGGCGACACGTTGGCGCCTGCGCCGCCCGTGAGCGTGCACGATGCGGTCGTGATTGCGCCGGTGAAGTTGATGGTGCCGTCGGCAGCCATCGCCGAGCCTGCTGCTGCGAACGAAGCTGCTGCTGCTGCGATAGCGAGAATGCTTTTGTTGAAGGCCATGATTTTCTCCGTTTCAACGTGATTTAAAGGGGTAAATAACTCTTTGGAAGAGTTGTAAGGATGGTATCGTACCGCCGGTACGCCTATAAGCTGACGTGTTCGAAATGGAGGGTTGTGGATATAGGACAAGTACTAATTTGTATCTTCGGAGAAAATCTCGACACGCATTTCGTTGAAACATTAAATGGATTTGACGTTGTCGGGTCGAGCTGATGCTGATGGAAACCACTCGGCGGGATGGACGGGGGGATGTCGTCGGTGCTTGCCGGAATGCTTGGTCGGTTTGCATGCGAAATTCATTTTCGCCGGATGCGATATCAAGTGCTGCGCGTATGGTCCGGTTTCATGTCGTTATATGTTTTGTGCCGGAATATAGAAAAGCACCATTCCGTGCCTGTCGTTTCCTGTTGCGACGAAATCCCCAGCAGAAACGGGATGTCGTCGCGTGACAGTTTGAATAGTCACCCTCATGATTGTCAGCGGCCCGGTATTTCATGCCGGACGAGGCGTCCGCGCAGGCCGAGGGGCATCGCGCATCGGTAGTCGGCAGGACATGCCGGTGCCACGGTATCCCGCTACGACGGCACGCCATTGGAGGCGTACGTCACGGCAGATGTCCGGTGACGAAACGCTTCAATCATCCGAACGGCACCGGTTTCGGGCGTCTATCCTGACGTGCTTCGATCGCAGAACGGGGCGGCGCCCTGTATGCTCGCGGTCTCCAGGTCGTCCAGCGTATCGAGCCGTGCGCAACGCGTCGATCACATGTTCGCGCGCGGTGCGAAACCGGTCGAGCGCCGTCCGGTTCGATTGCCAGAGCGCGGTTGCCGAGCCGTCGGCGAGGATTTTTTAGGCGACAAGGTCCGGGTCGAACGCCGCGCCGTTGACGACCGAGTCGTCGAGATGCTGGTTCGCATACGCGCCGAAGCCCTTGCGCTCGTAGCTGACGTGGTACGCAGGCCGCCCCTGCAGCACGGATTCCAGCGCGCCGTGCAGGCGCCCCGAGACGACCAGATGGGCATCGTGTGCGAGCAGCGTCTCCCGCGGCACGAGCGCGTCCTGGATGCCCACGTTGCGGTGGTACGCATCGTCGTCGTTGCCGCGGGAGGCGCTCTGCATGCCGAACGATATGCGGAGGCGCGGCGGATGCACGCGATTCCCGCAGCGGGCCGTGTGCGCCTCAAGTGCGTGTGTGCGATGCGTCGCAAGAAATTCGACGCCGACGCGTGATGGATGAGGTGATCCTCCGGCGGCAGTGCGGGCGATCTTCGCGAGGTTTTTGTCTAAATCGGGGCAGCCAATCGCGAAAATGACGACCGGCGTGCGAGGCCGTCATCGATGATATGAATGCGGGCGCATGCGTCATGGCATGCGCGGGGAGCTATGCCTTTCGCCAAGCCGGGCCGACGTGCGGCGGGCAACTGCGAGTGCTCGATGAAAGCGAAGAGTCTGTGCCGACACGTGCATGCGCTCGATGCTGCATGACTGAACTGCCGCGGTTCTGCGGGTGAGTCGATGATGCGGCACGCATTGGCACCCGTTGAGGAGATGCATGAGCGTGCCACGCATCCTTGTCCGGAATCATTGCCCCGCCTGTCGTTCAACCCTTCGCGACGACGTCGATGCGCAGCGCGTCGCCGCCGGCGACGATCGCGAGCAGGCGATCGACGTTCGGGTGCGCGCCGGGGCGGTTGCGTGCGTCGGCGGTATGCTCCGCGAACACGGCGAGGCCGTGCTCGGCAGCCTTCGCGTCGAGCGCGCCGAATGCCTGCTTCAGGTAGTGGTAGACCGCGAGCGAACCCTGTTTGCCGGGCTGGTTTTCGATGCTGGCGACCACGTCGCCGTTCGCGCCGACGAGATCGATGCGCGCGATGCCGTCGATGGCCGGCAATTGCGCGAGGTTGTCCTTGAAAACTGGGGTAGCTTGAATCACTGAAAACACTCCGTCGGTTCGGTCATGGGCCAATGAGCGTGGCCGACCGTATTTTATCCGATCGGTTTCGGCGCACCGGCCGGCGCGACCGAGCCGGTCGCGCGCCACGCGAGCGCCGCGCCGCGAGCTGCGCGGCGCTGCCCGCCAGCATCGCGTTTCATTACCGCCCGGCGTCGGCCGGCACGCCCGCTTCCCGCGAGCGCTCGATGTCCGGGCTGCGATACGCGCGCTCGGGAATCTCGGCGAGCCGCGACGCATGCACTTGTCGAGGCCCCAGGCCATAGAATTTCTGGAAGCTCATGATCAGCGGCGACCATTTGTCCGGATCGATGTGGTCTTGATGGCCATCCATCAGCAGGTCCGGATGCACGTGCACGCGCTGGATGCGCAGCTCGAACAGTGTGATCTTCCCGCGCAGGTCGGGCGTTTCATCGGAGAGGCCATGCGTGGCCGCGACGACCGCTTCCAGATGTACCGGGCATTCGAGCGCGCGAGGCGGCGACACGGTGTGCGATGCCACCTCGATGAGCCCGGCCGCCCCGAACTTGTCGGGTTCGTACACGTAGCCTCTCACGCGCTTCGATTCGGGCACCGGATGCGTGCCCGTCATCCGTGCGATCCGGTCGACCGCGTGCGCCTGCGCGGACGACGGCAGGTTCAGCACGCATTCGCCGGTGCGCATCAGGTTGCGGGTGGTCTGCGAGCTGGCGGCGATGCCGATCACGCCGCGCCAGCCGAGCCAGAACGCGGACGAGATTGGCGCGAGATTTGCTGTGCCGTCCGGGTTCAGCGTGCTGACCAGCACGACGGGCGTGCCGAAATAGAGGATGTTCGGTTCGGTGACGCGATGCGGAGCGTTCATGGTCGGAGCCTTCGCTTCGTTGAGGGATCGGTTCGAATGCTGATCCTGTCGTGGCCGTGCGGCGCTCCGATTCTTGTCGTGTCATCCGGCGATCGGCGCGATGCGGCGACGCACGAAAATTGCTCGCGGAGCAGCGCTTGCAACGCGCGGCAACGGCGCGAGCATGCGGCGCGCAAACGGCCATCAGCGCATCGGCACCGCGCCTGCTTTTCCGCTACAGTAAGAAACGCAGGCCGCGTGCCGCCGCGCCTCGCGCGCCGCGCGGCCACAATCCGGAATTGCACATGAGGGCCCCGATGGACACGCCGCAACGCTATACCGCCAATGCACCGACGCGCGAGGAAGTCGATGCACTCGCCGGTTCGACCGTCATCGAATTCGGCACCAACTGGTGCGGCATCTGCGCGGGTGCGCAGCCCGCGATCGTCGAATCGTTCGCCGCGCATCCCGCCGTGCGCCACCTGAAGATCGAGGACGGTCCGGGCCGCCCGCTCGGCCGCTCGTTCCGCGTCAAGCTGTGGCCGACGCTGGTGTTCCTGCGCGACGGCGTCGAGGTCGCGCGCGTCGTGCGGCCCGCCGATGCGAAGCAGATCGAAGCCGACGGCTTCGCCGCGCTGGCCTGACGTCACGATCATGCAACAAGCCATCACGCATGTCGCCGTCGACGCGCGCGGCAGCGGCCTCGTCGAATTCACGCCGCAGGTGCGCGCGTTCGTCGATCAGCAGTCGATCCGCACGGGCCTGCTCACCGTGTTCTGTCGCCATACGTCGGCTTCGCTGCTGATCCAGGAGAACGCGGATTCGTCGGTGCGGCGCGATCTCGAACGCTACTTCGCGACACTCGCGCCCGAGGACGAAAGCCGCTACGAGCACGACACCGAAGGCCCCGACGACATGCCCGCTCATTTGCGCACGGCGCTCACGCAGGTGCAGTTGTCGATTCCGGTCGAGCACGGGCGCATGGTGCTCGGCACCTGGCAGGGGATCTACCTGTTCGAGCATCGTCGCGCGGCACACCGGCGCGACATCGTGCTGCATCTGATCGGCGAATAAACGGGAACGTGAGCGGGAGCGCGTGAGGCAGCGCCGGCGCGCGATGCCGTGCGTGTTTGCACGTGGCGCACCGCTTCAGGCGAGCAGCTTCTCGACCAGGGCGCCGAGTTCGCGCAGGTGGACGGGCTTCGGCAGGAATTCGTCGAACACCTGCTTGTTCTCGTGCAGCGCGGCCGATTCGTATGCGCTGACGCCGACGATCGCCGGATGCCGGCCTTCGTCGTCCGGCTGCGCGACGGCGCGAATGCGCCGCGCGACCTCGAAGCCGCTCAGGTCCGGCAGTTCGAGATCGAGCACGACGATGTCGTAGCGGCCCGCGCCGAAGCGCGCGACGCCTTCGTGGCCGGTGCCACACAGATCGGCGTCGATGCCGAGCGCCGACAGCATCGCGCCCAGTGTTTCGCGTGCGTTGTCGTTGTCGTCGACGACCAGCGCGCGCCGGTCGCGATGCGCGGCGGCCGCCGGCCACGCGGGCGCTTCGCCGGCGGCCTCGATGAAGTCGGGCACTTCGACGGGCAGCGTCACGACGAATTCGCTGCCTTCGCCGACGACGCTGCGCACGTCCACATGCCCGCGCAGCGTCGTGACGATTTCGCGCACGACGGCGAGCCCCATGCCGATCCCGTCCACATGCAGCCCGACCGCGTCGTTCGCGCGATAGAACGGCTCGAAGATCTTCGACAGGTGCTGCTTCGCGATGCCGGTGCCCGTGTCGCGCACGACGATCGTCAGTTGCTTGCCGGCCGGCGCGTCGGCGAGCGCGATCGATACGTCGATCGACCCACCTAGCGTGTACTTGACGGAATTCTCGACCAGGTTCGACAGCACCTGCCGCAACAGCTTGCGGTCCGAGCGGATCGACAGATCGTGCGGCTGGACCTGCTGCGCGACCGCGATCCGCCTGGTCGCGATCTTCTCGCGCAGCGGCTCGATGACTTCGGCGAGCAGCGATGCCATGCCGACCGTTTCCAGTTCGGCGAGGCGCTTGGTCGAGCGCAGCTTGATGTAGTCGGTCAGGTCCTTGACGAGCGCTTCGAGCGACAGCGCGGAATTCTGCAGCCGCCGGATCGTCTTCAGGTTGGCGTCGGATTGCGGGCGCGCGAGCAGGATCTCGATCGACCCGCAGATCGCCTGCAGCGGCGTGCGCAGCTCATGGCTGACCATCCCGAGGAACGCGTTCTTCGCCTCGATCATCTCGAACGCGCGATCCGACGCCTTGCGCTCCGCGTCGAGCGCCGCGTCCTGCCGTTCGAGCAGGTCGTCGCGCGTGCGCATCGTATAGAACAGCAGCAGGAACAGCGCACACAGGATCACGCCGAGCACGATGCCGAGGATCAGGATCGCGCGCTGCTTTTCCTTCAGCTGATGGAACGTGAAATCGCGCTGCGCCATCTCGATCGCGCGGAAGTAGTTCGCGAGGCCGTTGACCTTCGGCCAGTACGCATTGACCTCGTCGATCACCTGCCGCGCGTTCTTCGGCGCACCGCGCAGCAACGGCACGTCGTGCTTCAGGCGCATCATGAATTCGCCGAGCGCGGCGATCTCGTTGCGCGCGCGCGGGATGCGCAGCCAGTACTCGGATACTTCGGACGGCCGCTGCAGGAACCCGAACGACACCGACAGGCTGTCGAGCTGCATCTGCACGCGATCGAAATCGTCGTCCTCGTGCGTCGCGTAGAGGATCAGTTGCCGGTCGAACCGCGTATAGACGTTCCGGTATTGCGCGGCCGTCCAGAACACGCCTTCGCGCGGCCCTTCGAGCACGCCCTCGTTGACCGAGGTTGCGAGGAGGTCCCACAGCAGGAACGCCCACGCGGCGAATCCCGCGATCCACAGCGACCCGAGGATCAGAATGATTTTTCTGTTTTTCCGTCGCGGCCGCGTCATTTCACTTCACGGTCAGGCCGATGATCTGCCACGCGAACTTGGCTTCGCCGAGCGGCGTCTTCAGCTCGTCGGGATACTGGTCGCGCGGATACATGATCCACAGCGGGCCGTAGTTGTCGTTGCCGAGCACCTTGCCGTTCATCGTTCGCGCAAGGATCACGCCGTATTTGTCCGCATCGGACACCGGAATCGTGAACGTGTATTCGTCGATGCAGTGGAATTCGATCTGCGTGCCGTGCGCGCCGACGGTCTTCAGCACGTCGGACAGGCGCGGGCCGGTGAAGGTCGCCTTCGGCGTCCAGCTCGTCGACGTGACGATCGTATGCTGCGGCAGCGCCATCAGTACCTGCTCGGAAAACACGTAGGCCGTCCTGCCCTGCTGGTTGCTCTTGTCGATCTTGCCGTCGACGGTGAACGTAAACGACGAAGCCGCCCATGTCGCGGCGGCCATGCCGAGCAGGCAGGCCGTCAGCAGGCTCTTGGTCCAGATGGTCGAAACTCGCATGTCTTTCCCTCGGTCGTGCGGTGGTGGGTTGTCGATCCGGCCTCAGCTCGCGGCGGCCGCGGCGGGCAGCGCGATCTTCAGTTCGCGCGCCACTTCGGCGAACAGGATCGGCAGGCGAACCGGCTTTTCCTCGCAGCGCGCGTTGTAGTGCGACACGATGTGCGCGATTTCGTCCTCGCTGGCTTCTCCGGTCGAGATCTTGCCGGTCAGCAGGAAGATCGGCGCGCCGCTGTTCTCGCTCGAACGGATGCCGCGCACGAGATCGGCGGCCGTCTGGTCGCCGAGCATCCAGTCGAGGATGTAGCCGTCGAAATCCTCGACCTCCAGCGCCTTGCGGAACGTGGCGCCGTCGAAGTACGGGATCGCGTTCACGCCTTTTTCGATGAAATATTCACATACCGTTTCGGCGACGTCCCGCGAATCGTCGACCACGGCGATGCGTGCCGCGTACACGTTCGGCTGGCTCGAGCGTAGCTCGACGACATCGACCGGATACGTGCGCCCTTCGCGCGCGTGCTGGCGCTCGGTGACGATCCATTCGCCTTGCCACTGCAACGCGACGAAATCCGTTTCGATCTGGCTGCTGGCCTTCGTCGAGATTGCGGCCCGGCAGCGAAAGCGTCGCGACTCGATCACGAGCGTCGCGTCGACCATCTCGGCGGCGGCCGGCTGCGCGCCCTTGTCGTCGAGCAGGATCGCGGGCGGCACGCCGAAGTGCGTCGCGATGTCCTGCAACTGCGACAGGTTCCACGGGATCAGGCCTTTCATCTTGCGCGTGACGACCGAGAAACTGAGGCCCAGCACATTCGCGATCGTCGTGTTGTGACTTCGCGGCGGAATGCCGTTCCGGTTCAGGAGGTCGCGCACCTTGTTGGCGGTGATGAGGTCGACGTTGGCCTGCTCGCTGTTGGACATCTCGACGGGGTCTCCAGAGGGTTTGGGCGACGAAGAGCATATCAAAAGTGACGCGTCACGCAAACTTTGAAAACGCGAAGGACCTTGACATACCATTTTTCTCCATTATTATTGCTCACCACGTCACTATTGTTTGTCGCGTCATGTTTGAGGATCGATGCCGGCGACAGCCGATACAGCGAAAAGCGGCGGCATGAAGTAGTGACGGAACGATTCAAAGAGAGAACCTGAGAGAGCCTTGGGCAGCGTGTCGGCGTTGGCGGATTGTATCCGCCGCGCCGCGCGCGACCGGGTTGCGAGCCGAGCTCGCGGGGGTGAAAAGCTCGAAGAATTGCTGCGCAAATAAAACTCGAGGAAGGTACCACGGTACCGCCGTTTACTTGCACCGGGGCTGCTGTTGCTGTTGGCCGCGTGCGTACAGGATCGTCCGTGACCGGCAATACGGTGCGGATCTGCGACGACACCGGTTGTTCCGATCGTCCTGAAGATCCGGCCGGAAGCAACGGGGGCGGCAGCGGGGAGACCACCATCGCGCCACGCCGGGGGTTTATCGAAGTTCGCACGACGCATAAGCCGAACAACGACACTATCGATCGATAACGACATGAAGCCCCACCTTTCCCGTCGTCTCACTCAAGGTGCGCTGGCCGCGGCGCTTTGCGCGTCCGTCGCGGCAGCGTCGCACGAGTCATTCACAGCCGAATGACCTGCGCTCGCTGAATCGAGTGCCTCAGGTGCGCCACGTCATCCGTGGCGCATCTTTTGCCGCCGGCTTGCCGGCGGTATTTCGTTTACGCCCGGGTTGTGCCCCTCAAGCGATCTCGCGGCAAATTTCGATCACGTTCAAAGCGGATTTTCCTGTTCTCGCACGCGAAGCGAACGCTGACGCTGCCGTGACGGCTGCGCACGAGCGGCGGCGTGACGAGCGCACGGCACACGCTCGCCTTTTTGCCGCAGTCGAGATCCTCGAATTCGCCGCCGAGCCGGCACGTCATGTCGGAACAGGCGACGCCGATGCGCGTCGATACCGAGTCGACTGTCACCTGAGACGACGCGCGTAGGTAGCGCTGGCATACGTTGCTCGCCAGGACGCGCGGCGAAAACCCGCCGCTCATGCGCAACGGCGCATTGACGCTGCCTCTTGTCGCAACGCCGGCGCACGTGGCAGTCGTCGGTCATCGTGTTCGCGGGATGGCGGTGCTTCCACACCGGCTTGCAAAGTGAACCGGCACACATCACGCGGCTTGCTTGGTCACTTGACATCAATAGACACGCCTTGTAGGCAGGGGCGTCATTGGCAAATAGTACAAGAAACATAACTATGCCAATTAGTTTAGGACATGACCGATTTAAAACGACAGATCGTAATGGCAGTATCAAGTCTTACATCGTTTCGATAAGCGATGGACTCGCGGTAAGCGGAGGGCGTCGGTCTCGTTGGAGTTGTTAGGCCACGTCAGCCAGATTCGAAATTTAACGATCCGTGACGTTTGATTGAAGGTCCATGTCAATCGATTCAGATTCGCATTGCTAAACAACACATGAAATCGATCGTCGGTCCGGGAGTCGATCCGTGTCGGCGTGGCGTGCATTGCGTGTAGATGCGCCGCCGTTCCGTCGCCAATCGATCGCGACAGATGATCGCCCAGGGTTATGCCTTCGTTCAACCAAACTAGATACACCCCCGCCGTTCGCGGAACAGCTTCACGGTCCTGGTTGCTGGATGCCGTATTGCTTGTCGTCACCGCATGGGCAGCGAGAAGCTGGCTGGGCGGCTCGTCGTCTGTCGGATCGGATGCCGTGCTGATCGCCGTTTCGATCGTGTGCGCGCTGGTCCTGTTTCCGTTGGTCGGTCTGTACGGCGCTCCCGGGCGGCGCCTGTCGTGGCGTTGCGTGTGGCTCGCGCCGGCCTGTCTGGCCGTCGCGTTGTGCGTCGGCGCGATTTCCGTCATGGCGCACGACCGGCAATTCCCGGTCGCGCTCGACTGGCTGGCCGGCTGGTTCGCGCTGTCGGCGGTCGCGCTTGTCGTGTCGCAGGCCGCGCGGTGGTGTCTCGGCGTTTTCGCGGCGGCGCGGCATGCCCGGCGCAAACCGGTTGCGCTCGTCGGGCATCGCGAACGTTGCCGCGCGCTCGTTGGGCGCGATGCGCGGGAAACCGGGCGGTCGTTCCAGATAGCCGCGATCTTCGACATGTCCGGTTCGTCGCCGATCGGGCCGGAAGAGCCGGCCGTGCATCGTGACCTGGACGAATTCGTCGAGTACGTGCGTCGCGCACACGTCGGGGAGATCTGGATCGTGCTGCCGCTGTCGGAGGCCGATCGCGTCGGCGAGATCGTCCACGCGTTCGCCGAGGATCTGGTCGACATCCGCTTCATGCCTGACCTCACCGGCATGACGCCGCTTCATCCGAACGGGGCGATTCGCGGTCATGCGCTCGATCTCGTCTCGTCGCCGCTGTCCGCGCGGGCGCTGGCGGGCAAGGCGATGTTCGACCGCGTGTTCGCGGGCCTGGCGTTGATCGGAATCGCACCGCTGATGGCCGTCGTTGCGCTGGCGGTGAAGTTGTCGTCGCCGGGGCCGGTGCTGTTCCGGCAGCAACGCAGGGGCGCTTACGGGCGCATCTTCACGATCTACAAGTTCCGGACGATGCGCGTGCCCGACACGCGCGAGCCGGGCGAAGTCCGGCAGGCGACGCAAGGCGACCCGCGCGTCACGCGTGTCGGCGCGCTGCTGCGGCGCACGAGCCTCGACGAACTGCCGCAGTTCTTCAACGTGCTGAAGGGCGACATGTCGGTGGTCGGGCCGCGCCCGCATGCGGTGGAGCACGACCGCTTCTACCAGCATCTCGTCGACGGCTATATCCAGCGCTACCGGATCAAGCCGGGCATCACCGGCTGGGCCCAGGTCAACGGGCATCGCGGCGAGACGGATCGCATCGAGAAGATGCAGAAGCGGGTCGAACACGATCTTTACTACCTGAACAACTGGTCGTTTGCGATGGACATGCGGATCGTGGCCGCGACCGTCCTGTATGGATTCACGCATCGCAATGCCTATTGAATGACGCGTCGATGCACACGCTCTGGACAACGGAAATGGAAACTGGAAAACGGCCCGGGTCACGGGCGCAACGCTTGCGATCGGCAATGACGGTCTTGCCCGTCGTACTGCTGTCCGCGTGCGCGGTCGAACCGGGCATGCATATGAACCTCGCGCACGATGCGGCGCGGGATGGCGGGATCGCGACGCAGGCATACGAAGGCGGTTTGGCGGTGTCGATGCATCGCATCGTCGCGGCATCGCCCGGCCAGCCGAGAAACGCGCCCGCTTCGCGTGAAGCGGCGGCGTCGGTACCGATCGGGCCGATCGACGGCGAGTTGATCGCGGCCCAGCGGCGCGAGGCGCGCACACAGGATGAACGCACGCGCGCGGAGCTCTTTGCGGTGCCGGCGCCATACGCGATCGACGCGGGCGACGTGCTGCAGATCACCGTGTGGGATCACCCCGAACTGGCCGCGGCGCAGGGCAACCCGGGCACGCAACAGGTGCGCCCTGCCGATCCGCCGGCGGGCTTCGTCGTCGATCAGGCCGGCAACCTGGCTTTTCCGTACGTGGGCGAACTGCATGTCGCCGGCATGAGCACGAGCGAGATTCAGTCCGCGCTTCGCGCGCGGCTGTCGAAATGGTTCGTCGCGCCGCAGTTGACGGTACGCGTCGCGTCGTATCGCGCGAATCGCGTCTACATCGACGGCGAAGTTCGTGCGCCGGGCGCGCAGCCGCTCAACGACACGCCGATGACGTTGCTCGAAGCCGTCACGCGCGCGGGCGGCTTCACGGCCGACGCCGATCAGAGCCGCATGACGCTCGTGCGCGACGGTGCCGCCTATCCGGTCGACCTGCCGGGCCTGATTCGCGAGCGCGTCGATCCGTCGCGCATCGTGCTGCGCAGCGGCGACCTGCTGCAGGTCGGCGCGCGCGACCAGTTCGGCGTGTACGTGATGGGCGAAGTCAACAAGCCGACGACGGCGCTGCCGCTGCGCAACGGCCGGCTCACGCTGGCCGACGCGCTGTCGCAGGCCGGCAGCGTGAACCAGGGTACGGCCGATCCGAAGCAGACCTACGTGATTCGCGCCGGCGCGGACCGGCAGGCGCAGGTGTTTCATCTGGATGGCAGCTCGCCGGTGTCGATGGTGCTCGCCAATGAGTTCGAGCTGCAGCCGCGCGATGTCGTGTACGTCGACAGCACGAAGCTTGCGCGCTTCGGCCGCGTGCTCGCGCAACTGCTTCCGGCCATCAACGCGGGCCTGACGGCCGCGATCGTCACGAAATGATGAAACGGATCCTGGTGGTGTGTACCGGCAACGTATGCCGCAGTCCGGCCGCGCAGGCGCTGTTGTCGCGCGCGCTGCCCGGTCGTAGGGTGGAGTCGGCCGGCGTCGCGGCGATCGGCGGGACGCCGGTCGACCCGGTGATGAATGCACTGTTGATCGAGCGCGGCTTCGACCTGTCGGCGCATCGGGCTCGACGCTTCGATGACCTGGCCTGCCGGTGGGCCGACCTGATCCTGGTGATGGAGGTCGCGCATCGCCACCTGATCGAGCGGACTTGCCCGATGACGCGCGGCCGTGTGTATCGCCTCGCCGAGCGCTACCAGACCGACGTTCCGGATCCGTACCGCCGAAGCCGCTATGTCTACGACTACGCGATGCAGCTGATCGAGCACGGCGTGGCCGATTGGGCCGCGCGGATCGCCACCTTCGAACCGAACCTGCAACCGCATCCGGATACCGGCGCGGATGCGCCGGAACACTTGCAGTGAGCCTCCAATGAACGCATCGAACCCACGCCAACCTCATTTACACGACGCCGACGAACTCGACGTGCGCGGCATCCTCGACGTGCTGATCCGGCACGCAGGCCGCATCGTCGCGGTCACGGCGGCGTGTGCCGCGCTTGGAGCCGGTTATGCCTTCGTCGTGAAGCCGGTCTACAAGGCAGACATTGCCGTGCAGGTGGAAAGCGGCGGCTCGGACCTGCGCAGCATGGCGGAGGGCGGGCTCGTCGGCGGCCTCGGCGCGCTGTTCGACGTGAAGTCGACCGACGACGGCGAGATGGAAATCCTGCGCTCGCGGCTCGTGACCGAACCGGTCGTCGACGGTCAGCGCCTGCACATCGAAGCGTATCCGCGCCGCGTGCCCGTGATCGGCTCCGCCGTCGCGCGCTTCAATCGCAGGCTGTCGACGCCCGGCTTGTTCGGGATCGGCGGGTTCGTCTGGGGCAACGAGCGCATCGATGTTCCGGCATTCGACGTGCCGCGCGACTTCCAGCAACATGCGTTCATCGTCACGTCGCTGGGCGACGGGCGCTATCGCCTGTCCGGCAGCGATCTCGATCGCGATGTGGAAGGCGCGATCGGCGAGCCGCTGCACGTGAAGACGGCCGCCGGAGACGTGACGCTGCAGGTGGCCGGCATCGAAGCCGAAGTGGGCGCGCAGTTCGTCGTGAAGGCGGATTCGAGGCAGGTCGTGCTCGCCGAACTGCAGAAGAAACTGACGATAGCGAGCCGCGGCAAGGATCAGTCCGGCGTGATCGGCGTGTCGTACGAAAGCCATGATCCGGTGCGCGCGGCTGCCGTGCTGAACGCGATCGCCGACAACTACGTGCGGCAGAACGCAAGCCGCAAGGCGGCCACCGCCGAGAAGTCGCTGGCGTTCCTGAGCGACCAGGTCCCGACCGTGGAGCGTCAGTTGCGTGCGGCCGAAGATCGCCTCAATGAATACCAGGCCCGCCATGAAATCGTGGACCTGACCGAGCAGGCGAAGGCGATGCTGACGCAATCGACCGCCGCGCAGATGTCGCTGTTCGAGCTCGAACAGAAGCGGCGGGCGTTGGCGTCGACGCTGACGCCGGCTCACCCGGAGCTCGCGGCGGTCGACCGGCAGATCGCCGCCGCCAACGCGCAGGTCGGGACGATCAACGACACGATCCGGCGCTTGCCCGATGCGCAGCAGAACGTCGTACGCCTGCGCCGCGATGTGACCGTGCAAACGGAGATGTATGTCGGCTTGCTGAACAGCGTCCAGCAGCTTCGCCTGGCGACCGCGAGCAAGATCGGCAACGTGCGCGTGATCGATCGCGCGATCGTGCCGGACAAGCCCGTGCGGCCAAGGCCGGCGCTGGTCACGGTGATGGCCGCCCTGATGGGGCTCGTGCTCGGCACGTGCGCCGTGATCGGCCGCGCGGTGCTGTTCGGCGGCGTGACCGATCCCGCGGAGATCGAGCGCGACACGAACCTGAACGTGATGGCGACGATTCCGCACAGCGTTGCGCAACACCGGCTTGCGCAGCGTGACGCTGCGGCAGGCGGGGCGACGGTCCTGGCGCTGGCGCGACCGAACGAACCCGCGGTCGAGGCGCTGCGAAGCCTGTGCACGGCGCTGCGATTCCAGTTGATGGACCAGCCCGACGGCAACCGTGTGCTGATCACGGGACCGTCCGCGGGTGTCGGGAAATCGTTCGTGTCGGCCAACGTGGCCGCGCTGCTCGGACAGTCGAACAAGCGTGTGCTGCTGATCGACGGCGACCTGCGTCGCGGCGAGCTGGCCAAGCGCTTCGGCATGCGGCCGGAGATCGGCCTGTCGACCGTCCTTCGCGGCGGCGCGACCGCCGCCGACGCCATCGTGCGCGACGTTGCGCCGAACGTCGACCTGTTGCCGGCCGGCCCGTATGCCGACCGGCCTGTCGAACTGCTGTCTTCCGATCGTCTGTCGGCGTTGCTGATGCACGTCGCACGCGATTACGACGTCGTGCTGCTCGACGCGCCGCCGTTGTTGCCGGTGACGGACGCCGTCGTCCTGGCCGCGCAGGCGGACACGATCCTGCTCGCGGCACGTGCCGGCGTGACGACCTCGGGCGAACTGCTCGAAGCGGCGAAGCGGATCGAACGCGCCGGCGCGCGCGCGACCGCGGTCGTGTTCAACGGCTTCCGACCGGGGCTGCGCTCCGCCCGGTACGGCAACTACGGCGCGTACGGGTATGACAACGCCGATTCGCAAACCGCGGCGGATCGCACGTGATTCGCCGACGGAGATTCCAATGACCCATCACCACGAAAACATCCTCGTCACGTTCGGCACCCGTCCGGAAGCCATTAAGATGGCGCCGCTCGTCCACGCGCTGCGGGCCCGCGAAGGCGTGCGCTGCGGCGTCTGCGTGACGGCCCAGCATCGCCAGATGCTCGACCAGGTGCTCGACCTGTTCGGCATCGTGCCGGATTTCGATCTCGACCTGATGCGCGCGGGGCAGACGCTCGGCAGCCTGACCGGGCACATCCTCAATGCGCTCGACCCGGTGCTGGAATCGTTCCGGCCCGATCTCGTGCTCGTGCACGGCGATACGACCACGACGCTCGGCGCGACGCTCGCGGCGTACTACCGACGCATTCCGGTCGGTCACGTGGAAGCCGGGTTGCGCACCGGCAACCTATATTCACCGTGGCCGGAAGAGGCGAACCGGAAGGTGACGGGCGCGCTCGCGCTGCATCACTTCGCGCCCACCGAAACCTCACGGGCGAACCTGCTGGCCGAAGGCGTCGAAGCCGCTCGCGTGCACGTGACCGGCAACACCGTGATCGATGCGTTGCTGACGATCACCGAGCGCCTCAAGCACGACCGGGCGCTGGTGCGGCAGATGCGCGAGCGGTTTCCGTTCGTCGACGACGAGCGGCGCATGATCCTCGTCACCGGCCATCGCCGCGAGAACTTCGGCCGCGGGTTCGAGCAGATCTGCGAAGCGATCGCGATCATCGCGAAGCGCTATCCGGAGTGCCGCATCGTCTACCCGATGCACCTGAATCCGAACGTGCGCGAACCCGTCGCGCGGCTGCTCGGCGACATCGGCAACGTCGTGCTGATCGAGCCGCAGGAGTACTTGCCGTTCGTGTACCTGATGAGCCGCGCGTGGCTGATCCTGACCGATTCCGGCGGGATCCAGGAAGAGGCGCCGTCGCTCGGCAAGCCGGTGCTCGTGATGCGCGACACCACCGAGCGGCCGGAAGCCGTCGCGGCCGGCACGGTGAGGCTGGTCGGTACCGAAGTCGAGCGGCTGGTCGGCGCGGTGGTCGAGCTGTGGGACGACGGCGCTGCCTATCGCGCGATGAGCCGCGCGCACAACCCGTACGGCGACGGTCGTGCAAGCGAGCGGATTGCGGATCTGCTGGTCTCGCCGCCGATCCTGACGCAGGGGCCGGCATACCTGGCCGGCTCGCCCTGCTGAATCCCCCGACGTCTGGAGAACCTCATTCATGTCATTCGAAACCATTTCCGTCATCGGGCTGGGCTATATCGGCCTGCCCACCGCGGCGGCCTTTGCCGCGCGCCGTAAAAGCGTGGTCGGCGTCGACGTGTCGCAGCATGCGGTCGACACGATCAATCGCGGCGAGATCCATATCGTCGAACCCGAACTGGACATGCTCGTGCATGCCGCCGTGACGCAAGGCTACCTGCGCGCGACGGCAACGCCCGAGCCGGCCGATGCGTTCCTGATCGCGGTGCCGACACCGTTTGCCGATGGCAACAAGCCGGACCTGACCTATATCGAGGCCGCATGCCGGTCGATCGCGCCGGTGCTGAAGAAGGGCGACCTGGTGGTGCTGGAGTCGACTTCGCCGGTCGGCGCGACCGAAAAAATTGCGGCGTGGCTCGCGGCGCACCGCCCGGACCTGAGCTTTCCGCAACAGGCCGGCGAGCGCTCGGACATCCGTATCGCGCATTGCCCCGAGCGCGTGCTGCCGGGCCATGTCGTGCGCGAACTCGTGGAGAACGACCGCGTGATCGGCGGCATGACGCGCAAATGCGGCACGCGTGCGCAGGAGCTGTACGAGGTGTTCGTGCGCGGCGAGTGCATCCTGACCGATGCGCGCACTGCCGAAATGTGCAAGCTGACCGAGAACGCGTTTCGCGACGTGAACATCGCGTTCGCGAACGAGCTGTCGGTGATTTGCGACCAGCTGGACATCAACGTATGGGAACTGATCCGGCTGGCGAACCGCCATCCGCGCGTCAGCGTGCTGCAGCCTGGGCCGGGCGTGGGCGGTCATTGCATCGCGGTCGATCCGTGGTTCATCGTCGATTCCGCGCCGGAGCACGCGCGTTTGATCCGCACCGCGCGCAACGTGAACGACGACAAGCCGCATTTCGTCTACGAGCGTGTGCGGCAGGCGGCGAGCCGGTTCCGCGAGCCGGTGATCGCGTGTCTCGGGCTTGCGTTCAAGGCGGATATCGACGATCTGCGCGAGAGCCCGGCGATGGAGATCGTCGAAGCGCTGGCGGCGAACGCCGACGCGACGCTGCTGGTCGTCGAACCCAACATCGCCGCGTTGCCGGCAGCGTTGGAAGCAACGACCCGGCTGTGCGATCTGAACATAGCGCTGGCCGAAGCCGACGTGATCGTGATCCTCGTCGATCACGCCCCGTTCCGTCGCATGGACCCAGTGCGGCTGCAGACCAAGGTCGTGATCGACACGCGCGGCGTGCTGGCGCGCGGGTAACGGACGGGCGCACAAAAATCATGCTGCGGAATGCCGACGCCAAAAATCTGCTGGGCCGTGTCGAGGCGCTTGTCTGTACCGGCGCGCCCGGCCTCTATCGCGTGCTGACGTTCTGGCTCGTCCAGCGGATCTATTCGCTGGACGAGCTTGGGGCTGCGGCGTCCAACCTGTCGATCGCACAGATGATCGGTTTCTTCACGGCCATCGGCTGGGCGACGCTGATTCTGGTACGCGTACCGGCGAGCGACGGGGAGCAGGCGGCGCGCGGCGCGTTCTACTCGCTGGTGTCGATGGCGGGATGGACCGCCGTGGCCGCCACGATCGCATGCGTGCTGGTGTCCGCGTCAGGCTTCGTCGCGTTCGATCTCGGCGGCGTGGTCGCGCTGATGTGGGGCTGGACCGTGTATCAGCTCGCGCGGCATTTCTTCGTGTCGTACCGCCGCTACCGGATCACGATCGCGTTCGACTGCCTGCTGATCGCAGGCTCGTGCGCGATGCTGTGGATCGGCACGCGCCACGGCTATTCCGCGTCGCTGTGCCTCGCCGTTGCGCTGGTCGTGGTGGCCGTCGCGATGTTCGCCGCGATCGGCATGCCCGATCGTCGCGCGTTTTCGATGCGCATCGACGTGAAGGGGCTGCAGTTCGGGCTGACCAATTTCCTGTCAGGCGGCATCGCGCTGGTGACCGTACCGATGGCGAACGCGATGTGCGGTGCGTCGTTCGCGGGGATGCTGTCGTTGTTTTCCTCGGTGACCGCGATCGGCAACCTGCTGCCGCGCGCCATTTCGATCGCGCAATTGCCGGACCTCGTTAAGCGGAAGAAGGACAAGGCGCCGCTCGACGCGACGCTGGGCGCGATGCGGCGCAATATCGACCTGTCGAATCTGGTCGTACTTGTCGCGAACCTTGCGATGGTGGCGGGGCTGACCTGGCGCTACGGGCTCGATGGCAACGGCGTGTACATGGTGCTCGCGGGCGGCGTGCTGCTGGCGATCCAGTGTGCGGCCGGCGTCCTTGGCGTCGTCGGCAGCAACGTGATGATGGCGTTCGAGCAGAGCGCGGCCACCGCGCGGATCAACATCGGTACCTCGGCACTGTTCGTCGTTTTGCTCGGTGGCTGCGTCGCCATCGGCGGCGAAATCGGGTTCTTCTGCATGCTGGCATCCGCGGTGGTCGTGACGCTGATCCGGAACGCGATCGTCGTGATGCATGCACGGCGGGTATGCGCGGCCTATACGGAATCGATCAGCGCGTTGGGCGTCGCCGATATGAAAGCGATGCAGGCGGCGGGAGCGCGTCCATGAACGCGGCCGCCCGATTTCCGGCGATCGTGCCGCATCGTCGATCGCGCGTGGCCGACCTGGGCGCCGGCCTGCTGGCGCTCGCTTACTTCGTCTTCTGCGTCAGCGACACGCTGCTCACACTCGACGACGATCGTTCGCAGGTCGTGAAGATCGGCGCGTTCGGCCTCGTGTTCGCGGCGATCCTGTTGCGTCCGCGATTTCACCGGCTGGCCGTTCTCGCGCTGCCCATCGCCGTGTCGCTCTGCATCGGGATGCTGCTGTCGTTCAACGTCCATGCCGGGATCGAGGAACTCGTCCGCTTCCTCTTTCCGGTCGCGATCACGGTGGCGATCTTCCCGTACCGCGACCGGCTCGACGTGCTGGTCAAGACGTTCATCGGCGTGGTCGTGAGCAACGACCTGTTCCAGCTGTATTTCTACGTGTCGTATGCGGTTGGGCTGCCGCTGTTCATGCCGGTGCGGATCGACTCGGGATTGTTCCTGCGTGCGCAGGGGTGGATGGGATTCTTTTCGGAGTTCAGCTTCATCAACTTTTGTGCTTTTTTGCTGTGCCGCTTCCATTTTCGAAATTCGTCCAGGCTGAAATGGTCGTGGGTATTCCTGCTGTTCTCGCTGCTCGGATTTTCTTTCAAGATGTACGTCGCGGTCATTCTTTACCCGGTATTTCTTGGCTGGCGGGATATTCGAGTTTGGGCGGTGTCGCTTCTCGCGATGCTGGCCGGAACTCTGTTTCTGCTGATCGGATTATTCGATTCGTTCGTTCGGGTCGCGATGGCGAAACTGTCGTTCTACATCCTCTCCGGTAACTCGGCGCGAGCGGAATCCTATCGGGTGATGTTCGAGTCTCTGCTGAACGGCAATTTGCTCGGCGAGGGCCTCGGGAGTTTCGGCGGCCCCGCGTCGGTGAAGTACAACTCGCCGCTATATCAGACCTATCACTTCAACTGGTATGGGCTCGACGGTGTGTTGAAGACCACCGATACGTTCTACCCGCATTTGTTTGTCGAAATGGGCTTGTTTGGCGCGATTCTCTGGCTCGCATTCATGCTTTTCTATGGGCAATCCAGGAGGAAAAACATGATCTGGATGTATGTCGTTCTTGCGTTTTGTTTCGACAATCTGTTCTCGATGGCATTTCTATCGCCATCCTATGTGTTTTCAGCGTTGCTGATGATGTATGTGCTATCCGCGCATACCAGGTCATCGGGGGGGGAATCGAATGAGATATGAGGCGAGTGATGCAGGGATTCCCAACGCGAACCGGATCAACGTATTGCACGTCGGTCCCGGATATGGTCAACGCGGCGGTATTGCTTCGGTACTCGGGGAACTGGCCGCCCGGCGGGCCAGCTTCGAGCGTGCCGACATCGGAACGACGATCTTCGAAACACATGGCTTCCAGAACACCGGTTCATCACTGCGATTCTTTTCGTCGGACATGCCGAAATTCATCTTTGCCGCAAGGGGGGCCGACGTTGTGCATTTCCACGTTTCGGAGCGTGGTTCCTTCTACCGAAAGTTCGCCCTCTATATGATCGCGAAAGCGATGCGACGACGGGTGGTGTTCCATTTGCATTCGGGCAATTTCGACCGCTTTGTCGCGCGTGCCGACGGCGTGACGCGTGCGGCAATACGTCAGTTCATAGGAGGCGCTGATGCGGTAATCGGCGCGTCTTCTGCGTCGGCACGGCTGTTGAATCAGTTTCGGAGAAACGCTGACGATACAAGCGTCGTTGCCAATTTCGCGACGGATGCGGAACATGATGCAATGCACGGCGGTTCGCATGATCGCCCGCAGGCCTGCGTTCAACCCTATATCGCATTTGCCGGCCGCTTGTCGACCCAGAAAGGCGTCGACGTGCTGATCGAGGCTCTCGGCCTGCTCACGAGGCAGGGATTCGATATCGCGCTGAGGCTGGCCGGCGAAGGTGATACGGAGCGATGGCGTGGCGTTGCAAACGCTCATGACGTGATCGATCGAGTCCATTTCGAGGGATGGCTCGAGCGCGACGACAAGCTCTCGTTCTATCGAAACGCATTCGTGTTCTGTCTGCCTAGCCAGTTCGAGGCATTCGGTATCGCAGCACTGGAAGCCATGTTCTGTGGCGTGCCTGTCGTTGCCACACGGGTTGGCGGGCTGGAAGATCTGGTGAGCGAAGGTGTGACCGGGTATCTCGTCCCACCCAATGACGCCGAGGCACTTGCCGGCCGTGTTCGTCAACTACTCGAAAATCCGGCTCTCGCGACACGCATGAAAGCCGCCGCACTGTCCCGGGCAAAACAGAACTACGTCGCCGAGGCGATTTCGGAGCGGTATGTTCATTGCTATCGCGACATCACGAACGGAGTCGCCGTATGAAATTCGGCAAGCCCGTCACGTCCGGCATTGTGGTAGGGCTCGGATCAATACTGGTCGTGGCTTGTGCAACGACGACGGCAGTTCGCGTGGAGTCTGCCGATTACCAATCCGTTTATTCGAACTCGTGGCATAACGATCTGAACGGCCTGACGTTCCAGCAAACCACGCCGACGAATATCACGCTGGTTGACGATCCGGTTGCCTCTGACCGTCGCGCGATTCGAGTCGAACTTCGAAAGAGTCAAGATTTTTCCCATCTGATCAATCGGTTGCCGAGGGCAGAATTTCTCTTGCCGCGCGACATCCAGCTTGCTCCCGGACATGAATATCTGATCCGGTGGCGCACCTATCTTCCGAGCGATCTCAGATTCGATAGCAAGCAATTCGCAATCCTCACTCAAATTCACCAGGGTGAGCATAGCGGCTCGCCCCCGGTCATGCTGAAACTGTTTGGATCGGAATACATCATATCCGTCCGCGGCGGCCACGATACGACGCAAGACACGCAAAGGCATCTCTGCTGCGCCGCGAATGACCGGGGAAGATGGGTTGACTGGACGATCCGCTATGCGCCCGATTCATCGGGGCGCCAGGCTATTACGCAGGTGTGGAAGGACAAGCTCGCCGTTTTCGATGCGAATGGCATACCGAACGCGTATGTCGGCGATCGGCACAGCTATCTCAAGTTCGGCATCTACAAGCCGAGTTGGCAAACCTATCCCACTGACGTCGATGCACTCGCCGTGTATTTCGGCGCTGTCTCCGTGGATGTCAAGAGAAACGATTGATGACTGAATTTCCCGATCCCGCCGCCGTCGCCGACGGCCTGCTCGCGCATTGCCAGCGCCACGACTACGCCGGCCACGATCCGTTCGATGGCCTGAACAGCCGCCTGTTTCGTTATTCCGGCCTGTCGTGCTTGCCGCTCGCGCGCATCGCATGGCTTCAATTTCACAAGCGCAGCCCGATCAATCTGCGCGGTCTGGCCGGCGTCCCACGCAAGCGGAATCCGAAGGGTATCGCGCTGATCATTCTCGGTTTGCTTGAACGTGAACGTCGGATCGGCGACGGAACGAGCGTTGCGGAAGCGCGCGTGCTAGGCAACTGGCTGCTGGAGCAACGCGTTGATCGGCGGCTGTGGCGCCATAGTGCATGGGGTTATCACTTCGACTGGGCGGCGCGCGCTTTCTTTGTACCGGTCGGCACACCGAACGCAATCACGACGTGCTACGCCGCGCGGGCGCTGTACGCGCTTGGCGACGCGACCGGAGATTCCCGTTTCATCGACACGGCTGTCGATGCCGGATACTTCCTGGATTCGCTTTATACGGAACACGACGGTTCCGGATACTACGCATACATCCCGGGCGAATCAGCGTTCGTCCACAACGCGAACCTGTGGGTGACCGCATTCGTTGCAGAGACGGCTCGCCGAACCGGCGATTCCGCGATGTGCGAACGCGCGCTGCGTGCGGCGATGCTCAGCGTGTCGATGCAGCGCGACGACGGCGCATGGGCTTACGGCCTGCGTAGTCATCACGCGTTCGTCGACGGCTTCCACACCGGCTACAACCTCGAGGCGCTGCACTGCCTGCGACAGGCCGCGGGCACGCGGTGCTTCGACGACGCGATCGATCGGGGCCTCAAGTACTACCGGAACACGTTCTTCACGCCCGACGGCACTGCGAAATACTACGCCGACCGGATCTGGCCTCTCGACATGCATTCGTTCGCGCAAGCGCTGATCACGCTGCTGACGGTGTCGCCGGTGGAGTCCGACCGCCCGCTGGCGCAGCGTGTATTCGATCGCGCGATGCAGACGCTCTACCTGCCTGCCGAACGCCGCTTCGCCTATCAGCGCACTGCCCGTTCAGTCAATCGCGTTGACTACCTGCGATGGACGCAAGCGTGGGCGTTCTATTCGATCGGCCTTCTTGCGAACCACGTCCAGCCCGACGCTCTGTCGTCCCATTCCCTGTCCCGGAGAGAATTCGCATGAATCGCATTGAACTGTTCGGCTGTCCGATGGACGTCGGTACCATGACCCAAACCGTCGAGCTGATCCGCGATCGCATTGCGCGCTCGCAATTCACGCAGCACGTGGTCGTCAACGTCGCCAAGCTGGTCAATATGCAGGCCGATCCGGAGCTGGCCGCCTCGGTGCATGCCTGCGATATCGTCAACATCGACGGGATGGGTGTCGTGTGGGGCGCCCGCCTGCTTGGCCATGACGTTTCGGAGCGCGTCGCCGGCGTCGACCTGTTCGAGCGCCTGCTCGACATGGCCCAGCAGGACGGACTGCCGGTTTTCATGCTGGGCGGCTCCGAGGTCGTTGTGCAAAAGGCGGCCTGCGCAGTCTCGGCAAAGTACCCGATGTTGCGGATTGCCGGTATTCACCATGGCTACTTCTGGGATGACGAGCGTACCGTCGTCGACCAGATTTGTGCGTCGGGCGCGAAGCTCCTGTTCGTTGCGATTACGTCGCCGCGCAAGGAAAACTTCATCAATCGCTGGAAATCCCAATTGGGCGTCGATTTCGTAATGGGCGTAGGCGGGACGTTCGACGTGGTGGCGGGGAAGGTGAAGCGTGCGCCGCTGTGGATGCAGCGCAGTGGCCTGGAGTGGGCGTTCCGCGTCATCCAGGAACCGGGGCGGATGTGGAAGCGCTATCTGTCGACCAACAGCCGGTTCCTCGTGATGCTGACAGGTGCGTATGTGTCGCGGTTGTTTCGGCGCAAGGGAGAGGTCGATGCGCATTAGATGTGTTTTTGCCGCCCACATGCTCGTTGCAACGGTCTGTCACGCGGGTCCGCAGAGCGGTTCGTCCGACGACACGTGCTTTTAACGAGCAGATGACGCGCGAGGCATCGACGAACCGCGCCGTCTGGCACCCGTTCGGCGGAGGCTCGAAACTGGCGCTAACAGCGCACGCCGCGCCTCCGCCCGGCCCGCATCACCCCTGTCGGAAAATCTCCGCATACGCGCTCAACGCCGGCACGCCGCCCAGGTGCGCATACAGCACCTTCGAGCCCGGCTCGAATTCCCCGCGCCGCACCTTGTCGATCATCCCGTGCATCGACTTGCCTTCATAGACGGGATCGGTCAGCACGCCTTCGAGCCGCGCGCACAGCCGGATCGCCTCGAGCGTGCCGTCGTTCGGCAGCCCGTATTCGGGGCCCGCGTAGCGCGTGTCGAGCACGACGTCCTGCTCGTCGATGCGACGCCCGAGCTCGACGATTTCAGCCGTATGCCGCGCGATGCGCGTGATCTGCGCTTGCGTTTTCTCCGGTGTCGCCGACGCGTCGATCCCGATCACGCGATCCGCGCGCCCGTCGGCCGCGAAGCCGACGACCATCCCGGCCTGCGTGCTGCCCGTCACCGAGCACACGACGATGTAGTCGAACCTGAATCCGAGTTCCGCTTCCTGCGCACGTACTTCTTCCGCGAAGCCGACGAACCCGAGCCCGCCGAGCGGATGCTCGGAACAGCCGGCCGGAACCGGATACGGCTTGCCGCCTGCCTGTCGCACGCTCTCCATCGCTTCTTCCCAGCTACGGCGGATGCCGATGTCGAAGCCGTCGGCAACGAGCCGCACGTCGGCGCCCATCATCCGCGATAGCTGGATGTTGCCGACGCGGTCGTAGACGGGATCGTCGTAGTTGACCCAGTGCTCCTGCACGAGCACGCATTTCATGCCGAGATGCGCTGCAACGGCCGCGACCTGACGCGTCTGGTTCGACTGGACGCCGCCGATCGACACGAGCGTGTCCGCGCCCTGCGCGAGCGCATCGGGGATCAGGTATTCGAGCTTGCGGGTCTTGTTGCCGCCGAACGCGAGGCCGCTGTTGCAGTCCTCACGCTTCGCATACAACTCGACCTTGCCGCCGAGGTGCGCGCTCAGGCGCTTGAGCGGCTGGATGGGCGTGGGGCCGAACGTCAGCGGATAACGGGGGAAGCGTTGCAGGTTCATCGATTTTTGTCTCCGGAAAGGCGGGGTTGGCGCGGGCATCGGTGTGTTCGGGAGGGGCGGCACGCCGTGTCCCGATGGAAAAATGATAGGCAAGCACGCGCGAAATGAGCTTGCGAAATAAATATCGTCGGCCTACGTTGATAACGAATCAAGTGCTGATCAAGCAATTTGAGTTCGAAAAAATCGAGGAAGACGCAATGAAATTAACTGGAAGACCGGCGACGCAGGCCGATGCCACGCCCGCGCTCGATCGCATCGATCGCGCGATCCTCAGGCAGCTTCAGCAGGACGCGTCGATCTCGAACGTGAGCCTCGCCGCGAAGGTGAAGCTGAGCGCGCCGGCGTGCCTGCGGCGCGTCGAACGGCTCAAGGAAATGGGGATGATTCGCGGGATCGTCGCACTGCTCGACCCGAAGCCGCTCGGGGCCGGCATGCTGGTCGTGATCGGCTTCGTGCTCGACCGCTCGACGCCGGAAGCGTTCGCCGCGTTCGAGAAGGCCGCGCAGAAGGTGTCGGGATGTGTCGAATGTCACGTCGTAACGGGCGAGTTCGACTATTTCATGCTGGTGCGCACACGCGACAACGAGAGCTTCAACCGGCTGCACGCGGAGCAACTGATCTACCTGCCCGGCGTGCGGCAGGTGCGGTCGTTCATGGTGCTCAAGGAGATATTGTCGACGCATGCGCTGCCGGTGTAGCGCGGAGCGTCGTCGATTCCCATTAGCCTAGGCTATGCCGTTTGGCTAATTGAAAATTCCCGTTTGGGTGTATACAATGAGAATTCAAATTAACCCATTTGGGAATCGCCATGACAGCAACCACACCTGCGGCCCGTCAGCCTGCCAAGCGGGTTGCCGCATCCCGTGCCGCGACGCCGGCGGGCGGCTCGAACGGTTTGGGCGCCGGCAAGGGCGATTTCGACACCTTTGGCCGGATGGCGCCGATGTCGCAGCGGCGCGCGATCGCGGAGGGTTTCGACGCGGTCATCATCGAGCGTGTCGCGCGCGAGTTGCTCGGCGTGCCGGTTCAGTCCCTCTTGAGCGCGCTGAGCCTGCCCAGCTCGACCATTCTGCGGAAAATTGCCAAGCACGACCGGTTGTCGCAAGGCGAGTCCGATCGCGTTGCGCGCGTGCTCTACGTACTGGATCTCGCCACCGATCTGTTTGAGGACAGCGAGCGCGCAGCGGCGTGGATGAGCCGGGCGAACGCAGAGCTCGACGGTTTGAAGCCGCTCGAAGTGCTCGACGTACAGCCCGGCTACGACCGGGTGCGCGACATTCTGAACCGTGCCCAGTTCGGGGTCGGCGCGTGAGGTTGTATCGTCTCGCGAAAGAACGAAAGGGGCACTACCTGGCCGACGACCTGAGCGGGAACGGCGCGGCGATCGCCGGTGGCCGCTGGAATCCTCGCGGCATGCGCGTGCTGTACACCTGCTGCCATGCGTCGACGTCGTTGCTCGAGTCACTCGTCCATATGTCCGGCTTGCTTCCCGCTGGCGGATTTTTTTTAGTGACGCTGGAGGTGCCCGACACCGTCCATGACAATGCGTACCAGCCGGACCTGCCGGACGATTGGGCGGTACTGTCGCAGGATCCGGAGTCGACTGCCCGGATCGGGCGCGTCTGGCTTGAAGCGGGCGATCAGTTGGCGATGCGCGTACCGTCAGTCGTCTGCCCGACCGACTTCAACTTGCTGCTGAACCCGCTGCATGCGGATTTTGCTTCGAGTGTGAAAGTGATCGGCAAGGAAGCGTTCGCGCTGGATCCACGCCTCTTCGGCTAGTTGGCCGTATTGTTTTGGTCGACGAATCGTCGTCGGCTGCTGCGCGGTCGCGTCGTCCGGTCAGCGCTGCCATGGCGCGACGCCTGGATATGCCGACTTGCCGAGACGCTCTCGCGCGTCGCGCACGATAGTCGCATCGAGCTCGCCATCATCCGCCAGCGCCTTCAGCGCCGCGAGCACGATGCTCGCGCGGTCGACCTCGAAGAACGCGCGCAGCGCGTCGCGCGTGTCGCTGCGGCCGAAACCGTCGGTGCCGAGCGTCACGTAGCGGCGCGGCACGTACGCGCGGATCAGTTCGGGTACCGCGCGCACGTAGTCGGTTGCAGCGATCACGGGCCCGCGCGTCGCGGCGAGCGCGGCGGTGACGTACGGCGTCGAGTGCGTGTCGTCGTCGAGCCGCGCGCGACGCTCGGCTTCCATCCCGTCACGCTGCAGTTCGCTGAAGCTCGTGACGCTCCATACGGCCGCGTCGATGCCCCAGTCGTCCTTCAGCATCCGCTGTGCGGCGAGCACTTCGCCGAGGATCGCGCCCGAGCCGAGCAATTGCACGCGTGCCGTTGCGTTCGAACCGGACGGCAGCCGGTGCATGCCCTTCAGGATGCCATCGCGCCGCGCGGCCGGATCGTCGTCGGGCATCGACGGCTGCGCGTAGTTCTCGTTCATGACGGTCACGTAATAGAACACGTCGCGCTGCTGCTCGACCATTTCGCGCATGCCCGCATCGACGATCGTCGCGACTTCGTACGCGAACGCCGGATCGTACGCGCGGCAGTTCGGGATCGTCGACGCGGCGAGGTGGCTGCTGCCGTCCTGGTGCTGCAGGCCCTCGCCGCCGAGTGTCGTTCGCCCGGACGTCGCGCCGATCAGGAAGCCGCGCGAGCGCTGGTCGGCGGCGGCCCAGATCAGGTCGCCGATGCGCTGGAAGCCGAACATCGAGTAGTAGATGTAGAACGGCAGCATCGGCAGGTCGTGCACGCTGTACGACGTCGCGGCGGCGATCCACGACGAGATCGCGCCCGCTTCCGAAATGCCTTCCTCGAGGATCTGGCCGCGCGTGTCCTCGCGGTAGTAGAGCATCGAGCCGAGATCCTCGGGCTCGTAGCGCTGGCCGAGCGGCGAATAGATGCCGACCTGCCGGAACAGGCTGGCCATGCCGAACGTGCGCGCTTCGTCGGCCACGATCGGCACGATGCGCGAACCGATGTCGCGATCCTTGATCAACGCGGCGAGCATGCGCACGAGCGCCATCGTCGTCGACATCTCGCGGCCGGCCGCATCCAGCGCGAACGCTCCCCAGGCCGGCATCGAAGGGACGGTCAGCCCCTTCGATGCCGCTGTCCGCCTTCTGGGCAGATAGCCTCCCAGGGCAGCCCGGCGGGCATGCAGGTAACGCATTTCCGGGCTGTCTTCCGCTGGCTTGTAAAACTTCAACTGTTCGACGTCGCTGTCCGACAGCGGCAACCGGAAGCGGTCGCGGAACGCCTTCAGATCGTCGACGTCGAGCTTCTTCTGCTGATGGGTCGTCATCCGGCCCTGGCCGGCCGTGCCCATCCCATAACCCTTCATCGTCTTCGCGAGGATCACGGTCGGCTGGCCGCGGTGCGCGAGCGCGCGCGCATACGCGGCGTGCAGCTTGCGCGCGTCGTGGCCGCCGCGCCGCAGGCGGTCGATCTCCGCATCGGTGAGCTGTGCGGCGAGCGCTTCGAGCGCGGGGTCCTGGCTGAAAAAGCGCGCGCGGTTGTACGCGCCGTCGTTCGCGGAGAAGGTCTGGAACTGCCCGTCGACCGTATCGGCGAACGCGCGCGCGAGCGCACCCGCGTGATCGCGCGCGAACAGCGGATCCCAGTCGGAGCCCCACAGCACCTTGATCGTGTTCCAGCCGGCGCCCGCGAACTGCGCTTCGAGTTCGTCGATCACGCGGCCGTTGCCGCGCACCGGGCCGTCGAGCCGCTGCAGGTTGCAGTTGATCACGAACACGAGATTGTCGAGCCCCTCGCGCGCGGCGAGCGACAGCGCGCCGAGCGATTCGGGTTCGTCCATCTCGCCGTCGCCGAAGAAGCCCCACACGGTGCGGCCCGCGGTGTTCGCGAGGCCGCGATGCTGCAGGTAGCGCATGAAGCGCGCCTGGTAGATCGCATTGATCGGGCCGATCCCCATCGAGCCGGTCGGGAACTGCCAGAAATCGGGCATCAGCCACGGGTGCGGATATGAGCACAGGCCCGGGCCGGCGATTTCGCGGCGGTAATGCTTCAGGTGATCCTCGGTGAGGAAGCCTTCGAGATACGCGCGCGCATAGACGCCCGGCGACGAATGCGGCTGGAAGTACACGAGATCGCCGCCGGCCGTGCCGGGTGCGTCGCCGGTCGCGGGCGACGCCGCGCGGAAGAAGTGGTTGAAGCCGGTCTCGAACAGGTCGGACGCCGACGCATAGCTCGCGATGTGGCCGCCGAGTTCGCCGTACGCGCGGTTCGCGCGCACGACCATCGCGAGCGCGTTCCAGCGCAGCGCGGCCGACAGCCGGTCCTCGAGGTCAAGGTCGCCCGGATACGGCGGCTGCTCGGCGGGCGGAATCGTGTTCAGGTAGCGCGTGACGGGCGTGCGCGGCGACGCGAGGCCGGTTGCGCGCGCATGCTCGGCGAGCCGGTCGAACAGGTATTGCGCGCGGTCGCGGCCGACGTGCGCGACCACCGCGTCGAGCGCCTCGAGCCATTCGGCGGTTTCTTCCGGGTCCGCATCGGTGCGCGCGTGGGCCGCGCGCTGCGCGTGTTCGATACCGTTCGACAGATCCGTCATATGAGTCTCCCACGCGCCGGCAGCGGCACGCATCAATGGGACTCATGCTACGCGTCGAATCACAGAATATGCGTCTGATTTCATTGGGAATTTGCCTCTGGATAGTGTAAATATTCCGGAATCGTCGCGAGAAAAGGAATATTCAAACCATGAGCACCTCCCCCAAGCGGCTCGACCGCATCGACATCGGCATCCTGAACCAGCTTCAGCAGAACGCGCGGATCACGAACGCGGAACTGGCGCGCGCGGTGAACCTGTCGACCACGCCGTGCTTCAACCGCGTGCGCGCGCTGGAGAAGCTCGGGCTGTTCAGGCAGCAGGTCACGCTGCTCGATCCCGAGCCGCTCGGGCTGCGGATCAACGTGTTCATCCAGGTCAGCCTGGAGAAGCAGGTCGAGGACGCGCTGCAGCGTTTCGAGGAAGCGATCTCGCAGCGGCCCGAGGTGATGGAGTGCTATTTGATGTCGGGCGACGCCGACTACCTGCTGCGCGTCGTGATGCCCGACATGCGCACGCTCGAGCGTTTCATCATCGAGCGGCTGACGACGATTCCCGGCGTGTCGAACATCCGGTCGAGCTTCGCGCTGAAGCAGGTGCGCTACAAGACCGCGCTGCCGCTGCCGGCGGCGGGGCTCACGCTTGTCGATCCGGACGAGTCGGCGTCCGACTGGGGTTGAGCGCGGCACCAGCCAGCCTGTCCGTTCGCCTGCGCAATGGTGACGAAACGATGACGCCGGCCGCGCGGCGAGGCGCCGGATCGAACCAATCGCGTGCGTGCGCCTCATACGGCAGTCGGCCCGATTGCACCGTCGCGACGCGGCGCGGGCCAGGCGCGTATGCTCGTCCGGTCGGCGAAACGTGCGAGCGCACGGCCGGTTCATGCATGTCTCGATCAATCAACGAGTGAGGGCGCGATGGCAAGACAGACGATGGCGGAATACCTGGCGAAGACGCTCGCGGCGGCGGGCGTCGAGCGCATCTGGGGCGTGACGGGCGACAGCCTGAACGGCCTGTCGTTCAGCCTGGCCCAGATCGGGGCGATCCGCTGGATGCACACGCGGCACGAGGAAAGCGCCGCGTTCGCGGCCGGCGCGGATGCCGCATCGACCGGGCGGCTCGCGGTGTGCGCGGGCAGCTGCGGCCCCGGCAACCTGCACCTGATCAACGGGCTGTACGACTGCCACCGCAATCACCAGCCGGTGCTCGCGATCGCCGCGCACATCCCGTCGACCGAAATCGGGCTCGGCTACTTCCAGGAAACCCATCCGCAGGAACTGTTCCGCGAGTGCAGCCACTTCGCGGAGCTCGTGACCAACGCATCGCAGTTCCCGCGTGTGCTCGCGCGCGCGATGCGCACCGCGATCGAGGAACGCGGCGTCGCGGTGATCGTGCTGCCGGGCGACATCGCGCTCGGCGACGGCCCGGAAGAGGCGCCGGCGTGGAGCGAATCGGCGCCGCCGTCGATCCTGCCGGCCGATGCCGATCTCGACCGGCTCGCGGCATTGCTGAACGGCTCCGACGCGGTCACGCTGCTGTGCGGCAGCGGCACGCAGGGCGCGCACGACGAAGTGGTCGCGCTGGCCGACACGCTCGGCGCGCCGGTCGTGCACGCGCTGCGCGGCAAGCAGTTCGTCGAGTGGGACAACCCGTTCGACGTCGGGATGACCGGGCTGATCGGCTTCAGCTCCGGCTATCACGCGATGGAATCGTGCGACACGCTGCTGATGCTCGGTACGGATTTCCCGTACCGGCCGTTCTATCCGTCGAACGCGAAGATCGCGCAGATCGACTGGAAGGGCTCGCAGCTCGGCCACCGCGCGCCGCTCGCGCTCGGCCTCGTCGGCACCGTGAAGGAAACCATCGCCGCGCTGCTGCCGCGCCTGACGCGCAAGACGCAGCGGCGCTTCCTCGAGAATGCGCTGAAGCATTACGCGGCCGCGCGCAAGGGGCTCGACGATCTCGCGGTGGCCGAGCCGCCGGGCCGCGCGATCCATCCGCAATACCTGACGAAGATCGTCGACGAAGTTGCGGCCGACGATGCGATCTTCACGGCCGACGTCGGCACGCCGACGCTGTGGGCCGCGCGCTACCTGACGATGAACGGCAAGCGGCAACTGCACGGCTCGTTCAACCACGGGTCGATGGCGAACGCGATGCCGCAGGCGCTCGGCGCGCAGGGTGCGCATCCGGGGCGGCAGGTGGTGTCGCTGTCGGGCGACGGCGGGCTGTCGATGCTGCTCGGCGATCTGCTGAGCGCGCGGCAGCTCAACCTGCCGATCAAGATCGTCGTGTACAACAACAGCCTGCTCGGCTTCGTGTCGATGGAGCTGAAGGCGGCCGGCTATCTCGATACCAACGTCGACCTGAGCCCGACCGATTTCGCGGCGATCGCGAAGGGCGCGGGTATCTTCAGCGTACGCGTCGAGCATTCGGAGAACGTCGAGCAGGCATTGCGCACGGCGTTCGCGCATGACGGGCCGGCGGTGGTCGACGTCGTCACGTCGAAATACGAGCTCGCGATGCCGCCGAAGATCGAGATCGCGCATGCGAAGGGCTTCAGCCTGTTCATGCTGCGCGCGATCCTGAGCGGGCGCGGCGACGAGATCGTCGAGCTGGCGAGAACCAACCTGAGGTGAGGCGGTGCCGCGCGCGGTGCGGCGTGCCGTTCGTTCCCGATCGGTCACGCTGCTTCGCTCCCGTCGGCGGCCCACTCACGGATGCGGCGGCGCGGGATATTAGGGACAATCTTCACGTCGCCTTAAGTTTTCGTTTCCTAGAATCGATTTGATCGTCGCTCTTCCTGCGGCGGACCGGATCGTCCAGGAGGATGCCCATGCAAAAGCCCCGTGTCGCCGTTGCCCTGCCTCGCGAAGTCATCGGCACGTCAAGGCTGAAGGCAAAACAGATCGAGGCCGGCCAATGATCTGGCCGAACGCGTGGCGTGTCTCGGCACTGTTCGTGCGCGAGTGGGTCGGCCGCCCGGCCGCGGTGGGCGCGTTGTGTCCGAGTTCGCGGCATCTGGCGCGCGAGATGGCTGGTGCGGTGCCGGACGGCGACGGGCTGGTCGTCGAACTCGGCGGCGGCACCGGTGCGATCACCGCGGCGTTGCTCGAACGCGGCGTCGCGCCACGGCGCCTCGTCGTGGTCGAGCGTTCACCGGCGTTCGTGCAGCACCTGCGGCGACGCTTTCCGGATGTGTCGATCGTATGGGGCGATGCGCGGCAGCTCGAGCGGCTGCTGCCGCCCGCCGCGCGGGTCGATGCGATCGTGTCGTGCCTGCCGTTGCGCACGCTGCCGCGCGAGGACGTGACGGCCATCGTCGAGCAATGCCATCGCGTGCTGTCGGCCGACGGCGTGATGATTCAATTCACGTACGACTTGCGCTCGCCCGGCCGTCATCCGCTGGGCGATTCGGCATTTGTTGCCTCCGGCAGCCGTATCGTCTGGGCAAATATTCCGCCCGCGCGCATCGTGACCGTGCGCGGCGCCGCCACCGAACACGCCGGTTGACGCGGCCGCGCGCAAGGCGCCCGGACATGGCGCCGCGCCGGTTGCTTTCATAAGTCATACCGATCCTTCCAATTTCCATTCATCTTGCCGTCACATCAGATTCCTACCATTGCCTTTCATTTCGAAAGCAGCAACACCGGGGGGAACCGGCAACATGAATCGAATCAAAATGGCGGCGCTGCTGTGTGCCGGCGCCTTTGCGCTTGCCGGATGCAACAGCGACGACGGCCCGACCAGCTCGACGCCCGCGCCCGTGCAGGCGGCGGCGCGCAACGTGATCTTTTTCCTCGGCGACGGCATGGGGATGACGACGCTGACGGCCGCGCGCATCTATGCGGTCGGTGAAGACGGCGCGCTCACGATCGATACGCTGCCCGAATCTGCGTTCGTGAAGACTTATTCCAACGATGCGCAGGTGACGGACAGCGCGCCGTCGATGTCGGCGTACATGACCGGCGTCAAGACCAACAACGAAGTGATTTCGATGTCGCCCGACACGAAGGCGATCGAGCCGACCGCCGGCCTCACCGGCAACTGCGGCGCGAACAACGGCAAATCGGTGTCGACGCTGCTCGAGATCGCGAAGGCGAAAGGGATGGCCACCGGTGTCGTGACGACCACGCGCGTCACGCACGCGACGCCCGCCGCGACCTATGCGCACGTGTGCCATCGCGATGCCGAGAACGACATCGCGGCCCAGCTCGTGCCGGGCGGCGCGGGCTACAACGGCGCGCTCGGCGACGGCGTCGACGTCGTGCTCGGCGGCGGCACGCAATTCTTCGTACCGAAGGACGGCGGCGGCAAGCGCACCGACGGACGCAACCTGGTCAACGAACTGAAGGCCAAGGGCTACGCGTTCGCGCGGAACCGCGACGACCTGCTGGCCGCCGATGCGACGAAGAGCGGCAAGCTGGTCGGCCTGTTTTCGTCGAGTCACATGAGCTACGACCTCGATCGCGGTGCGACCAAGGAACCGAGCCTTGCCGACATGGCGACGCGCGCGCTCGACGTGCTGCAGAACAACCCGAACGGCTATTTCCTGATGGTCGAGGGCGGCCGGATCGATCACGCGCTGCACGACACCAACGCGAAGCGCGCGCTGCAGGACACGGTCGCGTTCGACAACGCGATCAAGGCGACGCTCGACAAGGTGCGCAAGACCGATCCCGACCTGAAGAACACGCTGATCGTCGTCACGGCCGATCACGATCACACGCTGGTGCTGAACGGCTATGCGGCGCGCACCGGCAAGACCGAAGCGGGCAAGCCCGGCGTGCTGGGCGTGCTGCGCAGCTACCAGACGGGCGCGGTCGCGAAGGACGCGGACGGCGCGCCGTACACGATCATCGGCTTCGGCAACGGCGAAAACCGCGTGCAGGGCAGTCGCGCGGGCACCGCGCTCACCGACGCGGTGACGGGCGCCGACGATTATCGCCAGGAGGCGGTCGTGCGGATGGACAAGGGCAGCGAGACGCACGGCGGCACGGATGTGTTCCTCGGTGCGATCGGCCGCGGCGCGGATGCGTTCCACGGCGTGATCGAGAACAACCGGGTCTTCGAGCTGGTGCGCAACGCGGTGCAGCTTTGAGCGCCGACAACACGGGTACAGGGGAATACAGGATGTCGACCATCAAGTGCATCGCGGCGGCGTTGGCCGTCGTGGGTTTCGCATGCGGCGCGGCGCAGGCCGCCGGCCAGGCGAAGAACGTGATTTTCTTTCTCGGCGACGGCATGGGGCCGACGACCGTGACGGCGAGCCGGATCTACAAGGTCGGCGAGTCGGGACAACTGACGATGGAGAAGCTGGCCCGCACCGCGCGCGTCAAGACCTTCTCGAACGACGCGCAGACCACCGACAGCGCACCGTCGATGGCCGCGTACATGACCGGCGTGAAGATGAACAACGAGGTGCTGTCGATGTCGTCCGACACGCGCGCGGTCGCGCCGGGCAGCGACGTCAACGGCAACAAGACCGTCAACAACTGCGCGCCGGGCAACGGCCAGCCGGTCGCGACGCTGCTGGAGCTGGCGAAGGCGCGCGGCAAGGCGGTCGGCGCGATCACGACGACCGAGCTCACGCATGCGACGCCCGCCGCGACCTATTCGCACATCTGCCATCGCGACGCGCAGTACGACATCGCCGCGCAGGCGGCGCCGGGCGGTGCCGGCTACAACGCGGCGCTTGGCGACGGCGTGGACGTGCTGATGGGCGGCGGCCGAAATCACTGGACGCCGTTCGATCCGGTCGCGAACAAGCGTGGGCGCGCGGACGGGCGCAACCTGCTCGACGAGATGAAGACGAAGGGCTATACGGTCGTGGCTACCAAGGACCAGCTCGCGCAGGCCGGCAACGGCAAGCTGGTGGGCCTGTTCAGTTCGACGAGCCATCTCGAGTACGAACTGGACCGCGTCGCGGGCAAGGGCGAAGGGCCGACGCAGCCGAGCCTCGCGGACATGACGTCGAAAGCGATCGACGTGTTGTCGAAGAACTCGAACGGCTATTTCCTGATGGTCGAAGGCGGCCGGATCGACCATGCGCTGCACGGCACCAACGCGAAGCGCGCGCTCGAGGATACGGCGGCATTCGACGAGGCGATTCGCGTTGCGCTGTCGAAGGTCGACCTGTCGAATACGCTGATCGTCGTGACGGCCGACCACGACCACACGATGACGATCAACGGCTATTCGAAGCGCGGCAATCCGATTCTCGACATCAGCCGCAACTATCGCGACGGTCAGCCGAGCAAGGATGCCGACGGCAATACCTACACGACGCTGGTGTTCGGCAATGGCGCGAACCGGCCGAACGTGCGCGCATCGGTCGATTCGGCCACGGCGATGAACGACGCGTACCTGCAGGAAGTCGGCGTGCGGATGGGCAGTGCGGGCTCGGAGACGCACGGCGGCGGCGACGTGATGCTGTTTGCCGACGGCGCGGATGCGAAGGCGTTCAAGGGCACGATCGACAACACGAAGGTGTTCGGCCTCGTGCGATCGGCGTTCGGTTTCTGAGGCCGGCTGCTTCATGATGAACGGGAACACCCGATGAAACGCCAGCTTCTCTGCGTGCTCGCTTGCGGGTTGACCGCGCTCCCGGCCTTTGCGGCGGCGGATCTCGACGCCGTGCTGCTGCACGAAAGCCGCACGGTCACGGCCGACGGCGTGACGCGCACGACGATGTATCGCGAACGGATGGTTCGGCGCGACGGGCACGTGTGGGTCGAGCGCGTGCTGCCCGTCGGGGCGGCGGGCGGTGGTCATGGCGACGATCACGACCATGACCACGACGCGGGCCGTATGCGCCAGGATCCGCCGCGCGCCGGCGTGCAACCGGCCGCCGCCCATGCCGGCCACAAGCATTTCAACTTCCAGGCAGCCGCACGTCACGTCACGTACGACGGCAAGACGGCGCGCATCGAGTATGTGGACGCGGCGACCCGGACGGTCGTCAGCGTGCCGCCGGCCGAGTACGAAACCACGGGCTTCGACGGCTCGTGGGACAACGCGTACTACGTGACGCCGCCGTCGCAGCTGAAGCGGCTCGGCGCGGCGAAGCCCGGCGACGCGCCCGGCACCCGCTGGTACGAGCAGGCGGTCGAGTCGCCCGGCGCGCGCGGCGTGAACCGGATCCTGTGGAGCGAACGGCTGCAGGCGCCGCTGTCGGTCGAATACCGGAGTGCCGACGGTCGTGTCGTGCGCAAGCTGACCCTGACCCAGGAGCCGGCTGCGCGACGGGCGCCATTGCCGTGGCAGGCGCTTGCCGGCTATGCGCACAAGGAATACGCGGACTACCTGGATTGACCGACGCGCGACCGATGACGCTGTCGCGGTCGATCGACGCTTCGCAAGCGGGGCTTGCGGTCAGGGCGGCCGGTATCGTCGTGCGATACGGCCGGGCCCCGGCCGGTATTTTTGGCCCGCCGTTACCCGGCAGGGATCGCCGATGCCGCGCTAGAAGCGCTAGAAGCGCGCGCCGTCCGGCACGCGCGCCGCGGGCCGCGACGCGACCCGTTTGATGAAGCGGTCGAGCGGTGTCGCATAGCCGCGCGCGATGACCGCGCTCAAGCCGGCCGACAGCACCAGATACGCGACGAGCAGCGCCAGCTTGCCGTCGCCATGCGTGGCAGACGGCGGCCAGAACGTGCGCTGTGTGCCGAGCACGATCAGGTGGAACAGATACAGCTCGTAGCTGAGCCGGCCGCTCCAGCGCAGCGGCGCGAGCACGCGGCCATGCGTGCGTTCGCGTTCCGCATGCGCGCCGATCAGCAGCACGGCCGTGCCGAGCGCCATCGCGGATACCCCGATCACATGGCTTTGCGCGATCGGCCACGCGAGATAGAGCGCCGTCATCGCCGCTGCCGCGAACCATTGCACGGGCGCTGCAGCGAGCGTCTGCCAGCGCGCGCGTTCGGCGAGCAATGCAGTGCAGCAGCCGATCGCGATGCCGTCGAAACACGCGAAGTACGCATAGAGGAAGCCGCCTTCGTCGCCCGGATGCGTGAAGCGGTATACGGGGCCGATCGCAGCAATCAGCAGCCAGAACGCGAACAGCCGCGTGTCGCGGCGCAGTGCGATGCACAGTAGCGGAAACGACAGGTAGAACACCTCCTCGACCGACAGCGACCACAGCACGCCGAGCGCGTAGTTGACCCATCCGTACGCGCCGATCAGCACGTTCATCCAGAACGTGAGCGACGCGAGATTCACGAGCCAGAACGACACGGCGACGCCCTGCGGCGCATGGTTCGTGAAGATCGGCACGCCGGCCGCCGCGAGGCCGTTGACGAGCGCGAGCAGCAGGAGCAGGCACGGGACGATGCGCGCGATGCGCGACACGTAGAACGCGCGCGCGTCGAGCGCGCCGAGGCTGCCCCAGCGGCGGCGCGCATTCGACGTGATCAGGTAGCCCGAGATCGCGAAGAACATCGTCACGCCGTAGTTGCCGTTGCGCACGATCGCATGGACCGTGTCCCAGCCGAGCACGCGCGCGAGCGCGGTGTCGCGCAGCGGATACGCGATGTTGAAGTGATGCAGCAGGACGAGCGCGATCGACACGCCGCGCAGCAGGTCGATCCGTGCGTTGCGCGGGCCGGCGCTCATTGCGGCCGGCCCGGTTCGGCGAGCGCCGGCAGCGCGGCCAGGAACGTATCGCGCGAGCGCAAGCCCGCATTCGGCGTCTGCCGCTTGTCGTCCTGGATCAGGTTCGCGAACACGAGCGTGCGCGGCCCCTTCGTCGCCCAGCCGACGAACCAGCCGTACGCGTGCGCGGCATCGTACTTGAAGCCCGGCGAGCCCGTGCCCGTCTTGCCGTGCACGGTCCAGCCGCCCGGCTGCGCGTCGATCAGCATGATGCGCTCGGTCATGTCGTACGCGTGCGCGCTGACGGGCAGCGTCCGGTGCACGATCTTGCGCATGAACGCGACCTGTTCGAGCGGCGAAATTTGCAGCGATGAATTGACCCATGCACCCATCACGCCGCTGAGTTCTCCCTGCTTGCCGGTCACGTCCGTATTGCCGTAACCGAATGCGTTCGTGTACTGCTGGAAGCGTGCCGGCCCGAGCGCTTGCGCGACCTGTTCCGAGTACCAGAAGATCGACAGCCTGATCCAGCGCGCCGGGTCGGTCGGCTCGCGCCACGGGGCGCCGCCCCAATCGGGATAGCCTGCGTGGAAGTCGAGTGTCGGCGTGTGTTCGTCCTTCAGGAAGCCGGCGTCGAAGCCCATCAGGCTGATCGCCACCTTGAAGGTCGATGCCGGTGTGACGCGCGTCGCGCAATCGCCTTGCTGGACGAGCATCCGGCCTGTGGCGGCATCGGCGACGACCGTGCAGACAGGACGGGCGGATGTGGAGGCGGCGGTGAGGAGGCCGGCGGCAAAGACAAGCAGCGTGTGGCGCCAGGTTTTCAAGCGGGACTCCATCGGATCGTGATCGGGAGGTGTGCCGTGCGGGCCAGCCGGCGGATCGTGTCACCGGGGGCGCGCTCAATGGGGCGGGGGCCGGGTCGGCGGCGATTGCCGGAACTGACTGTCGAGGCCGCGCACAAGTGTATCGGAGGCGGGGCGGATGTCGACCTGTCATGGTTGACGGGACGCGTGGTCGTAGGCGGTAGCGATGAGGATGGGCAGAGCGAAGGTGTCGATGACGGGGGCGGCACCCCGCATGCCGTTTTTTGCACCGCCGCGCCGTTTTTTTGCACGGCGTTTATGCGCGGTCTTCTATGCTGGGCATGTGTCGAACAGCCGAGACGGCTTCCGTCCGCTCCATGACCTTTATCCATCCCGTTCCCGCCTTCGATGTCGCCGGCCGCCAGATGCGCGCCGGCGCACGCAACAACGTCGTTCCGTTCCCGCCGCCGCGCCCGCGCCTGCAGTTGCCCGTCACGCTGACGGCCGATTCCGGCGAACGCGCGCGCGCCCGCCTCGCGGCGCTGCTGCATTCGCCGCTCGGCGTGTATGTCGTCAGCGCGCGGGCCGTGCGCGACGTGATCCATGTTCACTTCGAGATCGCGCCGGAGGATCTGGATTTCACGCTGCATGTGCTGATCGCGCAGCAGGCCGACGCGGTGATCGGGCCCGTCGCGCGCCGGTTGCGCGTCGGGCCGCAGCCCCGGTGAGTCGGGGAACGATTATTGCGCGTCGGTTGCTTGTTGCTCGTTCGATTCGCCGCCGGATCGCCGGTCGCGGTGCTGTCCGCCCGCCGGCGGCGGATGTTCGTGCGCCGCGTCGTGCGCGGCGCCGATCCTGAATACGGAGGGTTCATGTACCTCACCGAAGAAGTACGGACCGCGCGGCCGGCAAGTCGCCGCGCGCGGACGGCGTCGCTGCCGTCGGGCCGGCAGCTCGCGCGGCAGCTCGTGACGACGGTGCGCGTGGCCGAAATGTTGCTGCATCAGGCGATCGTCGTGCCCGACGGGCATCAGTGGTCGGTCGACACCGAGCGCGTCGACGCGGCCGGCGGACCGCTCGCGGCCTGGGAGACCTGCGTGACGTTGCGGATCGGCAAGGTGTTCGCGCCGGAGGTCAATCCGGCCGCACGGGTCAACGACCCCGATCAGGTCGCGATCGAGATCGGCCTTTGTCTGCCCGAGCAGGCGTATCTGGACGAGCGGCGCGTGAGCATCTTCGGCCGCCGTCACGGCAAGCGGTTCGGCGCGACGCTGTCGGTCGCGTCGGGCGCGCAGTGGGGCTGGCAACGTGCGGAGCATGTCGCGCCGGAACATGCGCACGTGCACGGCGATACGCTCGAGGCACTCGTCGATGCGGTCGCGGCGAACGTCAATGCGGCGCTGGCCGCGGCCGGGTTTCGCGCGACGCGCTGATCACGCGTCGCCGGTTTGCCCGGTCTGACGCTGAAGGTCTTCCATCAACTGCTCCGCGAGAAAGTCGCACGGCGGCCGCTTCGATTTCGTGCTGCGCGCGAGAATCAGTTCGAGCGGCGGCAGGTCGGGCAGCCCGTGCGAGCGGCCGAGCATCGACAGTTGCGCGGGAATCGCGCAGCGCGCGAGCGGCGCGACCGCGAGGCCGGCCTCGACCATGCTGAGCAGCCCGAGCAGGCTCGGGCTTTCATACGAGGTGCGATACGGCACCTTCGCGCGTTCGAGGCTGCGGATCGCGTTCTCGCGCGCGACGCTGCCCGGCATGAACACCGCGATCGGCAGCGGCCGCTCTTCCCACACGCGCGGCCCGTTCGTCATCGCGGCCCACGCCATCGGCTCGTGGCGGATGAAGTCGCCGGTCAGCCCCTTGATGCGCGTGCCGCACACGAGATCGACGGTGCCGTCCTTGATCAGCGGCGCGAGCGCGCTGCTCGGCAGCCCCATTACCTGGATCTCGACCTTCGGGTAGGTCGCCGAGAATTTCTTCAGGACCGACGGCAGCAGCGACGACGCATAGTCGTCCGGCACGCCGATCACGACCTTGCCGGTCACTTCCGGCCGCACCACGGCCGCCCACGCCTCGTCGCGCAGCGCCAGCATTCGTCTGGCGAATCCCAGCAGCACCTCGCCTTCGCGCGTCAGCACGATGCTGCGCGGCTTGCGCACGAACAGCGGCCGGCCGATCGCGTCTTCCAGGCTCTTGATCTGCATGCTCACGGCCGACTGCGAGCGGTTCACGGCTTCGGCGGCGCGGGTCATGTTGCCGGTCTCCGCGACGGCGACGACGGTGGCCAGCACGTCGTGATCGAGCATCTTCATGGGTATCAGGAAAACTGAACGTAACGATCAGCATTATGCGTTTTTATTGTTGCTATGTGTCTGCCATAGTGCGATCACGCTGGCGTTTTGCCCGGCACGCAAGCTTGAACAGGGAAGAGTGGTGTATCGATGATGGACCATCCGTTGCGCGCCGCACTGGCCGCGGAATTGCATGCGCGGCCGTTCCTGCGGCTTGCCGAAGCCGTGTCGCTCACGCATTACGCGATCTATGCGGACGGCCAGCCCGACATCCACGAAACGCTGCTGCACGCGCTGTGCCGCGACACCGGCATTGCTGCGCCGCACGAAGGCGCGACGCACTACGCAGTGCAGTCGCCGTGCGGCTGGCACCTGAAGTGGGAACGTCACACCGAATTCTCGACCTTCACGTTCGTCGCGCCGCGTCGCGACACCGGCTATTTCGACGATCTCGCGATCGAAGGTATTCCGGCCGCGTGGTTCGCACGGCTCGCGGGAATCCGTTTCGTCGCGGTGCGGATGGAACTGCTGTCGGGCGATGCCGCGCGGCTCGTCTGCGGCGACCTGCGCCGCTGGATCGACGGGCCCGCGCTCGTCGGCAGCAACGTGCTCGGCGGCGGCAAGGTGTTCTGCGACTGGCATGTGCGTGACGACGGCTTCATGCGTTTTCTCGTCGTCGACGAGGATTTCCGCGAGGAGCAGGGCGGCCGCCTGCTGCAGCGTCTGTACGAAATCGAAACGTACCGGATGATGGCGCTGCTCGCGCTGCCCGTCGCGCGCCGGATGAGCCGCGAACTCGACGAGATCCACGCGGCACTGCATGCGCTGATGCAGCGGATGGACGCGAGCGGCGCCGACGGCGACGACGCGGGGCTGCTCGTCAAGCTTACCCATCTCGCGGTGCGGGTCGAATCGCTGTCGGGTTCGGGCGCGCGTTTCAGTGCATCGCGCGCTTACGAGAAGCTCGTGCTGGCGCGCATCCAGGAATTGCGCGAGGAGCGTATCGAAGGAATGCCGACGATCGCCGAATTCATGGAGCGGCGTTTTGCGCCGGCGATGGAGACGTGCCGCAGCGTATGGGCGCGCCACGAGCAGATCGCCGCGCGGATCGCACGTGCGGTCGATCTGTTGCGCACGCGCGTGAACCTCGCGCAGGAAAAGGACGTGACGCGCCTGCTGGCTGGAATGGAGCGCACCGCGCGCAATCAGCTTCATCTGCAGCACGCGGTCGAAGGGCTGTCGGTGGCGGCCATTTCGTACTACGTGCTGTCGCTCGCGACGGCGGCGTTCAAGGCGTTGCACGTGATGAACCTGCCGGTCGATCCGGAGCTGGCGGAAGGTCTGCTGATCGCGCCGGTCGTGTTCGCGGTGATTCACATCACGCGGCGTACGCGCGCGCAGCTTGCGCGATCGGAGGCCGCGCATGACGGCGCGCCCGCGCATGCGGCGGAGTTGAAGCAGGCCAGTTAGAACATCAACGACATATCAAAGGAGTGGAGATGACTTTTTCGCAGAAGCAGTCGGGGTTTGATAGCGGTTTCGACGCGTTCGACGAACCGGTATCGGATGAAACGGGCGTGCCGGAGGAGGCGCGCGTGACGTCGTATCAGTCCGTGCTGCAGGAGCCGATGACGTCGCTCGTCGGGAATACGCACGATCGGCCGGACGTCGCGGCGGTGGCGATTCTCGGGTACAACTGAAGCGCGTCTTCGCGTCGATTCGATGTAATTCGGGCGTTCATTTGCCGGCCGCCTTGTGGCGCGCCGGACGTGAATCGCCCTCCCTCTTCGCTTTCCCCGCCCCCTGCGCAAGCGCCAACTCGACGAATGCGCGCGCGGCCGCGCTCCGGTACGCCCCCTTACGCTGCAGCAGCACGGCCGTGCGCCGCAGCACGGTCGGGTCGAGCGCGACGGCGACGAGATCGTCGTGCCCGGTCGCGATCGTCGCGGGCAGCAGCGTCGCGAGATTCGTGCGGCGCACGATCTCGATCACCGCACCGAGCGAATTCGCTTCCATCAGCACACGCGGCCGCACGTCGTGCTCGCGGAAATAACGGTCGATCTGCACACGCGTCGCGAACTCGGCCGTGAGCAGCACGAGCGGCGCGTCGTGCAGCACGCGCAGGCCGGCCTTGCGTTTCCCGGCAAGCGCGTGCCGACAGTTCACGACGAGCGCAAGCGTCTCGACCAGCAGCGTCTTAGCTTCGATATCCGCCGTCTGCACCTCCTCGAACGCGATGCCGACATCGAGCTCGTCGTCGACGAGCAGCGCCTCGATGCGCTCCTGCGACATCTCGCGCACCGACAGCGACACTTCCGGATAGCGGCCGTGAAACGCCTCGACGAGCGGCCCGACGAGATAGCTCGTGAAGGTCGGCGTGACCGCGATCCGCAGCGAGCCGCGGCTGAGATCCTGCACGTCGTGAATGGCACGCCGGCCTTCCGCGAGATCGTGCAGCGCCTGCCGCGCATAGCGGAAATACACGTCGCCGGCGTCCGTCAATCGCGTGACACGCCCGGTGCGGTCGAACAACTGCGCGCCGAGCGTCTCCTCGAGCTGGCGGATCTGCTGAGACAGCGCGGGCTGGGAAACATGCAGCGCGGCGGCCGCGCGCGTGAAGCTGCGGTGTTCGGCGACGGCCAGGAAGTAGTTGATATGGCGCAGCAGCATGGCGATTCCTATAAGTCGTGCTTATCCGGTTGATCATAAATCAGTCTTTTACGTTATTGGAAGTCCGGCGTAACCTGCCCTTCATCGATTTCACCCACACCGGAGGACACGCGATGAAGGACATCATCGAAGGCTTTCTGAAGTTCCAGCGCGACGCCTATCCGGAGCGCGCCGCGCTGTTCCGCGATCTCGCGCGCAGCCAGAACCCGCGCGCGCTGTTCATCTCGTGCTCGGACAGCCGGCTCGTGCCCGAGCTCGTCACGCAGCGCGAACCGGGCGATCTGTTCGTGATCCGAAACGCCGGAAATATCGTGCCGTCGTACGGCCCCGAGCCGGGCGGCGTGTCGGCCTCGGTCGAATACGCGGTGGCCGCGCTGCGCGTGACCGACGTCGTGATCTGCGGGCATTCCGATTGCGGTGCGATGACCGCGATCGCGACCTGCCAGTGCATGGACCACATGCCGGCCGTCGGTCACTGGCTGCGCTACGCCGATTCGGCGCGCGTCGTGAACGAGGCGCGCATGCATCGCAGCGAACGCGAGCGGATCGACTCGATGGTGCGCGAGAACGTCGTCGCGCAACTCGCGAACCTGAAGACACACCCTGCCGTGCGACTCGCGCTGGAAGAAGGGCGTCTTGCGCTGCACGGCTGGGTCTACGACATCGAATCCGGCTGCATCGACGCCCACGACGGCGCGACCGGCCGGTTCGTCTCCCTGGCGGACCATCCCGACGTCCGCGCCACACCCGCGACGCTTCCCGTCGCGGCCTGAACCGTTCCTACCCAACCACGAGGTATTGCCATGATTCAGTCACAGCACAGTCAGACCGCCCGCCACGCGCTTGCGGAGACCGTCGTTCTCGCGAAGGCGCGCAAGAACCTGTCGTTCGCGCAGCTCACCGAAGGCACGGGCCTCAGCGAAGCGTTCGTCACGGCCGCGCTGCTCGGCCAGCACGCGCTGCCGGCTGGCGCCGCGCGCGTCGTTGCCGACAAGCTCGGCCTCGACGACGACGCGGTGCTGTTGCTGCAGACGATCCCGCTGCGCGGCAGCATCGACGATCGCGTGCCGACCGACCCGACCATTTACCGCTTCTACGAAATGCTGCAGGTGTACGGCACGACGCTGAAGGCGCTCGTCCACGAGAAGTTCGGCGACGGCATCATCAGCGCGATCAATTTCCGGCTCGACGTGAAGAAGGTCGACGATCCCGAAGGCGGTTCGCGCGCGGTGATCACGCTCGACGGCAAGTACCTGCCGACCAAGCCGTTCTGACTGTTCAGACGCCTGCGCGGTGCCGCGGACCGGCGGCGCCGCGCAGGTTCGCCCGACGTGAGTTGGCCATCGGCCGGCGCACGTTCCCGCCATTCCGTTTCAATGAGGACACAGTCATGGATTTTGTGAAACGCACGATCGATCTCGCGATGAAGAACGTGGAAGAGGGCGGACGCCCGTTCGCGACGGTGATCGTCCGCGACGGCGAGATCGTCGCGGAGAGCCCGAACCTCGTCGCGCAGACCAGCGACCCGACCGCGCATGCCGAGATTCTCGCGGTGCGCGATGCGTGCCGCAAGCTCGGCACCGAACACCTGACCGACTGCGAGATCTACATCCTCGCGAGCCCGTGCCCGATGTGCCTCGGATCGCTGTACTACTGCAGCCCGAAGCGCGTGATCTACATCACGACGCGCGAGGACTACGCGCCGTTCTACCGCGACGACCGCAAGTACTTCGAGCTCGACACGTTTTATGCCGAATATGCGAAGCCGATCGGCGAGCGGCGGCTGCCGATGGTGCAGCAGAAGCACGGCGACGCGATCGGCGTCTACCGGCGCTGGCAGGAACTGAACGCGAAGTGACGTGATCCGCGCGACGCACAGGTCGCACGGCGTAGCCGCCTCGGCTGCGCGTTTTCCCCATCCTTCGGTTCGCCCGGCGGCTTTCATGCCGCCGGGTATGTCGTGCGCGAGCGGCGCAGCGTGATCGACATGAAGGCGGCGTTCGCGGTGGCGTGTGCCGACGCAACGCGACAACGTGCAACAAAGCGGCGGGCGCGCGATGCGCCCGCCGTTTGTGCTTTTGCAGCGGCAGCGCCGGTTGCACTCGATTCGGCCGCATGCCGGCGCGCGGGCGACGCGCTATAGTCGTGCGACGCCCGCAGGGTGCTGCACGCCCGGCGGCCTTTTCACGCACGCGTTCGCCCGATGACAGCCCATTCCGACGTCACCCTTCAATTGACCGACACCGAGCAGCCGGCCGCACGAGACTTCATCAGCCGCAAGCTCGGCGAATTCAACCACGCGATGACGGGGCGCGCCGATGCGGCCGCGCTCGACGTCTACGTGACCGATCCCGCGACCGGCGAGGTATTGGGCGGCCTCACCGGCCGGACTTCGCTCGGCCTGTTCTTCATCGATCTGTTCTACCTGCCCGAATCGCTGCGCGGCGGTGGATTCGGCAGCCGGCTGCTGCGCGAGGCCGAAGCGGAAGCGAAACGGCGCGGGTGCGCACGCGCGGTGCTGTACACGATCTCGTTCCAGGCGCCGGACTTCTACCGGAAGCAGGGTTACGAGACCTTCGGCGAAGTGCCGTGCGAGCCGGAAGGGACCGCACGCGTGTTCATGGTCAAGATATTGTGAGCGCATTGTCGCGGCCACCGGCCTGTTCCTGACATCCGCCGACATCGCAAGCGGGTGGCGGCAAGCGCAATGCCTATCCCGCTCTTTGCCAATTACTTCAGGCTGGTCATTTCTCGCTCTCACATGTGATCCAGCGGGAATCGCATTTCGAAATCTCTTGGCAAGCGAGCATCTTGGCTGGCCAGTAACCGGAAACGAGGTTGAACGCTCCGGTCGATTTTCGGCGTACGGCTCAGGAGCAATCGTTTACGTGGTCGTAGGGGGCTGATCGCGTCGCCTCCCGGAGCAACCGTTCAACGAAGACGGTGGCCGACGAGGCTTGATCGACCGCTTCGGGGCGGTAAGCGACATCCACGGGAATTCGAGATGAACCAAAAAAATAGTACCGGATTGAATGGGTCTTGCGACAGCCCCATGATAATCGTAACATGGCCGTGTGATTTATCATGTCCATGTGATTCTCGCACCCAAGTGATTTCTCATGGCCACGTGAGTATGAGATGAAGCCACTTTCAAGCGAATTGCCCGAACACCTTGCGCTCAACGCCTTCCACAACCTGTTCGAGGAAGCCGATGGCTGGAGCGTAATGGAAACTACGGAGCCCGATCACGTCGGGGACATCATCGTTGCCAACGATCAAGGCCCGTCGTACCTCGCGGTTCTCAAGGCGTTCAATGAGGGGCGCGCCGATCGTGTCACGGCATTCTTTGCTCAGGCACTCCTCGAGGCACGCACGCACGCGGAGCGGCAGGGGATGCGGCCCGCCGTCCTGATCTGGGTCGGTAGCGTTTCGCCGTCTCTCATTAACCGCTTGGTGGAATTCCACACGGCGTACGGCAATCGTGAACCATTCGCCGTGCTCTCGCCGGACGGGACTCGATATGTCCAATTCCCCGGCTTGGACATTTCTGAACGTTCGAACCAACGGAATCGCTCCTACAGCAGCGGTCATAGCACCCAGCCGCGCCTGACATTCTCGGACCTTACCCAGTGGATGCTCAAACTTCTGCTGGCGACAGATATCAAGGGCGAAGGCCTGATCGGTGCCGAGCGCAAGCATTACGCCACCGCGACCGATCTCGCGCGCACGGCCGGCACCTCGGTCATGACGGCCACGCGGCTGATCCACGCCTTGAAGCGGGAAGGGTTCATTGAAACCAAGCCGTTCCTGAAGATCGTGCAGCGGGGAAAGCTCGCGAAACGATGGAAGAGTGAATACCAGAGGCCGCCGTTGGCGCTGCCCATGAAGTTCCTTTTGCCGGGAGCGCCCGATACACAGCTGCATAAGCTGCTCAAGAATGAGCGCGGTGTTCTCGGCCTTTTTGCCGCAGCCGACGCGCTTGGTTTCGGACATGTGAAAGGTGTACCGCCGACGATCTGGGTTCATGACCTGATGGAGGCGGAGCACTGGCGACCGCTGCGCCGAGCCAAGGAGGGGGAGCGCCCTGATCTTGTCTTGCAGCAGACCGGTTTTCCCCAATCGTTGGACCGTGGCGTTGTTTACCGCGACGGTCTGCGGGTCACGGACATCATTCAGACCTGGCTCGATGTTTCGGCTCATCCGGCGCGAGGTGCGGAACAGGCTGCCGAACTGGAGCATGGCGTTCTTGCCGGCGTGGTTGGAGAAAGCGTGTGAGCGAACTCGTCGAATTCAGTCATCTCGCGATGACTTTGGAACCGTGGCGCTCGAAGATCGTATTCGTCGGGGGCTGGGCTTTTCGGCTCTATCGATATGAACCGCGAGCCTATGAGCCCGAACACGAGCCGATCTTCACCCAGGACGCCGACGTGGCATACGCGGAACACGACGCGCTCGAGGGAAGTATCTTGGCGGCCCTGGAGGGCGCAGGCTTCAAGGCGGAACCGACTCGCGGAGGTGATTTCCGGCCTCCAGCGACGCGCTACACACTCGGCGGGAACGCCAACGGGTTCTACGCCGAATTCCTGACTCCGCAGACCGGCAGCCCGAGGCGGCGCATCAAGGGCACCACGGAAACCGAACCTGATGCGACCGAGGCCAAAGCAGGTGTGGTCGCACAAAAACTGCGGCATCTTGAGGTACTGCTGTACGAGCCGTGGTTAGTGACGATTCCCGCGGAGGAGTCGGGCCTCGGTGAAGCGGTGCCGGACCTGCGCATCCCGAACCCCGTGAGTTTCATGGTCCAGAAGCTTCTGATCCGTGGCGATCGAGCCGTAGAAAAGCGGCCTCAGGACGTGCTCTACATCTACGATGCCATGTACACCTTCAGTGGCGCGATTGAAGACGACTTGGTCCGAATATGGAAGAACCTCGAGGGTACTCTGTCGGATAAGCAACAAAGATCTGTTCGTGCCGGGGTCGACGAGTTATTTGCCGACGTGAACGACACCATCCGCGCCGCGGCCGAGATCGCGAAACCTGGTCGGCACATCGAACCGCAAGATATGCTCCGGCTGTGTCAGGACGGATTCCAAGCGCTTTTCGGCGGCGCCGTCTAGGCCTACCGCCGCCCTGATCGCCGTTCCCGGTTGTGCGCGGAGGACATGTTATCTACCCGACGACTTCAGCTGATGAAGGGGCAGTCGTCGCGAAGATCAAATGAGCGCATTGTCGCGGCCACCGGCCTGTTCCTGACATCCGCCGACATCGCAAGCGGGTGGCGGCAAGCGCAATGCCTATCCCGCTCGCGAATCACCGCCCAGGCGTCGCGCGTTCGACGATCATGTCGTAGAGCGCCCGCGCCGCGGGCGACAGTTGCGCGCTCTTGCGCGTGACGAGCACGAGCGTGCGCGATACCGACGGCTCGACGAGCTCGATCGTGCGGATCATCGGATACGCGTTCTTCTGGATTGCGAGCTTCGGCACCACGGCTGCACCGAGCCCTTCGGCGACGAGCCCGAGCGCGGTCGAGCTGCGCTGCACTTCGTAGAACGAATGCAGCGACACGCCGCTGGTTTTCAGCGCACCTTCGAGCAGCCCGCGATTGCCGCTCACTTCGCCGGCGAAGATCAGCGGATGCGGTTGCAGTGCCGCCCAGCGGATGCGCCGCCGCTTCGCGAGCGGATGATCGTCGCGGCAGACAAGCACATACGGGTCGTGCGTGAGCGGCACGCTGACGAGTTCGGGGTGCTGGTCGCCGGCGATGCTGATGCCGAATTCGGCTTCGCGCCGCAGCACGGCCTGCAGCACCGACGCCGATGCGTGATCGAGGATCTTCACGCGATCGTGCGGCCGGTGGCCGGAGAACGCGCGCAGGATGCGCGGCAGGTATTGCACGCCGACCGTCGGCACGCACGCGATCGTGACGTCGCCGCGCTGGCTCAGGCCCGTCTCGCGGATTTCGGTCAGCGCATCGGAAAGTTCGTTCAGCAGCCGCCGCGCCTGCGGCAGGAAGCGCAGGCCGATCTCGGTCAGCGTGGTGCGGCGCGTCGTGCGTTCGACCAGCGCGACGCCGAGAAACGACTCGAGCTTGCGCAGCCGCTGCGTGATTGCCGTTTGCGTCACGTGCAGCGTGTCGGCCGCTTGCCTGAAGCTGCCGCCGTCGGCGATCGCGACGAAAGCCTGTACACCGAGCGTATCGATCTTCATCAGAAATTTGAATCAATAACGATATTAAATTCATTTTACTGAAGCGCTGCGCCAGTCGCAGAATGCGCTGCATCGGCGGCCGCATGCATCCGGCACCCGAATTCGGCGACGCCGACCATGCCGACAAGGAGAACCATCGTGACGACCCCACTCGATCAATACGCGAGCCAGTACGTGCAATTCGAGGACGAACGTACGCGGCCGGTGCGCGACCTGCTGGCCGCCGTGCCGCGCACGCCGATCCGCACGGCGATCGACATCGGCTGCGGGCCCGGCAATTCGACGGAAGCGCTGATCGCACGCGCACCCGACGCGACGATCCACGGGATCGACGCGTCGGCGGACATGATCGCGGCCGCACGCAAGCGCCTGCCGGCACTACGTTTCGATATCGCCGATGTGGCTGCGTGGGACGATCCGGGCGGCTACGACCTGATCCTGTCGAACGCGGTGCTGCAATGGGTGCCTGCGCACGACACGCTGTTTCCGATGCTCGTCCGCCGGCTCGCGCCGGGCGGCCATCTCGCGGTGCAGATGCCCGACAATCTCGACGAACCCGCGCACCGGCTGATGCGCGAAGTCGCCGCGGCCGGGCCGTGGGCCGACAAGCTGAAAGGCGCGGCGCGCACCGAACGGTTCGACGCGCGTTACTACTACGCGCTGCTGTCGCCGCTGTGTTCGCGCGTGGACGTGTGGCGCACGACCTACTACCACCCGCTGCGCGGGGGCGCGGACGCGGTCGTCGAATGGTTCAAGGGCAGTGCGCTGCGGCCGTTCCTCGCGGCGCTCGATGACGGCGAACAGCGGGCGTTCCTCGCGCGTTATCGCGAGGCGCTCGCCGGTCCGAACGGTTATCCGGTACTCGGCGACGGCACCGTGCTGCTGCCGTTCCCGCGCCTGTTCATCGTGGCGACACGCAAGTGATGCGGCAATGACGCTGGCGACGGGCCGGTGGCCGGCAAGATTCAGGTGCATGTCATCGTCGCGGCAGGTTGGCAGTGCCCCGGATTGCTCATATCAAATCGGCGTCGCTCGATTGCTCGCCAACCCTAGGTGTGTCGTCCTGCGGTTCGACTATGCTGAATTGACGGCAGCCCGGGCTTCGCGCCTCAATGCTGCGAACGGCGATGACGGGAGGGCACGATGACCGAGCAAAGCAACGTTCAACTGGTGCAGCAGGCGTACGCGGCGTTCGGCAGGGCCGATATCGACGGCATCCTGCAGACGCTCTCCGAAAGCGTCGACTGGTTCATACCGGGGCTGACCGGTATCATTCCGTTCGCTGGCAGACGACATGGGCCTCAAGAGGTCGCGGCGTTCTTCGGGGTGCTTGCATCGACGCAGACCGCGAAACGGTTCGAGCCGCTCGAGTTCATCGCCAGCGGCAACAGGGTCGTCGTGCTCGGCACACAACGCTGGTATGTCCATTCGACCGGGCGCACGTACGAGGACGAGTGGGTGCATCTGTTTACGATCGAAAACGGAAAGATCACGGCGTTTGTCGAGTATCACGATACCGAGGCGGAAGCGGCGGCACATCGGCAGTGACGGCGTTGCTCGCGCGCCGGCTGCCCGGGAATCCGGTGCGAATATTCCAGCCGCCCGCGCGAAGATTTTGAAGTCGCACCGTTGACATCGACGGATCTCAATGCGAGTGGCGCCGGCACATCGACGCGGCGCAACCGAAGGCGGCCGCGCAGTCAGTACGCGTTTGCGGGCGGCACGGCGCCGTCGTGCGATCCGGCGGAAGGGAATGCGGTGGTGGCCGAACCCCACGCGGCGAGCTCGCGTTTCGTGCGCACGCCGAGCTTCGCGAACGCGCGCTTCACGTACGACTCGGCCGACGCGACGCGCACGCCGAGAATCCCGGCGGTTTCCGGTACGGTCTTGCCGGAGATCAGGTGCTTGCAGGTTTCGTATTCGCGCTTCGACAGCTTCACGCCGTCGGCCGCGATCCGCGCATCGAACTGCGCGAGCGGATGGACTTCGGGCGTCGGATGCGCGACGCGCCGCACGGCGGTGGTCGACGCATGCAGTTCGAGCAGCGGGAACAGCACGTCGCTGATGCTGCGGAAGCGGTTCATCTCGGCGAGCGTGAACGGCGGCCGGTCGCGGCCGCGCTCCAGCGCGATCGAATGCTGCGAATAGCGCGTGCCGCGCGCGAGCACGCATTCGTGCCCGATATGCACGTCGTCGAACAGCCGCTGGCGGAATTCGCCGGGCGGGATCGCCGCGATGTCGCGCACGACGAGCATCGTGCCCGTCTTGCCGCGCAGCCCCGCGAACAGCGGGTCGCTGTCGAGAAAGCGCTCGTAGTAGAGCGTCATCACGTCCGAGATGTCCGACGTCGCGGTGCCGATGCCGCTGCTGCCGATCCATTCGCATCGGTAGCCGGTGGGCATCGTGCGGTCGACGCGCGAGCGTTCGACGTGCGCGACGTCGAGCGGCACCACGTCGTTCAGCAGTTGCGTGAGGCGCGGCACGAAATGCGGCGTGCCGACCGTCTCGATCAGCTCGCCCAGCGCCTTGAACGACACGTTGAAGCGGTCATTGTCACGGTGGAAGGGGTTCACGTTCGGCAGCATGCGGTTCCCCGGTGAGAGGCGGCGGGATTGTAGCGATTGCGGTGAAAAACGTCATCAAGGGGAAACACCGGCGGGCGTCCCTGCGACTTCGCGCTCCGCAAAACATCGCTTGTGCCCCTCGAAGGGGACATACCGGAGCAGTGTAAATGAGTAATTTTGTCTCTGCCTCATTCAATCGAGAGACGAAAGATTCAGATGACCAAACTGATCAAGGACATCCTGCCGCCCGGCGCAGGCATCGGCGAATTCACGAAGCTCGACTTCGGGGTGGACGAAATCCGCACGACCTCGTGCGCGACGGGTTCTCGAGGTTTTGACGCGCTGGGCGGCACGCGCGTGCCTCCCGCGTAACGGTCAAGCGTTGATGCGCTCGACCTTGCCGACCAGCAGCCCGTACGACAGGCTGCCCGCGAGCGCCATCGCGGCGATGTAGGCGATTGCGCGCGAGAAGTCCGCGCCGGCGTACAGGCGATCGACTAACCGCCCGCGCTTTCGTCGCGATAACCACTCTTGCCGACGAAGATCTCCTTCAGCGCCGCACGCAGCGCAACCGGATCATATTGGCCTGGCGCGAGATGGATCACGTAACGCGTTTGACCGTCGAGACGCGTGGCGATGCCCGGTTCGATCTCGACGTCGATCGAGTCGTCCGTCAGGCGCACCGACAGATCCTTGACGCGCAGGTTGATCTGGTCGCGCACCATCACTTCGATCAGCGTGTCGTCCGGAAAGCGCGACAGCGCGAAGCAATAATCCTGCTCCGCGTCGTGACAGTAGATGTTGGCGAAGCTTTCGTCGTCGTCGAGGTCGGACGTTGCCGCGCCGACGGTAGCGTGAAGGTCCATGAACGTAGGTTCCTGCGTAATAGGTTATCGGGGGGAGCGGCTTGCAGTTTCGATCGCAGCCGCGGCTTCGGGCGTCGCGCCGGTATCGCACGACGCATCGGCATCGCGCGCCTTCAGCCACAGCCCGAATTCGCGCATCACTTCGACGACCGGCCGCAGCCGGTCGCCGTCCGCGGTCAGATCGTACTCGACGCGCACCGGCACTTCAGGATAGACGGTCCGCCGCACGAGGCCCGCGTCTTCCAGCGCGCGCAGGTCGAGCGTCAGCATGCGCTGCGAGATGCCCGGCATGTCGCGGCGCAGGTCGCTGAAGCGCCGCGGCCCGTCGAGCAGATACGACACCAGCAGCAGCCGCCAGCGGCCGCCGAGCAGGCGCATCGCTTCTTCAACGGAACATCCCGTCGCACTCGTTTTCATCCTGCTGAACCCTGGTCGGTAAATTTTTTGTGACTACGGCACAAACGACTGCCGTCTTCCCGGCCGTGCGCCGATGCGAGATATTAGCGCCCGCGTCGCGGCGAATCGATACACGGACAACCAACGAAGGAAACGCATGAAGCTCTATCACGCTCCCGGAAGCTGTTCGCAGGCGATCCGCATCGTGCTGCACGAAGGCGACATCGACGCGCAGATCGTCAACGTCGACGCGCGCAAGCATGTCGTCGAAGGCGGACGCAACTACTATGACGTGACCGAACTCGGCTACGTGCCGCTGCTCGAACTCGACGACGGCACGATGCTGCGCGAAGGGCCGGTGATCACGCAGTATCTCGCGGATCTGCGCCCGGAAGCCGCGCTCGCGCCCGCGTACGGCACGCTCGCGCGCTACCGGCTGATGGAATGGCTCAACTTCCTCGGCACCGAGATCCACAAGGGTTTCATCCCGCTGCTGTACGCGGTGCAGGCGGGGAAGTACGTAGAGCCGGCGCGGCAGAAGCTCGACAGCCGCTTTGCATGGATCGACCGTCAGCTCGACGGCAAGACGTTCGTTACGGGCGACACGTTCACCGTCGCCGATGCGTACCTGTTCGCGCTGACGGGCTGGGGCAAGGCCGACTGGATGCGTTCGGTGTACAACGCGGATATCGACCTGAGCCGGTATGCGCATCTGCGCGCGTGGTACGAGCGCGTTCGCGAGCGGCCGGCAGTGCAGGCCGTGCTGGCGGCGGACGGCCTGTCGCGGTAGCGCGCAGAGACGGTCGCGGATACGGTGCGTCATCCCGCCGCACCGCGACCGTTCCTTCATATCGACGCGCCGCCACGCAGCAAAAATGCCGCGCTATAATCGCCGCCATGAAACTGCTTCGAACCTTCATCCTGCTGCTGCTTTGCGCGGTGCTGCCCATCAGCGGGCTGGCAGCGAGCGGCCTGACCGGTGAATGTCCGATGCAGCACACGATGTCGATGGAAGCGGATACCGGCATGAAGATGTCCGCCGACATGAGCGATTGCGATTCGATGAAGTCGCCCGCCGCCGACAGCGCGAAAGCGAAGGCCAAAGCCAAGGGCATGGCCTGCAAGGTGACGGCCCAATGCCAGTTCGGCAGTCTCTATCACCCTGCCACCCGCGTCGACGTCACCCGTCCCGCTGCATTCGCCAGCACGATCGTCTTCCACTACACGCAGTCCGTCCCGGCCCGCGACCCGAGCGGGTTGTGGCGCCCTCCACGCATTAGCTGATCCCGATCCGACCGGTTCACCGCCCAGGCGGTGAGGTTCGTCCTGTGCTCAGGACGTGGAATCCCTTTGGGTTCCGACGTTGGGGTTAGACCATGTCATTCGATTTCGGCACGCCGCGCATGCGGCGTGCGTGTCGGCGCGCGCCCGTGCTGTGGGCCGCGCTGCTGGCGGCGGGCGCCGTTCACGCGCAGCAGTCGCCTTTCACGCTGGACGCCGCGCTGCAGTCCGCCACCGATCATTCCGCTTCGATGCAGGCCGCGCAGGCTTCGGTGCGCGCGAGTTCGGAAGCGGCCGTCAAGGCCGGCCAGTTGCCGGACCCGATGCTCAAGGCCGGCATCGACAACCTGCCGGTCAACGGCGGGCAACGCTTCACCGTCGGCCAGGACTTCATGACGATGCGCCGCATCGGCATCGAGCAGGAATGGGTGTCCGGCGACAAGCGGCGGCTGCGCTCGGCGCTGGCCGACGAGCAGGTCGGCCGCGAACGCGCGGGCTATCTCGTGCAGCTCGCCGCCGTGCGCCGGCAGACCGCGACGGCCTGGCTCGACGCCGTCTACGCAAAGCAGGTGCTCGCGCTCCAGCAGGCGCTGCTCGCGCACATGAACCATGAACTCGACGCGACGCAGGCGTCGTATCGCGGCGCGAAGGCGAGCGCGGGCGATGTCGTGCAGGCCCGTGCGATGCTCGCGCAAACGCAGGATCAGGTGCTCAAGGCGCAGCAGGCGTATCGCACCGCACTCATCGCGCTTGCCCGCTGGACGGCCACGCCGGTTGCGGACGTGACGGGCACACCACCCGCGCCCGAATCCTTCGTGTCGTCGCTGCCGCCTGACGAACTGCGTCTGTCGCAACCGGCGCTCGTCGCCGCCGCAGGCGACATCGCGGTCGCCGAAGCCGACACCGCGGTCGCGAACAGCGAGCGCAGCCCGAACTGGACGTGGGAGATCGCGTACCAGCAGCGCGGCGGCGCGTATTCGAACATGGTGTCCGTCGGCGTCTCGATTCCGTTGCCGATCAACCGCAAGAATCGCCAGAACCGCGACGTCGCCGAGAAGGCCGCGCTCGCGACGAAGGCGCGGCTGATGTACGAGGACACGTTGCGTCAGGTGCAGGCCGATATCCGCACGCAGTCCGAAACGCTGGCGAGCGGCCGCGAACGCATCGCGAACCTGAGCGCGGCGCTACTGCCTGCCGCCGATCAGCGCGTGCAGCTCGCCAGCGCCGCCTACCGGGCCGGCACGGGTTCGCTTGCCGACACGTTCGCCGCGCGGCGCGCGCAACTGGAAGCGCAGTTGCAGGTGCTCGATCTCAGGCGCGACGTGTCGCAGACCTGGGCGCAGCTCGAATATCAGGTCGTGCCGGCGACGCTGGCCGCCGCGCAGTGAAGGAGAACCTCATGACGAAGCAATCACTGGCGCGCGCGGCGCTGTTGACGTTTGCCGCCGCGGTGCTGCTCGGCGCCGGCTATTTCGCGGGCGTCCGCCATGCGGCGGTCGGAACGGGGGCGGTCGCAGCGCCAGCTGTCGAACCAGCCGGCGAGACCGATCCAAAGACGGGACGCAAGGTGCTGTACTGGCACGACCCGATGGTGCCGAACCAGCACTTCGACAAGCCGGGCAAATCGCCGTTCATGGACATGCAGTTGCAGCCCGTCTATGCGGACGAAGGCGGAGGTTCGTCGGGAATCCGGATCGATCCGGGACTGCAGCAGAACCTCGGCATTCGCTATGCGACCGTCCGACGCCAGCAGACAGCAGCCGGATTCGACGCGGTTGGCACCACGCAGTTCGACGAATCGCGCGCGGACGTCGTCCAGTCGCGCGTCACCGGCTACATCGACCGTCTCTATGCGCGCGCGCCGATGCAGCGTATCGCGAAGGGCGCGCCGGTCGCGTCGCTGTTCGTGCCGGACTGGCTCGCGCCGCAGGAGGAATATCTCGCGCTCAAGCGCGGCGGGATGGACGGCAGCCTGCTCGATGCGTCGCGTGCACGCATGCGGGCGCTGTCGATTCCCGACGGCATGATTGCGAACCTCGATCGCACCGGCCGCGCGCAGACGCACATCGTGCTGAGCGCGCCGGAAACCGGTGTCGTCAGCGAGTTGAACGTGCGGGACGGCGCGATGGTCGCGCCCGGGCAGACGCTCGCGAAGATCGCCGGGCTGTCGACGCTGTGGCTCATCGTCGAGGTGCCGGAAGCGCTCGCGCTGAACGTGCGGCCGGGGATGTCGGTCGACGCGACGTTCGCGGGCGATCCGGCGCGGCACTTCACCGGGCGCATCCGCGAAGTGCTGCCCGGCATCAGCACGGGCAGCCGCACGCTGCAGGCGCGCGTGGAGATCGACAACGCGGCGCTGAAGCTCACGCCAGGCATGCTGATGCGCGTGCGCGTCGCCGCGAAGGAGTCGGTATCGCGCCTGCTCGTGCCGTCCGAAGCGGTGATCGCGACCGGCAAGCGTACGATCGTCATCGTGAAGAACGGCGACGGCAGGCTTCAGCCGGTGTCGGTGACGGTGGGCAACGACGTCGGTGGCGACACGGAAGTGCTCGACGGGTTGAACGAAGGCGATACGGTCGTCGCATCGGGGCAGTTCCTGATCGATTCGGAAGCCAGCCTGAAAAGCGTGCTGCCGAAGCTGGAGCGGGCCGCGGGAGCAAGCACGCCGGCATCGTCCGCAGCGGCAGCGGCGCCGATCTACGAAACCACCGGCAAGGTCGAGAAGGTCACGGCCGACGACATCACGTTCTCGCATCAGCCGGTTCCGGCGCTCGGCTGGGGCGCGATGACGATGGCGTTCGGCAAGCCGTCGGCACGGGCGTTCCCGGACGTGAAGCCGGGCCAGACCGTGCGCTTCGCGTTCACGCAGACCGACGACGGCTACCGGCTGACGAAGGTCGAGCCGCAAGGAGGTGGGCAATGATCGCGCGCATCATTCGCTGGTCCGTCCGCAATCGTTTTCTCGTGCTGCTGGCCACCGTGCTGATCGCCGCATGGGGCGTTCATTCGCTGCGGCAGACGCCGCTCGATGCGTTGCCCGACCTGTCGGACACACAGGTGATCGTGAAGGCGTCGTATCCGGGCAAGGCGCCGCAGGTCGTCGAGGATCAGGTCACCTATCCGCTGACGACGACGCTGCTCGGCGTGCCCGGCGCGAAAACCGTTCGCGCATACTCGTCGTTCGGCGACGCGTTCGTCTACGTGCTGTTCGACGATCGCACCGACCCGTACTGGGCGCGTTCGCGCGTGCTCGAATACCTGAGCCAGGTGCAGAGCCGGCTGCCGGCGGGCGCGACCGTGTCGCTCGGGCCGGATGCGACCGGCGTCGGCTGGGTGTACGAGTACGCGCTCGTCGACCGCACCGGCCATCACGATCTCGGGCAACTGCGCGCGCTCAACGACTGGTTCCTGAAGTTCGAGCTGAAGGCGGTGCCGGACGTATCCGAAGTCGCGAGCATCGGCGGCATGGTGCGCCAGTACCAGGTCGTGCTCGATCCCGACAAGCTGCGCGCGTACGGGATCACGCAGGCGACGGTTTCGGACGCGCTTCGCCAGGCCAATCAGGAGTCCGGCGGATCGGTCGTCGAGCTGGCCGAGTCGGAGTACATGGTGCGTTCGTTCGGCTACCTGCGCACGCTCGACGATTTCCGGCACGTCGTGCTGCGCACCGACGACGCGGGCACACCGGTGCTGCTCGGCGACGTCGCGCGGATCCAGGTCGGCCCGGCGATGCGGCGCGGGATCGCGGAGCTGAACGGGCAGGGCGAGGTGACGGGCGGCGTGATCGTGATGCGCTCGGGCAAGAACGCGCTGACGACGATCGACGCGGTGAAGACGAAGCTCGCCGACCTGAAGCGTTCGCTGCCGCCCGGCGTCGAGATCGTCACGACCTACGATCGTTCGCAACTGATCGAGCGCGCGGTGGGCAACCTGAAGGACAAGCTGATCGAGGAATTCGTGATCGTCGGCATCGTCTGCGCGGTGTTCCTGTTCCATCTGCGCAGCGCGTTCGTCGCGATCCTGTCGCTGCCGCTCGGCGTGCTGGCCGCGTTCATCGTGATGCGCTACCAGGGCGTGAACGCGAACCTGATGTCGCTCGGCGGGATCGCGATCGCGATCGGCGCGATGATCGATGCGGCGATCGTGATGATCGAGAACGCGCACAAGCATCTGGAAGCATACGACCACGCGCATCCCGGCGAGCCGATCACGGCCGCGCGCCGCTGGGAACTCGTCGCGGCGTCGGCCGCGGAAGTCGGGCCGGCACTGTTCTTCTCGCTGCTGATCATCACGCTGTCGTTCATTCCGGTGTTTTCGCTGGAAGGGCAGGAGGGCAAGCTGTTCGCGCCGCTGGCGTTCACGAAGACCTACACGATTGCAGCGGCCGCCGGGTTGTCGGTCACGCTGGTGCCCGTACTGATGGGCTATCTCGTGCGCGGCCGCATTCCGCGCGAGAACGCGAATCCGATCAACCGCGTGCTGATCCGCCTCTACCGCCCGCTGCTCGAAGCGACGCTGCGGCGCCCGTGGTTCGCGATCGGCGTCGCCATCGTCGCGCTCGTGCTGACGGCCGTGCCGTTGTCGCGGCTCGGCGGCGAATTCATGCCGCCGCTCGACGAAGGCGACCTGCTGTACATGCCGACTGCGCTGCCGGGCATCTCGGCCGACAAGGCGAGCGAGCTGCTGCAGCAGACCGACCGGCTGATCAAGACCGTGCCCGAGGTCGACACCGTGTTCGGCAAATCGGGACGCGCGGATACCGCGACCGACCCGGCGCCGCTCGAGATGTTCGAGACGACGATCCGCTTCAAGCCGCGCAGCGCGTGGCGGCCCGGCATGACGCCGGAGAAGCTCGTCGACGAACTCGATCGCACGGTGAAGGTGCCGGGCCTGTCGAACGTCTGGGTGCCGCCGATCCGCAACCGGCTCGACATGCTGTCCACCGGCATCAAGACGCCAGTCGGCGTGAAGATCTCCGGGCCGGACCTGAAGGGGATCGACGCAATCGCGACGCAGGTCGAGGCAGCTGTGAAGCACGTGCCGGGCGTCACGTCCGCGCTCGCGGAGCGGCTGAACGGCGGCCGCTACATCGACGTCGACATCGACCGGCTCGCCGCCGCGCGCTACGGGCTGTCGGTCGCCGATATCCAGTCGGTCGTGTCGTCGGCGGTCGGCGGCGAGGACGTCGGCGAAGTGATCGCGGGGCGCGAGCGCTTTCCGATCAACATCCGCTATCCGCGCGAGATTCGCGATTCGCTCGAGAACCTGCGGCAACTGCCGGTCGTCACGGCACGCGGCGCGCAAATCCGCCTCGGCGACGTCGCGCGCATCGCGATCGCCGATGGTCCGCCGATGATCCGCAGCGAAAACGCGCGGCTGTCCGGCTACGTGTATGTCGACCTTCGCGGCACGGATCTGAGCACGGCGGTTCGCGCGATGCAGCAGGCCGTCGCGCAACAGGTCGCATTGCCGCCCGGCTATTCGATCGCGTGGTCCGGGCAGTTCGAGTATCTCGAACGCGCGGCGGCGACGCTGCGCACCGTCGTGCCGGTGACGCTCGTCGTGATCTTTCTGCTGCTGTTCCTCACGTTCGGCTCGGCGGCCGATGCGCTGCTGCTGATGTCGACGGTGCCGTTCGCGCTGGTCGGCGGCTTCTGGCTCGTGTGGGGGCTCGGCCATGCGGTGTCCGTTGCGACGTCGGTCGGTTTTATCGCGCTCGCGGGCGTGGCCGCCGAATTCGGCGTCGTGATGCTGCTGTACCTGAAAGGCGCGCTGACGCGCCGGCTCGACGCCGGCGAACCGCTGACCGATGCGCTGCTGCTCGATGCGATTCGCGAAGGCGCGGTGCTGCGCGTGCGGCCCAAGGCGATGACGGTTGCCGTCGTGCTCGCCGGCCTCGTGCCGATCATGGTCGGGCACGGCGCCGGCTCCGAAGTCATGCAGCGCATCGCCGCGCCGATGGTCGGCGGCATGGTCACCGCGCCGCTGCTGTCGATGTTCGTCATTCCCGCCGCGTGGCTTCTGCTTCAGCGCCGCCGTGTGCGACGCGCGAGCGATGCGCGGCATTCCGATGCAGTTCCTCACGGCATGAACGTGCCATCCACCCAAACCGGAGAATCACGATGAAGAAACTGATTGCTACCACCGCTGCCGTTCTCGCGATCGGCGCTCTTGCAACGCCGGCCTTTGCCGCCGGCGACATGTCGGGCATGGACATGTCCGGCATGAAGATGTCGTCCGATGGCTCGGCCGAATCGAATGCCGCGCTGACCGATGCCGAAGTGAAGAAGGTCGATGCCGCGACCGGCAAGGTCACACTGAAGCACGGCGCGCTCGAAAACGTCGGGATGCCGCCGATGACGATGGCGTTCAAGGCGAAGGACGCGGCCATGCTCGCGCAGGTGCATGTGGGCGACAAGGTCAAGGTCCGGATCGAGAACGTCAACGGCACGCTGACGATCGTCAAGCTGGTGAAGGCATCCTGATCGTCCGGATGCGGGTGTTGCTTTCGCCCGCATCCGTGCAACGATGCACACCGTGCCGGCGCGGCGGACGTTGCCGCGTCCGCGCGTGTGCGCGTATCGGGCAATGCGCCCGATTCCGGCGTCAGCGCGCCAGCGTCAGGAACAGATACACCACATAACCCGCGCCGTTCGCCAGCAACGCCCAGATCGCGAGCCCGCGCGGCCGGGCATTGACGCGCAGCCACGCCGCCGCCGCGAGCGTAATGATCACGCCGGTCAGCACTTCGAGGCGCGGCTCCCACGGCGTCAGCATGATGCCGATCGCCGGCAGCAACGTGCCCTGGAACACCATCGCGCCGGTGATGTTGCCGAACGCGAGCGTATCCTTCTTGCGGCGGATCCACAGCACGCTGTTGACCTTTTCCGGCAATTCCGTGGCAATCGGCACGATGATCAGCGACAGCAGCAGCGCCGATATGCCGAGCACGTGCGACACGCCCTCCACGCCGTGAATGAAGCCCTTCGCACCGCCGACCAGCAGCGCGACGCCGAGCAGCAACTGCAGCGCGATGGTCGCCAGGTTGGTCGGCAGGCCCGTGCGCGCCAGGAACATCGTGTGCGGCGCCTCGGTGCCGTGCCCGGCATCGACGAGCTGGTTCGACGCGCGGAACGTCATCACGACGTACATCGCGTAGATGCCGACCAGCATCGCGGAAAGCAGCGCGCGCACGGCCCAGTTGTGATGCGGGACGAACATCGCCGCGGTCGCCAGCGAGAACGCGGCCAGGAAGTAGTTCATGTCGCGCACGAAACCGGTGCGTTCGGGCGCGATCGTGCCGCGCAGCCCGCGCGAGCGGATCACGGCGAGCGTCATCAGGAAGGTGGTGAGCGTCGCGAGCATCAGCGGCGCGCCGAGAATCGCGCCGACGCCGATTTCCTCGTTCACCGCCTGGTTCGCCGTGCCGCCGGCCAGCGCGAGCAGCGGCACCATGGTTTCGGGCAGCGCGGTGCCGACGGCCGCGAACAGCGAACCGGTCACGCCTTCGGAAATCTTCAGGCGTTCGCCGAGATGTTCGAGCGCATTGGTGAAGAGTTCGGCGGCCACGAGGATCACGAGCAGCATGAATGCCAGTTCGACGAACATGAACGTCATGCGGCACCTCCGCAGGCTGGTGCGTAGCGGGCGATGGGGCGTGGGGGAACGGCTGGGAGGAACATGGGAACTCCGTGGTCGGACGCTGACGAACCATGGCACATCCGCCGACGTCCGACCAGGAACGACGCGATGCGCCCATGGTCTCGCCAGACCGAATCGGCCGAACGCGCCACGGCCGAAAGCCGAGTGTGTTGACGCGTTCGCTTTCCGGGGACGGAAAGCAGGCTACTCCCCAAAGACGGAGGGCAGTCTAGCGGAGCGGATTTCTTTCGACAAGCCTTCGTTTCGAAAAAATGCTTCTTCGCGGATTGCCATGGATGTCGCTGTCCGACCTCGAGCCGCCCTTCATGCCAACTATCGTGTATGACCGTTACCTGATCGTGAACGGCCGTTGACGTGCCTCCTGGTCCTTGGCGCATTGATTGGTCGCCCTGAATGTGAAGGAATCCACCAGGCGCTGATCGTCTCTTGTCCGCTCCCTCGCGCCCCCGTTCCGGCGTCCGGCGTTTTTCTTCGGTGACGCCCGCGCGTGCTTTCATCACATATCGGCAGCCAGCATTTTGGCAAGTTCTGCAAGGGACTGCTCCAGAATCGACTGCTAATCGCGATCGATCTCGGGCCGTTATCTGGAAGTATTCCGTCGAAGCTGCACTCTGCAGAGTGCAGCTTCGCACCTTCCCCTACCCGTTGGTCAATCTGCAAGGTCGGTAAGCACATGAAGCTGTCATTTGCGCAGAAACTCTGGTTGCCACTCATCCTGAGCCTGCTGTGTCTCGCCGGAATATCGATCTACAACGCTTACCAGACTCGAGAAATGCGGCTGGAGGAGCGCAAGGCGGACCTGAAACATGCAGCGGAGATCGCGCTGAGCGTGGTCAAGACCTTTGGCGATCAGGCTGCCGCCGGCGCCATGCCGGTAGCGGAAGCCCAGAAGCGGGCCTTGGACAGCGTCCGGAATATGCGGTACGGCGAAGACGGTTATTTCGTGATCCTCGATTCGCAGCCGACGGCACTGATGAACCCTGCAAAACCGGAACTGGAAGGCAAGGACGTCGGCGATTTCAAGGATCCGAACGGCGTCTACTTCTTCAGGGACACGGTCGCCGTCATCAAGCACGCCGGTCGGGGTTTTACCGCGTATTCCTTTCCGAAACTGGGGAGAACCGAAGCCTCGCCGAAAATCGTCTACAACGTGACCTATCAGCCGTGGGACTGGATTCTCATGACGGGGCTTTATGTCGACGACCTCGATGCCGCATTCCGCTCGACGCTGTACCAGAGCCTCGGGATTCTGGTGGTACTGGCCGGCGCCCTGTCGGTTGTCGTGTTGCTGCTCAACCGCGGCATCTTGCGCTCACTGGGCGGTGAGCCGTCCTATGCCGCCGAGATTGCAAACCGGATCGCCGGCAACGATCTGACCGCCGTGGTGAAGACCGCGCCGGACGACCGCTCGAGCCTGCTTTTTTCGATGAAGTGCATGCAGGAGCAGCTCACGCAGACGATCGGTACGATCAAGGTTTCGGCCGACTCGATCGCTACCGCCACGCACCAGATTGCGGCGGGCAACCAGGACCTGTCGCAGCGCACCGAAGAGCAGGCCGCCTCGCTCGAGGAAACGGCGGCCAGCATGGAGCAATTGACCTCTACCGTCACCCAGAATGCCGACAATGCCAGTCAGGCCAGCCAACTCGCCGCGCAGGCTGCCCAGGTGGCGGAGCAGGGCGGCACCGTCGTGTCACGCGTGGTGGAAACCATGGATGGCATCAACGCCAGCTCGGACAAGATCGCCAACATTGTCGGTATCATCGAGAGCATCGCGTTCCAGACCAATATCCTCGCGCTGAATGCGGCTGTCGAAGCGGCGCGGGCGGGTGAGCAGGGACGGGGTTTCGCGGTGGTCGCCTCGGAAGTACGTTCGCTGGCACAACGCTCCTCGGCGGCGTCCAAGGAAATCAAGGAGCTGATCCACGATTCCGTGGAGCGCGTGCAGGCAGGTGCCGGCCATGTACGGGAAGCGGGTGCGAAGATGCGCGAGATTACGTACGAGATCAGGCGCGTGACGGACATCATGGGGGAAATCACAGCCGCATCGCAGGAACAGAGCAAGGGTATCGGCCAGGTCAACCAGGCCGTCACGCAGATGGACGAAGTCACGCAGCAGAACGCGGCGCTGGTCGAACAGGCCGCGGCCGCCGCCAGCTCGCTCGAGTCGCAGGCGGACGATCTGAAAGCGTCCGTTTCAATGTTCAGACTGAACGCCTCGCGCAACGCCGAAGTCAGCCGCCCTGTCACGCAAACGCACACGACTGCGGCTCCGGCTCCGGCTCCGGCTCCGGCTCGGACGCGCGCCCGGACTCCAGCCAGGTCAGCCCCGGATCGGCCCGCACCACAGCCCGTTCTGGCAGCGCAAACCGCCGCGGCTGGAGAATGGGACAGCTTTTAGGCGGCCATCCGCGTCACGAGTGACTGACAGGCAGAGCAAACCGCGCGGGTCGGCGCCGGCTCGGACGGTTATCATGCGTCTTCGTGAGCGTTGAAGATGCCGGAGACGACGCCAGTCATCAGCGCAACGAACTCCCCGGATGCGACGGATACCCGCTTGGCATCCGCGAGACCTCAACTCAAAGGGAATCGTTCAAGATTGAATACAAGAGCACCGTTGCCCGGCCCCGCCGACGATCAACCGACGTCGGACAGCAAAGCCGCCACACCGGAATACGTCTACCTCGGGCGGCAGCCGATTCTGGACCGCAGCGGAGTATTGAACGCATTCGAACTGCTGTTCCGCTCCGGGACAGCCAATTTCGCCCGAATCACGGATGACGCTGCTGCCACTGCGCAGGTCATCGAGAGACTCATCGGCGATATCGGCCTCAACACTGCACTGGGCGATCGCACCGGCTATGTGAACGTCGACCGGACGGTGCTGATGTCCGACATCGTCCGGTTGTTGCCGCGTGAACGCTTCGTGCTCGAAATCCTCGAAACCGTGACGTTCGACGAGGCGCTCTGCAGGCGCTGTAACGAACTGCGGCGCGCGGGCTACCGGCTCGCGCTGGATGACGTTTCTCGGGTTTCCCCGCGCCTGTTCGAGTTTCTGCCTTACGTCGATATCGTCAAGATCGATTTTCTCGCATGCCCGCGCGAACACCTTGCCGAGCTGATCGACGCCGTCAGGCAGCACGGGAAGGTTTCGATCGCCGAGAAAGTCGAGACACCGGAGGACCATGGTGCCGCCATGCGCGCCGGCTTCGAACTGTTTCAGGGCTACTACTTTGCGAAGCCGCAGGTGCTGACATCGCGGCGCATCAAGCCATCGCGCGACGCGCTGCTGCGGCTGCTCGTGCTTCTGGGCGGCGAACCGGAGATTGTCGAACTCGAAGCCGAACTCAAGCGGATTCCGAACCTCGTCATTCAACTTCTGATGCTGCTCAATTCGAGCGCGGTCGGGCTTAGCCAGGCAGTTTCATCGCTGCGTGAGGCGATCATGCTGGTCGGCACGCGGCAAATCGCGCGCTGGGCACAGTTGCTCCTGTTTGCGGATGAACGTCTGGACGCGCTGCGCTCCGATCCGCTGGCGCAGCTGTGCGGCACGCGTGCGCGATTCATGGAACTTGCCGCTGGCCGGCTGCGGCCCGATGACGATCGGTTTGCCGAGACCGCGTTCATTGCGGGCGTGTTCTCACTGGTTCATGTGCTGTTCGGCAGCACGATCGAGGACGTCGTGACTACGACGCCGATTCACGCCGATATCCGGCGGGCACTGCTCGAACGGCATGGCGAGCTGGGTCTGCTATTGAACGCCAGTGAGGCAGCCGAATCGGGGGAGTTCAACGCAATCCGCGCAGCGTGCAATGGATTGCCGATCTTCACCCCCAACGACCTGACCATGCTCTGGCTTGCTGCCGCTGCCTGGTACGACGATCAGGTGCGTGGGCTGCCCGCACACCGCCCGCAGCGAGCCTCGCAATAAAGGGGGGCGATGGCCGCGCCGTCGACCTCACCCTGCCCGCAGCCGCTCGACTTGCCGCCGCGCAACCCGGATGTCGTCGTGGCACTCAACTCTTGTCCGAATCTGCCGTTAACTCAGGGCGGCTGCCCCTGAGAGGGCGGTGCGCCGGCATGTGGATTCGCCGGACAAGGGGGCGTCGACCGTGGTCTCGGGGCCAAAGTGCCGCGCGCGTCGCCGCGATGCCTCAAGCGATGGGTCAATTCCCCGTTTGCGAGTTCGATGAGTACGCAACCATTCGAGGCAAGTGAGGTCGTAACTTGCCTGCCGCCGCGGGCGAGCCCGAAGGTTGCCGGATCGACGTGCGCCGGCGAGGATTTTTCGTCTTGGTTAGAGAATGTATCCGAGCAGCTACGATGTTCCGATTGCGCGCCTCGTTGCGCGTCAGATTCTGTCCTGCGCGCCTGCCACGCCGGTGCGGGAGGTCGCGCGACGCATGTTCGCCGAACGTTGCAGCTCGATCGTCGTGATGCAGGATGAACAGGTCGTCGGGATCTGGACCGAGCATGATGCACTGTCGGCCGGCGACGATCCGCGCGAACTCGATAGGCCGGTCTGCGAGGTGATGAGTCGTCCGGTACTGACGCTCGAGGCCGATACGCCGCTGGGTGAAGCCGCGATGAAGTTCAAGCAGTCGGGCGTGCGGCACTTCGTGGTGGTCCGGGATGGCGCCGCGATCGGCGTGCTGACGCAGACCGACGTCGTCGTGAACCAGGGGCCGGAATTTTTCCTGCACCTGAAGCCGATCGAATCGATCTGCGTCCATCCGCCCGTTGTGGTGCCCGAGCAGGTCGCACTGCACGAAGTCATCGCGCGGATGCGCGCGCAACGGCTCGATGCGATCCTCGTCGGCTACGACGACGGCGAGCATGGCATCCTGACCGAACGGGACATCGTCCGGCTCTTGGCGGACGGCGGGGCCCAAGGTGTGGTCGGGGCCTATGCGAGCAAGCCGCTGCAGATGCTGACTGCCAAGCAGAGCCTGTATGCGGCGCAGCGCTTCATGACCGAGCACAATATGCGGCATGTCGGCATCCAGGATGACGATGGCAGGCTGACCGGGCTGCTCTGTTTCGCGGACGTGCTGCAGAGCATCGAGCACGAATACGCGAACGAGCTGCGCAGCGCCTTGCGCGAGCGCGACGAAGCGCTGGGTCTCGCGCGCTTCAACCTGCGCATGGCGGACCGGGTGTTCGAATCGGCACTCGAAGGCATCATGGTGACCGACCGGCACGCGAAGATCGAGCGCGTCAACCAGGCCTTCACGCGCCTGACCGGGTACACCGAGGACGAAGTGATCGGGCGCAACCCGGGCCTGCTGAGTTCCGGGCGCCAGACGCCCGATTTCTACAAGCAGCTGTGGCATTCGCTAACGACCGATGGCCACTGGCAAGGCGAAATCTGGAACCGCCGCAAGACCGGCGAGCTGTTTCTCGAATACCTGACGATCACCAGCATTCGCGACAGCGAAGGCGAGATCTCCCACTACGCGGCGATCTTTTCCGACATCACGCAGCGGCGCCAGGCGGAGGAGCGGCTGGGCTATCTCGCGACGCACGACGTGCTCACCAATCTCGCGAACCGGATGCTGTTCGAGGAGCGGCTCGCGCACGCGATCGTCCACGCGAAGCGGCTCGGTCGCAAGGTCGCGGTGATGTACCTCGATCTCGACCGCTTCAAGCTGGTCAACGATACGCTCGGCCACAACGCCGGCGACGAGGTGCTGAAGATGGTCGCGGAGCGCATCGTCGCGAAAGTGCGCGCGAACGACACGGTGGCGCGCATGGGCGGTGACGAATTCGCGCTCGTGCTAGAGGAGGTCGACGATGTCCGCGACGTCGGGCGAGTTGCGCGCAAGCTGCTGGACGAAGTGGGGCGGGCGATCGATATCGGCGATCGCGAGATCTTCGTGACGCCGAGCATCGGCATCAGCATCTATCCGGACGACGGCACCGAGGCGGAGGACTTGATCCTGCTCGCGGACCAGGCGATGTACGGCGCGAAGAGCCGCGGCAGGAACGTGTTCCAGTTCTTCGAGAGCAAGATGACGTCGTCGGCGATCGAGCAGCTGGAGACGCTCGGCGAGTTGCACCGCGCGCTCGAGCAGAATGAATTCCGCCTGTTCTACCAGCCGCAATACGATCTGGCCAGCGGCCGGATCGTCGGCGTGGAGGCGCTGCTGCGCTGGTTGCATCCACGCAGGGGCCTGGTGCCGCCGGGCGATTTCATCGGGCTGGCGGAGCGGTCCGCGCTGATCGTCCCGATCGGCAGGTGGGTGCTGCACGAAGCCTGCCGGCAGGCGCGCCGCTGGCTCGACGAGGGCTTCGAGTTCGGGCGTGTGTCGGTGAACGTGTCGGCACGGCAGTGTTTTACCGACCACTTCCTCAGCGACCTGACGACCATTCTCAGCGAAACCGCATTGCCGGCCGAATGCCTGCAGCTCGAGTTGCTCGAAAGCATGGCGATGAACACTCGCGAGGAAATGGGCATCCTGCTGCGCGAACTGGCGACGCGGGGGATCAGCCTGGCGATCGACGATTTCGGTACGGGCTATTCGTCGCTGGTGTATCTGAAGGATCTGCCCGTCGATACGCTGAAGATCGATCAGTCGTTCCTCGCGGACTGCGGTTCGGGCAGCACGGACGACGCGATCGTGCGAGCGATCGTTGCGATGGGGCGCGCGCTGGGGCTCGATGTCGTGATGGAGGGCGTCGAGACGGCAAAGCAGCTGGCTTTCCTGCAGGAGATCGGTTGCCACCAGGGACAAGGTTTCCTGTTCGCACGGCCGCAGCCCGCCGACCAGCTGGCCGGCATCTCGTCGCGCCGCGGTGCTGAATTGCTGGCAGAGTGAGCCGGTCGCGGGGCGTGCCGCGGCGCGTAATCGATCGAAGTCGTTACCGTTCCAATGACACTTCAGCTGGTGGGTGACGGGCAAATGACGTTTTTCCGTCATTTCCGCCTGCATGGCACGATTTGAGGGATGTCCGTAAAATACGCCTTCTCAGGGTATTCGGCCAACGACTCCGTCATGCATCGAATCGGGTTTTTTGTTTGCAGTGGCTACGACGCTCTCGATCTTGGGGGGCCACTGTCGGCTTTTAATCAGGTGGCCACAGCCGCCGGCCATACTCCGTACGATCTTCATGTCATCTCGGAGTCTGGAGGCCCGGTACGTGGCAATACCGGCCTTTCGATCGAGACCAAGCCGGTCGGAAGGCGCATGTTTGACACCGTCGTTTTCGTGGGCGGTGATATCAGCCCGATGCAGACACCGGGGAACATCGCCGCTGCCAGGAAATTGTGCGCCAGGGCGTCGCGGGTGGCGAGCGTGTGTACGGGAGCGTTTCTGCTTGCGGAAACCGGCTTGCTGGACGGCTTGAGAGCAACCACGCACTGGCGGTACGCGGCGCTGTTGCAGTCCCGCTTCCCTCGCGCCCGGGTCGAGGGCGATAGCATCTATATCGTAGACGGCCGCATCTGGACGTCGGCGGGCATTGCCTCCGGAATTGACCTGGCGCTCGGCTTGATCGAAAGAGATATGGGTGCGGAAGTCGCGCGCGCTGTTTCCAGGCTTCTGGTTGTTCCGTACCGTCGACCGGGCGGGCAGTCCCAATTCTCCGCCATGTCGCAAATGGAGCCTGAATCGGATCGTATCCGCATCGCGCTGAACTTCGCGAGAGAACATCTGGCCGAAGCGCTACCAGTGGAACGACTCGCCGATGCGGCAAGATTGAGTCCGAGGCAGTTCGGACGAGCGTTTCGTCGGGAAACCGGCGAAACCCCTGCCAAGGCGGTCGAACGTTTGCGCGTCGAAGCTGCGAGGCTGCGCCTGCAGGACGGTAGTGAACCCATCGAACAAATTGCTCTGGCCGTGGGATTCACTGATCCGGAACGCATGCGGAGGGCCTTTATCAAACTGTATGGCCACCCTCCGCAGGCGATCCGACGCGAGAGCAGATTGAACAGTGCGCGCTGATCGAGCGCCGGGCTATTGGCGCTCGCGGTACGTGACTGCCTGGATCGCGGGGCGCTCAATGGCCATCGGACTTCCGGGCAGCGTAATCATTCCAGATGTCGCGATGCAATTTCCAAGCGCCGCCCTCCTTCAGAAAGAGGAGGACCTGCTTACCGCGGTATTTGAGGTTTCCAACATGGTCGCGGATTTCCGCATCCGAAACCTCCGTCACGGTCCGGTCGTTACCGTAGAACTCGTAATTGCTGAACGATACGGTGTCGGGTTTTGCCCCGGCATACCCGTTGGCGAAGTGCGCGGCAATCGCGCTGCCCCCCGTCACCCTGTCGCCGCCGGGCGGCAGGAGTGCGCCGTCTTTCGTATACAGACGGCCTATCGCGTCGTAGTCCCCTCGCGCAAAGGCATCCGCCCATCGCGCGTTCTCGGCTTTGATGGCCGCTTCGGTTTGAGGTTGCGGGCCGCCGGCAATGGCTGGCGCCGCAAACGCGAAAAAGGAAGAGCAGGCTGCAAGGGCTGCAGTAAAACGACGAATCTGTTGCATTTCAGGATTTCCGATCAGGGTTTGAATCGAAGGGCCTGCGCCAGCTTGGGCAGGTGAGGCAAGCGATGTCGGCCGCGGCTTCATCGAAACGCGTGCAAGTCCTCGCAGACATTGACCGCGTGCATCTCAGCGAACGCCAGGGATTCGTGCGAGCCCCTTGGATGCACCAGGCAGTTCCTTGTCGACCATCGCGATGAGTTCCGGCCGTGCGTCTCTGGGATGACCGGAATGGAACGGCGGAGCGGGATCGTATTCGATCACGAGTTGCGTGAATTCGGCGGCCTGCCGACCGCGCAGCTTCTCTGCGACGCGAAGTGCGAAATCGATGCCCGCCGTCACGCCGCCGCCGCTCATGAAGCGGCCGTTGTCGTCTTCCACGAACCGATCCGGCACGGGGATCGCGCCATAGTCGGACAGCTTGTTGACGAAGGCCCAATGGCAGGCGCTTCGCTTGCCCTTGAGAATGCCCGTCGCAGCAAGCACCAGCGATCCGTTGCAAACCGACGTTACATGTTTGGCGCTTTCCGCCAGACGCCGGATCTGCGCTTGATACTCGGGCCGCATCGGCGCCGTCAAATCGGACCCGCCGGGCACCAGAATCAGGTCCGTCTTTTCGATATCGGCCAGTCGTTCGGTCTTGCCATACACGACCCCGAATTCGAGGGTCACGTTACCCCCATTGAGGCTCGCATAGCGAACGTTCGTATTCGGTAGCCGGTGGAAAATTTCGCTGGGGCCGGCGAAGTCGAGAAGCGTCCCGCCGTCGTAATTGACAATCAAAATGTTGAGCGGGTCATCCGGAGCAAGTTCTCCGTTGCTGGCGGCCCGCGCGAGAACAGGCGTGGTGTGGCCAAGCAGGGCTCCGCCACCCAGCACGGCGCCGAGCGTGGCGATGCTGCCGAGCTTGAGAATATCGCGGCGCGAGCGGCCTGCTCCGGTGAGTGCCTTTCCGTAGGCATTCTTTTCGCTACTGTCGGTCAAGATCATTTCTCCTTGCGCTTCGGCCCCCTCCGTGCGCAACAGGGTTGGGGCCGGATTGAAAACCACCACGACACGCATGCGGGTGGACGTGTGATCAAGGTGTGGACGAGCCGGAAGAACGTGCAGGGCTCTTGAATCGGAAAGCGCAGGCTTAAAGCTGCGAGGCGCCGCCATCGACAACCAGCTCGCTGCCGACAACGTAGGAGGATTCGTCGCTGGCGAGATAGAGCGCCGCGTAGGCAATGTCCTCTGCCTTTCCCAGATGGCCGACCGGTATGGTCTTCGCGAACTCGCTTTTGAAGTTGCGGACATCCTCGTCCGACATCCCCCACTTGCTGAGCAGGGGCGTGTCCGTGCCGCCAGGCGCGATCGCGTTGAACCGGATCTTGCGATCGAGAAACTCGTAGGACCAGCTACGGGCAAGCGATCGCACGGCGGCCTTCGCCGCCGCGGTCAACGAGATGCCATGCTTGCCGGTCTGGGCGACGAACGACGTGTTGAGGATGACTGAGGAACCCTCTCGCAAGTCCGGCAGCACCGCTTGAAGCGTGAACACCACGCCCTTGACGTTGATGTCCATGATCTCGTTGTAGAGGTGGTCGTCGATGTCGTTGACCGCGGACGGGAAAGCCCAACCAGCGTTGGCGAACACGACATCCAGCCCGCCGAACTGCTCTTTTACCTCTGCGGCAATCGCTCGCATGTCCTCGATCGAACGTACGTCGCCCTTGAGAACCAACGCATTCTCGCCAAGCTCGGCCTTCACGCGCTCGAACACTGCATCGTCGCGACCGGTAACCGCAACTCGGGCGCCTTCTGCAATGAAAAGCCTGGCGGTCGCGAGACCGATGCCGCTGGTACCGCCCGTAATCAAAGCTGACTTGTCCTTGAGCCTCATCTTCGGTTCCTTTCTTTGCTCGAGATTGGTCAAACCGGACGCACAACGCGCAATCGCGCTTGTGCTCGTGTTCCGGCTTGATACCTGTGCAAATTATGGAACCCGACTCGAATGGCTCAAAGGTCGTATAACCCTCAAAATGCGTCATTCAATTCAACCTGATGACGAACACGCGTTGGGGTCTACTGGCGGCTGCGCACAACAATGCCGGGCAGCGCGTTCGATGTCGCCGCTGCGAAAAGTGGCGCGTTCAATGAAGCGCCTGAGGAAACCGGGCGCCTTGGCGGCGATGGCGTTGGACTTTGGCGCGACAATCATGTCGGCGCGTCGCCCGATACCCGCCACGATGTCGCGCACGACCTGCTCGCGCGGAATCATCTTGAAGGCCGCGCAAGGTTCAGGACCACGCCTTGGAACCGGCAGCGAGCCGCTGACGCCAGGCAATCCAGCCGACAGCAATCGATAGTGTCGCCACGACAAGTGGCGCCACTCCATGTCCGTATTCGCCGTTGACCGTGACGGTTGCCAGCGCAGCCAGCATCACGGTGCAGCCGAGCGCCGCGCCCCACAGCCGCGTCGGTGCTCGCGCCAGCAGAACGGCGGTCATGAGTTCCAGCGAACCAGTCACGAAATGGAACCAGTGCGGATATCCCCACTTCAAGTATTCCTCAACGATAGATCGCGGGGCGATGATGTTGCTGAGCGATCCCACGACGAAAAAGGCGGCGAGAACCCAAGGTAATACCTGGCGCCAGGAAATCTTGGACATTCGTTCTACCTTCCCTGATGAGGGCGCTGCCGAGGGCCAGTGTGGCCGCGTGGCCGGCCGATCTCCGTTGTTCATGCCGTAGCGGCGTTGCGGGCCGCCGCAAAGACATCGCGAGGGGACGTCGTGCCCACGACGTGCTCCGTACCCGCGACGCCGAGGTCCATCCAGCCTGCGTTGACGGCATCGAACATCGCTTCGGCCGATCCGGTCTGGCCCTTCGGGATGCCAATCTGTTCGAATGCCGCCGGCCACCCGGCCCGCGGGATGGCAAAGGCCTTGACGTCGCGCTGCAAGACTTCGCCCAGCTGGGCCGCGACTTCATCCGCGCTGACCATCGAGCCAAGCTCTACGACGCGATGCCCGGACCACGCGGGCCCGGTCAGCAGCGCCGCTACCTCGGCGCCGACATCGTCGGTCGCGACCATGGTCGACTTCCGACTCGTCGGGTTGTAGTAGACGGGTAGCGTGCCGCCCTGGGCGACGTGCAGGCCGTAAAGGAAGTTTTCGAAAAACCCGCCGGCTCGTACATGGGCGATCGGCAACGTCAGGCGGCGCAGTCCTTGTTCCAGAAGCGACAGGGCCGTGATCATTCCCAGCCCGCTGGTTCGGTTCGCCCCCATCGACGACAACACGACCACCCGCGGCGGTACCGCCCTGGTCAGCGCCTCGACATAGTTCGCGATCACGCTCTTTGCTTCGCTGAAATCAGGCGAGGGTGCCCAAACAGCCGGCAGCATGACGAATGCACCTTCGACCCCTTCGAGCGCCCGCTCTACGGCGGCCGCATCATTCCAGTCGCCGTCGATCAGTTCCACACCTCGATCCGCCCAATTCGTCGCCTTCTCTCGATTGCGGACTAGCGCCCGTAATTTCCTGCCTTGCGCCAGCAGATGTCGGGCTGTTGCGCCACCTACGCGTCCTGTAATTCCCATTACTAAGAACATGTGTTTCTCCTGAAATTGATATTGCCCTTGAACGCCAACATTTCTGCGGCTGGGGCTGCGGCTGGGGTGACTGGTACGGAAGGCCGCCGGGAACGGGGTCTAACATGGGAACTCCCTGATGGACGGTCCTTGTTTGAGGGCAGGTCTATCATAGAGACCTAAGCCTCGCGCCGGAAGGAGGCACTTTTTTGTTACCAGAAGAGTTAAAGGGAACCCGAATGAGCACCGCCCGGAATGCGATCGAGAGATTCAGCCGATATCAACGTCAAGTGGGCGACGCCCAGCCCGCACACTGCGCGGTTCGCGACGTGCTCGACCGCATCGGCGACAAATGGAGCATGCTCATGATCATGGAACTCGCGACGCGATCGCAGCGCTTCAGTGAGCTTCACCGAGCCATCCCGGACATTTCCAAGCGCATGCTTACCCAGACACTCCGCGATCTGGAGCGCGACGGACTCATCACCCGCCATGTTTTTCCGACCAGCCCGCCAAGCGTCGAATATCGTCTGGCCCCGCTAGGCCAATCCCTGTTGGACCCGATGGCGGCCCTCATCGATTGGGCCGATCGTCGTTATCCCGACATCCATGCCGCGCGCGTCCGCTTTGACGGCGCATCCGGTGATGTCCCGCGCTAGATGCCCAGCCCGATGTGATGGTGGTAGCGAAAGCCTGAAGCGGCCAGCTTATGTCCTGCTTTGCAGATGGCGCGGAAGGACGTATCAGGCGCGCGAGATAGCCCATGCCTGCCGCGTGTCACGGGCCTGCAATAGTATCGGTGGTATCCCGTGTCAGGATTCCCGAATCGAGAGCGACCCATGCAGACCGAATCGTCGACCGGCATTCTTCGTCAAATTCCGCGCAGCGTCTGGGTGCTGGGCTGCGTCAGCCTGTTGATGGACGTATCGTCGGAGATCATCCACAGCCTGTTGCCGATGTTCCTGATGGCGGGGCTCGGCGCGAGCGCGACCGCGATCGGTGTCATCGAGGGGATCGCCGAGGCGACGGCGCCGGTCGTCAAGGTGTTCTCCGGCACGTTGAGCGACTATCTGCGCAATCGCAAGTGGCTGGCGGTCGCCGGATACGGGCTCGGCGCGCTCAGCAAGCCGCTGTTCGCCATCGCGCCGACGATCGGCGTCGTGGTGACGGCGCGGATCGTCGACCGGATCGGCAAGGGAATCCGTGGTGCTCCGCGCGACGCGCTCGTGGCCGACGTCACGCCGGTCCACCTGCGCGGCGCCGCGTACGGACTGCGGCAGTCGCTCGACACGGTGGGTGCGTTTCTCGGGCCGCTGCTGGCCGTCGCCATCATGCTGATGTGGCGCGACGACTTCCGCCTAGCCTTCTGGCTGGCCGTGATCCCGGGCATGCTGGCCGTGGCGCTGCTCGCGTTCGGTATCGAGGAGCCGGCGCGCGCACCGGGCGACAAGCGCGTTAACCCGATCCGTCGCGACGTCGTGAAGCAACTCGGCGCGCGCTACTGGTGGGTCGTCGCCGTCGGTGCCGTGTTCGCGCTGGCCCGCTTCAGCGAGGCTTTCCTGGTGCTGCGAGCGATGGGCAGCGGTGTACCCGTCGCGCTCGTTCCGCTCGTGATGGTGGCGATGAACGCCGTGTACGCGTTGTCGGCCTATCCGTTCGGCAAGCTCGCCGACACGACGAGCCACACGAAGCTGATGGTGGCCGGACTCGTCATGCTGATCGCAGCCGATCTCGTGCTCGCGCACGGCACGCACTGGGGAACCGTACTCGTCGGCGTGGCGCTGTGGGGGCTCCATATGGGGATGACGCAAGGGTTGCTCGCCACGATGGTCGCGCAAGCCGCGCCGTCCGAATTGAGAGGCACGGCGTTCGGCGTTTTCAATCTGCTCAGCGGTGTCGTGACGCTCGTATCGAGCGTCGTCGCCGGCATCCTGTGGGACAGCGTGGGCGCCGCGGCCACGTTCTACGCGGGGGCGGTGTTCAGCGCGGCGACCATCGTGCTGCTTGTGCGCCTGCGCGGATCGTTCGGCGCCGCGCAAGCGCGGTGATCGCAAGCCGGCAGCGAACGGCCAAACTAACTATCGCTGCCGCGCGGAAAGTAAAGCGCGAACGTCGTGCGTCCGTCGCTGCTTGCGACCTCGACCTTGCCGCGATGCAATTCCATGATCGACTTGACGATCGCCAGCCCGAGCCCCGCGTTTCGCGCCGCACCGTGCCGCGACGAATCGATGCGGTAGAAGCGCTCGAAGATCCGGTCGACCTGTTCGGGCGGAATCGCGGCACCGCGATTCGTGACCTCGACGACCGCGTAACCGGCCTGCACGGAAACGGCCAGCTCGATCGTCGACGCGGCTTGCGCATGTTCGAGCGCGTTCGACGCGAGGTTGCTGACCGCACGCCGGAATAGCGTTGCGTCAGCAACGACCGGCGCATTGCCGCGCACGTCGATGCGCACGCCGGCCTCGTCGGCCAGTGCCTGGAAATACGACGCGAGCCTGCGCAGTTCGCTGCCCGCGTCGAGTTCTGCGGTTTTCAGGTGCTGCCGCGCATTGTCGGTGCGCGCGAGAAAAAGCATGTTCTCGATCATCCGCTGCAGCCGTTCGCATTCCTCGATATTCGAATCGATCAGCGCTTCGTATTCTTCGGTCGTGCGTGCGCGCGACAGCGTGATCTGCGACGAGCTGATCACGTTGGCGAGCGGCGTGCGCATGTCGTGCGCGAGATCGGACGAGAACTGCGACAGCCGCACGAACGCGCGTTCGAGACGGTCGAGCATCCGGTTGACCGAGGTCGCGAGCTCGCGCAGCTCGACCGGGCCGCCGCGCGCGTCGAGGCGCGCGTTAAGGTTGTGCGCCTCGATGAGCGACGTCTGCCGGCCGAGGCTCTCGACCGGGCGCAGGCCGCGCGACGCGACCGCATAACCGAGCGCGCCGACCAGCAGCGCGCCGACGGCCGCCGCGAGCCAGATGTCGACGCGATAGCTTTCGAGCAGTGACTGGCGATCCGTCGCCGTGCGTGCGAGCGCGACCTGGATTGCCTCGCCGGACGGCAGCGTGGCGCGTGCATGGACGCAGCGCGACGCACCGATGCCGGGCGGCGAGCAGGTGAACGGGTCGCCGGGTTTACCGGTTCCGCTGGCCGCATGCGGCGCGGCGATCACCGTGGCGAGCGTATTGCCGGCTTCGTCGGTGTGCTCGACGAGCGTGCGGTTCTGCCCGTCGTAGATGCCGAGATAGACGCCCGGATGCGACAGCAGCACCTCGTGGAACACGGCCGGATCGGCGCGCAGCGCGGCCGTCGAACCGCTCGCGTGCGCGAGCTGCAGGAACTGGTTGAGCTTGCCGGAGATCTCGATGTCGTCGCGCCGCGTCAGTTCGGCGGACAGCGAACGATAGAGGTACGCGCCGGTCAGCGCGAACACGAGCGCGGCGACGACGGCGAACGCGAGCGTCAGGCGCCGCAGCAGCGAATACGAAGCCGGGCTCGCGGTCACGAACGATCCTCGAGCACGTAACCCATGCCGCGGATCGTGTGGATCAGCTTCTTGTCGTAAGCATTGTCGATCTTCGCGCGCAGCCGCTTGATCGCCGCATCGACGACGTTCGTGTCGCTGTCGAAATTCATGTCCCAGATCTGCGACGTGATGAAGGTGCGCGTCAGGACTTCGCCCTCGCGTTCCGCGAGCAGTTGCAGCAGCGCGAATTCCTGCGCGGTCAGGTCGATGCGGTGGTCGGCGCGCCGCACGCGGCGCTTGATCAGGTCGACTTCGAGATCGGCCACATTCAGGATGTCGCGCACGTTGCGCGGCGCGCGGCGCAGCAGCGAGCGGATGCGCGCGAGGAACTCGGCATACGCGAACGGCTTGAGCAGGTAGTCGTCGGCGCCCAGTTCGAGGCCGGCGACCTTGTCCTCGATCGCCTCGCGGGCCGTGAGCAGCAGCACGGGCGTCTGCTTTTGCGCGCGCAGCCGCCGGAGCACTTCGAATCCGTCCATCTCCGGCAGCATCACGTCGAGCACGACGAGATCGAAATCCTCGTGCAGCGCGAGGAACAGCCCGTCCTTGCCGTTCTCCGCAATGTCGACCGTGTAGCTCGCCTCCATCAGCCCCTTCCGGAGGTACGACGCCATCTTGGGTTCGTCTTCGACTATCAGTATCCGCATGGTGAGGCAGGCTGTCCGTGGTTCCAGCCGGTCAGTGTAACGCCTGAGCTTACGGCGCCGAGCGTGCGCGAAAGATGACCGCCGGATGACGGAAATTTCATGAAGTGCTTACTCGCCGCTTCGCCCGCGTTTCATGAAAATCCTGTCATGTTTCGACCATGTCGTCGTCACGGCGGCGGCGATAAGCTGCAGCCGTGTTGTCCCCGGAGCGCGCCGTCGCGGCGCTGCGCCGGCCGATCCGATCGTTGCCTGCCTGATTCCGTTTCCATGTCGTACTGGCGCAAATTCATCCTCGTCGTGCTGCTGGCGTTGAGCCTGCCGATCCAGTCGTTCGCGACCGTTTCGATGCAGTGCGCGGGCGCTGCGGTGCCGCATGCGGAAGAGGCGCCGCACACGATGTCGACCGAGCAGGGCGCGCGGGGGAACCACGGGGATCACGAAAGCCGCGCGGCGTCGTGCGCCGCCTGTGTGTCCTGCTGCTTCGGCACGGGCATGTCGGGTGTGCGAGCGGTGCCGGCTGCGGCGGACGCCAGCATCGCGATCGCGTCGTATCCGCCTTCGGCCGTCGTCGTGTCGTTCCTGACCGGCGGCATCGAGCGGCCGCCTCGCCGGACTCCCGTCTAGTCCCTGCCCGCGGCCGACCGGCCGCGACCCGCAATCCATTCCGCCGGCTGCACGCCAGCCGCCGGACGACTCACGACGAGACTCATTCATGCGATTGATCACTGCGGCGCTGTTGAGCGCGGCGGCCATCGTGCCGTCGCTCGCGCCTGCGCAACCCCCGCTTCCCGATCCGGCGGACGCCGCCGCGACGGTGCCGGACGTCACCGTGACGTCCGCGTTCGACGGCTACCGGCCGTATCGCGACGACGAAGGCCCGGGCTGGAAGCAGCTGAACCGGGACGTGATGGAACGGCCCGCGAAGGGGCGCACGACCGGCGCCGCGAAGCCCGGCGACCCGGCGGGCAACGGCGGCGCCCATTCGATGCACGGAGGGGCCGCGCGATGAAGAACCTGTCGATATCGCCGCGAATCGTCGCGGCTGCGGTCGCGCTGGCATTCCTCGCGGGCTGCACGACGTTTTCGAAGGACGGCGGCTTCGGCGCCGTGTCGTCCACCGCGTCGGAACGGATCGGAAAAGACGCCGTCGTCGTCCGCACCGATGCCGACCGCGAAGCCGTCGACCAGCGGACCCGGGAATTGCTCGCGCAGCCGCTGTCGATGGACGACGCGGTGCAGGTCGCGCTGCTGAACAATCGCGGCCTGCAGGCGTCGTATGCGGAGCTCGGGCTGTCGGAGGCCGACCTCGTGCAGGCCGGCCGGCTGCCGAACCCGCGCTTCTCGTTCAGCCGCACGCGCGCCGGCGACGGTGAGCTGAGCCTCGGCCGCACGTTCTCGGCGAACGTGTTCGCGCTGCTGACGATGCCGCTCGCGACGAACATCGAGCGCCGCCGTTTCGAACAGACCAAGCTCGAAACGGCCGACGCGATGCTGAAGGCGGCGGCCGACGCGCGCCGCGCGTATGTCGAGGCCGTCGCCGCCGAGCAGGCCGCGAACTATGCGCAGCAGGTGCGCGATGCCGCGAGCGCGGCTGCCGAACTCGCACAGCGCATGCGGCAGGCCGGCAACTTCAGCCGGCTCGATTACGCGCGCGAACAGGCGTTCCATGCCGACGCGGTCGCGCAGCACGCGAAGGCGCGCCAGCAGGCCGTGGCCGCGCGCGAGAAGCTCACGCGCGCGATGGGGCTGTGGGGCGAGCGCATGCAGTACGCGCTGCCCGACCGTTTGCCCGACCTGCCGAACGCGCGCCCGGACCTGCCCGATCTCGAACGCTTTGCGATGAGCAACCGCCTCGATATCCAGGCCGCGAAGCTGCAGACGCAGGGCGTCGCGTCGTCGCTCGGCCTCAGCAAGGCCACGCGCTTCGTCAACGCGGTCGATCTCGGCTACGTGAACAACTACGAGACTGGCAAGGGCCACGAGCACGGCTACGAGATCAGCGTCGAGATTCCGCTGTTCGACTGGGGCGGCGCGAAGGTCGCGCGGGCCGAGGCCGTCTACATGCAGTCGGCGAACCGGCTCGCGAAGACGGCCATCGACGCGCGCTCCGAAGTGCGCGAGTCATACGCGGCATACGTGACGAGCTACGACGTCGCGAAGCACTATCGCGACGAAGTCGTGCCGCTGCGCAAGACGATCTCGGACGAGCTGCTGCTGCGCTACAACGGGATGCTCGCGAGCGTGTTCGAGCTGCTGGCCGATGCGCGCGAGCAGGTCGGCGCGGTGAACGGCTACATCGATTCGCTGAAGGACTACTGGCTCGCCGAAACCGATCTGCAGATGGCCGTCGGCGGCCGGCTGCCGACTTCGGGCCCCGCGCCGCGCGCGGCGGTTTCCGCCGAACCCGAACCCAACGCCGATGCTGCGCCGCAGCCGGCTTCCTCACCCGCGGCGCAACCGGCGCCCGCAACGCATCCTGAAGGTCATTGACATGGTGTCCCGTCGACAATTTCTCAGCGGCTCGGGCGCCGCGCTGCTGGGCGCCGCGATGGTCAGCAAGGCCGGCGCCGCGTCGCTGCCCGAAGCGCCCACGATGGCGAAAACCGCCACGCAGCCGCCGCTCGTGCCGCCCAACGGCCGCCCGTACACGCCCGTCGCGACGCTGAACGGCTGGACGCTGCCGTGGCGGATGAAGAACGGCTGGAAGGAATTCCACCTGACGGCCGAGCCCGTCGTGCGCGAGATGGCGCCCGGCATGAACGCGAACCTGTGGGGCTACAACGGCCAGTCGCCGGGCCCGACGATCGAGGCCGTCGAAGGCGACAAGGTCCGCATCTTCGTGACCAACCGGCTGCCCGAGCACACGACGATCCACTGGCACGGGCTGCGGCTGCCGAACGGGATGGACGGCGTCGGCGGCCTCACGCAGCCGCATATCCCGCCAGGCAAGACCTTCGTCTACGAGTTCCAGCTCGAATCGCACGGCACGTTCATGTATCACCCGCACGCCGACGAGATGGTGCAGATGGCGATGGGGATGATGGGCATGTTCATCGTGCACCCGAAGGATCGCGGCACGATGCCGGTCGATCGCGACTTCGTGTTCCTGCTCGCCGCGTACGACATCGATCCCGGCAGCTACACGCCGCGCGTGAACGAGATGACGGATTTCAACATGTGGACCTTCAACTCGCGCGTGTTCCCGGGCATCGACCCGCTGCCGGTGCGCGCGGGCGACCGCGTGCGGATTCGTTTCGGCAACCTGACGATGACGAACCATCCGATCCACCTGCACGGCTACAGCTTCGAAGTCGCGGGCACCGACGGCGGCTGGATTCCGCCGGCGGCGCGCTGGCCCGAAGTGACGGCCGATGTCGCGGTGGGCCAGATGCGCGCGATCGAGTTCACCGCCGATCGCCCGGGCGACTGGGCGTTCCATTGCCACAAGTCGCATCACACGATGAATGCGATGGGCCACCAGGTGCCGAACCTGATCGGCGTGCCGCAGAAGGATCTCGCGAAAAAGATCGGCAAGCTCGTGCCGGACTACATGGCGATGGGCAGCACCGGCGGCGCGATGGGCAACATGGAGATGCCGCTGCCCGACAACACGCTGCCGATGATGACGGGCACGGGCCCGTTCGGGCCGCTGGAGATGGGCGGCATGTTCACGGTGCTCAAGGTGCGGCAGGGGCTCGGCCGCAACGACTATCGCGACCCGGGCTGGTTCCGGCATCCGAAGGGCACCGTCGCATACGAATACACCGGCGAATTGCCGGACGGCTGAGCAGCAGTAGCAGCACGCGGCGGCCGTGCCGATGCGGCCGCCGGTTTCGATTCACTCACTCGGGAGCAAGCATGATGAAGAAGGGACTGGTTTCGATTGCAATGGGTTGCGCGCTGGTGTTTTCCGCCGCGTCGTACGCGGCCGGCGACATGGCCGGCATGGACATGAGCGGCGGCGCGAAGCAGGGCGCCGACGCGAAGCACGGGATGTCGCACGGCGAGATCCGCAAGGTCGACACGGCCGCGGGCAGGCTGACGATCAAGCACGGCCCGCTGGACAACCTCGGGATGGACGCGATGACGATGGTGTTCAAGGTGAAGGACCCTGCAATGCTGTCGCAGGTGAAGGCGGGCGACAAGATCGACTTCGTCGCCGAGGACGTGGGCGGCGCGCTGACCGTCGTCGAACTGAAGAAGCCGTGACGCCGGGCATGAACATGAAGATCACGACTCTCACGCGGCTGGCCGCCTTCGTCGCGGCCGGCGCGATTCTCGCGGCCGCGCCGGTCGCGGCATCGGCACACGGCAAGCTCGAAAGCGCCGCGCCCGCGACGGGCAGCACGGTCGATACGGCGCCCGACGCGTTGCGGCTTACGTTCAACGAAGACCTCGAACCGACCTTCAGTTCGGTGAAGGTGTCGGACGCGAACGGCAACGCCGTCACGCAGGAAAAAGCGAAGGTCGATGCGTCGAATCCGCGCGTGATGACCATCGCGATGCCGAAGCTCGCGCCGGGCGCGTACACGGTGCAGTGGGCGGTGATGACGGCCGACGCGCATCGCACCAAGGGCACCTATACGTTCAAGGTGAAAGGGTGAACGAGGGCTTCGTCGGCCTGCTGCGGCTCGTATCGGTGGCGATCCAGAATGCCGGGTTCGCGGTGATCGTCGGCGCGCTGCTCGGCAGCCACTGGCTCGCGCGCGGCGCGTCGGCGTGGCAGCACGGCATCGGGCGGCGTCTCGTCGCGACGCTGCGCATTGCGTCGGTCGCGTCGCTGCTCGCGAGCATCACCGCATTCTGGGCGCACTGCGCGCTGATGAGCGAAGTGTCGATGCTCGACGCAGGGCCGGCCGTCCGCGCGATGCTCGTGGGCACCGGTTTCGGCCATGCGTGGCTGGCCGGCGCCGTGTTCATGGTTGTCGTCGTGCTGCTGTCGTTCATCAGACATGCGAACGACACGCGCTTTCCGTTCGCGATGTGGGCAGCGCTCGCATGCGTCGCGCTCGCGCGCAGCAACGGCGGTCATCCGGTCGACGCAGGGCTGTTCAGCGTGCCGGTGTGGGTCGACTGGCTGCATCTGCTGGCGATCAGCGCGTGGGTCGGGCTCGTGCTCGTGACGGCGTTCGGCGTGATGCCGCGGCTCGTTGGCATGCCCGCGGGCGAACGCGAGACCGGCGCGTCGTTCGTGCAGTCGCTTTCCGATGCGTCGACCCATGCGTTGATCGTGCTGTTCGCGACCGGCGCGTACAACGGATGGCGCGGCGTCGATACGCCCGCCAACCTGCTCGCATCGACATACGGGCAGATCCTGTTGCTGAAGCTCGCGCTCGTGCTGATCGCCGCGATGCTCGGCGGACACAACCGGTTCTTCGGGATGCCGAAGCTGCTGGCCGCGCTGAAGGACCCGGCCGCCGCGATGCCGGCCGGCCCGTTGCGCCGGTTCGGCGCGGTGTTGCGGATCGAGGCGGTCGTGCTGGCCGGCGTGCTGATGGTGGCGGCCGTGCTCGTGTCGAGCGCGCTGCCGGGGACGGTCTAGCGCTACGGTGCGTTGACGAAGGTCACTCAGGGGAATCGTCGCGAGCACGGCAGATTTTTTGTCGGACGATTCCCCGCTTTTTATGCGAGATAGCGGAAATTACATCGGCCTGTCTGTCGATTACCAAAAACTGTCATTGAGCGCCGTTAAGCTTTCGCCACCTTCACAACCGGGATTCCCCGTCATGCGCTCGACAATCCGCCTGTTTGCCCCGTTATTGCTTCTGCCCACGCTCGCTGCGCCGGCGATCGCCGCCACCGCCGCGCCCGTCAGCCCGAACTGCGGCGGCAGCGCGACGCCGATTGCCGATATCCAGGGGCCGGGCGCGCCGTCGCCGCTCGCCGGCCAGAACGTGTCGATCGAAGCCGTCGTCACTGCCGATTTCGGCGGCACGGACGGCTTCGGCGGCTTCTTCGTCCAGCAGGCCGACGCGCAGCGCCGCAACCAGCCGGGCGTGTCCGAAGGCCTGTTCGTCTATGCGCCGAAAGTGCGTGCAAAGGCCGGCGATCTCGTGCACGTGACAGGCAAGGTCGAGGAGAAATACGGGCAGACGCAGCTCACGCAGTCGGGTGCGATCGCGGTGTGCGCGAACGGCCAGACTGTCACGCCCGCGACGCTCGCGCTGCCGGTCGACGGCCCGAACGCGTTCGCCGCGTATGAAGGGATGCTCGTGCGCCTGCCGCAGACGCTGAACGTCACCGACAACTACGAGCTCGGCCGTTACGGCAGCGTGTTGCTCAGCAACGGCCGCCTGCGCACGCCGACGAGTGTCGTGCCGCCGGCCCAGGTGCAGACGCAGATCGATGCGAACGCACGCAACCGGCTGGTCCTCGACGACGGGTCGAACAAGCAGAACCCCGCGACCGTGCCGTATCCGGCGCCGGGCCTGTCGGCCGCGAACACGCTGCGCGCCGGCTACACCGTGCGCGACGTCGAAGGCGTGCTCGAAGTGCGTTACGGCGCATGGCGCGTGCAGCCGCTGCCCGGCGCGGCCGTGCCGGCATTCGAGGCGCGCACGAACCCTCGTACCAATGCGCCCGCGCGCGATCCGAAATCGAACCTGCGCGTCGCATCGTTCAACGTCCTCAACTACTTCAACGGCAACGGTCTCGGCGGCGGCTTCGACGATCCGAACAACCGCGGTGCGAAGAACTACCAGGAATTCCAGCGTCAAGAGGCGAAGATCGTCAGCGCGCTGAAGGCGCTCGACGCCGACGTGATCGGCCTGATGGAAATCCAGAACAACGGCTACGGCGAACTGAGCGCGGTGCGCCAGCTCGCGGCGAAGCTCGGCAACCACTGGCGCGTCGTCGATCCGGGCACGTCGCGCCTCGGCGGCGATGCGATCGCGGTCGCGATGATCTACGACAGCCGCAAGGTCGAACCGGTCGGCCGCGCGGCCACGCTCGCGATCGACGACAAGAACCGCCAGCCGCTCGCGCAGTCGTTCCGCCGCATCGGCGGCAAGCAGGCGCTGACGATCGCGGTGAACCACCTGAAGTCGAAGAACTGCCCGGACGCCGCGAACGACGATCTCGACCAGGGCGACGGCCAGGGCTGCTGGAACCCGACGCGCACGCGTGCGGCGGCGAAGGTCGCCGACTGGCTCGCCGGCACGCCGACGGGTGTCGCGGGCCAGGGCGTGCTGCTGATCGGCGACTTCAACAGCTACACGCATGAAGATCCGATCCGCACGCTCGAATCACGCGGCTACCGCAACCTCGTCGCGCGCTGGATCGGCGCGAATGCGTACAGCTACGTATACAACGGCGAAGCCGGCTATCTCGATCACGCGCTCGCGACGCTGCCGCTTGCATCGCACGTGAAGGCCGTGCACGAATGGCACATCAACGCGGACGAGCCGCTCGCGCTGCAATACACGATGGCGTACAAGTCGGCCGAGCAGCAGAAGACGTACTACGCACCGGATGCATATCGTTCGTCGGATCACGATCCGGTGCTGATCGATATCGCGCTGCCGGGCGGCGGGCATTGATGGCGGGTTGATTGTTGGTGACGGGCGGAGGCGCGTGTATCGCGCGCCGCCGCCCGCGCCGCGGAAAATCCGGTCGGATATCGGGTAAATAATTCCACTGCAACCGGATTGAATTGGCTGAATCGGTATTTTATGGATGGCGAGGTGCACATAAGCACCCGGATTGGCAAATGGATGAGGTGAATCAAATCACCGAATCGCACATGCGTGCGGCTACGCTGCTTTAATCGATTGTGGATAATAAAAATGAAAGAAAATTCCTGTCGATATGAAGGATTTTGGGGCGCTGCATCAATACAGCAAAGGCTTTTGCGTTGTGTACGAAAAGTAAAATATTCGACGAAGCATTGCCGATAAAGAGCGCCTTGCGCGAATAATCCGTCTTGCTTTCAAATGCCAGACACTGGCCGGCCTTCGCATCATTACGGGATTTTTAATATCGGAATGATCTTTGACAACGCGGCGCAGCACCGCCTATTTTGTCGATGTCGTAAATTTCGGTAATCAGAAAAGAAGTCCAAACTGCAGGGGGCGGTTCACGCACGATTCTCGCCGGCAGTTTGCTGTGTCTGTATCACGTTCAGTCTCTTGAAGCAGTCCGATCCCAACCGCCTTTTGCGCGAGTGGCGGGTGTTGCTGCGCGTCTCGCCGGTGAAGGCGGCCTTTGTGAAGCGGTATCCGAACCAAATCAAAGGGCAGAGATGAAACCAGACAGGAGCTGTACCGGCAGCCGTCATGGCCGCCGTGGCCGTCACGGCCGGTTGGCCGGGCTAGGTGCATTGACCGTCATGACCCTGGCGCTCGCGGCATGCGGCGGCGACGATTCGTCGTCCGTCGGTGCGTCGAGCCTCGCGCAGGCGACCGCCAGCCAGCAGGCCGGCGCGCAACAATCGGCCGGCAGCCAGACGCCGGCGGCCAACCAGCCTTACGTCGATCAGGTCGCGTATTCGATGAATGCGACCGACGGCCTCGCCGCCGCGCAGGTGTCCGAGAAAGCGGCGGTCATGCATTACCAGTGGAAGTCCGGCGGCACGACCATCAACTACACGACGACCACCGGCCACCTGACCGCGCAGGACGCGAACGGCAATGCGGAAGCGTCGATGTCGTATGTCGCGTACACCGCGCCGAGCACGAACGGCAAGCCGCGTCCCGTCACGTTCGTGTATAACGGCGGCCCCGGCTCGTCGTCGATCTGGCTGCGCCTCGGCTCGTTCGCGCCGACCCGCGTCGCCACGCCCGATCCGCTGTTCGGCAGCAACTGGCCGAACTACCCGCTCGTCGACAACGCGGAAAGCCTGATCGACACCACCGATCTCGTGTTCATCGACCCGCCGGGAACCGGGCTGTCGGAAGCCGTGTTGCCGAACACCAACCAGAAGTACTGGGGTTCCGATGCGGACGTGAACATCATGCGCGACTTCATCCAGCGCTACCTGAACGTCAACAGCCGCGGCACGTCGCCTATCTATCTGTACGGCGAATCGTACGGCACGCCGAGGACCGACATGCTGGCGCTCGCGCTCGAATCGGCCGGTGTGCACCTGACGGGCATCGTGCTGCAGTCTGCAATCCTGAACTACTTCGCGGATGCGGTGGAAGCGGTGGCGATCACGCAGTCGACGGAAGGGCTGCTGCTCGAAACCGATACCGTGGCCGGCTACCTGCCCGGTTATGCGGCGGTCGCGGCGTACTTCAATCAGGTATCGCCGGCGCCGGTGAACCAGGCTTTGTACGCACTGCAGACGGAACTGTTTACGACGCTGATCTACAACCAGCTGCAGAAGTATTCGCAGTCGTGGGTGTTGAGCCAGCTCGGCATTCCGGATGCGCTCGGCACGCCGGTGTTCCCGAGCGATGCGACGCTCCAGCTGTGGTCGATCCCGTCGAGCCTGACGCAACAGGCGCTGCGCGGCTACTTCAACGCGAACCCGTTCGGCACGAGCCTGCTGCCCGGAACGACGGTCGGCCGGTATGACGGACGCGTGTCGTTGCCGAACTCCGATCCGCGTCTGCAGACCGACGGCGACCCGTCCGACATCCTGATCTCGCAGCCGTTCACGAACGCGCTCGCGACGCAGATGCCGGACTACCTCGGCTACACCGCGCCAAATGCGACCTACCTGCCGCTGAACGACAACATCATCGGCGTATGGGACTTCTCGCACGACGGCCAGCCGATGCCCGACACGATCCCCGATCTGCTCGGTGCGCTGCAGCTCAACCCGAAGCTTCGCGTGCTCGCGGAGAATGGCTTCCACGATCTCGCGACGCCGTTCTTCAACACCGAGAAGCAACTCGCGCGGTTGCAGACGGTGAAGGGCCTGAATCCGAAGCTGCAGGTGAACTTCTTTCAGGGCGGTCACATGACTTATCTGGACGATGTCGCGCGTCCGCAGATGAAGCGTGACCTGAAGACGTTCTACAAGGGTGCGCGGATTCCGACGGCGCTGACGCTGCACACGCTGCCGCCGCCCTGGCCGGACGAGAACCCGCCCAGCGTGCCGACCGGCAGCGTGCCGGGCGCGACGGCCGCGACGACGCTGGCGGCGGCCCCTTGAGCGACGGACTCCTTGCCAAAGGAACCCTCTATTCATCCATTGAATGCGAGTGATCATGTCCCTAATCAAATTGATTCGGCGTATGTCTGCGTTGATCGTCCTCGGTGCCGTGGCGAGCAGCGCCTACGCATTGCCGCCGCAGGCGGTGGCGCCGGTGAAGCTGCCGCATGGCGGGCGCGGTGTCGACGGTCCGTTCTTTCCTGCCACGCGTGCGGCGCCGGTGTTGCCGTCGACCGGCGCCACGCTGCAGCAGCAGGCGCAGCGGCGTGTCGACGCGAGGCTCGGCGCCAATACGGTGCTGAGCAACGGCGCGGCGGTGACGAAGGCGCAGGCGCTAAGCAGCGGGCTCGGTTTCGTGTCGAAGCACTTCGACGAGATCGATGCGAAGCACACGGGCCGCGTGACGATGAGCGATGTAAGGCAGTTCATCCAGCAGCGGCAGGTGCAGGCGCAGCAGGAACAGCAGGACGAGTGATGGCGTGAGCAGGACGGCGGCCGGTGTGGGGTCCGGCATCGGCCGCCGAACCGCGAGAGGCTTTCAGATGGCCTGGCGCGCCGCGTAGCGTCTGGCCGTGGCCGACGGCAACTCGCCGAACATCGCGCGATAGTCCTGCGCGAAACTGCTCAGGTGCCAGAAGCCCCATTTGGTTGCGGCAGACGTCACGGATTCGCCGAGCCGAAGCTCGCGGCGCGCGTGATTCAGTCGAACGGCCCGCAGATACGCAATGGGGTTCAGATTGAGCGCGTCGTGGAACGCATACTGCGCGGTGCGCCGGCTGATGCCGAGTTGCACGCACAGTTCGGCGATCGACAGCGGGCAGGTCGATGCGTCCTGAAGCCGCTCCTGCACCGCGTTGACCAGCGACCAGTACTTCGTCGGGCGTGCGGCTCGCGCGCCGGCCTCCGGCGCGGCCGCCGTCAACACTTCCGAGATCGCATACAGGACGGTGCGCTCCAGCAGTTCGATCCGGTTCTGCGTCGCCACGTCTTCGACGGAGGTGCTTTTCGCCGCGGCGGCCAGCGTTCGGCGCAGCAGATCGCGAAGATTGTCCGCGACGTAGGTGGGCATCGGGATCAGCGGCGCGAGCGTGCGCGCGCGCAGCGACGCGGCGACCGTGCGCATCGCCTGCGTCGACAGCTTGTCGGGCTCGATCTCGACATTCACGAGCACGTGCCGGTCGGGCGAGTAGAACTCGAATTCCGGCAGGCTCGAGAACACGTGCAGGCTGTCGCGCCCGCTTTTCTCGCCGCACATGCGCGCATGCCCTTCCAGTTCCAGCGGCACGGCCACGGCGATCCGGTTCGACGGCACCGCGCCCCGCTGCAGGATGACCTTGTCGAGGTTCTCGACCAGCAGCTTGATGCCGCCCAGCGACACGATCGACGACGAGCCATGAAACAGGCCGCCCGAGATCTGCGTGTAATTCAGGTTCCAGTCTTCGAACGACCGCGCCTGTTCCTCCACGTCGGTGAACGCGCAGAACGCGACCGTTCGCGCGAACAACGGGGCGCCAGAGAAATCGCTCGGGTGGGCAGACGGCGTCATCGGGGGCGGGAAGGGGCGGGCCGGGTCGAATCATTGTAGTCGCTCGGCGAGCCGATCAAAAAGCGCAGCCTCGTGGAAACCCTCGCTTGCCGAAATCCGATAGTGAAAAGCGTTTCGGCGCCCTACCTTTGGCACGAATGCGACGCAGTTCACCGAACCATGCCGACAACGCACCGCGGTGCCTATCTGGAGAGACGTTGATGGAACTTCCCCGTGGCGGATTCTGGAGAAACTGGGTGGGCAATCAGTCGTGCGTGGCCGCGCATCTGGCGTCGCCGACCAGCGAGGCCGAGATCGCGGAGCTGGTGTGCACCGCGACGCGCCAGGGCAAGCACGTCCGGTGCTCGGGGTCGGGGCACTCGTTCACGCCGATCGTGGCGACGAGCGGCCTGCTGCTGTCGCTCCAGGACTACCAGGGCATCGTCGATGTCGATGAAGCGCGCAAGCGTGTGACGGTGAAGGCCGGCACCAAGCTCAATGCGGTGACGCGTCACCTGAAGGAAATCGGCCTGTCGCTCGTCAACCAGGGCGACATCGATTCGCAGGCGATCGCCGGCGCGTTCGCCACCGGCACGCACGGCACGGGGACGACGCTGAGCAACCTGTCGTCGCAGGTCGTCGGGATGCGCATCGTGCGTCCGGACGGCTCGATCATGGAAGTGAGCGACCGGAAGGACCTCGACCTGCTCCATGCGACGCAGGTGAATATCGGCATGTTCGGCGTGGTCTCGGAGATGACGCTGCAGGTGACCGACGCGTTCTGGCTGCACGACCGCGTCTGGCGCGAGGATTTCGAAGCGCTGATGGAGCAATACGACGACCTGGCGGCGAAGCATCGCCATTTCGGCTTCTTCTGGTGCCCGACGTCCGAAAGCCGCCACCTGTACTGCCTGCCCGACACCGCGAAGGTGTCGAATTCGAAGAAGGACTACGACGTGTGCGAGATCAAGGTGATGGACGTCACCGCCGAGCGCACGTTCCATGAAGGCGAGCACGAGAAGATCGCATACAGCTCCGAGGTGTATGCGATCCACTATGTACCGAACTTCCATGAACTCGAATACGCGGTGCCCGCGCAACACGGCAAGGAAGCGCTGCGCCGCGTCCGCGACCTCGTTCTCACGAAGCACCGCGACTGCATTTTCCCGGTCGAGTACCGCTTCACGAAGGGCGATCCGGCATGGATCAGCCCGTTCAACCACCAGGACAGCGTCACCATTTCATGCTCGGGCGGCCCGAACGGTGTCGACTACTGGCCGTTCCTGAAGGACGTCGACGACATCCTGCGCGACTACGACTCGCGTCCGCACTGGGGCAAGCTGCACTTCACGAACCGCGAGGACGTGGACCGCTGGTTCCCCAAGGCCGAAGCATTCCGCGCACTGCGCCGCAGCGTGGACCCCGAGGGCCACTTCCTCAACGATCATCTTCGGACGCTGTTCAGTTGAGCGCGACGATCGAACCAGACAGGAGAACGAAGAATGAATGTCAAGATTGACGGCCGCCTGGCCGGCAAGGTCGCCATCGTGAGCGGCGGCGCCGGCGGGTGCGGCGCTGCTGCGTCCGAACTGTTCGCCGCACAGGGCGCGAAGGTTGCGATCGTCGACCGGGACGGCGACGCCGCCGAAGCGCTCGCGTCCAGGCTGCGCGATGCCGGCCTGCAGGCGATCGGCCTCGGCGCCGACGTGTCGAAACAGGCGGAGGTCAGGCAGGCCGTCGATGCGGCGCGGGAGCAGTACGGCAATGCGGACATCCTGTTCAATCACGCCGGGACGCTGATCGTCAAACCGTTCCTCGACATCGAAGAATCGGAATGGGACTGGCTGATGGGCGTGAACGTCAAGAGCATGTTCCTGATGACGAAGGCGGTGCTGCCGCAGATGCTCGAGAAGGGGCGGGGCAGCATCGTGTGTACGTCGTCGATTTCCGCGGTCTGCGCGACGCCGGGCGAAGTGCTTTACGACGCGACCAAGGGGGCGTGCCACATGTTCGCGCGGGCTATTGCCGTCGAGTACCGCGACCGCGGGATTCGTTGCAACGCGCTGGCACCTGGGTTCATCCGTACGCCGCATGGGATGCGCGAACTCAAGGACCTGCAGGCGATGGGGGGCGACGCGACCGAGGCGGCGATCGCGATTCAGCAGGGTCGGCTGTGCGAGCCGTCGGAGGTCGCGGCGGCCGCGCTGTTCCTGGCGTCCGACGAGTCGAGTTTCGTCAACGGCACCCATCTGTTCGTCGACAACTGCTTTTCGGCCGTCTGACTCGATGATGCCGGGCGATATCAGGGCGAGAAGGTGCCGTGCCGTCCGGTGGTGACTGCGCTTTCGACGCGACACGGCATGCGACGCTAATCGTGCCGGCCAACGCGAAAGACGCTGCGCAATTCGTCGTGGTTGTGGACGTTGAGCTTGCGATAGATCTTTCGAACATGATCGACGACGGTGCTGTCGCGCAGCGCGAGGGAGCGCGCGATTGCGGTTTGCGAGTGGCCGAGGACGAGTAGCGAACAGAGCTGCCGTTGTCGTTCCGTCAGACCGAACTCGAAGCCGAGCCGCTCGATTTCCAGTTCGTGCGGGAGGAAATGCTCGATGTAGATCACGATCGCCTGCTCGCAGTGCATCGCGCTCGCGTGCGCAAAGCGATACGCGTTGAATCGGAAGCGGCCGGCTGCATTGCGGCGTTCCATCGTGGCGGGAGCCACCGGGAGGCCGCACCAGATGCGATTGACGTTCGTCAGCAGCGGCGCAAGCCAGTTCGGAAAGCAGCCGCGACGATAGAACGCAAGCGGTTCGCCGGATGCGAGCGCCAGCATTCTTATGCTGTCCTCACTCTGCAGCAAGACCTTCCCGGTGTTGTCGATGACCATGATCGCCGACTGGCTGCCTTCCGCTTCACGCGACGGCGGATGTATCGGGCACGAAAGCGCATGCGCGATATGTCGCGCGAAGGGCGCGATGTCCCGATGATTCTTTTCCGAGAACGGGTGGCCGCCGGGTGCGCGGCACAGTTTCAGGCTTCCCCAGCCGCGGGTGCCATCGGTCGCCGTCAGCTCGAGACAATGCCGCATGCCAACCGGCCGCCACAGCTGCGCATACATGGCACTCTTCAGCAGCGCGGCGTCGTAACGGGCGCTGTTTTCGAATCCGCGGCCGCGGCGCATTGCATCGGAGAACGTGACGCCGAGCACTTCCTGTTTTTCGGTGTTGTGGACTTCGGCAAAGTAGGTGGGCAGGACTTGATAGACGGTGTCGTTTTCGCTGTACACATCCGACACCGCATAGTGCTCGTCGGTATAGAAGAACATGCCCCAGTCGGCGCCCACGATGCGCCGCGTCGCTTCAACCACATGAGGAATGACGAGGCGCGGTTCGATGCCGAACGAACACAGTCGCCGGATGTGGCCCGCTAGCGCGACATACTTGTCGGACATGGTGCGCCCCTGGAGCTACGACGGGCTTGCACGCGACCGCGTCGAACGAGGGCCGCGTGCACCTTGCGCATACGGTGTCCAGTTTAGGTCGGCATGTCGACGAATTCCACAATTGCCCCCTCGTCAGGGGGCGTTAAACCGGCAGGCCGATCCCTATCATTAATCCATTCCTGCCGGTTGCCCCGCCCGGTGCGCGGTGGCTCGAAGCGCGAGATTTGCCCGATCGCGGGCGCGCGCCGCAGGAACGTTCGATTCGCGTTGCGGCACGACGCGCAGGCAAGAGCACGCGCTAGCTGCTGTGAGGCAATGTTGTGCATTCGCATGCGAATGCACTGGTCCGGGGAACGTTACAGGAGGACGCGAAGGTCGCTCGATAGAACCTCGAACGTGCGAGGCCGGCCGATGACTGGAGCGGCGCGGCAGATTGCTCGCGATTCGCGACGAGCGATGCATGCCGTCACGGCCGATGGTGTCGCATCGGCGAGGTGTGTCGAATCGCGCGGATGGACATCGGCCCCGTCCCCGCTGTATGAGTCGCAATCTCTTTTCATATGAGGTGCCACGATGAAGACGATGTACAAGGCGGCACTGGCCGCCGTTTGCATGCTGGGTGCGGCCGGGCTTGCCCGGGCGGACGGCGGAGCCGACGCGAGTCCCGGCACGCCCTCGGATGCGGCGATCAGCGCCACCGCGGTGGGCTCCATGCCCAGTGCCGGGTCACAGGCGGGCGGCCCCGCGGCGATCACGCGCGCTCAGGTGAAGCAGGAACTGATTCGCGCGCAGAAGTCGGGCGAGCTCGATCGGATGAACCAGTTCTACGGCGGCGGGGAATAGTGGGGGGCGTGACGAACCGGCGCGGCCGCCCGGATCATCGGCGGCCGCGTGGTCGGTGCGCTGGTTGCACGCGAGGACTGTCGTGACTGGCAACGCGACCCTCGCGAAGATCACGGGCATGATCGTCAGTCGAGAGTTCGACGGTCTGAAGGGTTGGATTGCCGAATCAAGGTCGTTCCGCATCGATGTCGAAAAACGCCGACTCGCGGCATGACACCGGCGAGTCGGCGGTTTCAGCGTGTTTCAACGGGCTTCAGACGGACGGATCGACGTTCGCCTCGAGTTCGCGGATGCGCTCGAGGTTGCGCGTGTCCTTCAGCACCGGCGGCCCCGCGAAGGTATTGCGCACCCCGAAGCCGTACCAGATCACCATGAGCGCCGCCACGAAACCGACGAGCACGTAGAGCACCTTTTCATTCGGCGGCTGGATGCCGACATACGCAAGCACACAGGCGCCGACCAGCGCGAGCAACGCACACGGCTTCGACCAGATGCCCAGCTGGAACGGACCTTTTTCGGTCCACGTGCGGCCTTCGGCCAGCATCCCCGAGCCGAGCGGCATCGCATAGGAGATGAACAGGAACACGGCGCTTCCGGCACTCAGCACCGAGAACGCATCGCCATACAACGTGACGACGATCGCAAGCACCGCACACGTCCAGATCGCGGGCCCGGGCGTCCGGTGCGTGTGATTCACGCTGCGCAGCAGTTTCGACGCCGGCAGCCCGCCGTCGCGTGCGAACGCATAAACCATTCGCGACGTCGACATGATCGCGGCGAGCCCGCACACGTAGTTGATGAAGAACATCGCGAGTTCGAGGCAGACGCGCAAGGTCTTCGGAATCGGCGCGAGTATCGCTTCGAAAAAGCCGGTGCCCTGTTTCATGCTGGCGGTCAGGTCGGGCATCACCAGCACGAACGCACACACCATCACGTAGCCGAAGATCGCGGACCAGAACACCGACCCGATGATGCCGCGCGGCACGTTTTTGGCCGCATCGTGGGTCTCTTCCGACGTATGCGCGGAAGCGTCGAAGCCGGTGATGGTGTAGGTCACCAGCAGCAGGCCCGACAGGAACGCGAGCGGCGTGGCCTGCTTCGGCCACGCACCGCCGTCGACACCGGTGAAATTGGTGAAGGTGACCAGCCGATGCGCATCGAACGCGACAGGCGAGTAGTAGAGCAGCGAAACGACCAGCGCGATCGTCACCACGAAAATCAGATAGCCCGACAGGTCGGTGATCCTGCTTGCGATCCTGATGCCGCGTGCGTTCAGGATGGCTTGCGAGATCGTGATGAACGTGATGAACGCCGTTTGATGCCACCAGGTCAGGCTGTCCGGACTGACGCCGAACATCGGCGCGATCAGCGTCTTGAAGAACGGATCGTAGGTGCCGAAGTTGATCGCGGCGATCACGAAGATGAGGCCGATGAGGTTGAGCCACGCCGTCATCCACCCCCATTTCTTCCCGCCGAGGATCGCCCCCCAGTGATAGAGGCCGCCCGCCGTCGGGAACGCGGATGCGATCTGCGACATCGACACGGCGACGATCAGCGCGAACAGCGAACCCAACGGCCAGCCCAGGCCGATCGATGCGCCGCCGGTGGCGGAAAACGCGAGCTGGAACGCGGTAATGCCGCCCGACAGGATGCAGATCACCGAAAACGACACGGCGAAGTTCGAGAAACCGCTCATACGTCTCGACAGTTCCTGCGCATAGCCCATCTTGTGCAGGAGGCTTACGTCACTGTCGTTGCCTGAATCAGGCGCGAGTTTTGCGTCCATGTTCGCTCCGTCACGAATGTCCTGCGTGGCAGGACTGTCATCGCCGCCCGGGCCTTGTATGACGGCCCGCTCCTGGAATTCGTCGGCGGCACGCGCTGCCGCGGTTGAACGGCGGTCGCGTTCCGGTCCGATGCGTGAACGGTATGAAACCAAATTTCCGGGCAATATCGGATTTCGGCAATTTAGTGAAAATCCGGACGCGTGCACTGTTTGAGGGCGTGCCTGCCCGTTCTTTTCTCGTCCTGAATGCCGGATGAAGCACGGAAGCCCCGCATGTGTCGAAATGCAGTAGCGGCAGAACAAGCGGCCTCCCGGCGTGGCGTGATCGCGGCTCGATCGCTACGGATGCCGAAACCGTTGGCGGCCTATTCTGTCTGTCGCTTGTCGCGTCGCCGCCCGAAGCGCGCGCGATAGTCGCGCGGCGATGTGCCGACCCGTTTCGCGAACGCACGTTGCAACGCGTCCACGCTGCCGAATCCCGAACGTTCCGCTATCCGCTCGAGTGGCCAGTCGGCGCGCTCCAGTAGCACCTTGGCGCGCTCGACCCGCGCCGCCAGCACGTATTGCGCGGGCGAGAGCCCGGTCTCCTTGAAGAAATTGCGCGCAAACGTCCGTTCGCTCATGTGCATGCGGGTGGCCAGCGCGGTTACGCCAAGATCGCCGGTCGGATCGTCGGCGATGTCGGCGAGCAGCGAGCGCATGCGCGGCGTCGCGCTTGCCTGGATGTCGAGCCCGACGCTGAACTGCGCTTGTCCGCCGGGACGGTGCATGAACAGCACGAGCTCGCGTGCGACCGCGAGCGCGGTCGGCGCACCGCAGTCCGCCTCGACGAGTGCAAGACACAGGTCGATGCCGGCCGTCACACCGGCCGAGGTATGGAACGGCGGGTCGCTCACGTAGATCGCATCCGGCTCGACCCGCACTTCGGGACACAGTGCCTGTAGCGTCGAACATTGGTTCCAGTGCGTGGTCGCACGTTTGCCGTCCAGCCATCCGCCCGCGGCGAGCACGAACGCGCCCGTGCAGATGCTCGCGATTCGCCGCGTGCTCGCGATCCGCGTGCGCAGCCACGGCAGCACGCCCGCATCCGATGCAGCGCGTCGCAGCGCCGCTTCGTTGCCGCCGGCGACGATGATCGTGTCGATACGACCGGGCAGCGCCGCAAGTGCGGTCGCACCGGCCAGGCGCAGGCCCGCGTGCGTGACGATGTCGTCCCCGTCTTGCGATGCGAGCGTGAGCCGGTACGGCACGGCATGGCCGGGAAGGTGACGGTTCGCGACCGCGAACACTTCCATCGGGCCCGTGATGTCGAGCGACTGGACGCCTTCGAAGCCGACGACAACGATGTCGCGTGCCGAACCGGTTGACTGTGACATGGCAGAAAGTGCGGTGGAGTTGTCCTTGTGACCGCGAGCATGATCCTTGTAATTTTCCGGACGTGCAATCGATTGACGCGGGTGGGCGATGCGGGAACGGAAAACAAGCTGGGCGACGCGCCCGGCAGCGGTGCTGCTCGTATGCGGGGTGCTTGGCGCATGGGCGCTGGGGCGGCCGGTGCAGACGATGGCGGAGGACACGCTGCCGGTCGTACGAACACTGACGACAAGCGCGCCGAAGGAGGGCCGCAGGCGGCCTCTCGTTGCGATCGTCGCGGACAACGCCGGAACGGAGACGACCGATTTCATCGTGCCTTACGCGATTCTGAAGACGTCCGGTGCGGCCGATGTGGTTGCCGTGTCGGCCGACGAAGGCGCCGTCGAATTGATGCCCGCGCTACGCATGCTGGCCGATACCACGTTCGATCGGTTCGACGCCGCCGTCCCCTCGGGTGCGGATGTCGTGATCGTGCCCGCGATACATCGTGCCGACCGGCCGGCGGTGCTGGCGTGGCTGCGCAAGCAGGCCGCCGCCGGCGCGACGATGGTGGCGATCTGCGACGGCGCAGAGGTTCTCGCGAACGCCGGCCTGCTGCGGCATCGCACCGCGACGTCTCACTGGTATTCGCGCGACCGCCTGCGTCGCCGTTTCGCCGATACGATGTGGGTCGACGATCGTCGTTATGTGATGGACGGCAACGTAATGACGACGACCGGCGTGTCGGCGTCGATTCCCGCTTCGCTTGCGTTGGTGAGTGCGCTGCTCGGGCCGGCAGCGGCGCACGAGGCAGCGCGGAGCGTCGGCGCGCAGGCTTGGAGCGATGTTCACGACGGTAGCCGGTTCGTGTTGACCGCGCGTGCGGTGACGACCGCGCTGATGAACCGCGTTGCGTTCTGGCGGCATGAGACGTTCGATCTTCCGGTCGGGAACGGGTTTGACGAACTTTCGGTTGCGTTGACCGCCGACGCCTGGGCGCGGACATGGCGCAGCGATGTTGTCGCGGCGTCGGATGCGCGCGTGATCGAGTCGAAGCACGGGCTGCGGTTGCTGACGCAGCCGGCGAATGTCCGGCACGAGCGCGTGACGATTCCGGACGATCGGCGTGGCGAAGCGGTGCTTCCCGGCGTCCTCGCGGACATCGCGGCACGCTACGGCGACGCGACGTCAGGCTGGGTCGCGCTGCAACTGGAGTATCCGAGGTAGCTGCTGCAGCGTGCGGTGCCGGGCGCGCGCTGAGCGGGCGGAATTCGTGCATCGCCCGCCGCAACAACGCCTCCCGACCGAGGAAAGCCCCGCGCGGAATGATCTCCCGGTCGATGAGCCAGGCCTTCGCGGGCGGAAACTCGCGCAGAGCGTGCCGCGCGCCTTCCGTCGAATCGCACGCCGCAACGATCGCTCGCCCGAGCACCACGCGCCGGGCTCAAGGTGCGATCACGGTCATCCTGAACGGCCCGCCGTTCGCCGCCGCATGTGCGACCGCTTCGTTCGCATCGTCGAGCGCGAAGACCGTCACGTCGAAATGCGCGAGGTCGAGCAGCCCGCCGCGGACGAGCCCCGTCATCAGTGTCACGGCTTCCGTCGGGCACATCCACTTGCCGCGCAGCGTGATGTCGTTACGCATGAGCCACGGATACGGCAGCTCGAGCCCCGCACCGCCGAGCATGCCTACGCCGCCCATCAGCACCACGCGCCCGTACGGGCGCACCGCCATTACCGCGGCACGCACCGTCGTCGCGGGCACCGACGGCGGCATCAGGTCGATCACGCAGTCGATCGGCCCCGGCGCCGCCTGCTGCATGCGTGCGCGATCCGCGGCTTCGTCGCCGGTCCGCGCGACGGTGCGCACGCGTTCGCCGAAGCGGCGCTCGAGATCCGCGAGCGCGCGCGCATTGCGGCCGGGCGCGACCACGCACCGCGCGCCCATCGCCAGCGCCACCGCGATGCCTGCGCTGCCGAAGTTGCCGGTCGCGCCGCTGACGAGCACGATCTCGCCCGCGCGCAGATTGGACGCGAGCAACCCGCCGTACGGCACGAGCAGCGTATTGAGCGCGCACCAGCGTGCGGCGTCGGCCGGCGGGATGTCGCCGATGCGCACGGCGTTCTCGGTCGGCACCCGCAGTCGTTCGGCGAACGGTCCGTCGTGGAAATGGCGCTGCAATTGCTTGCCGCCTTCGCCGCGCGCGCTCCAGCCCTGCAGCACGATGTCGGGCATCAGCGCATCGTCGCGCGAACGCACGGTCGGATCGCAGAACACCCAGTCGCCACGTTGCAACTTCGTCGCGTCGGGGCCGGTTTGCCGGACCCGGCCGATTGCGCCGCAGCCGGGCACCATCGGCAGTTCGATCGGGTACTGACGCTCGCCGCTGAACACTTCCTGCGCATAGGGCAGCACCGGCGTCGCGACGACATCCACGATGACCTCGCCGGTGCCGAGCACGGGGTCCGGCATCGTTTCGATTGCGAGCGGCATGCCGAGCGACTTCAGAATCGCAGCTTTCATGACTGTTCCGGAGGGTGGGGGACGAGCCGATTCTGGCAGGCTTAGAATCCGCAACAAGGCCCGGCACGAGCCCAGGATTCCCCGATACCACCCTGCACGGAGCGACCTCGATGACCGTTACGACGCGAACCCCGTTCGGCGATTTTCTGCGCTCGCGGCGCAAGAAGCTGCGGCCGGATGCCGTCGGCCTGCACGACGGCCCGCGCCGGCGCACGCCCGGCCTGAGGCGCGAGGAAGTCGCGGAACTGGCGGGTATCGGTGTCGACTGGTATGTGCGGCTCGAGCAGGGGCGCGACGTCAGCCCGTCGGACGCGACGCTCGATGCGCTGGCACGCGCATTGCGACTGGACAAGGCCGAGGCCGCCCATCTGCGCGCGCTCGCGCGGCGCGACCCGTCGCGTGCGTTCGTGCCGGAGAGTGTGCCGCCCGCCATCGCGCGGCTCGTTGCGAATCTTCACCTGCCTGCGTACGTTACCGGGCGGCGCTGGGACATCCTCGCGTGGAATGCCGCGGCAGCCGAGCTGCTCGGCTTCGATCGGCTCGCGGAAGCCGATCGCAACATTCTGGTCTACATGTTCGTCGATCCGCACGCGCGCCGCCTCTTCGCCGAGAGTTGGAACGACGAAGCGCACCGGATGATCGCGCTGTTTCGCACGAACCATGATCTCCATGCGAACGATCCGGCGTTCATTGCGCTGGTGGAGCGCCTGCGCGCGAGCAGCGATGAGTTTGCGCAATGGTGGGGTGCGCATGATGTGCGCAGCGGGGCGTCGGGCCAGAAGGTGCTCGTGCATGCGCAACGCGGCACGCAGCGTTATGAATACGCGACGTTCCAGGCGAACGACGATCCCGCGTTGAAGCTGGCGATTTATTCGCCGGTGAGTGGCGACGGGGGCGTCGGCGAATAGGGGCGCGCGAGCGACAGGATTGCCGGCGGGTCATGCAACGGCAGTCGTCGGCCGGGTCGCCGAGGCTTGATGGGTTGCCCGGCGCCACCACCCGGCGACGCATCAACGCATCGGCATCCTTTGCGTGCGAAGGCGGGTGGTGCGGCGGCGTGTTCGGGCAGTGTTCCGCGTCAGGCCGTACGCCGGCTCGACAAACGATTCCACAGCATTCCTGACCGGCTCCCGCTTCGACAATACGCGAGCACCGGCTTTTGCAGCGAATCGACCAACGCACCGAATGCATCGACCTCAGCGTCGCCGATGCGATCGCGCTCGACGGGCAGGTAGCGCGCTTCGAGGCCCAGTTCGCGGGCTGCTGCTGCGATCTCGTCGAACGCAGGTTGATCGTCGCCTTCGCCGTCCGGACGGTTGCAGATGACCGAGCGGAAACCTGCATTCCGGATCGCTTTCAGGTCGGCCGGCGTGATCTGCCGCGAAGCGGAAAACCCGTTCGCAGCCGTCGCGCGACATTGCTCGATTGCTTTCCGGAAACAGGCGATCGCGAAATCGACGTCCTGCTCCGTCGTAAAGCGACCGAAGCTCACGCGCACGGTGCGGCCGGCAGTTTCCGCGTCGAGGCCGATCGCGGTCAGCACGTGGGACGGTGCGCCGCTGGTCGAGTTGCATGCGGATGTAGACGACACGGCGAGCGCTTCGCCGAGCATGAACGGGAAAAAGCCCGGCGCATTCACCGTCAGGCTCAGCGTGTGCGGGATGCGGCGCGCGGCAGCGGCGTTCTGCGTGACATCGCCGAGCGCGAGCAGCGCGTCCGTCAGGCGTGCGCCGAGCGCCGCGATCCGCGTGGCTTCGCCGCCGAGTTTTTCAGCGGCCAGTTCGCACGCGACGCCCATGCCGACGATCTGATGCGTTGCGAGCGTGCCCGAGCGCAACCCGCGCTCGTGTCCGCCGCCATGAATTTGCGGAGCGATCCGGTCCGCGATGTCGCGGCGTACGAACAGCGCGCCGATGCCCTTGGGGCCGTACACCTTGTGGGCCGACATCGACATCATGTCGATGCCGAGCGCGCGCACGTCGATCGGCGTCTTGCCGAGCGCTTGCGCGGCGTCGACGTGCAGCAGCGCGCCCGCGGCGTGCACGATGCGCGCGATCGCGGCGATGTCGGTCAGCGTGCCGATCTCGTTGTTCACGAGCATCAGCGACACGAGGCCGGTGTCGGGGCCGATCGCCGCGGCGACCGCGTCGGCGGTGATTTCGCCGTCGCGCGTGGGCGTCAGGAAGGTGACCGACATCCCGCGCTTCGACAGGTTCGCCATCGTGTCGAGAATGGCCTTGTGCTCGAGGCGGCTCGTGATCAGGTGGTGCTTGTCGGTCGCGGTTTCCGCATAGCCCTTCAACGCGAGGTTGTTCGATTCGGTGGCACCCGACGTCCAGACGATCTCGTCGGCATCCGCGCCGATCAGCGCGGCGACTTGCGCGCGTGCGCGCTCGACCTGCTCACGCGCCAGCCGGCCGGCGGCATGCGAACTCGATGCGGGATTGCCGAAGATGCCGTCGAAGCCGAGGCAGGCCGTCATCGCTTCGATCACGCGGGGATCCGCGGGCGTCGTTGCCGCGTAGTCGAGGTAGTGCAGCGTGGTGGTATCGCTCATGTCCTTCTCTTGGTCTTTCTCTTTCGGAATGGGAGAAATGATACGGGGGACAGGAGGGAAAAAGAATCCAAAATTGCTTGGGAAACCCGCTCGATATGGAATAACATTTTCCTCCGAGGTGGAATGGGGGAATTGATTTCTTGATGGCCCGGGCCGGGCTGCTCGCGGCTGTCTCGATGTCTATGAGGGATTCCCCCGTGACGCGGTCGTCAGCACTATTCAGCCGCTGCGGCGATTCGCCCGATGCTTCCCCGCAGACACTTCCCGCCCCCTTGCGCCCGATTATTTGCATTTCGCGAATGGCGCGTTCGCCGGTTGTTCCATACCCGATCCGCGGCCGTGCACCTATCGTGGTGGCGTCGGCTGGCTGGATTCGATGCGTCGAACCGGAAAGGCAGCCGGCGCTTCGTCGCGATTCACATCGCACACCACACGAAAAACATCGGACCTGGCTCATGCGCAGGCGCTGCGGCGCGCGCAGGCGAACCAGCGTCCTCGGAGACGGATATGAAAGCAAACGAGTGGGATACCTCCTATGAGTGGAAGGCGGTGACGCTGCTGGCGCTCGGCTTCGGGCTGGTCGGCCTCGACCGCTGGCTCATCGCGCCGCTGTTCCCTTCGATCATGAAGGACCTCAACCTGACCGCGCAGGACGTCGGCAACTGCATCGGCGTGCTCGGCCTGTCGTGGGGCGTATTCGCGGCGCTGATGGGCGGCATCTCGGACAAGATCGGCCGCAGGAAGGTGCTCATTCCCGCCATCATCGCGTTCTCGCTGCTGTCGGGTTTTTCGGGGCTCGCGGGCGGCCTGCTCGGGCTGATGGCGATTCGCGGGCTGATGGGCGTCGCGGAGGGCTCGTTCTGCCCGACGAGTTTCGCGGCGACGGCCGACGCGTCGCATCCGCGGCGGCGCGGCCTGAATCTCGGCCTGCAACAAAGCGGCTTCGCGCTGTTCGGCCTGGCGCTGTCGCCGATCATCGCCACCCAGTTGCTCGGCTTCGTGTCGTGGCGCTGGGTCTTTGCGCTGGTGGCGATTCCCGGCTTGATCCTCGGCGCGATCATGTTCTTCGTCATCCGTGAGCCGAAGGTCGTGAAGGCGGTCGCGTCGGAACACGCGCCGGCTTCGCTCGGCCACGTGCTCAAGAGCCGCAACATCCTCGTCGCGATGGCCGCACTGTGCTGCGCGATGACCGGTGTCTTCGTGCTCGGCGCGCTGCTGCCGCTGTACCTGACGGATTACCTGTCGCTCGGCACGCAGAAGATGGGCCTCGTGGTGTCGGCGATCGGCTTCGGCGGCTTTCTCGGGCAGTTCGGTTTGCCCGGCCTCTCCGACCTGGTCGGCCGCCGCCTCGCGAGTATCGTCGGCTTCGCGGGAACGGCCGTGATGCTCTATATCTTCCGCGGTCTCGGCCCGCAGCCGCTCGCGTTGTTCGGTGTCCTGTTCGTCGCGTCGTTCTTCACGCTCGGGCTAGTGTCGCTGCTGTCCGGCCCGGTCGCGACCGAGGCTGCGCCCGTCGGTCTCGTGTCGACGTCGATCGGCGTGGTGGTCGGCGTCGGCGAGATCTTCGGCGGCGGCATCGCGCCGGCGATGGGCGGCTACGTCGCTGCACACTTCGGCATCCAGAACATTCTGTGGTTGCCGATGTGCGCGGTCATGCTGGGCATCGTGGTCAGCATGCTGTTGAAGGAAACCGCGCCCGCCGTGCTGCAGCGTCGCGTGGTCGTTCAACCGGAGCTGGCGGCTGGAAAGCAGCCGAGGTAATGCCTGAGCGGGTGCACCGGCGAACGCCGGTGGCGGTGCGCTCCGCTCCGCGATTGACATCGATTCGGCGACACAGTGACGCTTTTCGCATGACACAGCCCGTTGCCCGGCGCGGGTAGACTGCCGGTTTCGCTGTCGAAAAAAGGGCGCGGTATGGACCGGTTCCTGAGCATCGAGGCATTCGTAAGAGTCGCGGAGGCGAGCAGCTTCGCCGAGGCGGCGCGGCAGCTTGGTGTGACGAGTTCGGTCGTGACGAACCGCATCCAGCAACTGGAGAAGTTCGTCAATGCGCCGCTGTTCCATCGCAGCACGCGCCACGTGCGCCTGTCCGAAGTGGGCGAGGCGTTCTATCGCGAGTGCGCGGAGGTGGTGGGGCGCGTCAACGAGTTGACGGACCAGATGCGCGAGCTTCGCGCCACGCCGACCGGGCGGCTGCGCATCCAGATGCTGCCCGGTTTCGCGCTCGATCACTTCGGCGCGCCGCTGGTCGAATTCAATCGGCGCTACCCGGGCATCCAGCTCGACGTCATCGTCAATGATCGCGTCGTCGACCCCGTCGAAGAAGGGTTCGACATCGCGTTCCAGATATTTCCGCCGATTTCCGAATCGCTGATCGAGCGGCGGCTGTTCACGGTCAGGCGTCTCTTTTGCGCGTCGCCCGCTTACCTCGAAGCGCATGGTGCGCCACAACATCCGCGCGATTTGCTGCAGCACACCACCGCGCTGTATTCGGGTTATCCGTCGCGCAATCGCTGGACGATGACGCGCGACGACGAGGTCGTCGAAATGGAGCTGCCGGGCATGATTCGCTCGAACTCCGTTCACCTGCTGCGCGAGTGCGCGCTGACAGGCGGCGGCGTCGTTTGCCTGCCGACGCTCGTGGCAAGCGACGCGCTCGTCGCGGGGCGGCTGGTGCCGATCCTGACCGACTACCAGCTCGCGCCGCTGAGCTTTGCCGCCGTCTATCCCGCAACGCAGCGACAGGCGTTGAAGGTGAAGGCGCTGGTCGAATTCCTCGCCGAATACATCGGCGACGAGCCCCCTTGGGATCTTCCGCTTCTGGAGCGTGGCTGGGTGCGGTGACCCGCGCGATTATTCGCGAAACGCAAATGCCGTAATCGCCATCCGTTGCCTTGTTGCCGCTGTCTCTTGCCCCTAGAGTTGAATCCAACAAGCAGTTCAACTCAGGAGACAGCAATGACCGACGCGGCATTCCACACCGTCTTTGGCTCGCTCGACAGCTACAGGAAGGGCGAGATCGAAATCACCAGCGGCAGCGCCCAGCACTATGCCTTCTCGAACGTCTTCGAGGTGGCATCGAAGTCGGCCCCTTACGAAAAGGTCGTCGCCGGCAAGAATCTCGAATACGTGATCGAAGTGTTGAGGACCGAGGGCCAGTCGCCCTGGTTCGCGTGCGCCCATGACGAGTTCACGATCCAGATGGACGGCGAAGTCCGGATCGAATTCATCAAGCTCGACACGCCGCCGACTTCGGGCCGCGGCACCGTCAGCGCCGGTGCACAGCCGGCCGGCCGCAAGATGGGGTACGTCGTCCTGCGCAAGGGACATCAAGCGCTGCTGCCGGCCGGCTGTGCGTATCGCTTCGTTGCCGGCAAGCCGGGCGTCGCGCTCGTACAGACCGTGCTCGGCGAGCTGTCCGTCGAGAAGTGGGCCGATATCTGCCTGCACTGACCGTTGCGACCGCACACATTCGACTATTCCAGGAGACACGTTATGGCCACCCTCGAGACCCTCGATCCCTCCGCCGGTTTTGCCGCCGATCTGGTGCGAGCCACGGAAGCCGATGCCGTTACCGGCTACCGCTGCTTCCAGCTCGGCGAGTTCGCGTTTCAGCGCGATGAGTATTTCGTGAAGATCAGCTGGCCCGCGAAAGGCCAGACCCGCACGCATGCGATGCCGGCCGACGCGTTCCTGCGCGCGATGATGCGCGACGTGGCATGGGGCTTCTTCTACGGCTGGGTGAATTTCGATCACGTGTTCGGCACGCGCAATCACTACGGCAAGGTGGACATGTATGCGGGCACCTTCAACGGCATCCTGAAAGACGCCGGGGTCGACTACACCGAGACCTTCGAAACGCCGACGATCATGGCGACCTTCAAGGCGATGCTGCACGACTGGACGAACGAAGGATTCGACCCGTTCGCGGCGCCCGAGGAAACGGGCACGGCATTCGGGCGCAAGCACGGCGACAACGGCTCGGCAATCGAGCGCACGCGTATCGCGACGCGCCGCATGCCGGGCCTCGAAGGCGATTCGCCGCTGCGCGACGAGCTGCCGGTCAACCGCGCGTTTCTCGACGTCGCGCAGGACGAGCCGGAAGTGCATGTCGAGCCGGGCTTCGAAGGCGAGCTGCACGCGTTCAACCTGTTCAAGTACCTGTCGCGCTCGGACGTGACGTGGAATCCGTCGGTCACGTCGGTGTGCGGGCGCAGCCTGTTTTGCCCGACCACCGAGGAATTCATCCTGCCGGTCTTCCACGGCAACGACCGCGTCGAATGGTTCCTGCAACTGTCCGACGAAATCGTGTGGGACATCGGCGACAAGAACACCGGCGCACCGCGGGCACGCGTCACGATGCGCGCAGGCGACATTTGCGCGATGCCCGCCGACATCCGGCACCAGGGCTATTCGACGAAGCGTTCGATGCTGCTGGTCTGGGAAAACGCGACGCCGGACCTGCCGCAACGCTACGAGAGCGGCGAGCTCGCGCCGTATCCGATCGCGTTCTGAGCAGCGCTTCAGCTTTCGCTTCAGCAATACACCGAGGACGATTCATGCAAACCCAACTCTTCATCGACGGGCGCTTCGTTGACGCCGTCGACCGCGGCACGATCGACGTGCTGAATCCTCACGACGGCTCCGTCATCACGAAGATCGCCGCGGCCACCGCGGCGGACGTGGACCTGGCCGTCGAAGCGGCGACCCGCGCGTTCCCGAAATGGTCGGCCATGCCGGCAGCCGAACGCGGCCGGCTGCTGCTGCGCCTCGCCGATGCGATCGAGGCCCATGCGGAGGAGCTGGCGCAGCTCGAATCGCTGGACACCGGCCACCCGATTCGCGATTCGCGCGCGCTCGACGTGCCGCGCACGGCGGCGTGCTTCCGCTACTTCGGCGGCATGGCCGACAAGCTGCAGGGTTCGGTGATTCCCGTCGAAACCGGCTTCCTGAACTATGTGCAGCGCGCGCCGATCGGCGTCGTCGGCCAGATCGTGCCGTGGAATTTCCCGCTGATGTTCACGAGCTGGAAGATGGGCCCGGCGCTGGCCGCCGGCAACACGGTGGTACTCAAGCCGTCCGAAATCACGCCGCTGTCGACGTTGCGCATCGCCGAGCTGATGGCCGAGGTCGGGTTTCCCGCGGGCGTCGTCAATATCGTTCCCGGCTACGGGCATACGTCCGGCCAGCGTCTCGCCGAACACCCGGGCGTCGGCAAGATCGCGTTCACGGGTTCGACGGCAACCGGCCGCCGGATCGTCGACGCGTCGCAGGGCAACCTGAAGCGCGTTCAACTGGAGCTGGGCGGCAAGGGCGCCAACATCGTCTTCGACGATGCCGACCTCGACGCGGCCATCAACGGCGCCGCCTGGGCGATCTTTCACAACCAGGGGCAAGCGTGTATCGCGGGTTCGCGTCTCGTGCTGCACGAACGCATCGCGGACGCGTTCCTCGAGCGATTCGTTGCGCTCGCATCGTCGATCCGGATCGGCAACCCGCTCGACGCCGATACCGAGATGGGCCCGCTGACGTCGAAGCAGCACCTCGAGCGCGTGCTGTCGTTCGTCGACGTCGCGCGCGAGCAGGGCGGCCGCGTGCTCGCCGGCGGCAGCGCGCCGCAAGATCCGGCGCTCGCCGGCGGTTACTATGTGCGCCCGACGGTCATCGAAGCGAAGAGCGCGACCGACCGCATCGCGCAGGAGGAAGTGTTCGGCCCGTTCGTCACCGTGCTGCGCTTCGGCAGCGACGACGAAGCGCTTGCCATCGCCAACGCGACGGAATACGGGCTGGGCAGCGGCCTCTGGACCCAAAACCTTTCGCGCGCCCACAAGATGGCGTCGCAGATCAACGCGGGCATGTGCTGGATCAACTGCTACAAGCGCGTCAATCCGGGCAGCCCGTTCGGTGGCGTGGGCAAGTCGGGTTATGGCCGCGAGATGGGCTTCGAAGCCATGCACGACTACACTGAAGCTCGGTCAGTTTGGGTCAATGTCGACGGCAACGTGCCGCCGCACTTCAAGCGCTGAGGCTTTCATGGAACGTTTCGTCTATCAAGGCACGCCTTCCCGCGTGGTGTTCGAATGGGGCGCGCTCGCCAGGCTGCCGGATGAGCTGTCGGCGCTCGGCGCGCAGCGCGCGCTCATCCTGTCCACGCCCGAGCAGCGGCCGCTCGCCGACCGCGTGAAGGCGGTACTGGGCGAGCGTGCGGCCGGCGTGTGCGCACAGGCGGTGATGCACGTTCCAGTCGAAGTCGCGCGTGCCGCGCGCGAGATGGCCGCCGAACTGGGCGCGGACTGTTGCATCGCGATCGGCGGCGGCTCGACGATCGGGCTGGGCAAGGCCATTGCGCTCGAATCGTCGCTGCCGATCCTGGCCGTGCCGACGACTTACGCCGGCTCGGAGATGACGCCGATCTACGGGCTCACCGAAGGCCGGCTGAAGCGCACCGGGCGCGACGCACGCGTGCTGCCGCGTACCGTGCTCTACGACCCGTCGTTGACGTTGTCGCTGCCGCCGGGCATTTCGGCGGCGTCGGGTATCAATGCGATGGCGCACGCCGTCGAGGCGCTCTATGCGGAAGACGCGAACCCGGTGATCAGTTTGATGGCCGAAGAATCGATTCGCGCGCTCGGCGAAGCGTTGCCTGTCGTGGTGCGTGATCCGGAAGACCGGGAGATGCGCAGCCGCGCGTTGTATGGCGCGTGGCTCGCGGGAACCTGCCTGGGCGCGGTCGGCATGGCGTTGCACCACAAGCTTTGTCATACGCTCGGCGGCACCTTCAACCTGCCGCACGCGCAGACGCATGCGGCCATGTTGCCGCATACCGCGCACTACAACCATGCCGCCGCGCCCGACGCGCTGCGCCGCGTCGCGCGAGCGCTGGGCGGGAACGATGCGGCCGAAGCCGGCCCGCTGCTGTTCGGGCTGAATGAGCAGCTCGGCATCGCGCCGGCGCTCGCCGACATCGGGATGCCGCAGGAAGGCCTCGACGAAGCGGCCGACCTCGCATGCCGGAATCCGTATGCGAATCCGCGGCCGATCGAACGCGCGGCGATTCGTGCACTGCTTCAGGACGCGTGGGAAGGGCGCGCGCCGCATTGAACGGCTGGAAGCAAAAAGGGAGGCAGACATGACGAATGACCACCATGACAGCGACACGAGGCTGACCGAGCAGGTCGTCGCCAGCTTCGACGGCACGCCGAACCCGCGCTTGCGCGTGCTGATGCAGAGCCTCGTGCGGCATCTTCATGCGTTCGTGTGCGAGACGGAACTGACGGAAGCCGAGTGGATGGCGGCGATCCGCTTCCTGACCGAGACGGGGCAGATGTGCGACGACGTGGTGCGCCAGGAGTTCATCCTGTTGTCGGACACGCTCGGCGTCTCGATGCTCGTCGATGCGATCAACCATCGCTTCGCAACCGGCGCAACGGAGACGACGGTATTCGGCCCGTTCTACATCAAGGGGATGCCCGAGCGTGCGCATGGCGAGAACATGGCGCTCACGCCGGGCGCACCGGTCGTCGTGCATGGGCGCGTGCTGACCACCGACGGTGTTCCGGTGAAGGACGCCGTGCTCGACGTGTGGCAGACCGCGGAAAACGGCATGTATTCCGGGCAGGACACGGCGCAGCCGCACGGCAACCTGCGCGGCCGCTACCGGACCGATGCCGAAGGCCGTTACGCGATCACGACGATTCTGCCGGTCAGCTATCCCATTCCGACCGACGGCCCGGTCGGGAAGATGCTCGACGCCACCGGCCGCCATCCGTGGCGACCCGCGCATCTGCACTTCATGATCGACGCGCCGGGCTTCCGTACGCTCGTCACGCATCTTTTCGACGAGGATGACCCGTACCTGAAGTCGGATGCCGTCTTCGGCGTGAAGCCGTCGCTGATGGTCGCGTATCGCCCGCGCGCCGCGGATGACGAGCTCGCCCGTCAGTTCGGACTGAACGGCCCCTACCGCGAAGCGACGTACGACTTCGTCCTTGACCGGAGCTGATCGAATGGCTCGATTTTTCGCGGTGTTTGCGACGGACCAGCCCGGTATGCGCGACGTGCGCGACCGCGTGCGGCCCAGTCATCGGAGCTACCTGCGCGCGGCTTCGCAGCACGGCGTGTATGTGCGGCTCGGCGGCCCGACGCTGGACCCGCAGGGGGACGCGATGAACGGAACGCTGCTCGTCGTGGAGGCCGACGACATCCATGCGGTGATGCAGTTCGTCGGAAACGATCCGTACGTGAAGGAGGGGTTGTTCTCGCGCGTGGAAGTGCGTCCGTGGGACTGGAGCCTCGGAAACCCCGAGCAGAGAGTGTGAGCCATGGACGCAACGCAACTGTGCCGCTTTTCCGATGTGCCTGACGGCGGCGCGCGGGTCGTCGACGAAGCTTGCATCGGACGCCCCGTGATCGTCGTGCGACGCGGCGAGCAAGTGTGGGCGTATGTGAATCGGTGCCCGCATTTCTCGGTGCCGCTCGATTTTGTGCCGGGCAATGTTTCCTGCTACCGGTCGCAGGTGTTGATGTGTGCCCATCACAGTGCGCTGTTCCGGTTCGATGACGGTGTCTGTATCGACGGACCGTGTTCTGGCTCGGCGCTGGAAGCCGTGGCTGTCGAGGTGGATTCTGCCGCATGGGTTATCTGGCGAGGCGCTTGATTCGAGTGTTCTGATCGGTGTGGGTGGGGCAATCCATTTTTCATACAGCGATCTTCGAATTTATAAATCAGTAAAGCTAATCATATTGTCGGCGTCGTTATATCTGCCGGGATCAAGGCATTGTTGTGCGAAGTATTGAGCGAGAACCCGCCACGTAGCGGGTGGCAGGCTCGCATTTCCATAAAAAGACGGAGACGTGATGAAACTCGGGTTTGGAGCAGTGGCGATTCTTGCCGTAGCGCAGGGCGCATGGGCGCAGAGCAGCGTGACGATGTTCGGTCTTATCGACAGCGGCATCACGTATGTCAGCAACGAGGGTGGCGGAAAGAACGTCAAATTCGACGACGGGATATTCGCACCCAACCTCTTCGGCCTCCGCGGCACCGAAGACCTCGGCGGCGGATATCGCGCCACGTTCGCGCTCGTGAACCAGTTCTCGATGGCGAACGGCGCGATCATCGGGTCCGGAATTTTCGGGCGTAACGCTTACGTGGGCCTCGAGAGCGACCGGTTCGGCAGCATCACGCTGGGTAATCAGTACGACTTCATGGTGGATTCCCTCTTTTCCAAGGGGAATGCGATTGCGAGGGACATCTCGGGGCTGTACGGTTTCAGGAATGGTCCGTTCCAGCGTCTTGCGCTGCCGGGTAATCCGACCGGTGCGTTCGATTGGGATCGCACGGCAGGCAGCAAGCCGATCGCGAATTCGGTCAAATACAGATCGCCGGCGGTCGCGGGTTTGTCCGGCGGCGTGATGTATGCGTTCGGCGGGATGGCCGGTTCGATCGGCGCGGACAATGCGGTCAGCGCCGGGTTGAACTATGAAGTGGGCGCGTTTGGCGTGGGCGCGGCTTATACGAACGAGAAGTACGGTCCGGCGCCGGGCGTGCCGTCGACCAGCGTGCGCAACTGGGGCATCGGGATGCACTACGACTTTGGTGTCGTTACCGCGAGTGCGCTGGTGACTACCGTGCGGAATTCGTTCAACGATGCCGGAGTGTGGATGGCCGAAGGCGGCGGGGTGTGGCACGTCAGGTCGGACGTCGTGCTGGGTGCGAAATACATGTACATGAAGGGTAATGAAGCGGTGAACAACAACCATGCTCATCAGCTCAGCGTGGCGCTTCAATACTTGTTGTCGAAACGGACGATGGTTTATGTTTCGGCCGACTACCAGCGCGCGAACAGCGGCGCGAATGCGCAGGTCAATGGCGTGCTGGATCCCAATGGGGCTTCAAGTTCGGCGAGCCAGACGGTGGCGCGGGTGGGGTTGCATACGGTGTTTTGATGGGGGGCGGCGGGCGGAACTTGCGTCAAGGTCCGCCCGGCACCGGACTGGTCGCGCGGCGACATGCCGACATGTGCGCCGCCGCTCGCTTCCGGTCGGTTGTTGTCGCCCGGGCAACACGGCAGTGTGCCCGTTGACCTGCTGCCGGGCCGACAATGAGCTTACGATGAGATGAGCCGACCATCGGTGAATTCAAGCAGTGGATGCGTTGCCGATCATTCCACTCTATAGTGCTCGTCGTTGACCGCTCTGCGAGAAAATCAGGAGTTCGCCGTGTTTCACCGGAAATCCAAGTTGGGTCGTTCGAACTTCGTGTGCGTTGTCGCGTTGACGATGATGCTGGCGCCAGTCGCGGCGCATGCAGAGGCGGAGGCTGTCGACGGCACGACGCACATCGCGCCCGCTGTCAATCACGACACGTCACCCGCACGACCGATTGTCGGCGACGACCCGGTTGCAATTCGGGATGCGCTGAAGAAGCAGCACATCAGCACCATCCCACCTTCGTTGAGCAACCGGGTTCGCGGCCTGGTCCCCGGCGCTGCCGGCCGGCATGTCCCGAATCCCGACCTGGCGGCCGTCGATCTGGATCGTGACGTGACGTTCGTGGTGCCGGTGCGGTACGGGCTGAGGTACCAGTCACAGCGGCACCTATTGACGCTGGATGTCGATCTGTTCGACGTAGAGCGAGACGACCGGACGGACATCCTGCTCAGAAAGGTCACGACGGGGCCACGAGGGCGAGGGCTGGTGATTGCACCCGAAGCGAAGGCAAAAGGGTACATCCAGCAGATCGACATCATCGAACTCGAGTCCGGGAAAGGAAAAATGACCACGGTTCGTAGCCGCATGCGGCTTTCGCCCGCCGTGTACGCCCAAACGCATGGCGACTTCGCACTCGTTTTTTCCGGGCGCCTGGTTCGGCCTTACCTGACCGAACAAATCGAGCATGTCGATCCGAGCATTGACGAGCCGACGGACATTACGACCAGAATCTCCAGGTTGCACATGGATATCCATGCCATCTGGCTGGTGAGCCCGTCGAGCGGTGTCGTGCTGTCGAAGAAGCTGCGTCTGTCGAAGTAGCGTTTTTCCTGGACGAGGCGATGATCTTGACCGGCTTCCGGCGTGCACGCATGTCCCGTGCTTCGACGCTGATCCTCTGCACGAGTGCGTGCGACCGCGGTGTAGTCGGCGGCCGGTCGAAACAATACAGCCGTGCGCGACATGCACCAATGTTCCGGGATGTCGTTGTCGAGGGGGCGTTGCGTCGCTTCGGGTTCGCGACGCGAAGAACCGCGGCTGGGGCGACTTTGCAAAGTAAGGAAAGGTTTGATCGGCCGGGCAAGTGGGGGGTGTGCCCCCTTCTCCCAGTTGTGGTCGGCCGGGGCACGCGTGAAGGGACATTGACCATCATGTAAGATGCGCACAGCTTAACCCCGGTCTTGAGAGGGACCGGGTTCTCGCGCACAACGGCAATCCGCCGAACAACAATAAGGAAGCCACGAGATATGCCGGGGATTTCCACTGAAGCCTTTTCCGTCTGGCACACGATCCTGTCCGTTGCCCGACATGCACCGTCGCCCCATAACGTTCAACCGTGGCGTGTGCAACTGATCTCGGACGATTGCGCCGAGCTTTTCGTCGATGGCACGCGCACGCTGCCGAAAGAGGACGCGACCGGTTCGTTCCTGTTGTCCGCGATGGGCATGTTCATCGAAGCGATCGATCTGCTCGCGGCACCGCACGGCTTGCGTGTCGAATGGCAACTGCATCGTCCGGTGCAGGAATTCGCGACCATCCTGTCCCGGCCGACCCCGCCGGGGCTGATTCCGTTTTCAGCATTGCGGCTCGTCGCCAACGCCGGGGTGTCGCGCGACGACCCGTCCGCGCTGATGATGGCACGCCGCACGTCGCGCATTCCGATGGATCCGACACCGGTACCGGACGCGGCGGTCACGCAACTGGCGGCGCTGGCCGACGAATGGGGACATCGATATACGCACCTGTCGGGTGCCGGACTTATCGAGCCGATCATCGCTGCGAACATTGACGCCGTGTTCCACGACATGAACGTCGCGGATTACCACGACGAAATCACCGCCTGGTTTCGCTTCACCGAACGCTCGACCACCCGCCATCGCGACGGTCTCGACTGGCGCTGCATGAACCTGTCGCGCGCGGAGTTCTGGCTTTCCGCGCATCTGTCGAAAATCCTGACGTTCAGGCCGACGCGTTTCTATTTCAAGCGCCGGTATCGCGCGCAACTGGGCCATGTACCCGCAATCGGCGTGCTGAGCGGCGATTTCTTCAACCCGGAGAATGCGATCGAGTCGGGTCGTTTCCTGCTGCGCTTCTGGCTGGCGCTGACGAGCCTCGGCCTGTATCTGCATCCGTACGGCAACCTGGTCACGAACCCTGACGCCGCCGCGTGGTTCAACGCGCATGCCCAGGTAGACAGGGCATGGCTCGTTTTCAAGGTCGGCTACTCGCGTACGCCGCCGCAAAGCCAGCGCAGGGCGCTCGCCGATATCCTCGTCGATTCGCCGGTTCCGTCCCACTCTCCGAGATCCGCATGAATACGCTCTATCGCCTGTTTCTCGAGGCCATTCTCTGGACGCTATGGTTCCTTCGCCGCGTGATCAGCGTCGACGGCCGCCTTTATGTGTTCCTCAACGCACCGGTGTTTCAGCCCTATCTGGCCTATGTCGGCCGCATACGCGCCCGCGTGGCATTTCTCAAGGCGAGCACGGCTTGCCCGGCGTACATCGAGTTCCTGAAGGCCGAGGGCTACCGGGCCGGCGGGAAGTGGCGGTTGGCGGACCTGCCCGCCATGACCAAGGAGAACTACATCAAGCGCTATTCGATCGAGCAGCGCTGCTATGGCGGAGCCATTCCAAAGTCAGGTGTGGTCATCGACGAGTCGTCGGGGTCGACCGGCCAGCCCAACAATTGGGTGCGCAGCGCGGCCGAACGCAGCGACGTCAAGCGCATCCTGCAACTGAACTATCAGCTAGTGTTTCGCGACTCCGGCAAGATGTTGCTGAACTGCTTTGCGCTCGGGCCGTGGGCGACGGGCATGAACGTATCGATGTCGCTCGTCGACGTGGGCATCATGAAGTCCATCGGACCGGACAAGGCCAAGCTGATCAACACGCTGAAACTGTTCGGGCCGAAATATCAGTACCTGATATTTGGCTACCCGCCGTTTATCCGTTCGGTGGTCGACGAATGCGATCTCGACCTGACGCCTTATCACATCGATTTCATCGTTGGCGGGGAGGGGTTGTCGGAAGCGCTGCGCGACCATCTGCTGCGCAAGGCGAGCACGGTCATTTCGTCGTATGGCGCGTCGGACCTCGAGATCAACATCGGCGTCGAGACACCGACGACGATTGGTTTGCGGCGCGCGCTGATGAGCCGCCCGGAGTTGTGCCGCGAGTTGTTCGGCCGCGAGACGCCGCCGATGATTTTCCAGTACAACGCGCTCGACTACGTGATCGAAACGAATGCCGACGGCGAACTGCTTGTGACCATCGGACGCCAGTCCGGCGCCGCGCCGAAGATCCGCTACAACATTCGCGATTCGGGAGGGACGTATACATTCCGGGTGTTGAACAAGCGCCTGTCGGCACATGGCATGCGCCTGACGGACTTCGCGTCGCGGACCAGCCATTTCCCGTTTTTGTTTGTCTACGGCCGCAACGATTCGAGTGTGCCGTTCTACGGCGCGAAGGTGTTCCCGTCCGATATCGAGCAGGTTCTGTCCGCTTCGCTGGTGCTGCACGATGCAATCAGCACGTTCCAGCTCGCCGCGACCGAGGATGAGCACTTGACGAGCTTCCTGCACGTCCATCTTGAACGGGCCGCAGGAAGCGCGCAAATGCAGCTCGACGACGCAGTGCTGCATGCCGAGATGTTCGAGGGCATGAAGCGCGTGAATCAGGATTTTCGCGAGGTATCGAGGCTGTTCGAATCGAAGCAGGTGATCGTGCATGTGCACGATCACGATACCGGCCCGTTTCAGGGGCGCGATATTCGCATCAAGAATAAGTACATCGCGTGAGGGGGCGGTTGCGGTGCGGTTAGCTTATTCGGCGGCGTAGATATCGGCGGATCCTTGTTCTTGGTTATTATCACGTTCAGCCAAGCCGGTTCGCCGAAGCAACAGTTTCACTTAAACCCCGGCCAGTGGTCGTTTGCGGGAAGTTAAGGGCGGTTAAGTGAAACTTCGCGGGGCGCGTTAAGTGAAACTATTCGAAGTTGCCAGCCTGCTGAGGTACATTAATTCTGGTTACGCGTCACCGCAGGTTCCGGTTACGCCCGAACTCTCTCGGTAAATCAATAACTTGCGTGGCTGACCCGGCGACGTCAAATAGAACGTATGTTTGCGTGACCACCGTCAACATCCGAACACTCGCTTTTGCAATACATTGAGTTACGTACGCTGGGAACTGCGGGGAGGCCCTCTACATCGCGTCTCCCGTCACGCCTTGACACACTTCCTTGGAGAATCGAAGCGGGTTGCTTAAGTTGCTTCAGAGTTCGGCGCTGCTCAAATTTTGGCGTTACGAAATCTCAGCGTGTTCGAGATGACAGATGCGGAACTCGAACTCGTTGCAAGCGCAGCAATCATCGGCGACCCCGGGCAATGCGGCGGCCGAAACTTCAAGGTCGACATTGAGCGGGTAGCGCCTGAGCGAGCATATTGCCATCGTCTGAATGAGTCCGCAGACGGTAACCTCGTCAGCAGAGGCGAGCATCAGCAAGAGCTCTCGCATACCCATGGACCATGCCAGCCGACCTCCGTTGAGTTTGAGTTTCTCATCTCACGCCCCAGTCCTTCATTGACTCCGATGGGGAAAATGATGTAGACACGCTAGTGTGTTACGTGCAACAACCAGAGTCACGAGTGCACCAAGAATTCGTGGCGCAGGAACTAGCCCACGGATAAAACAATGCTCCAAATCAGCACTGGCAAGTTTTTCAACACCACCGAAACCTACGACACGATTCATCGAGGTGTGCTGTATTCGAACCTCCATACGTTGCTGGGCGATTGCATCACGACGCCGGCCGGCAATTTATCACCCGCAGCGCGTTGGGGAGACATCGAAACCCTCGTATGTGAGGTCATCGAACGCCAGCCGAACGTTCGCGCAGTAGGCGTAATTCTGTCGGTCGGCCCGGATGCATTCATTCATGATTTTGCCGCTGTATCTTCGTTTTCCCTACAGCGCCTACTGACACCAGACCACGACTTGGCGATGCGCCTGCTTACCGCGCAACGGCCGCCACTAGGTATTCCCAAACTTCCCAAGCAATACGTATCAAAAATGTTTGATATGTCATTGCCGTATGACGTCCAGGCCGGCCCGCGTCTCTCCACCTTCTTGGACGACCTGCTCAAGCTCGAGCGAAAATCGTTTTCTGGCGCAATGAAAGCGATTCGACGGTACGTGACGGCAACTCATCGTCTGGCCGATGACCTAGACCTTGCGTATGCCCTGTTGGTTGCCGCTATCGAATCGCTCGCGCAGGAGTTCGATGATTTTAGCCCTGAGTGGGACGATTACGACCAGAAGAAACGACAGCCTGTTGACCGCGCTCTCGAAGGGGCGTCAACTGATGTCGCGCTCGCCGTTCGCGAAGCAATCCTTGGGGCAGAACATGTTGCTATCAGCCGAAGGTTTCGCGAATTTACCTTGGCTCATCTTGGTCGCGATTTTTTTCGGGGCGAAGCCGAGGGGCGAGTAGCGCCAGTAGGTAAGGGGGACTTGGAAGTTGCGCTGAAGAATGCGTATAACGTCCGTTCAGGTTATGTCCACGCACTGAAGTCGATACCGCGACTGCTGGCATCGCCGATGGCATTGACCGATTTGATGGCCGTGGATGGCATGCCCTTTTTGACGTTTGAGGGGCTAGCACGCGTCGCGCGCACTGTAATTCTCGAGTTTATTTCTCGCGCCCCGACGACAGAATCCGAGGAAGTCGCATACATGGACGACTTCCCCAATCTATTGCGGGCGCCGCTTTCACCAAGTATGTGGATATATAATGCGGAAGGATATTCCGTCCAGTCTGCTTATTTGTATTTGAATGGATTCTTAGAGCAAGTCGAGCAGGCGCTGCTGAGTGCTTCGCCAGTCACAGACATTCGCGGCGTCACAGAAAAAATTGAGGTGCTGTTGCTGTCACTGGCAAAACCTGAGCAACGACGGCCACTAATTGCGCTTCACTTTTGGTTCTCTCACTTCCTGCCAAAAGAGGAAAGGCATCGTTATCGGAAGCGCATGGACAATTTCATTAGCGAGTTGGACACGGAATGCCCCGAAGGATTCTTTCTGTACGTCTATGGAGGTCAATTGCCGCCTTGGAGCGCAGAAAGCTGCGAAGCGATATTCGACACATACATTCGACGTAGATATGGAGGCAAAAAACTGAATGTTGGTACCGTTCTCGGTGCAGCGGGGGCGCTCACCATCGCTGAGTTGTATAGGCTTGCTGGTGATGAGGATTCTGCGCGCCGCCTCATAGCCCGCGCGATTGACGAGTTTCCGGGCCTGGCACGGTTGCGTGAGTATGAAGCCAACATCGGCGATTCAGTCCCACCGATAGCATGGTGGACGATTCTGCTTCCTGAGCCGAAGTCGAGCAAGAGTTCAGCAACGGGTTCGCAGCCAAACAAACTAATCAAGCTAAATCGACGGTTGCGACGCCCAGAATCGGCCATCCGAAATGTACACTGTCGCTCCTCACCGTCCACGAAGAGGACGCGTTAGGGAAAAGAATCACTGTCGTTGAGACGAATATTCGATGGAAAGTCGGGGCATGAGACCATGAAATTACTGCGGCTAATCTTGCTGTTTTTCAGCGTCGCAAGTAATGCGGTAAATGCGATGACGTTCTCGGCTCCGAAGCACAACCCCGGAGCCGTCATTGTATGGATGGGCCTTCACGGGGGACGCACACCAATCTACGCAGAAGGCGAGATTACGGCAACCAGTGCGCGCGAGTTGGAGCAATTTGTTCGCGTGAATCACATTGAGAGTGGGATGGTGCTGTTCGATTCACCAGGCGGCTCACTCATGGGCGGCATGTCGCTTGGTGGCACCATCAGGAAGCTCGGATTCGACACGGGAATCGCAAGCTATGCCGGTGGCGAGATGGTCTCGCGCGGCTTCTGCGCGAGCGCGTGTGCCTACGCGTTTGCAGGCGGACTCGGACGCTATTACTCGGGCGGAAACACGCGTCTCGGCATCCATCAGTTTTCCTCGCAGAAGGACATTGGCAGTGAAGTCAGTCAGGAAGTAAGCGGCTTGCTGGTCGCGTACCTGCAACGAATGGGGGTGGATGCGCTGGCTTTTTCGGCGTCAGCTTCGGTTCAGCCCAATGACATTCTTTGGTTGAGTGCCGCCGATGCCAGCAGGCTCCACTTTTCGAACAATGGGGCGCTGCCAACGACCGCCGAATTGAAACAGGCCCAAGGAGCGACGTATCTGCGGGTCGAGCAGAAATACACGAGCTACAGCGCCCGGTTCATCATCGATTGTGCAGGTGGCAAGCTGGAAATGATGGGCGGTATCGTGACCAGCCCTCAGGATGCCAAAGGAAAATACGAATGGGCGACCCAGTCCTACTTCACGTTCGACGACCAGACGATTCAAACCCGGCGCAAGGGTGGCTCAGCCGATGGCCTGAGTGTAGTTCAGTCGACAGTCTGGGTACAGCGCGTTCTCTCGCCGGCTGAAATCCAGAAACTGCTGGTCTCGAACACCATCACCACCTGGGTGGCGGCGGACGGGGCGGTAGGGAGCACGGGGGCTGCGGACATCCGGGCAGTCCGGGGCCAAATCCGGGATTTCGTCAATAACTGCACCCTCTATCCGCAAACGGGCCAATAGTTCTTGGTTCGTCCTGACAGAATTCTCACATCACTATCGCCCATCAAGGCGCGGGCGAGAATCCAGCACCCGGGCGAATACAGCTGCGAGTGAATGGGCTGTGGTGCCGAGCTAACCGCGCGCGAGATGTGCGGTTTAGCGAAGTAATTACTGAATCCCCCATGGCCGTCTCAGCCTAGCGAATATGCTGACTAGCCGCCACGTCCGCGCTCACGTAATGCATCTCCGCCAGCGCTATTGCTTGTCGAAAGAGTGCCGGCGCGCCAGTCGACATGACTGACAAAACCAGTGGCTCCGAACCGATAACGACTATCGCGACTATCAGGCACGCACAGTCGAAATGGCGCGCACTCCGCTATCGCGAAATCGTGCCGCCGGAGGACACTCAAGATTCTTAGTGAAAAGCCGTTATTGGGGTAGGTGACTAAAATTAGAGCCAAAACGCTATCGCGGAACGACGCACCGAGGCTCGCCGAACACTCGACGTCGACCCGATGTACATTTTAAGAAATTAGCGTAAATATGGATGCTTCTCAACAGGATGAGTCAGGGTTGGTATGTCGACTTCGGCTCTCGAATGCAGAAAATACCGGCGGTCTCAATGTGGCTCGGCAGCTTCGACTTGTAGTGCAACATTAATATTCAGGACAGGAATGCTTTATGGCGCTTCATCTTCTTGATTCAAACGACGTACATAATGCTTGTCGTCAGCGATTGGAAACATGTGAACTCTGGCTTCGTAGGATTATTCACGATAAACTTTCCGCGCAGTTCGGTGCAGACTATATCGACGGGGCAATATTAGCTGGTCAGCCCATTTTTTCCCAAAAAGCAAAAGACACAGCACAGAAATTTTCGGAGAAAAATCCGACGCAATATAGTCGGCCCATTGATGCCCTACTATTAGACGACCTCGGGGCAGTGCTTGCAAAGCAAGAGCCCTACAATAACTTTTTCAAGGATGCGTTTGAGCAGGAGTTTCCGTGGGGGAAAGACCATATCCGAAGAATCATAAAGGTACTTATTCCAATACGCAATGCATTGTCCCATGCAAATGGCCCGACCCAGTCGATTCACGATTTGGAGCGCGCCCTATGTTACTCCAGCGATATCGTAAAATCATTAAAAATATATTATTCTAAAATGGCTAAAAACGAGAAATTTCCGGCTCCAGTTTTTATCCGATTTTCGGACAATATGGGAACCCTGGTGTATCCTGCAGAGGCACAATTTCATTACAACGTTGACGCGTATTCTCTGCATGTTGAAGACGAAATTAGGTTTGAAGTTGAAGTGGACTCCTCGTTTTCGCCGAGCGAATATGAAATTAAATGGGTCGTCAATAATATTTATCCGGCGGAGTCGGGCGTCGGCACGTCATTCAATTTGAAGCTAACTCCTCGACATGTGGGTGAAAAATTCGGATTGCAGGTGTCGTTGACGACGACAAATAATGAATGGCATAGATTTCAGAATGTCGACGCTTATCTGACACTCAATTACGAGGTTTTGCCGACCCCTCGATAAATTCTCTATTTCAGTTAATTCGCGATGAGAAAGTGAAGGAGGCTCATCGCGTCACAAAACCACGGCGGAGCGTCAGGTCAATCGCAAAGACGTCCGCCGAGAGCGGCATCTCGACGCAAACCAGCGGCCGAGATATGTCCAGCTTTCTGAGACTCGCTTACTAACGCGCCAGGCAAATCGCGACGGTCGTTTAACGAAGCAATTACCGAATAGTCCTCTCTCTATCCCGTCCCGGGCCAGTGGGTTCAGGGCTGATTGAGGCGTAGCGCTCGCCAGTCGCAACCCGACATGGAGGGCTCGCGTCAAATCCCCGCCCCTGTCTCGCCTGTGGCAACGCCGTTCGTGCCGCTGCTGCATGTTCCCGGTCAACGTTATTGCTCGTCGGCAGCGCGCCAGCGAGCCCATCGATGCGACTGGCAGAAGAGCCCCGGCTCCGTACCGACGGCGACTATCGCGACAGCAGGCCCGGGTACAGGCGAAATGCTTCCCAAAATCTCTTGTTATGGTAGCCCGCTACACAGACCAGCCTGCGCTTCTCGCTTGCCAGGCCTGAACTTATCAGCAGCTTTATGTTCTCGCCACGCGGCCGCCGTCGCGCGGCGAACTGGGCGTCAAGCTCGCGCCAACGCGCTGGCGAATCACCCTCATGTCGCGCTACGTTTCCAGTCACAAGCTGACCATCCCTTCGCACCATACGCTTTCCTAGTCCGGCCAGTCGTCCCAAAGCGCATCGTCTGGTTGAGGTTCGTCATCGCGAAAGACAATAACCTCATCCGAGTCCTCCCGCCGATAGAAGTCCAGCTTCGCGTGCGAATAAGAAATGGATTCGGTTCGAAACAGGTTTACTTTCCCATTTGTGAGAGACACTGGCAATGCCAGAGGCTCACCAGCATCGTCGAGCATCGCATTCGGAAACAGCACGATGTTTGTCCCGTTCTGATGCTGCGTCGATTTGAACAAAATTCCATCGAACGAAGGACTTGCGACGTGGGAAAGAAACTCTGCCATCGTTTGGGTGATGAGGTAGTCAGATTCATGACCTGGCGTGACTGGCTGGGCAATCAGCGTATGAAGTATCTTTAAGAAGTTGCGCCGCTTTCGTTGCTGTTGGAAGTCCGGTTGGAAATAGCTGAGAGGCTTGCTGGAGCGCGCTCTCTCAAGCCTCGAGAAATCCAAAACACGCAGGGGCCTGTTTGTGCGCAGTTCAATAAGCGCGATGTCATTGCCAATCGCGGGGCGCATTTCTGCCAAACAGGTTGCCGATTCCAGCGAGCCGTAGAAGACTGAAATTCCTTCCGCATTCATCCTGCCGGCTCGGGCAAGGTGCTGAGGCGGTGGGCCGATGTGTGTCAAAGGGTCGGCGACCATTTCGGCAAGCAGCGGGGTGCTTGTGATAACCCGTGCTCGATAGAGTCGCGTACCCGTTCGGAGCGTGCGCACGACGGGTGACCGGGGCTTGCCGGGTAAGTGCATGTGTTCCACATCGGCGAACAGCTCGGCGAAAAACTTACGGGCCTTCTCGCTGAAGAAGCGCCTTCTATGCCGCACTTCCTGGAGGGTCTCTTGCCATGCAAGACCGAAGTCTCCTCCACTGTGCTTGACCTCTTCGTATTCCATCGTTTCGTCCCAGAATGCCTCTTCGCCATCCCCTGGATAGACGAACTCGCTGTCGATGACGGCATCGATTATTTCGCTCTGGAAATCGAAATACTGTCCGAGAAAGGTCTGCACCCAGTATTCGAGGGGGGGCGCCAAGGCGGCGGTAACTGATGCGGTCGCTGTCGCCGCCGCCGAAGTCTGGTACTTCACGGCCCCAACCAAGGTTGTCGCGCATAACGGGCTCTAGCCATTCGGCGAGTTGTTCGACAGATATGCCTTCGCGCCGTTCGTCGCAGACTCTGCACTCGTCAACGTCCCCCTCGCGTTGGACTCTTTCACGGAGGAAGGAGTCTTCAAAGCATTCGTAGCAGATGTGGTCAGGCAAGGTAAATCCTTATGTTCCGAGGCATCGATGAAATGGAGCGCATGTGCGGGATAATACGAGGAGTCCATCCGTAGGGTATCGACACGGCTCTGTGTTTGCAACGACGCGCGGGCCGTTACATGTGTAGTGAGCCTGCTGTCATCGACGCCGAACATTTGGCAATGCTCGGGTCAGGTTCGGGCATACTTTCTTGGTTCTCCAAGATTGAACCCAAGAAGAGCGGCGGCCTGCAGTGCAGGCAGAAAACTGAAGCCGGCACGACTACCACGGCGCAGGGACACTATGCAACGTATGAAGACACCGAATATTCGAACCTTCGACATGAAGCTCGTCGACGACTTGTTTGAAATGAATAGCGGATATGTGCTCAACTTTTCAGACCGAACTATGGGCATATTCTTCCTCGAAGAGCTCGATGTCGACATCGATGACCCAGCCTACCTTGATAACGGCACCTCCAAAGCGAAGCGGTTGCGGTGCTTTTTGAACAAAGTGGACTTGGCGACCGCCATCAAGACGCTCAAGGCCCTATGGAAATACCGCGAAGCCGTTCGGCAGTCGCAGGGTCGGGACGATTGGGTAGTCAACGCCGAAGGACAGTTCCTTTCTCTCATTAATCGCCTCGAGGGAAAGCCGGAGGTCACCTTTGGTGCAAATCCACCGCCAAAGTCTGCGCTTGATGTTCAGCGAATCGCCGGACTCAAGAACAAGCTTCTTGAGCTGTCGTCGCTGCCTCCCCATCCGCGAGGTTACGCGTTTGAAGCGTGGCTCAAGGAGGCGTTTGACTGCTTTGGCCTCGAAGCGCGAGAGCCTTTTCGCCATCGCGGCGAGCAGATAGACGGCAGCTTTGTGCTACAGGGAGAAACCTACCTAGTCGAGGCCAAGTGGCAGTCCGAACTCACGGGAGCGGCCGATTTACACGCCTTCCACGGAAAGCTTGAGCAGAAAGCCGCATGGGCCCGAGGCTTATTCGTGAGCAACAGTGGATTCACTGCCGACGGGTTGGCCGCCTTCGGTCGCGCCAAGCGCGTCATTTGTATGGATGGCCTTGACCTCTTCGACGCATTGGACAGACAGCTTCCGTTGAATCATGTGCTCGAACGGAAGGTTCGACGTGCCGCAGAATCAGGACTTCCCTTCGAGCGCGTTCGAGACCTTTTCGCGTAATGGCGTAACGAGTGCGAATAAAGTGCTGACTTCGATGCCGGGTGAGTGCCTAGCGACGTCGCGTAGAGCGCCGCGTTGCCGTTCTGTGTACGTCAAATTGGTAGGTCACCTCCTGGAAAGAAAGGCGAAGGGTTACAGATGCAGCCCGAAGTGCCCGGGACGGGCGAGAATCGCGCCGACCGCAAGTGCGGCCACAACGACCGGCAACCGGAGCAGCCGCGCCACACGCACCACTACGTCGCTGCGCCGGCGTCGCTCGGCAAGCAAACTGGCGATGCCATCTTTCAGGCCACGCGCGTCATCCTCCAGTTCTTCTTGTGCCATCGCGAGGCTTTGGAGCGTGGCCAATAGGTCAACCTCTACGATGTTCGGAAACTTGGCCATCGAATGGCTGACAAGGTCCCGTCCTACCATGTCTTTAGACTCGCCGCTCGCCAGCGGGTGCACGTCCCCACTCTCGAATTCGAACGTTAGCCCGAATCGCTGGTAGAAGCGATGGCGGCGCTCGAGATTTCGCCTTCCATACGCGCCAACGTGACTGCCGAGTAACTGAATAGGCATCACGTGGTCGTCGGGCGCGAGCCGGCGCGCCCACTTCACGATTTCGTTAAAGCATAAGCTTCCGATATTCAGACCGCGCAAAGATTCTTGCTCGACAATCACAAAGCCATTCGTCAGCGTCAATCCGAACGAACGGTGGGCAGACATTGAGCACACCTCTTCACGAGCACGCGAATCACCGAATCGGTCGGTTTCAACTCGAAAAGCGACAAGGTCGATGCGTTCGCGCCCGGTGTCCCCCGATTCCTGCGTTCCAACCGCGAGCATGTGATATCGGTCTCGCTTTTCATCTCGAACGCGAAACAGTCTCCAAGCGAAATTGTCGCTCGACCTGTCCTTCCTCGCCGGCCAAACAGCAGGGCCGCAAAGCTTGCCTTCCGTCGACTCCTTCATTCCGTGATTTCTCCCAAGCGACGCGCAGTGCGCGCAAGCTACGATGTTTCAAGAGCAGCGTTTCGGGCGAGTAGTTTCCCGCTAATGCTGCTCCATGTACGCCATGAGGTCCTGCATCGAAGTTGCCGAACTCAGGTGTTCATGGCGCTCGTAGCGCACTATCGCCGCAATCGTGCGAGGCCCAATGTTTCCATCCGCTTGCCCACGCAGATATCCACGGGTAATCAATTGTCGTTGGACCGCGCGACGAACGTCGGTTTCGCTTAGCGTTGCAGTTCCCACTCCAGCCGGGGCCGATGTCGCGAATTTTGCGAGAAGAACGTGCGCCTGCGAATCCGTAGCGGTATGCGTCATCGCATACGCAATCGCTGGAGTCGCTGCTTCTCGCACCGTTGGCACCCAGTGCATGGCGCCGGCAGCACCGTACAGCGCGCCACCAAAAGCCGCAATAGCCGAGAACAGGCACGCTCCTTTCAATGGCGCCCAGTTGCGCCCGCGCTGGCGGTATTCAATTGGCACTTTTCGCCGCAGAAGAGAGCTTGTCGCGGCGCTGAGCATCCAGCCCAACGGCGACATCAGTATCATGGTCAGCACTGAAATGACGACGGCGAATGTCAGAGGTAGCAGAGCGCCCCACGGATTCGCTATCGAAAAGTTTGCGAAGTTGTTGGCCGTAACGACGAAACCAGCGACTGCGGGGAACGCAGCAACAAGAGCCCAAGCCGCCGGCGAGTTTGGCGGCGAAATCTTGTCAAGTACGTGGAGAAACGCTCCGCCAATCGACTCCGCTGCCTCCTTCGTGATGAAACCCTCCGCTGCGCGGGTGACCGCATGCTCGGGATTCGCTCGGGCCTGCTTGTCGAGCTTCGCCAGTGCGCGCATCGAACGGTCCAGGACCGGCAACTCACATAGTGATGAGAAGAGCCTCTTAGCTTGCCGCCGGACCTTCGAGCGTCCCCGCTTACTATTGCTCAATGCCGCAATCCGCTCTAACTCGGCACGCAGCAGTTGGTCAAATACCGGAGGCGTCACGATAGGGACGATGTTGCTGCCGACAGCGGCTACTTTGTACGGCTTCTGCACAACGTTGAGGCTGAGTTCGACAACGTCGGCGGTGCCTTCATAGCACGCGACCCAGTTGTCATTGTCGTTGTATTCCGTACCGGTCAGCTCGAACGGGACCAATCTCCGGGCACCGGTCGGTCCTCCTCGCTCAAGGGCTCGCACAAGCGCATCGGCGGCCAGTCCGCGGTGGGGCGGCACGTGCCATGACGGGCGTGCCAACGCTTGAACACGAGCAACGTCGGTGAAGAATCCATGTCCCGCGCATGCACCGCATGTCTGCTTACCTGAGCCCCCACAACGCGCGCAAACAACACGCCCACTGCCAATACAGAAGCCGCAAGTCTCGCGAACTGTTTGCGTGTAAGTCTCGTTACGGTTGCCGTTCCATCGGGTATGCGTAACCGTTCTATTCCTCGAGCCGACACCGCCGCAGTTGGAACAGCTGTTCCGTCCTCTGCCCGAACAGCCTCCACACGACACTCTGCCGCTACCACTGCAACTCCCGCATTGGCGGAACACGGAGTATGAGCCGAAATCGTGAACAGGATGGACTGCTGCCGATAGCTCGAGTCCATTCGCGCCGGCGACATCGATGCGCTGCATGAACGGAACGCGAATGTCACGGTTACGTACAGCCTTCTCGCACAACATCCGCAGGTGATTCTGGAAGTCGGCGGAGTTATAACCGAAGTGTGCGCCGGATATTGAGGCATTACCTTTCGACGTAGTCGTCGTGACGTCGTGCTCGAATCGCCAGACAACGAACGTAGTCGCGAGGTAGCGCTCAGTAGACTCGCCCGTGGGTACTACATCTTCTTCCCGAGCATGATTGCCGACAAAGAGATGCCGGAGATTTTTCAGTAGGCCGCGCCCTTGATGACTCAGTTCCACGTCGTTTGTTCCTGGTCCGCTATTGCTGCTACCCAACTCGGCAGCATTCCATTCTGGCGTATCGGCAAATCCAACAGTAACTTGAGCGGCTGACGTACCTCTTCGGTAGCGCCAGCCACAAGAACTTACGCTTTGCGTTCGAATTCCCAGAGAGCGGACTGCATGCGGTAAGCCCCAGTCTTGTCAGGCGCGAACACCTCAGGCATGGGCTCGCCCTGCTGGACCAGCACGCCAGGCACGTGATAGCCGTGTGCCTTCCAGATACCGGTTTCAGGACAGACTTGGCCGGTTCGCACCGCCTTTGGGCCGGTAGGCGCTGGCGCGGATTTCGGAAGTTCTTCAAAGGTTCTGGCGAAGTCCACCAAATCCTTCGGATAGACAATATGTTTCTGAAGCGGTGCATCGTCCAGCCCGCGAAGGTATGCTATCGCCGCTGCCTCAATTGCCCAATATCCGAAATACCCGCCGCCACGTTCAGACAGGTCGAGATGCGTGTCATGCCATCCAGCCTTCTCCATGGAGGCATACCAGTTTTCGAGGTACGTATTGAGATAGGCGATGCTTTCATCGTCTCCGTCGACGTAAATGCTGTTGATGCAATCGCGGTACGACTCGTGATACCACTGGTCGACATCTACCCGTCCCTCCATGCCGTAGGCAAGAAGGTCCTCAAACAGGGTGTCCTGTCCACGATAGTACCCGTCCTCGAGGGCCGCGATGCGCGGCAGCAGATCACCCCGATGCAATAGGTGGCAAAGACCGATGAGCTGCATCCCTCGTTCATAATCGGGTAACTCGGTAAGCAGCAGTGCCGGCCATTGCGGGTCATTGCGGGCGACCCGCTGACGCGCCGCATACTCTTCGTACGCAGTCACCACCTCTTCCAGCTCTTCCCGCATTGATGCGATGGGCTCTCCCGCCGTGTATCGAAGCATCATCAGCTCAAAACGGGCGGTAGCGCGCAACCAGGCAGCCGTTGCGCGTTTTACCGCCTCGGTGCCATTCGCAGGCAGCGTGTGCGTCCACTTCTCGATGGACTGGGCCTGGAAGGCCGACAGCCAGTCGAAATACTGCTCGCTGATGAAGCGTTGGCGTTTTCGCGTCGAAAAATCATTCATTCTGTGACCTGCCTTGCCTTAGCTAAGCGCGCTTCCTTTCGTTTTACCGCTTCCTCGACTTCCGCTTCACGGTAGTGGTGCGTGAGCGGGACATCGTGGTCGCCATGGTCATGTTCCTTGCCGGCCAACAACGCCACCTCGTGCGCGGCTGCACAAGGAAGATAAAACGGAACATACACGATATGCCGAGAATAGCCGTGCTCTAAGATTTCCATCTGCAAACGACTTCCAACCGCGTCCTTCAGATTCTGGGTAATCCAATCGGTGCTCATCTGAACAATCTTAGGTGTTGCTCGCTTTGCTGGGGGCCCCGAAGGAGCGGCCGGCGGAGTCGTTGGCGCGGCTCCGCCTGACTTGGCGGGGGCACGACTTCCCTTGACCTTTCCGCCGGAAACTGGAGTCGGCGATATCGCGCTGGGTGTCTCTACGGGCGGCTCAAGCAACTCATCCCCATGTGGTCGCACTTCATCGACTATTCGCTCCGCCGTACCGAGCTTGGGCGTCATGTTGCGTTTGCCATTCGGCGCTTTGGTAGGCTGGTCTACCTTCGAGGACTTGGCTTCGACGATGGCAAATCGCTTTCCTTCATTGTTCGATGGTGTTGCCCGCCACACACCGTCAATTCCTTGTCCTTTGGCTTTCGGCGCAAACAGCTTGGCGAGCTTGCCGTGGTCGTTAAGCTTGCCGGGGACATCGACTCCTGGCTCACGCGCCCAGCACCCCAGGTATCCCTGGTCGTGGGCTTCCCAGCCGCTACCCCATTTCAGCTTCCCGTAGCAGTAGTAGTCGGTAATGTGCTCACCAAGCAGGCCCGTGAGGCTGTTGGTGATTTCCGTCACCGCCAGTTTGGCATTCACGACGCCCGTGGACGGCGCGGAGGTCGACCGGTTATGGCCCTGTTCCGCCTCAACACCAACCTTCCCCGGCTTCTCGGTCTCTTTGCGTAGCGCAACGGAACCTTCCGCCGACGAGTTTGGTTGCTTCTTTCTCCAGTGCATGAGCTTGCGCTCGACGAACTGGGTCAACCAGAACGGCAGATTGACCTCGACGAAGGCGAGCGCCTGACTGAAGGTCGCCTGTCCCGCCTGCGGCATCTCGCGGTACACCCAGGATTTCTCGATATGTTCGCGCGACTCAGTCAGCAGCTTCTTCAGCCCCGACGCATCAAACAGCTTGTCGACCAGCTCTTCGGGGCTGGTCGGGCAATGCGCGCGCTGGAGTACGAGCCGCAGAATATCGAACAGCAACGGTCCATAGATTTCGGACTTGTGGTTGACGAGTCGGAAGGTACGTTTGACTCCTGCACCGACCACCGGCACCCAGCCGACGACGGCAAAGACCAGGTCAATACCCGTTTCGACCCGAGCCATCTCGTCGGCACTGCTGCGCGCGTTCCAAACGTTCAGGACGCTTTCCGATGTGTCATAGATATTCTGCGCGACGTAGAACAGCGGAAATGCATTGGCCGCCATCGAAAGCCCAATTTGCTCGACAGCGTCTTCAATGGCTTGTTGGTCGGTGGTATTCATTTGAGGTCAGGGCGGCCGGAGAATTGGTTGAACAGGCTCGCGAGGTTTTCCTGGGTAATGCCTTGGTGGCCACCCGCATGCAACTCCTTCAGGATGTCGTCCTGCTCAAGTGCCGTCGCTGCCGGCAAGGGCTGCTGCACGAACGGGCGCACGTCTTCGCCGAAGAACGCCTGAGCAGTCCCTTCTGGGACGTCATGCAGCAACGCGTGGCCGTTCGCGTCGAGCTTGCCGGTTAGGGTGGTGCCGTTGTCGAAGACGACCTTGTACGGTGCACCAGGCACAGGCTTTAGTTTGCCGTCCGTGAGGTTCAGCTCAAGCTTGTTGTGCAGGTCGCCCTTGGGCAGGGCCGGCAAGTCGTAGGGCGCGCTCGTGGGACCGGCGAGCGCATGCTGTGCCCCCTTGATGTCAATCTTGCCTGGGGCGTGAATCTCGATATTGCCGCCGTGGATTCGGATGTACGCGCCACCAGATGTCAGCAGGACACCCTGGCTTGCCGCGACTTCAACCTTGTCTGTCGCCGACAGCACCTTGACCGTTTTCTGCGCGGTCACCTCGATGTTGTCCGACTGCGCCTGGATTTCCACCTTGCCCTTCGCAGCGAAGAGCTTCATCCCGGTGTTCTGGACGAACAGGCTGATGCGTTCGGCGACACTCGCGAGCAGCGATTTTCCGGCCGCGATGTGAGTGCTTTGACCGCTGACCACGTTCACGTGTTCGTCCGCGCCCAAGTGCACCGACTGCTGCGTCGACAAAGCAATGCCCGCGGGGCTTGCGGCCAGAAGAATAGGTTTTTTGAACGCGTTGGCTGAGCCCGTGCCGCCTCCCGCTGTGCGACCGCCGTTCCCCTGGCTTTGCCCCTGAGCGTTGTCAGTCGTGGCGTCCGTGAAAGCCTTGAGCGCATCTTGGCCCGCTTTCAGGCTTTCGGCCTGGTGCTGGATGCCGACATCGGAAAGCGACTCGACCAGGTTGTGCGCGCCGGCGAGTTGCTGCTGGGCGTGTTGGACCTCGAGCTGCTGGGGTGCCGTCCCCAAGCCAGAATGCGTCGTGAGGAAAAGCCCGCGGTTGGCGCGAATCGCGCCGTAGGCATCCGTGCGAAGGTCGAAGCCGCTTCCGAGGTAATTGCCGCGCGTGTTGCCATTCTGCGCGATGAGGTACCCCAGGTGAAGCATGGAGCTGCTCTGCGACGAGAAGAGCTGCAATCGATTCTGGCCCGTCGCATCGTCCATCACCAGTTGGTTGTATCCGCCGCCGCCATACTCCTTCGAGCTGAACCCAGACAGAATGCCATTCGAGTGCCAGCGAGGCTGCGTCGCCCCGTTGTAGACGCGACCTGTCGCAATGGGGCGGTCGCAATCCCCACCGACCCAATCGATGGTGACTTCTTCACCGACTCGCGGCACATGCACGCTGCCGTAACCGCCGCCCGTGTCGGAATAGGCGACCCGGACCCAACATGTTGCTCCAAGACCCTCGCGTCGGTCCCAATGCATGCGCACAAGGATGCGGTTCAGTGAATCGGTGTAGACCTCCTCATTTCCTGGGCCAACGACGGTCGCTGTCTGCAGGTGCATGACGGGCTTCCGGTGCTCGAACGGGCTGCGAAACGGCACCTTCTGACGCTGCGCTTCGACCTCGACGAGGAAGAAGCCCTCGCTGCCCATGGCGTCCTTGACCGTGAATGCCGACGCTGACTCATGGTGAGCATCGCGAACCTCGGCAAGACGGGCGTCCAGACTATGCGGGTAGGGGCGACTTTCGCCCACTGGCAGATTGTTGCGGACGTACCAGTTTGTTTCGACAACAACGAACTTGCGGTCGTCGGCACTATCCCGGTCGTGCCCTGGATGGTCCAACAAGCTGAACCAGTGCCCCACATCAATGCTCGGTGCGCTAGCTACGCCGTAGAAGCGCTTGGCGCGCGATTCCCAGTCCTCTAGCCTGAGCTTCGTAAGCTGGTCGCCGCGGTCATCGTCCAAGTATGTGTACGGTCCGGTGTACTCGTAGACCTCAGCCTGCTGCGGCAGGTCGCCCTGGTTCGCGACGGTAGGGAATGACTTTTCCTTGCGCGCGTCGGGATTCTTATAGTCGAACGTACTCGTCGAATACGACGTGCTCTGCAAGCTCCGCGTGCCCGACCAGTGCACGAGCGCGTCGGGCTGGCGCGTGACGCCGGCCCGATAGAACCGGACATGTTCTGGCTCAAGTGGCTTGAGTGAATACAGGTCGTCTGTTATGACAAGGGTGTGCGACTTGCCGTCATCAGCGTGCTCGAAATAGTAGAACCAGCCTTCCGACTCCATCAGCCGGTGCATGAAGTTCCAGTCGTCTTCGTACTGGACACAGAATGAGCGCGCGGGCGAGGGCTTCTGCACATCGATGCGATAGGCACCTACCGCCTGCGGATGTCCCTGAAAGACTGTTTCGAGGATGGTCTCGACGGTCTGGTCCTGGAAGATGCGAGCGTCCTTGCGGAACTTCAGGAAATAGAGCCACGACGAGAAAGTCAGCTGCAAACTCACCAGTCGCCCGTCGGCGCCCAAGCGTTTTGCCGTATGCACGTAGCCGTGCCTCGGCCGGTAGGTCTTGTCGACCTGCTGAGTCCAAAGTGTGACAGGCTGCGCAATGAGCGACTTCAACTCGATTGAATCCTGCAGCGAAACAACATCGACGACAATCTCAAAATTGCCGCCCAGGCGAGCAGTACCCGCCACGATATGTGGCAGCAGTACATTCCGTCCGGCCGGGGTATCCAATTTCACAATCCGGTCGGACTGGAGTACTTCGGCATTCATCAACGCGATAAGGTCCTGCGCTCCCATTTGATTTTCCTTGTGCCGGCCTCTCTCACGGCCGAGCAAAATCATACGGGGGAAACCCTATGTAGACAATAAGCGGGCGGGACTTATGGCCGACGTACGCCGACATGCCCTCAGTGCTCTTCCATTAGACTCGGGAGGGGCATAATTCCCGCATGTTTCATGGATTTACTTCAAAATAATGGATAATCGGCGTGCGGTCTCTTGATGACGTGCCTCCTCAATCAAGAAGGCTGAGCCACCGACACTGTCTAAAAAGGCAATACCTCGCGGTGAGACTATCGCCCGACTGCGTGGCGACGGGTTCGCAGCGGTCATCGCAAACGCCATGTACGAAGCGGCCACCATCCTGGCTCAACGTATCATCGAGCAGCTGTCTAAGCCCTAGGGGGTGCTGGATGCGAGGGGCTTGCTTCGCCCAGCTTCAATCCATGGTCACAATCAAGTTTTACCTGATGCGACCGATAAGCAATGAATAGCAAAAAAGGCGGAGGTCCCTCATGCGTTACTTCGCGGTTCTAGAGTCGTTAGATGGTGATGTCGACCAAGAACACGTGTATCTAGACTGTATTTCTCAAAAGACATTTTCAGTCATGCGGCGAGTCGGAGGGCTGGCTCAATTTTCATCTGAACAGGCTGACGAGTATATGGGAGCCGTACTCCAGGTCAGGCGCGAATCATTTGCGCCGAGTCTACTGGATAGAATCAACAACGCGTCCGTACGAATTTGGTTCACGCTTACGGTCTCTGAGGTACGCGACGATGCAGCGGCGGTAGACATTCCTGCGACGTTTGTTTCCCTTGCCCCGACAGCCGCTGATGCGGAAGCCATTACTCTGTATATTTCACGACCGGAGGCACTCGACGCCGACACTCAGACCGCGGCCGAGCGCATTTTTGACGCAACGCAGCTTGCCCCCAAGTCGTTTGAACGGTTTGCGAGGCGGCTTGAAAAATTGTTTGCAAGCGAAGGCCGACGACATGTGGTTGCCTATCACGTTGGCCAAGGCAATTGCAATGCAGTAGTCGATGAGCACGAGCATCCGGTATTGTTCTTCGACCTAGGCTGGCCCATTCAGACCAATATAGCTGGCGCGCCAAATCCGCCGCCGCAGCTTTTCGATGTGCAAAGTAATGCTGGCATAGCACCGGTTGTGCTCTCACACTGGGATTGGGACCATTGGGCATATGCGCTCGAAAGCTGGCGTTACGACAGGGCCCGAGGCGCGCCTTTCGCGACGTGGAAAAGTGCGGCGCTTCACCGCCCGTGGCTTGTACCTGCACCGGAGAAGGCAATGAAGCTTGGTCCAAGCCATTATCTTCTTATTTTGAAACTCTACCATCAACGATGGGAGGGGCGACGGGCACTGCATTTCTGGTCTAGGCGAAAGAGCATGTGGGAAACTGGCAACCTGACGCTACTCAAGTGCTCCACCAAAAAACGAGACGTGTCCTATCGTAACAACTCCGGATTGGCGATGGTCGTTCGTATCGATGACGGTTGGAAGCGGGGGCTTGTGTTACTGCCGGGCGATTGCGAATTTGATAGCATTCAGTTTGACCGAGTTAGCTCGTGGGATTCACGTCGAATTGTCGCGATGGTCGCCAGTCATCATGGCGGAAAATTGAATGTCTTCGCCATTCCAGAGACCACCGTCTCAGACGCACGTCTCGTCATTTCGTCAGGCAAGAATAGATACGGCCATCCGAACAGCCGCATGTTAGACAATTACAGATTGCAGGGGTGGCATGACCAACAGCACACAAATTCATGGCACCACCGTCCGCGAATGTTGTCCTTAGTTCCGCGCATTGGAGCCACTCTCGTACAGCCCGTGAGCTTTGACAAGCCACGATGCGAGTGTGAAGGTATTCCCGACGCCAACATGTCTCTCGGAATCTGACCAATGTTCGCCGCATATATGAAGCGGCGAACATCACATCATCCAACCAAATCGGCGCACGTATCCGATTCGCTACAGGCACGCGTGACTGCGGCGCTAGGTCAGCCTTCTGCTTGCATATATGAGGAGGGCGGGCGAGATTTCCAGCTTGTGCCGCGAAAAGCTGCTTCAAACGGCCAATGCACCGTTATCGACCTATCTCGTATTTCACCGTCTTGCTTCCGACCCGGATTTTTCGACGTATCCGGCGTGCCCCCGTGTTGACCAAACCGTCCATTGGAATTTGGGTGGTAGTTCCCGCGTTGTACTCGCGCGCGAACCGTCCTGGGTGTACTTCAATGTTCAGCTTCTTGAAGGTCTCGGCGGCGACCGTCTCGAACGGGGCGGCTGGCGCCAGCGCGTTCGTGAATCTGTTGATGCGTGTTTTGCAGTAAACGCCGAGGCTGACACGTATCAGGCGTCCATCGCCGACCATTTTCGCAAGTACTCGGCTCACATGCGAGGCACTGCCAAGTGATGCAACCTCGGAGCGTAGTATGACTACACTTTTGCGTCTCTTAATAGAGAGAGCGATTCGGTCTTCAAGCTTCATGTGCTCTCCCTGCGGGGCGTTCATCGTTTCAAGATGTTGCGTATGCTCAGAGACAATCAAAGTATATGCGCTCGTGCCTTCTGGGGCCCGTGCGAAACCTATGCCTGCCGGAACACAGGGGTTTCTTAGCTCGCCACAGCGAAACCTGCATCATGCGGTGAAAGGCAGGGCATGAGCCGACAGCGCTTTCTTCCCTGTCCGCCGAAACCAGACAGCCGTTGCGTACAGGGGGCGACGCAATTACTTGAAAGGTATGGCCCAAAGGGCTGCCTCGGCCGACGCGGCCGAACGTTCCGCAGTCGAAGTGCTGACTGCCTCAGCCCGACGTGTCCTGAGCTGATGGGATAGTCACTCGTCATGAATGGAAAGGGGCTCAATACGGCGCGTGGATGGGCGCGATTTTTCCGAGGCATCCCGCGCTTTGGCCGAGCGCAAATGCCGTTGGAACAGTTTCACTTAAGCCCCGCCCGGCAGTCGTTTGCGGGGATTTCGGAGGGCGTTAAGTGAAACTTCGCGGGGCGCGTTAAGTGAAACTATTCGAAGTTGCCAGCCCCCGGCAGTCGCCGCCCGCCTCACTCCACCGTCACCGACTTAGCCAGATTCCGAGGCTTATCAATATCCGTTCCTCTTGCCAACGCAGCGTGATAGGCGAGAAGCTGCATCGGCACCGTATGCAGAATCGGCGAAAGCGGCCCGTAGTATTCATTGAGCCGAATCACCTCGATCCCGTCACCCGGCACCAACCCACAGTCCACATCCGCAAAGACAAAAAGCCGCCCGTTCCGCGCACTGACCTCATGCATGTTCGACCGGAGCTTCTCGAGCAGCATGTCATTCGGCGCAACCGCAATCACCGGCATCTCGTTGCTCACCAGCGCAAGCGGCCCATGCTTCAACTCGCCGGCCGGATACGCTTCGGCGTGAATATAAGAAATCTCCTTCATCTTCAACGCACCCTCGAGCGCGATCGGGTAATGCATCCCGCGCCCGAGAAACAGCATGTTGTCGCGTCGCGCGAGCAGTTCCGACCACGCCATGATCTGCGGCTCCAGCGCGAGCACCTTCGACATCGCATCGGGTAGATGCCGCAGCGCACGCAAATGTTCCTTCTCCTCGTCATCACTCAACCGCCCGCGCACCTGAGCAAGCGACAACGTCAGCAAGAACAACGCAACGAGCTGCGTCGTAAAAGCCTTCGTTGAAGCCACCCCGATCTCGATCCCCGCACGCGTCACGAACTGCAGCGCACATTCGCGCATCAACGCACTCGTCGCGACGTTGCAGATCGCGAGCGTATGCATCATCCCGCGCTGCTTCGCGACATGCACCGCGCCGAGCACGTCAGCCGTCTCGCCGCTCTGCGACACCGCGACAACCAGCGTGCGCGGATTCGGCACGCTGTCGCGATAGCGAAACTCACTGGCAATTTCAACGCTCGCCGGCAGTTTCGCGATGCTCTCGATCCAGTACTTCGCGGTCAGCGCCGCGTGATAGCTGCCGCCGCACGCAAGCAGCAGCACCGAGTCGACATCGTTGAACACCCGCCACGCACCGTCGCCGAACAGCTCGGGCATGATCGACGCGACGTCGAGCAGCGTATCGGCCACCGCCTGCGGCTGCTCGAAGATCTCCTTCTGCATGTAGTAGCGGTACGACCCGAGATCGGCCGCGCCGCTATGCGCGGCGACCCGCTGCACCGTGCGCTCGACGCGCTGGCCGGCCGCATCGACGATCCAGTAGCGATGCAGCTGGATATCGGCGACGTCGCCGTTCTCCAGATACGCGATGCGATCGGTGATGCCCGACAGCGCAATCGCGTCGGACGCCAGGAAATTCTCGCCTTCGCCGACGCCGACCACGAGCGGCATACCGTCGCGCGCGCCGACGATCCGATGCGGCTCGTCGCGGCACATCGCCGCGATCGCGTAGCTGCCGCGCAGTCGCGCGACCGCGCGCCGCACCGCATCGAACAGGTCGCCGTCGTACAGGTGGTCGATCAGGTGCGCGATCGCCTCGCTGTCGGTCTGGCTCGCGAACACGTAGCCCTGCGCCTGCAGTTCCGCACGCAACTGGTCGCAGTTCTCGATGATCCCGTTGTGCGACAGCGCGATGCGCGCGTTGGCGTCGCTCGGCGAGAAGTGCGGATGCGCGTTGAGCGTGACGGGTGCGCCATGCGTGGCCCAGCGCGTATGCGCGATGCCGGTGTAACCCGACAACGCATGCTCGGCGATCTCGCGCTGCAGGTTGGCCACGCGATCGACGCTGCGGGCACGTGCCAGCGCACGGTCGCGGTAGACCACGACGCCGCACGAATCGTAGCCGCGGTATTCGAGCCGCTTCAGGCCGTCGACAAGGTTCGGCAGGATGTCCCGCTGGGCAACCGCCCCGACAATTCCACACATATCGCGCTCCGTAAATGTCCTGTCTGGATCAGTGAGAGCGATGGTAGAGGCGGTTGAATGGAATTAAATTTCAAAATATCGATATAAATGAAACGACGCGTAGATCGTCTATCATGCTGAAATTAAATTTCACGCCCTGACCCGAAGGAGCCGCCGATGGCCGGCATCACCCTCGACGATCTCGACCTGCGCATCCTCGCGATCCTGCAGGACGACGCGTCGGTGTCGAACCTGCAACTGGCCGAGCGCGCGCTGTCGTCGCCGCCGACCTGCATGCGTCGCGTGCGCCGGCTGACGGAAGCCGGCGTGATCCGCCGGCAGGTCGCGGTGCTCGATCCGGTCGCGATCGGCACGGCCGTCACGGCGCTGATCGAGATCAGCCTCGACCGGCAGACGGCCGAAGACTACGACGCGTTCGAAGCGTACGTCTGCGCGGAGCCGGCCGTCACGCAGTGCTACCGCGTGTCGCCGGGCCCCGATTTCGTCGTGGTGGCCGATCTTGCCGACGTCGCCGAATACGACGAATTCGCGCGGCGGCTGTTCACCGGCGCATCGAACGTCCGCAACGTGCGGACGTTCTTCTCGACGCATCGCGCGAAATTCGAGGCGAACGCGCGGGTCGCGCATGCGATGCGCAAGCGCGCGTGATCGCGTCGTGTCAGGCGGCGGCCGCGTCCGCCAGTTGCAGCGGCTTGCCATACCCGAAGCAATGCGCCGGTTCGGGAAACACGCGCTGCCGCACGTCGTGCGCGTACTGGCGGATCGCGTCGCGCATCACCGTATTCGCATCGGCGTAACGTTTCACGAAGCGCGGCGTGTATGCATCGAACGCACCGATCATGTCCTCGGTCACGAGCACTTGTCCGTCGCACGCGGGCGATGCGCCGATGCCGATCGTCGGGATCGTCAGCGTTTCAGTCAGATGGCGCGCGAGCGCTTCGGCGGTGCCTTCGATGACGACGCCGAACGCGCCGGCCCGCTCGGCCGCGCACGCGGCGTCGAACACTTGCGCGGCCGAACGCGGGTCCATGCCCTGCGCGCGGAAGCCGCCCGTCGCGTTGGCCTGCTGCGGCATCAGGCCGACATGCGCCATCACCGGTATGCCGCGCTCGGTCAGGAAGCGGATGGTGTCGGCCATCTCGCTGCCGCCTTCGAGCTTCACGGCCTGCGCGCCGGTTTCGGCGAGCAGCCGCGCGGCGGAGCGATAGGCCTGCGCGGGCGATTCCTGGTACGTCGAGAACGGCAGGTCGACGACGACGCACGCTTGCGCGGCGCCGCGCACGACGGCCGCACCGTGTGCAATCATCATGTCGAGCGTGACGCGCAGCGTATCGTGCATCCCGTACAACACCATGCCGACGGAATCGCCGACGATGATCACGTCGGCCACGTCGTCGACGAGCTTCGCCATCGGCGCGGAATACGCGGTCAGCGACACGAGGCTGCCGATGCCTTTGGTCGAACGGATCGCGGTGACGGTCTTGCGGGTGGTGCGGGTATGAGCGCTCATGTTCGGAAGCCGTGTGAAAGAAGAGCCGCCACGGTAGCATCGCGCTCGTTCGTGCAATGACCTTCGGAGGACGTCTTATGTTGCTGGCGGGACAATCGGGTGACCCTTACGCAGTGCCGCCGATGGCGCGCCTGCCGAGGCCGCTGTACGTGCGTGCGTTCGGGATTCCCGGCAACGTGAGCGTCGACGCGCACAGTCATCCGTGGGCCCAGCTGATGTATGCGACGAGCGGCGTGCTCGAGGTGTCGACGCCGTCGGGTCGGCAACTGTTGCCGCCGCACTATGCGATGTGGATTCCGCCGCACGTGCCGCATGCGGTGACGACGCGCGATTGCGTCGCATTCCATAGCCTGTATCTCGACGAAGCGATCGCGCGCAGCGATGCGAACGACGATTGCACGATCCTCTGCATGACGCCGCTGCTGCGCGAGCTGGTGATGGCCACGGCCGAATTGCCGGTGAACTACGACGAAGCGGGGCCGGACGGCGCGCTCGTCTGCCTGATCGCCGACCGGATCGCGCGGATGCGGCCGGCGCCGCTGACGGTGCCGCTGCCGCGCGATCCGCGCCTGCTGAAAATCGCGCGCGCGTTGCATGCGCATCCGGGCGATACGCGCAGTCTCGACGAATGGGGCCATCAGGTCGGCGCGACGCGGCGCACGCTGTCGCGGCTGTTCCGGCAGGACACGGGGCTGTCGTTCACCGAATGGCGGCAGGCCGTGCGGCTGCTCGCGTCGCTGCCGCTGCTCGACGCCGGCGAGCCGATCGGTGCGGTGGCCGCGCAACTGGGCTACGACTCGACGTCGTCGTTCATCGCGCTGTTCCAGGCGAAATTCCGCATGACGCCCGGTGCGTATGCGAAGCGTGAAGCGCGCCGGCCTGTATTGAACGCGTGATGCGGCCACGCGTGCCGCGCGCCGTCACTCAGAACGCGAGCGCTGTCTGCACCGGATGATGTGCGCCACGCTCGAACCCGGCACCTTCTAGCGACAGCAGCGCGCGCTTGCGGTCGATGCCGCCCGCATAACCGGTCAGGCTGCCCGACGCGCCGACCACGCGATGGCACGGCACCATGATCGACACCGGGTTCCGGCCGACCGCACCGCCCACGGCGCGCGCGGCGCTCATCGGCAACCCGACGCGTTCGGTGATGTCGCCGTACGACACGAGCTCGCCGAACGGAATCGCGAGCAGTTCCTTCCATACACGCCGTTGAAACGTCGTGCCGCGCAGGTGGATCGGCACCGAGAACGTTTCGCGCATGCCGGTGAAGTATTCCGCGATTTCTTCCGCGACCTTGCGCGCGATCGGCGAAGTGACGAGCGCGTTTGCTTCCTGCGCGATCGAAAGCGACGGGAAGTATTTCTGGCCGACGAAGAACAGGCCCGTCAGCGCATCGTCCTCGATGCGCACGGCGATGTCGCCGAGCGGGCTCGGAATCAGGTGAGCGGGAGTCATCGCAATACGTCTCCTTGAAGGCGCCACACATGCAATGCGGCATACGCGCGCCACGGCGCCCAGCGCGAGGCATGCGGCGAAGATGATGGCATGCGCGAGCGTTCGATGTGTTCGATGTGTTCGATGTGTTCGCCGCGGGCGGGAAGCAACGCATCGTCGGCCGGGAATGCATTCGGCCAGGCCATCGCACGCATCGCGACGTACTGCACCGCGCGCTCGTCGAAGCCGGGCATCGCGCGCAGCGCGGCGAGCGTCGCGTCGAGCGGCGCCATCGGTTCGAGTGCGAGCATGCCGTCGGTGACAGCGCGTGCGAGCGACAGGATCGCCCGTGCCGTTTCGCGCGTAATGCCGAGTTCTTCAAGCGCCGCCGGCGGCAGGGCGGCCAGCGTAACCGCGGAAGGCGGCGCGTGCGTCAGCCCCGGCGGCGCGCCTTCTACCTTAGTGCCGAAGCGTTCGGCGATGCGCGCGAGCACCGCACCCGCATGCGCCGCCGCGAGCCGTTCGCCCGCGATCGCGCGAAGTGCGATTTCGAGGCCGTCGAACGCGCCGGGCACGCGCAAGCCGGGTGAGCCGCTCGCGAGTGCGCCGAGATGCGCGTCGATCACGTCGGGGCGGCTGTCGAGATCGAACAGCCGCCGCACGCGCGCGAGCACGGCCGGCACGACCGGCGTCAGCGCGGGCGACACGGTGACGGCCAGCGCGAAGCGCTGCGGCACGTGCGCGACGGATAACCATCCGGTCAGGCGGCTGCCATCGTTGCGATTCGGCAATTCGACGACGCGCGCATAGCCTTGCGCGTCGATCCGCTCGACGCCGCCGATCTGCCGTTGCGCGAGAAAGCGCATCAGGTCGGCCCACGCGAACGGCGGCCGGTATGGCAGCGGGAACGTCATGTCGCCATCGGCGGACGCGCCGGACCCTTTGCGAAGCCGCAGCGGATTGAGGCCGTAGCGCTGCCGGAACAGGTCGTTGAAGCGCCGCACGCTGCCGAACCCGGCCGTCGATGCGACGACTGCCACCGGCAGCGCGGTGTCGGTCAGCAGCCGCTTGGCCATCAGCAGCCGGTGCGTCTGCGCGAACTCGACCGGCGATACGCCGAACTGCGCGGCGAAGATCCGGCGCAGATGGCGTTCGGTCACGCCGACGCGCCGCGCGAGCGCGTCGACGGAATGCTCGTTCAGGAAACCGTCCTCGATCAGCGTGGCGGTCGCATCGGCGAGATTGCCTGAGAGGTCGAGCAAGCCGTGACCGGGCGCGAGCTCGGGGCGGCAGCGCATGCACGGCCGAAAGCCGGCTTTCTCGGCGGCCGCGGCGGTCGGGTAATAGCTGCAGTTCTGCGCTTTCGGCGGCTTCACCGGGCAGACGGGGCGGCAATACACGCCCGTCGTCGCGACGCCGACGAAGAACCAGCCGTCGAAGCGGCGGTTCCGCGAAAGCAGGGCGTCGTAGCAGGTGTCGGGATCGAGGCGCATGAAACGACTGTAAACCATCCCCGTCATCGATTCTGGCTGGAATCGGACATGTGTATCGGCGTCCGTGCCCCGATTCGCGCGTTGGAAAATCCAGGAAAAACGGTTAATACCACTCTTCGAAACAGTCGTCTCTTTTACCGAGACCAATTTGAGATGACTCATCGAAATCCCCGACTGACAGCGTGCCGGCCGACGCCCTATGCTTTGAAAAACGTTTTCCAGATTGGTTGGCGATCGGCCGTGCCGCGATAGCGTGCGACGGCCGTCCGCCCCGGCGCCGATCGCCGGTCAACGAATATCGTGCGGCGCGACGGCGCGGCCGCGCATCGGAGACATTCATGCAATCTGCCGTCGTCGGCACGGTGCGCGCCGTCGCCAGTCGCTACCGCTGGACCGTCTGTGCGCTGCTGTTTTTCGCGACCGTCATCAACTACATGGATCGGCAGATCCTCGGCCTGCTCGCGCCGATGCTCCAGCACGACATCGGCTGGAGCCAGGTGCAGTACGGCCGCATCGTGATGGCGTTTTCCGCGTTCTATGCGCTCGGGCTGCTCGGCTTCGGGCGCATCGTCGACTGGCTCGGCACGCGCATCTCGTATGCGGTGGCGATGCTGGTATGGAGCATCGCCGCGATGCTCCATGCGGCGGTCGGCTCGGTGACGGGCTTCGCGTTCGTGCGTGCGCTGCTCGGGATCGGTGAGGGCGGCAACTTCCCGGCCGCGATCAAGACGACGGCCGAATGGTTTCCGCGCCGCGAACGCGCGCTCGCCACCGGCATCTTCAACTCGGGCGCGAACATCGGCGCGGTGTTCGCGCCGGCGATCATCCCGGCGATCGCGGTGGCCTACGGCTGGCGCGCGGCGTTCGTGATCATCGGTGCAATCGGCATCATCTGGCTCGCGGTGTGGCTCGTGCTCTATCGGCAGGCCGACACGCGCGCGCTCGCCGCGGAATACGACGAACCGCGCGACGAAGCCGAAGCGCTGGACGCGGCGAACGCGAACGCCGGTGCGCCGCGCTGGGGCGAGCTGATCCGCAAACGCGAGACGTGGGCGTTCCTGGTCGGCAAGTTCCTGACCGACCCGGTGTGGTGGTTCTACCTGTTCTGGCTGCCGAAGTGGCTCAACGAGTCGCGCGGGATGGACATGCAGCACATCGGCCTGCCGCTCGTCTGCATCTATGCGTTGACGACGGTCGGCAGCATCGGCGGCGGCTGGCTGTCGTCGATGCTGCTGCGCGCGGGCTGGAGCGTGAACCGCGCGCGCAAGACGGCGATGCTGATCTGCGCGTGCTGCGTGCTGCCGATCGCGTTCGTGTCGCAGGTGCAGAGCCTGTGGATCGCGGTGCTGATCGTCGGCCTCGCCGCCGCCGCGCACCAGGGCTGGTCGGCGAACCTGTTCACGACGGCGTCCGACCTGTTCCCGCGCCGCGCGGTCGCGTCGGTGGTCGGCATCGGCGGGATGGCCGGTTCGATCGGCGGCGTGCTGTTCTCGGAAGTGATCGGCCAGGTGCTGCAACGCACGGGCCACTACTGGGTGCTGTTCGCGATCGGCGCGCTCGCATACCTGCTCGCGCTGGCGATCATGCACGTGCTCACGCCGAAGATGAAGCCGGCGAAACTCGACGCTTGATCGTAGTTCGGAAAACGAACGCGCCGCCATGGGCGGCGCGTTTTCGTTTTGAGGCGCTCGGCAGGCGACTCAACCGGCTGCTGCCGTCGACGCACGCATGATCAGCCGCGGCTCGAACGTCGAATAACTCGCATCGGTGCGCCCCGCGAGCGCGTCGATCAGCTTCTGCATCGCGAGCTCGCCCATGTTCTCGCTCTGGATGTCGACGGTGGTCAGCGCGGGCGCCGCGTATTCGCCGTACGGCACGTTGTCGATGCCCGCGACCGACACGTCCTGCGGCAGCCGGAAGCCGAGCGACGCGGCTTCCTTCATGAAGCCGAGCGCGATCAGGTCGTTGTAGCAGATCACGGCCTGCGGGCGCTGCGGCCCGAGCATCACGCGCGAGCACGCGCGTTCGCCGGCTTCGGCCGTCGGTGCGTGCGCGTCGTGCACGTCGAGCGTGAGCCCCGCTTCGGCGAGGCAGTCGCGCGCGCCCTGGATCCGTTCGTCGTTCACGCGTGCAGTGCCGAAGCCGAGATACGCGATGCGCGTGTGCCCGAGATTGAGCAGGTGGCGCGCGAGCATGTAGGTCGACAGCCGGTTGTCGATGCCGACGCTCGGAATCGGCAGGCCGGGGCTGCGGCGCAGCAGCACGAGCGGCTTGTTGAGATCGAGCATCCAGCCGGCCTCGTCGTCGGGCATCCGCGTGCTGACGATCAGCCCGTCGACGCGCTGCGCGAGCGCCTCGATCAGCGAGCGTTCGCGTGCCTGGTTCTCCTCGGTATCGACGAGCAGCAGCGTGTAGTCGTGCTGCAGCGCGATCCGGTTCGCGCCCTTGACCACGTTCGTGAAGTGCGGATTGCTGATGTCGAGGATCACGAGGCCGATCGTGCGCGTGCGCCCGGTGATCATCGAACGCGCGAGCGGGTTCGAACGGTAGCCGAGCCGGTCGATCGCCTCCTTGAGCCGCGCTTCGACCGCCGGCGAGAAGCGCTGCGTGCCGTTCACGTATTTCGATACCGTCGCGACCGACACGCCGGCTTCCGCGGCCACGTCGCGGATCGTCGGGGAAACTTTTTTCATCGGAAGGGTAACGTTTTCGTTCGATAACGCCGGATTGTGGCAGAAAAAGCCGGCACGCGGCCACGCTCCGATATCGGGAAAGTGCGGATGGCTGCGAACAGGTTCGACCATTGACGTTCGGTTGCGGTCCCGCGTATAGTTGGAAAACGTTTTCCGATCCGAGGTAAAAACCGGATCGGAGTCCAGGTCAGATTCAAGGAGAAGGAGATTCGATGAACGCCTCATCCACCGGCGCGCGCAAACCGTTCGGGCGCCTGCTGCTGACGGGCGCGGCCGGCAACCTCGGCCGCCAGTTGCGCGGCGCACTCGCGCAATGGGCCGACGTCGTGCGCGTCAGCGATATCGCGGCGCTCGGCGACGCGGCCGCGCATGAAGAAACCCGTGTCGTCGATCTGGCCGACCGGCCGGCGGTGATGCAGCTCGTCGACGGCGTGGACGCGATCGTCCATCTCGGCGGCATTTCGATCGATGCGCCGTTCGACGATCTCGTCGGCGCGAACATTACCGGCACGTACAACCTGTATGAAGCCGCGCGCAAGCACGGCGTGAAGCGCGTCGTGTTCGCGAGCTCGAACCATGCGATCGGCTTCCATCCGGTCACGGAAGTGCTCGACGCCGATTCGCCATTGCGCCCCGACAGCCTGTACGGCGTGACGAAGTGCTTCGGCGAATCGCTGTCGCGCTACTACTTCGACCGCTTCGGGATCGAGACCGTGTGCCTGCGGATCGGCTCGTCGTTCGAGGTACCGAAGAACCCGCGCATGCTCGTGACGTTCCTCAGCTATCGCGACTTCATCGAGCTCGTGCGCTGCTCGCTGCTGACGAACCGCGTCGGGCACGCGATCGTTTACGGCGCGTCGGACAACCCGGTGAAGTGGTGGGACAACACGAAGGCCGGTTTCCTCGGCTTCCGTCCGCGCGACAGCTCCGAGCAGTTCGCGGGATTGTTCCCGGTCACGGCGCCGACCGCCGACTACGACGATCCCGCGCAGCGGTTCCAGGGCGGCGGCTTCGTCGTCGGCGAGCCGATGGAGCGGAACGCTTCGTAGGTATCGCAGGCGTCGGGTTTCACCGCAGGATGTCGGTCGCCTTGTGCCGTTCATCGACGCCGTCGATCAGGATCAGCGGCCCGCTCGCGTGCCGTGCATGCGTCGGCTCGTCTCGCCGCACTGCGGGTTGATCGATCGGTGGGTGACGCAGTGCAATCGGTCACGCGCGCTTGCGCGTCGGCCGTGCGACGGGCGCCGGTGCCAGCGGTTCGCCGGCCTGCTCGCACAGCCGGTCGAGCATGCGTTGCGCGGCACCCGCGCAATCCTCGCCCGCCGGCTTGTTCTCGATCTCGTCGATCAGCGTCTCCAGATGGCGCCGGTTCTGCGCGAGACGCTGTTCGAGCAGCGCGATCTCGTCGACCTTGTGCCGCAGCGCGACCAGCAACTCGTCGCGCGCCCATGCGCCGAGATCGGGCGGCAGCAGCGCGCGGATTTCGTCGAGCGCGAAACCCGCGCGCTGCGCGCGGTCGATGATCGCGAGCCGCGTCAGCGCTTCCGGCCCGTATTCCCGATAGCCGTTCGCCTGCCGGCGGGCCGGTTCGAGCAGGCCGCTCGCTTCGTAGAAGCGGATGCGCGATGCCGCGAGGCCGCTGGCCCGCGCCAGTTCGCCGATTTTCATGGGGTGCTCCAAAGGGGCTTGACCTTAAAGTTGACTTTAAAGTTATCGTTGAGCATCGTCAATCGAGGATGCGCTCCATGAACCTGTTTACGCCCCTGACACTGCCCAACGGCGCGGTGATCCCGAACCGGCTGGCCAAGGCCGCGATGGAAGAGAACATGGCCGATGCGGACCACGCGCCGTCCGACGCGTTGCTGCGCCTGTACCAGGCCTGGGCCGACGGCCAGGCCGGGCTGATCCTGACCGGAAACGTGATGGTGGACGGCCGCGCGATGACCGGGCCGAACGGTGTCGTGCTCGAGAGCGACACGCATCTCGACCGCTTCCGCCGCTGGGCGCAGATCGCGCGCTCGGGCGGCGGGCACGTGTGGATGCAGATCAACCACCCGGGGCGCCAGATGCAGGCGGCGCTTGGCCAGACGACGCTCGCGCCGTCGGCCGTGCCGCTCGCGCTCGGCGCGCTGTCGAAGCAGTTCCCGGTGCCGAAGGAAATGACGGAGGCCGATATCGCCGAGGTGCGGCAGCGTTTCGTGCGCGCGGCGCAGCTTGCGGAGCAAAGCGGCTTCACCGGCGTGCAGATTCACGCGGCGCACGGCTATCTGTTGAGCCAGTTCCTGTCGCCGCTGACGAACCGCCGGCAGGACCAGTGGGGCGGCAGCATCGAAAATCGCGCGCGCCTGCCGCTCGACATCGTGCGGGCCGTGCGCGCGACGGTATCGCCCGCGTTCGTCGTCGCGGTCAAGCTGAACTCGGCCGACTTCCAGCGCGGCGGCTTCAGCGCGGACGACGCGAAGCGCGTGGTCGAGCTGCTGAACCCGCTCGACGTCGATCTCGTCGAACTGTCGGGCGGCAGCTATGAAGTGCCGGCGATGCAGGGCGAGGCCCGCGACGGGCGCACGCTTGCGCGCGAAGCGTATTTCCTCGAATTCGCGCGCGACATCACGGCCGTCGCACGGATGCCGCTGATGGTCACGGGCGGCATCCGGCGCCGCGCGGTCGCCGAGCAGGTGGTCGAAAGCGGCGTGGCGATGGTCGGCATCGCGACCGCGCTGTCGATCGATCCGAACCTGCCGCGCGACTGGCGGGCCGGCAAGGACAGCGCGCCGGTGCTGCAGCCGATCCGGTGGAAGAACAAGGCGCTGGGCGCGCTGGCCAACATGGCCGTCGTCAAGTTCCAGCTCACGCGGCTCAGCGAAGGGCGCCGCACGAACCCGCAGGTGTCGCCGCTGCGCGCGCTGGTCCGGCAGCAACTGGCCGCCCAATGCCAGACGCGGCGCTATCGGAAGTGGATGGCGGGGCGCGCGGCGAGCCCGCGCGCGTGACGTCGCTTTCCCGTGCCTGCCCGGCAGACGCGAAAGCTGTGAGAACGGCAGTGGGCAGCATTGCTCTGAACTTCATGCTTCGGAATCCTTTGAATCGGTGGAATCGCTTCGCGGTCATGCTGCCGCGCGCGCCGCACGGCCGAACAGCAGGTGGTCGATCAACCAGACCGCGACGATCGTCATCCCCATCAGCGGGAATACGATCCCGAGCAGCACGAGCCCCGCGATCCAGCCGCGCATCGGCGGCGTGCCGCGTTCGCGCGACGGCGCGCCCAGCTTCCCGGCCGGGCGGCGCTTCCACCACATCACCGCGCCCGTGACGGCCATCGCGGCGAGCCCGAGCGACAGCACCGCGCAGACGATCTGGTTCGCGAGCCCGAAGTAGCGACCCATATGCAGCGACGTGCCGTACGACACGGCTTGCGACACCGCGCCGTAGTCGTCGTAGCGGATGTCCTTCAGCACCGCGCCGCTGTACTGATCGATGTAGATCGTCCGCTCCGCCTTCGGGTCGGCCGGGAAGTACGACGCGGTGAACACGCCGTCCGCGCCCGACGGCAGCGCGAGCGTGTAGCCGCTCGTCACGCCGAGCCCCGCGACGATCGCGATCGCGCGTGCCAGCGGCAGCGGCGCCGGCGTTGGCGCGGACGGCGAATGCGGAACGGGCACGTTGCCGACCGCCCACGGCGTTTGCGGCAGCGGCAGGTCGTCCATCACCATTCCCGGCATCGACTCGCCCGATTCGTGGTGATGGCCGGACGGCGCGGCGGCCTGCGCGCGCGCTGGCTCCGCGGCAGCGCCCGGGCGAGCCGAACGCACCGACGCGCCGCCCCATGCGCCCTCCGGCGCGCCGAGGTTCACGGTCGCGGCGAGCGCCTTGAAGTTCTTGCCCCACGAGCCCGACCACGGCAGCCCCGACAGGATGAATGCCACCGTGCCGGCCGCGAGCCAGATGCCCGCCGTCGCATGGATGCTCTTCCACAGCGGCCGGCCGCGCAGCGACAGGTCGGGCCGCAGCGCGCGCCCGACACGCGCCGCGCCTCGCGGCCACCACAGCGCGATGCCGGTGCCGATCATCACGAACGTCCAGCACGCGGCGAGTTCCATCAGCAACTCGCCCGTCTTGCCGAGCAGCAGCTTGCGATGCAGCATCCGGTCGACCTGCATGAAGCGTCGCTCGACGCTCAGCGTGCCGAGCACGCTGCCGTCGTACGGGTTCACGTAGACGCTCTCGCGGCTGCCGTCGCGCAGCCGGAACACATATTCGGCGCTGCGGTCCGGCGCGGTGGAGACCTGGACGGAAACCGGCGTCGCACCGGTCGGCATCGCGGTACGTGCACGGGCGAGCAGCGTGTCCGGGTCGAGCTTCGGCGTGGCGCGCGACTCGACGAGCAGCCGGTGCGGATACAGCAGCGGCTCGATCTGCGGCTGGAAGCAATAAAGCGTTCCCGTGATCGCGAGGATCACCAGGAAGGGCATGACGAACAGGCCGGCATAAAAATGCCAGCGCCAGAGCGTCCGGTAACCGGCGCTTGCGGAATGGGCGGGCGAGATCGCCCGCTCGATGGTGGTGGTCGACATGGTGTCAGTTCCTCATGATCGTCGATCGGCGAGGCCGGCGCAGGCCGGCCGCCGTCAACGCGCCGCACACCGGCATGCGAGCGTCGACGTAATGGGCAACGCGGCCTGATGCGCAGGCCATGCGCAAGGCGGCGCCGCCCGCGCGACGCGGACAGTCGGGTGAACGCTTGAATCGGGTTTAGTGAAACGAACGGCATGAAGGCTTATGCACATCGACATGCACGAGCCGCTGGGCGGAACGTTCAGCAGAACAGAGGAGGGGCGCGGGAGGGCGGGCGATCGTCGAATATCGATCGCACGACGGGAAGGAAATCGGGAGGAATCCGGAAACGCCGCGGAATCGCGGCGGGAAACAGCAGCACCAGCAGGACGAACGACGCGAGTGCCGTGAACAGGGCGGCGCCGAATGCGCAGAGGCTGTCGCCGTTTCCGGAGGGTGCCGTCTTGTCGGCGTGCGCGTCGTGTTTGAGCGCATCGACGAGCGCCAGCGCATCGTTGGCCGGCGTGATTGGCGTGCTGGCGTCGAAGCGGGCGGCCAGTGCGGCCACGTCGACGATCAGCGGGCCACGGCCCGAACACAGCACCACCGAGCCCGCATCCGGACCGTCCGGATCGAGCATCACGGCACCCGACATCAGCGCGCGGGACAGCAGCGTCACGAGGAGGAAACCCCACAGAAGCTGTCGCGCGACGCCTTGCCGGAGCAGGAAGCGGCGAAGTGCGTTCATGGCGCGCGATTGTACATCCGTTTGCGGAGAGGGGGCCGGCCACAGCGCTGATGATCGGGATAAGCCGGCGAGCGAGCGGGCGTGTGCGCGGGGTTACCGCGTCATGCATCGCTCGGCTTCGTGATCGCGGCGGCGATCGATGCGCGCATTCCGTCGTATCGGGCCTCGCCAGGCCGCGTCACGCCGGATACGAATCGTCGACCTTCAGGTTCGCGAGCCGGAACAGCGTGCGCAGCGTCTGCGGATGAATGTCGCGGTGCGCGGCGAGCGACGTCAGCATGAAGTCGAGCACCTTCGCGTAGCGAAGCAGCACGAGGCAGCGCGGGAGATCGGGCGCGCGGCCGCGCATCTCTTCGGCGATGTGGACCATTTCGGTCGACAGCGTGCGTGCCATCTCGAGTTCCATCTGCTGTTTTTCGGTCCAGTCGGGCAGCGGCTGTTCGAGCACCTTCGCGAGAAAGAGCTGGAACGCCGTGTCGGACGAATTGGGCAGCGCATCCATGAGGGGCCTCGTTGCTTGCGCGGATCGTTCGGGCGTATTCGTGGATGCGCCCGAGGTTGAATTTGTGTCCGCGCGGGTCGTCGGCGCGGCTTTTACCGGAACGGAATGCAGTTTCCGTACCAGCGCCGCGATCCGATTGTCGAGCGATGTCGAGCGGCGATCCGGCGCCGGCCGGCGAGTCCCGCCGGTAGTGGGTTGCGCAGGCGGTCGAGGAGGATGTCTACAGGCGGGGCGTGGTGGACGTCAGGCCCACGGAGGGGCTCGGCGACGCGAAATGCTTCACGGATGTAACGTAACGCGGGCGGAACGCGCGGTGCGTTTCTGCCGGCGAACGGCCGAAACGTGCCGATCCACGCGTTCCGCCCGCGTCTGCCGTGCGTTCGCTGGCGGGAACGTCGAAACGGGACGAGCTCCGTTGCATGGCGGAAACGGGCGGTGAATGCGCCGGGTGTTTCATATCCGAGACGGTTTCACGAACGGCGATTCGATTGGCGTGGCCGTCGAACTGGCCCAGCGATTGGCCGCGCAATTGTCCATGGGCAGACGGCCCGCGTTTGCCAACAATCCCGGAACCAACCCTGCGAGATTCGACATGAGCGTCCACGCCTTCTTCTCGGCCAACCTGCTGCTGGCCTACACGGCCTATTTCATCGGCACGGCCAGCCCGGGGCCAAGCAATCTCGCGATCATGTCGGTCGCCGCGAACCAGGGCCGCAAGGCGGCGCTCGCGTTCGCGCTCGGCGTCATTTCGGGGTCGATGTTCTGGGCGACCGTGGCGGCGCTCGGCGTGTCGGCTGCGCTACTCGCATGGTCGAAGCTGCTGGTCGCGATCAAGATCTTCGGCGGGCTGTACCTGCTGTGGCTCGCATTCAAGTCGGGGCGCACGGCGCTGTCGGGCACGGCGGCGGCATCGCCGAACGCGGCGCGCGAGCAGCGGCTGTCGCGCTTCTACATGCGCGGCGCGATGCTGCACCTGACCAATCCGAAAGCCATTCTCGTGTGGGTGTCGATCGTCGCACTGTCGTCGAACGGCGCGGGCGCGTCGCACGGCGCGGTCGTGCCGGGCTGTGTCGTGATCGGGTGCCTGGTGTTCGGCGGTTATGCGCTCGTGTTCTCGATGGACGGCGCGCGCCGGCTGTATGTGCGCGGCCGTCGCGCGATGGAAGCGTGTCTCGCCGTCGTGTTCGGCGTGGCGGGGATCAGGCTGCTGGCGTCGAATGCATGATAAACAGCGCGGTGTTCGCTGAAACCCTCCGCAGCATCGACGCGCGGCGGAGGGTTCCCGCTTCACGATGGCTTCAGAAGATAAAGCCCGTATTGATGAACTTCGACGTGTGATCCGACACGATCGAGTCGAGCAACTGCTTGCTGCTGTCGGTCTGCTTCGCCGCGACCATCGAGCGGATCGAGAACGCGCGCAGCGCATCGCTCACCGACAGCGTGCCTTCGGCCGAATCCTTGCGGCCCGCGAACGGGAACACGTCGGGCCCGCGCTGGCACTGGCAGTTGATGTTCACGCGGCACACCTGGTTCACGAGCGGATCGACGAGCGCGCCGATCTGCACCGGATCGGAACCGAAGATGCTGACCTGCTGGCCATGATCCGACGTCGTCACGTAGTCGAGCGCGGTGTCGACGTCGTCGAACGGCGCGACCGGAATGATCGGCCCGAACTGTTCCTCGCGGTACAGCTTCATTCCTTCTGATACCGGATACACGACGGCCGGATAGAACAGCGTCTTGCTGAATTCGCCGCCCGAGTGGTTGATGACCTGCGCGCCCTTGGCCTTCGCGTCGTCGATCGCGTCCGTCATGTAGGCCGTGCGATGCATGCCGGGCAGCGGCGTGATGCTGACGCCTTTTTCCCACGGCATGCCGATCTTCAGCTGTTCGAGCGCGGCGGTGAAGCGCTTCAGGAATTCGTCGACGATCGAGCGGTGCACGAGCAGCATCTTCAGCGCGGTGCAGCGCTGGCCGTTGAACGACAGCGCGCCGAGCAGGCATTCCTTCACGGTGAGGTCGAGATCGGCGTCGGGCAGCACGATCGCCGCGTTCTTCGCGTCGAGGCCGAGGATCGCGCGCAGCCGGTGCGACTTCGGGTGCTGCTTCTTCAGGTGATCGGCCACCTTGCTCGACCCGATCAGCGCGAGCACGTTGATCTTGCCCGACGCGAGCATGTGCGGCACGACCACCGCGCCCGGCGCGTAGATCGTGTTGATCACGCCGTGCGGGAACGCGTCGCGGAACGCTTCGAGCAGCGGCTCGAACAGCAGCGTGCCGTACTGAGGCGGCTTGAACACCACGGTGTTGCCCATCAGCAGCGCGGGGATCAGCGTCGCGAAGGTCTCGTTCAGCGGATAGTTGTACGGGCCCATGCACAGCACGACGCCGAGCGGCGTGCGGCGGATCTGGCCGATCGTGCCTTCCGCGATCACGAAGCGCGAGTTCGCGTTGTCGAGCTCCTTCAGCGCATCGATCGTCTGCGTCATGTACGTGACGGTACGGTCGAACTCCTTCTGCGAATCGGCGAGGCTCTTGCCGATCTCCCACATGATCAGGTTCACGACCAGTTCGCGCTGCGCGACCATCCGCTTGATGAAGTCCTGCATGCACGCGATGCGCTGCTCGACCTTCATCGTCGGCCACTCGCCGCGGCCCGAGTCGTACGCGCGCACCGCTGCGTCGAGCGCCGCGTCGCTTTCCGTTTCGCCCATTACCGGATAGCTGCCGATCTCGACCTGCTCGACGCTGCCGTCCGCCTGCCGCACGCACACGGGCGACAGCACGGTCTTGGTCGCACCGTTCCACGGTCGAAGTTCGCCGTCGACGAGCGACACGCGCTGGTGAATCGGCGAAGCGAGCCGGAACTCGGCGGGGATGTCTTGATACGCGGGAAACAGTTGTTGCAGGGAGGCGGAATCGGGCATGACGGTCTCGTTTGACTAGGTGTCCGGGAAGGACGGGCGATGCGAATCCTGAGCTGAATGATCCTCGATCCTGAATCGGCATGATGACGCGGGCACGACGGCACGTCACGCGGGAACATGGCCGAATCGGCGATTGGAACCAGTTCCATTAAAAAGGAACGCCGATGCGAATGCAAGAATTGCCGAATCTCGTCGCATGCATCGTAAGCATTCAGAAAGACTGTTACCGAATGGCCGGTATAACGCGTTTGTTGCAACCGCAAACGTTTCACTTCGGCTGGTTTGGGCGGATAATGGCGCAGCGCGACGAAGAAAAAAATGAAGCGAGCCTGAGAGAGCAGACGTAGTGAACAACAGAAGAAGGTCCGCCGCGCTGCCGATGCGAGGTCGGCTGCCCGGAGCGCCGGGTCGGGGTTGCCCGGTCCGGCGCGCACCGGACCGTTGAATACGTGCCGCCCGTGCTTCACCGGATCCTTCGTGATCCTCTCCAGGCTTTTCGTCGTCGTATCCCGAACCCACCTTCTGCCTGACCGTTTCCGCGCAATCCATTCGATACGGCCGATCGATTTCTTTCGACGCGCTTACGTCGATATGCGGATCAGCACCTCGAAATGAAAGGCATTCGTCAGGAATGCAGAACGCGATGCGCATGCACGTTGCGGGCAGGCGACACGTTAAAAATTAATCGAAAACACGAATCATTCTCGTTTATTATTCCGCACCATTACGAGCCGTGACGGGATGTCACGGCTTTTTTCGTGCCGGTCGTGCCGGCCGGCATCCACCCGCGCCGGCCGTTCGCCGCCGGCATGCGCGACGGGGCGATCCCCCGCGCGCCATCTAGTTCACGGAAAGCTTCGTCGGTCGCTGCGCGATTCGCGCGTCGACCGGACGCGTTTCCGTTCGCCGTTTTCCTTCACCCCCTACGCTTACGATGAAACTCAACACGAGCGCTTGCCATGCGCTTCTGATCGTCACGTCGCTGGCCGGCGCCCGTACTTCGTTCGCGCAGGCGAGCGACGCCGCGGCGACCTTGCCCGCGATTTCCGTCAATGCGGCCGCCGAGCATGCGTCGTACGACGCGGGCCGGTCGCGCGCGGCGACCAAGACCGACATGTCGCTGATGGACGTGCCGCAGACGGTGAACGTCGTCCCGCACGCGGTGATCGAGGACCAGAACGCGACGTCGATGCAGGACGCATTGCGCAACGTGCCGGGCGTCGGCTTCTCGGTCGGCGACGGCCAGCGCGACCAGATCACGATCCGCGGTTTCAACAGCATCACCGACCAGTACGTCGACGGCATTCGCGACGACGCGCTCTACTATCGCGACCTGTCGAACGTCGAGCGCGTCGAGGTGCTGAAGGGGCCGGCTGCCGTGCTGTACGGGCGCGGCTCGGCGGGCGGCATCGTGAATCGCGTGCTGAAGCGGCCGGACGCGAACCCGGTGCGCGACGTGGGCGTGACGCTCGGCACGCGCGGCGAGCGGCGCGGCGAATTCGATCTCGGCTGGAATGCGAACGACGCGGCGCGCTTCCGCATCACCGGCGCGGCCGAGAACTCGAACAGCTTTCGCGACCAGTTCCAGCTCAACCGCCAGGCGATCGCGCCGTCCGCGCAGTTCAAGCTGGACAGCAACACGGTGCTGAACGTCGAATTCGACTACCTGCACGATCGCCGCACGTCCGACCAGGGTCTGCCCGCGTATCGCGGCCGGCCGGTCGACGTGCCGATCAACACGTATTACGGCTCGGCCGACGCGGCGAACAGCTCGTACAACGACGTCTCCGCGAAGAGCGCGACGGTGTCGCTCGATCACCGCTTCAGCGATACGCTGTCGTTCCATGGCGCGATCCGCGCGTACGACTTCTCGCTCGAACGCAAGAACTACGTGACGTTCGAGCCGATCAAGACGGCCGCGCACCCGGTCGTGACGCTCGACCAGTCGACGCGCCAGCGCACCGACCACGGCATCGACGGCCTGTTCGAGCTCACGCAGAAGACGTCGCTGTTCGGCATGCGCCACGAGCTGCTGTACGGGCTGGAACTGTCGCAGCAGCAGAAGTTCGACACGATCTACAACGTGACGAAGGTCGCCACCTACGATCTCTTCAATCCGCAGCAGGTGATCCTGCCCGGCGTGCCGACCGGCGCGCGTGCGAAGACGAACGCGTCGACCGTCGTCGGGCTCGCGGGCGTCTATGCGCAGGACCTGATCTCGCTGACCGAGCACTGGAAGGTGCTCGCGGGCCTGCGCTTCGACTACCTGAACCAGATCCGCCACGACTACACGTCGTCGAACGTCAATCTCGACCGCACCGATCACGCGTGGAGCCCGCGCGTCGGCCTGATCTACGAACCGCTCGACTGGCTGACGCTGTACGGCTCGTTCAGCCAGTCGTTCTCGCCGCTCGCCGATACGCTGATCAGTTCCGGCGCGTTCTCGAACGGCGCCGCGCTCGCGCCGCAGAAGACCACCGCGTATGAAGTCGGCTCGCGCTTCGACCTCGGCGGCAAGGCGACGGCCAGCGTCGCGCTGTTCGACATGCGTCAGACCAACCAGCAGATCGGCGATCCCGCGAATCCCGGTTATGCGCTGCCGATCGGCACACAACACGTGCGCGGGATGGAGCTGGGCTTCACCGGCGAGATCGCGCCGAAGTGGTCGGTGTACGCCGGTTACGCTTACATGAACGGCACCGTCGACGGTTCGCCGCAATCGACGGCGGCCGGCCTCGCGCTGTCGAGCAACACGCCGGGGCTGATGCCGCGCCACAGCGCGAACCTGTGGCTGAAGCGCGAACTGCCGTACGGCTTCTATGCGGCGGCCGGCATGCAGTTCCAGTCGGCGCGTTACACGTCGGCTAGCGATCTCGTCACGCTGCCGTCGTTCACGGTGTTCAACCTGGGCGCCGGCTATCGCAGCAAGAAGGTCGACGTGACGCTCACGCTCGACAATCTGTTCAATCGTCGCTATTTCATTGCAGCGCACGGCAACGCAGACCTGTACAACATGCCCGGCGATCCGCGTACGCTGACCGCGACGGTGAAGTGGCACATGTAACGCTTGCGCTGCGCGACAGTGCGGGTCTTCGTCACGACGACCCGCACCTTGCTGCCAATGATCCGGAAAGCGTTTGATGTGTCGAACGTGAACGGCCGCGCCCGCGCGCTGTGACCTGAAGCGAGCGCGCTACTCGACGTCCTCGTCATCCTCCGCGTCGGCGCCGTCCGCATCCCCGTCCGGCGCCGCATACGCGCTCGCCTGCTCGAGCAGCCAGCCGCGAAACAGCTCCAGCGGCTTGCTGTGGCTGAATTCCGTCGGATACACGAGGTAGTACGCCGAATCGCCGACCGTCGCCGCGTCGCACGGCACGACCAGGCCGAGCTGCTGCAACTGTTCCTCGACGAAGAACTTCGGCACGAGTGCGATCCCGAGCCCGGCCGCGGCCGCGCTGATCAGCATCGTGTGCAGCTCGTAGCGCACGCCCTGCATCGTGCGGATATCTTCGACGCCATGCGTCTCGAACCACTGCGCCCACGCGCCGGGGCGCGTCGTCGAGTGCAGCAGCGGATACGCGAGCAGATCCTCGACACGCTCGACCGGCCCGTCGAGCAGCGCGGGCGAGCAGATCGGCACGACTTCCTCGCCGAACAGGTAGTCGGACGACGTGCCGGGCCAGGTCGGCTTGCCGTAGTGGATCGCGGCCTCGAAATGGGTGTCCTCGAACGAGAACAGGTCGGTGCGGCTGCCCATGTTCACGCGCACGTCGGGCGTGCGGTCGTAGAAGCTCTTGATGCGCGGGATCAGCCAGTGCGACGCGAACGTCGGCAGCACCGCGAGCTCCAGGTAGCCGCCGCCGCTGCCGTGCGCGATGATCGACAGCGTGTCGCGGTCGAGCGCTTCCAGCGCGCGCCGCACCTGCGTGCCATATAGCTTGCCGGCGCGCGTCAGCACGACGCGCTGCTTCACGCGCGCGAACAGCCGCACGCCGAGGCTCGCCTCGAGCGTCGCGATCTGCCGCGATACCGCGCTTTCGGTCAGGAACAGCTCCTTGGCCGCGTGCGTGAAGCTCTCGTGGCGCGCGGCGGCTTCGAAAGCCACCAGTGCGCCCATGTTGGGGATCTTGAATTTGCGCATGATGCTCTATTTGTCTGACGAACTGACCCGCGCGGCGCGGGCCGGCGAGCGGGTCGGGGACGGTCGATAATTCCAAAAACTCATCACGTGTCAATTTAATCTCGCTTTACGCCCGGCTGCAACCCTTTGAATAATGCTCCCCACGCAAGGTCAGGCGCCCGACGGGCCGCCGGCCGACGAGTTGCCGGCACGATTGCCGGCGGTCCCCCGAGACGAGAATCCTGATGCGCAATCCGAATATCGAGAGCTTGCTGACGAAGCTGCTGGGACAGGCGAAGACCGACGCCCTGTTCTCGACCCTGAACATGCCGGCCATCCTCGAAGAATGGGAGGACGGCGTCGTGACGCGCGCGGAGATCGCGCAGGCGATGAACATGGCGCTGTTCGAAGGGCTGCTCGAGCGTTCGGCGAACGGCCGCGCGTACACGGCCGACGCGATCGAAAGCGGCGGCTCGGTCTACTTCGACCACGGCGCGCTGCGCACGGTGCGCTGGCCGCACACGGGCGCGCTGCCGCCGGGCGAGGCCGCGTTCACGCGCATCCTGCGTCCGCTCGGCTTCCGCCTGAACGGCCGTTATCCGCTCGACAAGCTCGGCATGACCGGCCGCGCGTATGCGCACGAGGATGCGCCGGACGAAATCGCGCAGTTCTTCGTCAGCGAACTGCACCCGGAACGTTTCTCGAAGGAATTCCAGCAGGCGGTGACGAACGTCGTGAGTTCGTCGCGCGATCCGCTGTCACCGGCGGCCGTTGCGCTGCTGTGGGAAGTCGAACGCGAAGGCTGGCTGTCGCTCGACGCCGCGCACGCACTGCTGCCGGAGATCGTCGGCGCCTTCGCGCGCCAGCACGACCTGCCGAACGAACTCGACTACGAAACGCTGCTGATGGAATCGGCGGAAATGGCGTGGATCTCGACCGAAGGCAACGCGTTCAACCATGCGACCGACCGCGTCGCCGACGTGTTCAAGCTGTCCGACGACGAGAAGGCGAAAGGCCGGCCGATGAAGCCGGAAGTCGAGCGCTCGCGCTCGGGCCGCGTGTTCCAGACCGCGTATCGCGCGGACACCGTCGAGCGCGAGTTCCGCACGCGCGACGGCGGCACGGTGAAGCGCAACGTGCCGGGCTCGTTCTACGAGTTCATCACGCGCAAGCGCACGTTCGACCAGACGGCGCGCCGCTGGGTAACCGACCTGCGTTTCGATGCCGGCAACGCGCAGGGCATCTTCAAGATGACGGCGAACGCGGCGAAGTAATGGACGTAAAGCGGGGCGCTGCGCCCCGCTGCCGAAGCAACGAGCCGATCGGGCAGGGAGCGCATGCGCCCTGCCCGATTTGCGTTGGGTGGCCCGTGATACAGCGGGATGCGCGCGGACGTTCGATCGGCAGCGGCGGATTGCCGTGTCGCCGTCGATGTCCTCGCCGGGTGGGTAGCCTGAGGAGGCCGGCGGAGCATGCCGGGTGCCGCGCCGATGTCAGAGGATATGCGTGATCAGATAGAACAGCACCAGCAGCCCGACCGGTACGCCGAGCAGCCAGGCGATCAGATATTTGCCCATGTCGTTGTCCTGGTGGCCGCGACGCCGGCGGCGCCGCGGCGGGTTGAGGGTTGCGGTTTGCCGGTTGCGTTACAGCTCGCGATCGAATTCCTTCAACTGCGCTTCGGCCGCGTCGCGGGCGATCCCGTAACGTTCCTGGATCTTCCCGGCCAGATAGTCTCGATTGCCTTCCGCGACCGCGAGATCGTCGTCGGTCAGCTTGCCCCACCTGGCCTTCAGCTTGCCGGTGAGCTGCTTCCACTGGCCCTTGATCTTGTCCTCGTTCATCGTGTGCTCCTTGTCGGAATGGGATAAAAGCGCGGCAGCCGCCGCGCGGGAGGTCAGGCCTTTGCCTTCAGGCCGGATGCGTCGACGTGCTTCACGCCCTTGACCGCGCGCGACACGGCGATCGCCTTCTTCACGGCGATCTTCGAGGGCAGCACGCCCGTCAGCGTGACGACGCCGTCGACCGTCTTCACGCCGATGTCGAGACTCTTCACGCCGTCGGTGGAGGCCAGTTGGGCCTTCACCTTGGTCGTGATCCATGTGTCGGTGACGGGCTGGTTCGATTCGGCCTGCATGCCGTTGCCGTTGTCGGCCGACGTGTCCTGCGCATAGGCGCTCGCGAGCGGCGCGGCACTCAGCAGGAAGGCTGCGCCAACGGCGAGCAGGGTCGAAAAATGCCGGGTCTTGTTCATTGAAGTTCTCCGTCGATTGACGTGTTGAATGGGTAAGCGCGAACGCCGTTGTCGATCACCGGGCGATCGGCGTGTCGTAGCCGGGCTCGCGCGGCGGGATGTCGGGGCGCGGCACGTCGGGCGGCAGCGGAACCGGCGGGTCCGTGCCGGGAGACGGTTCGGGCGGACTGTCCGGAGGCGGTTCGGGCCGCGTCGGATCGGGTGTCTGATGCAGCTTCATCGTGCTTCTCCTGTGCGGTTCGGAGGGCAGCGCATGAGCGCCGATGCAGTACCAGCGTACCGATGCGAACGGATGGGGACATCGCGCAAATTCACCTGTTCGACTAGTGCGTTTGCACCGGGAGCGGTGGCGGGGTTGGAGTGCGTCGGTTGCCCGAGATGCGGGGGGAGGGCGGGGCGGAAGCGGCGACGATCGGCGGGATGCCGTACGGTAGCGGCGGGCCGTGCGAATGTACTATGGCGGGTAGTGCATTCGCGCCTGTCGCGCCGATGGGCGGCAAGCGATCATCGCCAAACGCGCCGGCCGGCGCGTGTCGACAGAGGCGCAGCCGGCCCGGCAGTCATGTTGATGACATGGACAACCATTCGATGAACGAACAGGTCAACGAACAGGCGCTCAAGTCGCATACCGACCGGCGCCAGCTGCACCAGATCATCGCGGGGCTCACCGAGGGCGTGATCCTGATCGAGCCCGACCAGCGGATCGTGTGGGCGAACGAGGCCGCCCTCGCGATGCACGGCGTGACCGAACTGACGGCGCTCGGCGCGACCGTCACCGAATATCGCGAGCGTTTCCGGCTGCGCTACCGGAACAACCATCCGGTGCGCGACGGCCACTATCCGATGGATCGCGTGATCGCCGGCGAGGAGTTCAGCGACGTGACGGTCGAAGTCGAATCGGCCGCCGATGAAACCGTGAGCTGGGTCCACCGGATCCGCAGCCTCGTGCTGACGAACACGGCCGGCGAGCCCGACTGCCTCGCGCTCGTGCTGCACGACGCAACCGAATGGGCGAGCGCCGAGGAACGCTTCGAGCGCACCTTCAACGCGAATCCGGCGCCGGCCGTGATCTGCCGGCTCGACGATCTGCGCTACGTGAAGGTCAACCAGGGCTTTCTCGACCTGACGGGCCACGCGCGCGACGACGTGCTCGGCCGCTCGGTGTACGAGATCGACGTGCTCGAACAGGCCGAGCGGCGCGAGCTTGCGATCGAGCGGCTCGGCGAAGGCGCGACGATTCCGCAGATGGAAGCCGTGCTGAAAGTCGCCGACGGCGGCACGAAGGCGGTCGTCGTCGCCGGGCAGCCGATCGACATGAACGACGAAGCCTGCATGCTGTTCACGTTCATGGATCTCGAACCGCGCAAGCAGGCCGAGCGCGCGCTGCGGCAGAGCGAGGAGCGCTTCGCGACGGCATTCCGGATGGCGCCGGTCGCGACCGCGATCGTCACGGCCGACCGTTTCGAGCTGCTCGACGTCAACGATGCATTCGCCGCGATGACGGGCCATCCGCAGGACGACCTGCTCGGCAAATCCGCGGACGAGATCGGGCTGTGGGCCGAACGCGGTGCGTGGCAGCGTATCGAGGCCAGGCTCGTGCGCGACGGCAATGTGCGCAGCGCCGATGTGCAGATCCGCACGCGCGACGGCGACGTGCGCGATTGCGTCGTGTCGGCCGATCCTGTCGCGATTCACGGGCGGGATTGCCTGCTCGTCGCGCTGCTCGACATCAGCGATCGCAAGCGCACCGAGATGGAGCTCGTCTACGCGATCGAAACCGCGATGCAGGATGCGTCGTGGTTCAGCCGCACGCTGATCGAGAAGCTCGCGAACGTGCGGCGCGCGAATGCGCCGGACGCGGGCGCGCAACTGTCGGACCTGACCGCGCGCGAGCGCGACGTGTTCGATCTGCTGTGCCACGGTCTCGCCGACAAGGAGATCGCCGGCCGCCTCGGGCTTGCGCCGAACACCGTGCGCAATCACGTCGCGACGATCTACGCGAAGCTCGACGTGCACAGCCGCGGCGAGGCGATCGTGTGGGCGCGCGAGCGCGGGATCGTCGGCGCAGCCGAAGCGAACGGCGCGCGCGAGAAGGGTGGGGAGAAGGGCAAGGACTGACGCCGCCGGTGCGAATGCACCATGCGTGCTGGTGCATCCGCATCTGCCGCGCGCGGCGGATGCGTGCAAACCTGTCCACTCGGCGGTGCGGCGCAGGCCGTCACGCCGCCGGCTTTTCCCAACCGTCGCAGGAGACGACCATGGACAGGAATCGCATCGAAGGCAAGCTCAAGCAGGTCAAGGGGTCGGTCAAGGAAGCGCTCGGCAAGGTGACGGGCGACCGCAAGACGGAAGCGGAAGGTATCGCCGAACAGCAGGCCGGCAAGATCCAGGAGAAAGCCGGCGAGGCGGCCGACGCGGTGCGCAAGCATACGGGCGCGGATCGGCACTGACCGGATGACGCGCCGCCGCGGGCGTCGCGATGGCGTGCCGGTGTCGCGGCAATGATGCTTCATCGGCATGACCGCAGCCGGCCTTTCTGGACGGGCGCCGGCGCGTATCTCCACTGGCGCCTTCGGCTCACGGCCGGCCGTCGCGCGGGCCGGCCGCGCGGAACTTGATGAAAAATCCTCACAACGTAGTTCCGATAATTCGTTTGCTGCACGGGTATTGGCTACCCACAATCCGTTCACCTCTTTCGCGGTGAAAGGTTCTTCGGAGACGGAACCTCAGTGATCGGCCGACCGATTTGACGCCTTCGTCGAATGGCGCCCTGGCGGCGGACGACATCACCGGCACGCGAGAGGTCGCCGACGCGCGGCAGTCGCGCGTTGCATCCCGACCCACAGAAGAAGGATTGCCATGACGTTCCGCATTCGTTCGCTTTCCGGCGTTGCATTGACCGCCGCGATCCTCGCGTTCCAGACGGGCGCGGCCCATGCGCAGGAGACGGTCGTCAAGGTCGGCGTGGCTGGCCCGCTGACGGGCGGCGGCGCCGCGTACGGCAAGGACATCGAGAACGGCGTGCGCATGGCCGTCGACGAAGCGAATGCCGCGCGCACGACGGTGGGCGGCAAGCCCGTGAAGTTCGTCGTCGCGTCGCAGGACGACCAGAGCGATCCGCGCACCGGCGTGCAGGCCGCACAGCAGCTTGCCGACGCGCAGGTGGCCGTCGTGATCGGCCATTTCAATTCGGGCACGACGCTGCCCGCGTCGAAGATCTACGCGAAGGCCGGCATTCCGATGATCACGCCGTCGGCGACCAATCCCGACATCACGCGCGCCGGGCTCGGCACCGTGTACCGCGTGATCGCGACCGACACGCAGAACGCCGGCAACGCAGGCGCGTATGCGGCGAGCGTGACCAAGGCGAAGCACATCGCGATCATCGACGATCGCACCGCGTTCGGCCAGGGCGAAGCCGACGAATTCGAGAAGTCCGTGAAGGCGAACGGCGGCACGATCGTCGCGCGCGAATTCACGAACGACAAGGCCGTCGACTTCAGCGCGCAGCTCACGAAGATCAAGAGCACGAATGCCGATCTCGTGTTCTTCGGCGGCCTCGACGCGCAGGCCGCGATGCTCGTGAAGCGCATGCGCCAGCTCGGTATCCGCGCGCAGTTTCTCGCGGGCGGCGGCGTGATGAACGCGAACTTCATCAGGCTGGCCGGCAACGCGGCGGAAGGCGCGGCCGTGTGGGAATACGGGCAGCCGCTGTCGCGCCTCGCGAAGGGTAAGCTGTTCGAAACGAAATTCAGGCAGAAGTACGGCGTCGACATGCTCGCGTATGCGCCGTTCGCGTACGACGCGACGTGGATCGCGATCAACGCGATGCAGAAGGCCAATTCGACGAAGCCGGCCGATTTCAACGGCGCGTTGAAGGACACGCGCTACGACGGCATCACGGGCACGATCGCGTTCACGAACACGGGCGACCTGAAGAACCCGAGCTCGACGCTGTATGAAGTGAAGAACGCCGCGTGGCAGCCCGTCACGACGAAATCGGCGGATTGAACGCAAGCGCGCGGACTTTCGCGGCGATGCCGGACGTGCTGAAATACCGTGAGCGATCGGTTGCGATCGCGGCGCACGCCGGGGCGATCGCCCGGGAAGTCCGCGGACGCGACGCCGCGCGCGACGCGGCACGAACAACCAACGGGCGTGGCCGGCTGGCCGCGCCTTTTACGTGCAACTGGAGTCAGTCGTGAGTTCTCAAGTCGTCATCGTCGGCGGTGGTGTGATCGGCAGCTCGATCGCCTATTTCCTGCGCGCCACCGATCCGACGGTCGCCGTGACCGTCATCGAGCGCGACCCCACCTATGCGCGATCGTCGTCGGCGCTGTCGGCCGCGTCGATTCGCCAGCAGTTCTCGACGCCGCTGTCGATCGAGATGTCGCTGTTCGGCATCGACTTCCTGCGCACGATCGGCGAACGGCTCGAAGTGGACGGCAACCGGCCGTCGATCGATTTGCACGAAGGCGGTTACCTGTTCCTCGCGACGGCGGCCGGCGATGCGACGCTGCGCGAGAACCATGCGCTGCAGACCAGCCTCGGCGCCGATATCCGGTTGATGGATTGCGATGCACTGCGCGCGAAGTTTCCGTGGCTGAACGTCGACGATCTCGTGTCGGGTGCGTACGGCGTGAGCGGCGAAGGCTGGTTCGACGGCTACGGGCTCGTGCAGGCGCTGCGCAAGAAAGCGCAGGCGCTCGGGGCGCGTTATGTGGCGGCCGACGTGAAGTCGGTCGAACGCGATGGACGGAAGATCACGCATGTCGTGACGGGCGACGGCGAGCGTTATGCGTGCGACACGCTGGTCAACGCGGCCGGTGCGTGGACGCGCACGCTGTCGTCGATGATGGGTATCGACATTCCCGTGTATGCGCGGCGCCGCAGCATCTTCAACGTGTCGTCGCCGGCGAAGCTCGCCGATTGTCCGCTGCTGATCGATCCGACGGGCGTGTATTTCCGGCCGGAAGGGCGCACGTATATTTGCGGCACGTCGCCGAGCCCGGATCGCGACCCGGACGATTTGCCGCTCGACGAAGTCGATCACGACCTGTTCGACGACGTGATCTGGCCGACGCTCGCGAATCGCGTGCCGGAGTTCGAGGCGCTGCGCGTGGAGAACTGCTGGTCCGGATACTACGAGTACAACGTGTTCGACCACAACGCGATCATCGGGTATCACCCGGAGCTCGACAACGTCGTGTTCGCGAACGGCTACAGCGGCCACGGGCTGCAGCAAGGGCCGGCGACGGGGCGCGGCGTCAGTGAACTCATTCTGGGCGGGCGTTACGAAACGCTCGACCTGTCGCCGCTCGGCTGGGCGCGAGTGCTGGAAAACCGGCCGATCGTCGAAAAGAACGTCGTGTAGCACGGCGTGACCGCCCGGTGTGGGGTGGGCGGTATTCTCCTTGTGTCTCAAACCCATTGGCCCGACTTTGTCGGGCTTTTTTTGTTTATCGTGGATTTCGGTGGAGGGGTGCTTGGCGACTCGTTGCTGCCGGTCGCCCGGGTCGCTGATACGCGTCAATTGCGGTGCCTATCGAACCGGAACAACTGTGATGACCGCTCCACTCTGTTACCCGCCCTTGGGATTATGATGACGCGATCGGCTGCCGTGGCTTCGGGCACGATTGCGCGGCCTGTTCTGTCAGTTGGCCGGCGCTCGCTTGCCGGCGCTTTCCCGATGCATTTTCCGTAACACGAGGCGGCGATCTTTAAAGCCGCGAGTGGGGCGAACCATGGATCAAGGCGGTGACTTTATCGTGCGCACCATGTCGGCCGACGAGCTGGCCATGTCGGTCGAATGGGCGGCTGAGGAAGGGTGGAACCCCGGCTGGCATGATCCGCACTGTTTCAGGGAAGCGGACCCGGCAGGGTTCTTCGTCGGTGTTTGGCGCGGCGAGCCGGTCGCGTGCCTTTCCGCCGTCGCCTATGACGAACACTTTGGTTTCATCGGCCTCTACATCGTGAAACCCGGGTTTCGCGGCAAAGGCTTCGGTATGCGAATCTGGCAGCACGGCATGCGTTATCTTGGAGACCGCAACATTGGTCTCGATGGTGTCGTCGCCCAGCAGGCGAACTACAGGAAATCCGGGTTCCGGCTCGCGTACCGCAACATCCGCTATCAGGGGCGCGTGGACGGCATCGGGTGCGCGCATGTAGCGGGAGCGGCCGATGTGCCGTTCGAGCAGTTGCTTGCCTACGATCGCCAGTGTTTCCCCGCGGCGCGCGAGCGTTTCGTCTCCGCGTGGATCGCACAACCGGATGCCGTTGCGCTCGCAACGGTCGACGCCAGCCGTGTCGCCGGATACGGTGTCGTGCGCCGTTGCAACGCAGGCTGCAAGATCGGCCCGCTCTTCGCCGATGATGCAGGCGTCGCCACCGGGCTGTTTCGCGCGCTGGCGGCGAGCATGCCCGGCGAGGTCGTCGTGCTCGACGTGCCGGAAAAGAATCCAGCGGCCGTCGCGCTGGCGGAACGGCACGGCATGACGAGCGTCTTCGAAACCGCGCGGATGTACACGAAAGACGCGCCCGCGATCGCGCTCGATCGCGTGTTCGGGGTGACGTCGTTCGAGCTGGGGTGATGGGGCGGACGGGGCTGCCGTCGACGGCTGCATGTGGCAACATCGCGGTGATCCATACATCACGTCGGGGCGCGGGCGAGCCCAACTATCCGAGGGGGAACTGATGTTTGACCACGTCAAATTCGGAGTCAGCGATTTCGCAGCGAGCAAGGCGTTTTTCCTCAAGGCACTTGAACCGCTTGGTGTAGTAGTCGCGGGGGAGGGGGAGCCTTCGTACGGCGTCGAGCTTTGTCCGCCGGGGCCGTGGCAGCCTTCGTTGTGCCTGTTCCAGACGACGGAGAAGCCCGCGCATCTTCACATCGCGTTCAAGGCCGAGAATCGGCGGCAAGTCGACGAGTTCTATCGTGCGGCGCTCGAGGCGGGCGGGAAAGATAATGGCGCGCCGGGGTTGAGGCCGCGTTATAACGCGAATTACTACGCGGCGTTCGTCATCGGGCCGGATGGGCACAATATCGAGGTGGTTTGTCAGCGGGCGGAGGGGTGAATTTCTGTCGAGCCACGTTGGGCGGCGGGACTGTCTCTCGCGTCACGCTTTTATCGATAGCGGTAGACGGAGGTATTCGAAGCCATGAGTGAACATTGGCGTGACTGAGAGCGTGCATGCGCGAATATGAGAAGCAGCCAGGATTGACCGCTCGCATTGCGAGTATGAATTGTTCGTAGCCGTGCGGCAGGTCCCTTGCCTGGGACAAACCTTACCTCCGCGCTTCCCCATACGTCTCCTTACACACCTCCCGTAGCGCCTCGACGAGCAAATCCCGCGCCGGCGAGTGCGAATCAGCGGAGCGGGTAAACAGCGCAATGGGCGGAAGCGTCCACACCAGCGAGTAAGGCACGATCGCCACGCCGGCAATCCGTACCAGTTCCTCCGCGATATCGGCCGGTACGATCGAGACGGCCTCGTCGCTCGACGCGATCATTTCGCCGATCAGCTTGGACGAGTAGCTTTCGACGATCGGAACGGGCGGCGGGATGCCGGCCGACAGAAACAGGTCGGTCACCTGTTCCCGCATCGGCGTATGCGGCGCGCCGAGAATCCAGTCGAGCGCGTGCAGCTTGTTCCAGTCCAGCGTCGTGCGGGCCAGTTTCGCGGCAAGGCGCCGGCTCGCGATCATGCGCGGCTGCTGCTGGTACAGCACCTCGAACGAAACCCGGCCCAGATCGATCGCCGACGAAGCGCGCCCGATCACGATGTCGACGCTGTGATCCTTGAGTTGCAGCAGCAGCTGATCGCTGGTGCCTTCGTGAATCGTTACGGTCAGGCGCCGTTCCATGCGCGCTTGCAGCCGCTTCAGCGCTGCCGACAGCATCTGGCCGGAGATGAACGGAATCACGCCGATGTGCAGGTGGGCCGCATGCCCGGCGGCGACGGCCTCCATCTCGCGGGCGAGGTGGTCGAGATCCTTGATCATCGCTTTCGCCCGTTCGAGCACGACCGCGCCGAGCGCGGTCGGCCGCATGCCGCGCGACGAGCGCTCGAACAGCGGCGTGCCGAACATGCTCTCCAGCTCGGACAGCGCGTTCGTCACCGCGGGCTGGCTGCTGGCCATGTGCTCGGCGACGCGCGTCAGCGACCCGTGCTGCTGGATCTGCAGCAACAGCACCAGATGCCGAATCTTCAGACGTGCGCCAAGCCGCCTGACCACGTCGTTTGCGTCAAAAGTCATTGACTGGTCACGCATCCATCATGAAAAAGTGATGGGCCGATATTAAAACAGAATCATCTCCTTATGGCGGATCCCTAGAATCACCTCCATGGATCGCGCCGGGACTGGCCTGGCGCCCGTGCCCGGACCGAAAAACATGAAACAGACAGAGACACAGCAGCAGGCAGCGTTCGACTATCACGAGTTTCCGACCCCGGGGAAGATCTCGGTCGTCGCCAGCAAGCCGCTCGTGACCCAGCGCGATCTCGCGCTGGCTTACACCCCGGGCGTGGCGGGTGTGTGCGAGTCGATCGCGGCCGATCCGCTGCAGGCGCACCGCTTCACGAGCCGCGGCAACCTGGTGGGCGTGATCACCAACGGCACCGCGGTGCTCGGTCTGGGCAACATCGGCCCGCTCGCATCCAAGCCGGTGATGGAAGGCAAGGCCGTCCTGTTCAAGAAGTTCGCCGGGATCGACGTCTTCGACATCGAGATCAACGAGACCGATCCGGACAAGCTGGTCGACATCATCGCCGGCCTCGAACCCACGTTCGGCGGCATCAATCTCGAGGACATCAAGGCGCCGGAGTGCTTCACGGTCGAGCAGAAGCTGCGCGAACGCATGAAGATTCCCGTCTTCCATGACGATCAGCACGGCACGGCCATTACCGTATCGGCTGCTTTCATCAACGGGCTGAAGGTCGTCGGGAAGTCGATTTCGGAGGTGAAGGTCGTGACGTCGGGGGCCGGTGCGGCCGCGCTGGCCTGTCTGGACCTGCTGGTCGACCTCGGGCTGCCGGTCGAAAACATCTGGGTGACCGACATCGAAGGCGTCGTCTATCGCGGCCGTACCACGCTGATGGACCCGGCAAAGTCGCGCTTCGCGCAGGAAACCGATGCGCGCAAGCTGTCCGAAGTCATCGGCGGCGCGGACGTGTTCCTGGGCCTGTCGGTCGGCGGCATCCTGAGCGCGGAGATGCTGAAGGAGATGGCGGCGCGTCCGCTGATTCTCGCGCTGGCCAATCCGACGCCGGAGATCTTCCCGGAACTGGCGCATGCGACGCGCGACGATGTCGTCATCGCGACGGGCCGCTCGGACTACCCGAACCAGGTCAACAACGTCCTCTGTTTCCCGTACATTTTCCGCGGCGCACTGGACGTGGGCGCGACGACGATCACCCGCGAAATGGAAATCGCCGCCGTTCACGCGATCGCGGGGTTGGCCGAGGAAGAGCAGAACGAAGTGGTGGCGGCGGCCTATGGCGCGTACGACGTGGCCTTCGGTCCGCAATACCTGATTCCGAAGCCGTTCGACCCGCGCCTGATCGTGCGTATCGCACCGGCCGTGGCCAGGGCGGCGATGGAAGGCGGCGTGGCGACGCGCCCGCTGACGGATCTCGACGCGTATGTCGAGCAACTGCAGCAATTCGTCTACCACTCCGGTGCGTTCATGAAGCCGCTGTTCGCGACGGCGCGTCAGCTTGTGCGTGACGGCGGCAAGGCGCGGATCGTCTTCACCGAAGGCGAGGACGAGCGCGTGCTTCGCGCCGTGCAGGTGATCGTCGACGAGAAGCTTGCGCGTCCGATCCTGGTCGGGCGTCCGGAGGTGCTGCTGGCGCGGATCGAGCGGTTCGGTCTGCGTATTCGGCTCGGTCAGGATGTCGAAGTGACCAATCCGGAATATGACGAGCGGTTCCCGCAATACTGGACGACGTATTGGGAACTGCGGTGCCGGGACGGCATTTCGAAGGAGATGGCGCGCGTCGAAATGCGGCGTCGCCTGACCCTGATCGGCGCGATGATGGTGCGGCTCGGCGACGCGGACGGGATGATTTGCGGGACGGTCGGCGAGTATCACAATCACCTGCGGTTCGTCGACGAAGTGATCGGCAAGAAGCCCGGTGCGTCCACCTACGCGGCGATGAACATTCTGCTGCTCGACCAGCGGACGGTGGCGCTGGTGGATACGCACGTGAACGATAATCCCGATGCCGAGCAGATCGCGGAATTCACGATTGCTGCGGCCCGGCAGATGGAATGGCTGAACCTGACGCCGAAGGCTGCGTTGCTGTCGCGCTCGAACTTCGGTTCAGGCAGCGCGGCTTCGGGTGTGAAGATGCGCCGGGCGCTGGAGATCGTCCGGGAGCAGGCGCCTGATATCGAGGCGGATGGCGAGATGCACGGCGACTGTGCGCTCGACGAAGGGCTGCGGTCGCGGCTGCTGCCGATGTCGCCGCTCAAGGGCGCTGCCAATCTGCTCGTTTGTCCGAACGTCGATGCGGGGAACATTGCGTACAACCTGCTCAAGACCGAGGCGGGCAGCAATGTGGCGGTGGGGCCGTTCCTGCTCGGAGTCAACGCGCCGGTGAACATCCTCACGTCGAGCTCGACGGTGCGGCGGATCGTGAATATGGCGGCGTTGACGGTGATCGAGGCTAATCGGAGTGCTTCTGCCTGATCGATCGGCGCTCGTGGGGGAGGGCTACGGCCACCCCCCGCGTTTGTCGGTACTCGGCCGGTTGCTGCCGCTCGACACGCATCGACGAGCGGCCGCACCAACGCGCACATGAGACGCAATTCCACTTTGGCACGCCGATGCCGTTTCAAGCCGCCGGCAGCACGGCCGCCACGCCGTCCCCGCTACGCCTTTTTCGCATAGGCGCTGCACCAGCCTTTGGCATTGACCTGCTTGCCGCTGAAAATGGTGCACGGCGCCATCGCGACGCCGGCTTTGCCCTGGAAGAACTGGCAGCTCGCACAAGCCTGGCCCGCCTGAAAGTTCGGGAACTTCGCATGGTCGACCCGGCTTGCATCCGTCTTGTAACCGAGAGCCTGGGCATTTGCATCGGATTCCTGAACGGCGCCGGCATCTGCCGCCGCCGCGCGGCGTCCAAATGCCAGCGCGGATGCCAGAACGGTGGTGGTTGCAATAAAACGTCGGCGTGAAAATTTCATGGCGTCCTCCTGCATGTGCGAAGCGCTTGTCGCGTGACGAACGGGCGGCGAAGGGATCAGTGGAAGAAGAGTTCCCGCATGCCGAAAGTGTGATGCGCTTCGGCAGCCATCAGCACCATCAGCACCAGCAGGCACAGGGGCGGGATCAGGATGGCGTATACCAGCGCCAGCCGCTCCCACATCATGTGCATGAAAATCGATACGATCAGCCCGGCCTTGGCGATCATGAGCACGACGATCAGCACCCAGCGCAGCAGGCCCTGCACGTGGAAGTAATCCACCATGTACGACAACGTGCTCAGCACGAACAGCAGGCCCCAGATCTTCAGGTAAAGGCCGATCGGATGCTGCTGGCCGTGCGCGGCGTCGGGTCGATCGGCGGGATCGGTGTGGTCCATGGCCTGCCTCACCACAAATAGAACAGCGCGAAGATGAACACCCACACCAGGTCGACGAAGTGCCAGTACAAGCCGGCGATCTCGACGATCTGGAAGTTGCCGTGCTCGGTAAACCCCGGTTGCAGGATCTTGCGCGCGATCAGCAGCAGGTAGATCACGCCGCAGGTCACGTGAAAGCCGTGGAATCCGGTGATCATGAAGAAGCACGCGCCAAACTGCGCCGCGCCCAGCGGGTTGCTCCACGGGCGGATCCCTTCATGGACGATCAGCTTGGTCCATTCGAAGGCCTGCATCGACACGAAGGTCGCGCCCAGCAGCGCGGTGGCCAGCAACAGGGCGGCGGCGCGCCTGGCGTTGCGCCGGTAGCCGAAGTTGACGGCCATCGCCATGGTGCCGCTGCTGGTGATCAGCGTGAACGTCATGATGGCGATCAACAGCAACGGCACGTCCACGCCGCCCACCGTGAGCCCGAACACCTTGGAGGGATCGGGCCACGGCACCGTGGTCGACATGCGCACCGACATGTAGCCGATCAGGAAGCTGCTGAAGACGAAGGTGTCCGACAGCAGGAAGATCCACATCATCGCCTTGCCCCACGGCACCTTGAAGGCTTCGCGGTCGGCCGACCAGTCCGTGACGATGCCGCGCCAGCCGTCAGGCCCGGCGTCGGTGGGCGGGGTGTCGGCGGATTCGGTGGGAAGCGTGGGTGCGGTCATGGCGCGGCTCCATACAGCGGCCCGCAGATGGCCGCGACGAACGCAGGGGTGAGCCACCACATCGCCGCCAGCAGCACGAGCCAGACAGCCAGCAGGAAATGCCAGTAGAGGGCGCACAGCGCGATGGCGCGCTGGGCCCGGAACGGGTCCGTGCGCCGGAGACGCGCGATCGTCACGGCCCAGGCCGCCAGCCCGCCCAGCACATGCAATCCGTGCAGGCCGGTGAGCAGGTAGAGGAAGCTATTGGAAGGATTGACGGTGACGGTCTGCCCGGCCGCCGACAGCATGCGCCAGGCGATCAGTTGCCCGATCACGAACACGGCCGCCAGCACGCCGCCGCACGCGAGCCACGCCACGCGGTGCAAGGTCAGCTGCCGGGCACGCTGCATGGCAACGCTTGCCAGCACCAGCGCGCCGGTGTTCCACCACAGCAGCGCCGGATGCGGGATCGGCTGCCAGTCGGGCTCGCGCATGCGCATGCCATAGGCGAGCAGCAGCAGCGAAAACAAGGTCGTCGCCACCGCCATGAAGACCATCAGGCCGATGCGGCTCGCATTCGGCAGGACCGGTGGCGCGTCGGGTACGAAGGGGCGGGGCAGTGTGGTCATTCGCGGGCCTCGCCGGGTTGAAGCGTCGGGTGGGCCGCCGGCTCGGGCGCCGTCGCGGGCGGCTGGTTCTGCGGGACGAAGTCTTCCTCGTGCCCCGGCGGGCTGTATTCGTAAGCCCAGCGGTAGACGACGGGCAGCGCGGCGCCCCAGTTGCCGTGCACGGGCGGCGTTTGCGGCGTCTGCCATTCGAGCGTGGTGGCCCGCCACGGGTTGCCGTCGGCGCGCTTACCGCGCGCGAGGCTCCACGCGAGGTTGTACAGGAACAGCAACTGCGCCGCCGCAACGATCAGCGCAACGACGGTGATGAAGGTGTTGAGCGTCTGCGCCGAATGGGGAATGAAGCTGTAGCCCTCGTATGCGTAATACCGCCGCGGCATGCCGAGGATGCCGAGATAGTGCATCGGGAAGTAGATCGCATAGGTGCCGACGAAGGTGATCCAGAAGTGCGCGCGCCCGAGCGTATCGTTCAGCATGCGGCCCGTCACCTTCGGATACCAGTGGTAGATGCCGCCGAACACCACCAGGATCGGCGACACAGCCATCACCATATGGAAGTGCGCCACCACGAAGTACGTGTTCGACAGCGGAATGTCCACGCTCACGTTGCCGAGATAGAGCCCGGTCAGCCCACCCAGCACGAAGGTGCTGATGAAGCCGATGGCAAACAGCATCGGCACGGTCAGGTGGATATCGCCGCGCCACAGCGTCAGCACCCAGTTGTAGACCTTGAGCGCGGTCGGGATGGCGATGATGAGCGTGGTCGTGGCAAAGAAGAAGCCGAAGTACGGATTCATGCCGGCGACGAACATGTGGTGCGCCCAGACCACGAAGCTCAGCGCGCCGATGACGACGATGGCCCACACCATCATCCTGTAGCCGAAGATGCTCTTGCGCGCGTGCGTGCTGATGAGGTCCGACGCGATGCCGAAGGCCGGCAGTGCGACGATGTAGACCTCCGGATGCCCGAAGAACCAGAACAGGTGCTGGAACAGCAGCGGGCTGCCGCCGGCATGCTTGAGCGTCTGCCCCATCGACACCACGGCCGGTATGAAGAAGCTGGTGCCGAGTATCCTGTCGAGCAGCATCATCACCGCCGACACGAACAGCGCCGGAAACGCCAGCAGCGCCATGATGGTCGCGATGAAGATGCCCCACACCGTGAGCGGCATGCGCATGAGCGTCATGCCGCGGGTGCGCGCCTGCAGCGTGGTGGTGACGTAATTCAGGCCGCCCATCGTTGCCGCGACGATGAAGATCGCCAGCGACACGAGCATCAGCACGATGCCCCATTCCACGCCCGGCGTGCCCGGCAGGATGGCCTGCGGCGGATACAGCGTCCAGCCCGCGCCGGTCGGCCCGCCCGGCACGAAGAAGCTCGCCACCAGCACCAGCACGGCCAGCAGGTAGACCCAGTAGCTCAGCATGTTGAGAAACGGGAACACCATGTCGCGCGCGCCCAGCATCAGCGGGATCAGGTAGTTGCCGAAGCCGCCCAGAAACAGCGCCGTCAGCAGGTAGATCACCATGATCATCCCGTGCATGGTGACGAACTGGTAGTAATGGTTGGCGTCGATGAAGCTGAACTTGCCCGGAAAGCCGAGCTGCAGCCGCATCAGGTCCGACAACACCATGCCGACCAGGCCGATGGCGATGGCCGTCAGCGCATATTGCACGGCGATGACCTTGTGGTCCTGGCTCCAGATATAGCGGGTCCAGAAGCTTTGCGGGACGTGGTCGGTGTGCGCGTAGGGCATTGCATGTGCTCCGCGGGGAATTCGCTAGGGATTCGTTGCGCTGCTGGCGGCCGGACCGCCTAGCGACTCGATGTAGGTCACCAGCGCGGTCAGTTCCTGCTCGCTCAGGTCGAAAGTCGGCATGACGGGCGAGAAGCCCTTCACGACGCGGGCCTTCGGGTCGCGGATGAAGGCGCGCAGATAGGCTTCGTCCACCTTCGCGGTGCTGCCGTCGGCCATCGTTTCGGTCTTGCCGTACAGGCCTTTCCAGGTGGGGCCCACGCGTGGACTGCCGTCCACGGTATGGCAGGCGACGCAGCCCTTGGCCGCCGCGAGCGTCTTGCCCTGGTCGGCAAGCGCCTGGGCGCTGCCGCCGGTAGCGGCTGCTGCTGCCTGCACCCTGGCCTGCTGCCGCTGCGCGAACGTGGTCTGCTGCGCGAGCCAGCGCGAGAACGATGCTTCGTCTTCCACCACCACCACGCCGCGCATGCCGGAGTGCCCGATACCGCAAAGCTGTGCGCACAGGATGTCGTAGCGCCCCGCCTTGGTCGGCGTGAACCAGAAGGTGGTCACCATGCCGGGCACCATGTTCATGCGCGCACGGAACGGCGGGACGTAGAAGTCGTGCAGCACGTCGCGCGAGCGTGCCAGGACCTGGATCGGCCGGTTGAGCGGCAGGTGTACCTCGGGCGCCTCGATCAGGTAGTTGTCACGGCCGTTGGGGTCGCCGGGGTTCAGGCCGAAGGGGTTGTCGTTGCCGATGTAGCGCACGTCCGTCGTGCCCAGCTTGCCGCCGGGGCCGGCGAAGCGGAAGCGCCATTGCCATTGCTGGCCGAGCACCTCCATCTGCAGCACGTTGCGCGGCGGCCGGATGTAGTCCGCGTAGACGAAGAGCCCCGGTGCCAGCAACGCCGCCACGCCGACAGCGGTCAGGCCGATCAGCCACCATTCCAGCCGCCTGTTGTGCGGCTCGTAGGCCGCGCGATGCCCGCTGCGGTGGCGGTAGCGCACCAGTGCGATCACGATGAACAGGTTGATCGCGATGAAGAGCGCGCCGGTAATGACGATCGTGATCGTCAGCATGTCGTCCATGCGCACCCAGTTCGACGCGATCGGCGTGATCCACCAGGGACTGGCAAAGTGAAACCCCACCGCCAATACGATGATCAGGATCAGGGCAATCGCAAGGGCCATGGGCCGCCTCGCTGCGTGTCACTCGCCGGAGCCGCCGACAAGCGCTCCTGGCGTCGTTGTGCCGCCTTGCCGTACTTCGTATCGTTGTTTTCGCCGGCAGTCTGCCAGGTCCGATTCGCCAAGCGTTGCAAGCGGCTTTAAAGCAAAGGTAGTCCTCTCCTTTGCATCGTGCAAGGCAGCGCAACGGGGCAGCGCGCGCCATAGGTGTATCGCGCGAATGGAGAAGCCGCATCGCTGCGATGCAATGCAAAATGGCCGCCTCCGGCATCGGTTGTCGAGGCGGCCGTCCCGCGAGGGCGCCGGGTCTTTAAGCACGGCAGAAAAAACGGCGCGTCAGTGCATCGCGTCCCGCTTGCGCCGTTCGAGCATGCCGTAGACGACGGCGGTGACCACGCCGAACAGCAGGTTTGCCAGCAAGGGCCCGGAACCCCGCTCGGAGACGAACCATGGGAACACGGCTGTCATCACATGGAAGTTCCACACATACGCGACGATCCCGAAGGCCAGCCCGATGACGGCCTCCATGCCCACGCTCGAATCGAAGCGGAACGGCGCAATGATCGCGGCGAGCATCATCCCCATGATGGCGCCGAGCACGTAGTGCAGTACCAGCGCCGTCCCCACGATGCCGAAGCTGAAGACCGACATCTGTTCGAGCGCGCTGCGGCCCATCACCATTGCCGCGATCTTGTGGGTCGGTTGCCACGGGCTTTCGTCGAGCACCATGGTCGACCAGAAGAATTCGAGCACGATCACCAGGGCGCCGCCCGCAAGACCGGCCACGGCAGCGGCGAGCCAGTCGGGCCTGCGCCGTTGCCAATGGTGCGATTGAATGTTCAGTTCCATACGACCTCCTTGCCGACGGTTCAGCTTCGGCACTCGGGTTCAGAAGGCGCCACTCGCGTCAAAAAGTACGCCCTTTATTCGATTCAGAATGGCAGATATGGGTGCCAACGCAAGGTACAAAAACCCTGCGCGATGGATGGCACGGCGGCGTTCCGCTCGAAGTTCGGCATCGTCGTGTCGGCAGGCAGGCAGTTGGCGCGCGGCAGCGTGCCGCCCGTGGTTGCGGTTATGCGATAGCGCGCTCGGCGATACGCATCGATGGATGCTGGCGAGGGCGCCGGCGCGTGTCGGGATATGGAGCGGAGATTGCGGCGCCGCGCGATTGCGGGCGTCTGATTTGATGCGACGCAAAGAGGCACGGGATGTCACGGAATAGCCCCTGTACCGGCGTGCCGGGGCAGCGGGAGCACCCCCGACAATTGTCCCGCGTGGACGTATGCCGATTTCACACTGGTGTGAAACCAGCATGCTCGATACAGAGCAGGCCTCGGGTATTGCGTATGCCGGTTTTCGGGTTTCAGGGAAAGATCGGTGTCGTAGGCTCGCCGCCCTCCAGATCCGCCTTCGGAAAATGCTGGGCGACCATCTCCTCGATTTCCTGCTCTCGTAATCCGGGCACGTCGGCCATGATCAGAATCTGGCCTTCCCGTATGGCGTCGCGAAATCGCTGGAGTCGCGCGTTCGGCTCGGCGATGCCGATCATGGCGGCCGTCCACGCCCCGAAGCCCGCTCCCGCCAACGTCAATGCGACGACGGCGCCGCCCGCAATCACGAGCTCCGCAGGGGGGAACACAAGCGCGACGAGACCGATAAGCGCGCCCGTCGCGCCGCCGAATGCGACGCCGCGCTCGAGCGCGTGCACGACATCGCTGCTTTGCAGCAAAGATGCTTCGGGTAACTGATCGAGCGTGACACTGTGATTGGCGAGGACGTGGATATGGCGCCAGATGATGCGCGCGCGCAGCAAGTCGTCGACGATCGCCTTCGCCATCTGCGTATCGGGTACGAGGAAATAAAGGCGTCTCATGTTGGCACTCCTTTTTTTTGCCATCAGCTCATCTTCAACAGAGCATTTTCCATTTTATGTCAGCATCGGCCGCGCGGTAGGTGCGAGCGTACGAGCGTTGGCGCCGCATACCCCAACTCGTTACCTGCCGCAGCGAGTGCGTTTCACGACCAGGCGACCCTGGGTCGCCCCTGCGGTGATCGTTGCTTCCATACCCGCCGTAAATCGCGGGTAGCCGGTCTCCACGCCATCGGAAAAATTACCCCGTTCTCGGGCATATGCGAGCGCAGCTTCGGCGGTCGATGTGTGTTGACCTTGCCAAGGACGAGCGCTGTCTTCGGGGCCCGGCTCGGGAACGGCTCGCGCACGGCAAAGGTCGACTGCGGGCTGTCCCGGGCTTCGCATGAACGCGACTGACCGCCGGGGCGCTATCGCTCCGGCCCTTGCCGCGGGAGTCGCGATGTCCGTCGATACGCACATCGACAACTGTCACGCCCGCACGGATTCGTCTACGCAGTGATCGGCAAGAAGCCTGGCGTTTCCACCTACCCGGCAAGGAACACTCCGTTGCTCGATCTGCGGACGGCGGCGTTGGCGGATACGCATATCAACGATGATCCGAACGCGGAGCGGACTGAGGAATTCACGATTGCTGCGGTCGTGCTTTTTTCCGATGTCGCTGCTCGAGAGCGCTGTCAACCTGCCGGTCGGTCCGAACGTGGGCGCCAGCCGCATCGCGTACAGCCGGCTCAAGACCGAAACGGGTAGTCACGCGGCGATGGGACCGTTCGTGCCGAGCGTCAGCGCATCCGTGAACACCCTCGCTTCGAGTTCGCCGGCGCGGCGGATGGTGACTATGGCGGCGTTGAGGTGATTGAAATCACCCGCATACGTTTGCGCGATCGAGCGTCGGAAGCGGGGCGGCGACGGGTTCGCAAGGCATCCATGGCCGAATCCCGCTGGTGACGGGTTTCACTATTCGGCCGCCTTGTGAACCAATGTTGTTGGGTATTCGTTTAGGGATGCTGGACATTTCTCCCGAAGGCATCGCGTCGCAACTTCTCCTGCGCGAGGCATCGCCCCGCGATGTTCCGGAGCCATTTCTGTCGATATCGTCCGATAATTATCTTTTATTTTCGTCTAAAATCGCGCTTCTTCTTACTTTAGGACGGAAGGACGTTTTGAAAAGACTGACGAAAAACATCTCGCGCACGGCCGTTGCCGCGTGCATTGCTTATGCTGGGCTCTTGCCTTTGTCCCAGTCCGCCCAAGCTCAGGTCGAACCCCTGAAGAATCCGGTCTACGGCGTCACGCTCGACGATCTGACGAAACTCGATGCGATCATCGCGTCGCTGCAGAACCTGCCGTATCGGCCGACGGTGCGTGTCGTGTTCGATCCGGGTACGCCGGCCTCGGACTACTACGCACCGCTGCTGCGCCTGCATTCGGTCGCGTATGTGATGGGCGAGATCTACGATTCTTACTATTTCCCGACGACGCTCTCGACGTATCAAGCGAGAACGCAGGAATTGGTGTCGCAACTGAAGAACACCGTCGACGTGTGGGAGATCGCCAACGAAATCAACGGTGAGTGGCTGCGCAACGACCCGAGCGGTACGAACTCGGTGGTCAATTCGCAAGAACAGCAGATCGGCCAGATGGTCGCCGCGGCCAACACGATCGTGAAATCGAACGGCGGCAAGACTGCGATCACGCTGTACTACAACGACGACAGCAAGGGTACCAACTGCTGGGAGAAACCCCAGGATTACTGGAAGACCTGGCCGACGAACTTCCTGTCCTCGACGGTTCGCCAGCAGGCCGACTACGCGTTGTTCAGCTACTACCCGTACCAGGATTGCCCGGGGCTGAGCCCGTCGTGGAAGAACGATTTCGCGGCGCTGGAAAGCATTTTCCCGAACGCGAAGGTCGGCTTCGGCGAAATCGGTACGTCGGATATCTCCGCGCCGGCGTCGGTACAGCAGAACCTGATCAAAACCTATTACCCGATGGTCAACAGCATGACCGACCCGCGTTTCATCGGCGGTTTCTTCTGGTGGAACTACGTCGAACAAATGCTCCCGTACTCGACGAGCTCCTACTTCCAGTTGCTGCGTCAAACGATCATCACGCTTAAGTCGCCCAGCTAATTGCGCCATCCGCGCGTAAGCGTCAGCGTCGCAGGTTAAAACCACAATGTTGCGCGTACCACGAGACCACGTGCGCGTACCGCTGACGTCAACGGAAACCTGTATTGCACCGTGACATCCAGATAGCTTGCCGGCGCGCTATACCTGCCTTCGCGAAACCAGTACCGGAACTGGATGCCGGGCCCTGCACCGATCGCCGTCTTGTCCGGCTGGCGGTTGTCGTGATCGCCGGCCACCGCGGCATGCGGATAGACGGTCAGCCGATCGCTGAGCGCCGTCAAACGCCAGGTGTGCCCGTAACGCAACTCCGAATAGATGATGTATCGGCCTGCCTTGATGAAGTACGCACCTTCGACATAGGCCTGCCAGCTACGCCAGCTCGGTTCGGTGACCCGCAGGTCGGTCCCCGCTTCCGACGAATAGCCCAGGCGCATCAGCCAGTCCGTCATCGACAGGCTGCCGACGTGGAAAAGCCGCTCGGCGGTCATCACCACGTTCTGGTCGGGTATCGGCTTGTAGCGAACCCCCACCGAACCCTGCACGGTCGGCATGCCGGTCACGTTGCCGCTTCCGTCGTATGCCGTGCCGTATCCGCGCACGAAGAACTGGAGAATGCGTCCGTTCTGGTAGCCGATCTTCGGTGGCTGCCAGTACGCTTCGATACCCGGCTGCAACACGCTGATGGTGCCTTGCGGGCCGAACGCGGCCGACTGGTAGGGCGCGCTCAGCACGAAGCCCCAGGTGCGCTGAAGTTGCTCGACTTCTCGCCGATAGCCGAACTTGTGCTGCGCATCGAACTTGTGTTCGTTTTCATCGGCGTCGAGACTGTGCTCGAACAGCTCGACGGACTGCTGGTTCAAGCCGATACGCTTGGCGGCATAACCTGCGTCCGCGTAGTTCATCGCGTTGCCGGCTCCGCCGTCGAAACCCTCCTGGAATGCGTCGAGCGCCTCGCGATCCTTGTGTTCGCGCAGCAGGTCATAGGCCTGCTGCAACTTCTGTGTCGCGGTATCGTCCACCGGTATCTGCGGCGCCTGCTCGGGTTGCTGGGCCTGCGTCACGATCGACGCGGCCATCTTCCGCTCGGCGTCCGTCGTCGCGTCGCGGGCGGCAAGATCCGCCACGCGGATCGCGCTTTCGCGATCGCCCGACATCAGGCTCAACTGCGCGATACGCAACTGAATCGCGGCCGATTTCTCATCTGCCAGCGGCGCCAGCGCAACGCCGGCTTCATGCGGACGATGCGCCGCGAGCGCACTGTCCGACCATGCGAGACGCAGGTTGCGCTGCTGCTCCTTGCTCCATTTACCTGTCGCGACGGCGGCCGAGAAATCGCTGCATGCCACGTCGTAACGTTCCTGCCGCTGCGCCAGGTAGCCATGCTCGGCCCGTACCGCGGCGCTTTTCGGAAAACGAACGCTTAACGATTCCATCATGGCGTCCGCTTCGTCGATTTTCCCTTCACGTTTGAATACATCGAGGAGCAGCAACCCGAGCTGTTCGCTTCCGGGCTGAATCTTCAGGGCGCGCTGTGCATACTCTTCCGCGCGGGGCAGGTCGCCGGCACTGATTGCCTTGTATGCGCCGTCGGCGAGCCGATAAGCCTTGGGAGCGAGCGGCTGCGTGGCGTGTGCGGGGGCCTGCCAGGCCAGCGATACGGCGATCGCCAGTGCGCTCAATCGCGCGCAGCGCTTGAGGCCAACAGCGATCGGGAGTCTGGAGCGTTTCATGCCTGTTCTCCCGACGGCTTTTGCATTGGAGAAACCTGCGACGCTGCATCGTCGCCGTCACGCACTCGCGCGAGTTCGACGAAGCGCGAGTGTCGGGCGAGTTCGGCTGCAATCTCCGTATCGCAGGCAATGAAATACGCTATGTTCGCTTTGGCGCCGCGCCGCACGATATCCTGTTCGTCTTGCGTGAGCGGCCGCCCGACCGCCACGTTCAACGTTCCGTCGTCCGCGGTTGAAAACGGGATAGCCCGATACGTGTACTGCAGTTCGAATGCCAGCGAATCCGCGAAGTGGCCGACCGCCACATTGCCCAGGCTTACCCGCGGGAGTTCCGCTTGTTCCGCGATCGCATCCGCCAGCGATTCGGTGGAGATCGCACTACCTTCGATCAACAGTTCGCCCAGCCGCTTGCCGCATGTCAGCTGTCTCTCCAGGCCTGCCTGCAATTGTTCCAGTGAGACCACGCCCCAGCCGACGAGAATCTCGCCAATCTTGCGGCGTACTTTCCCGAGCTGTTCGTTCGACAGGTAGGTATGACTGGTCTTGTCCCATGCGATCGGCTTGCCGCTTGCGAGGTGGCCGAGATAGATGCGCCACGCCCGGCAAACCGCGTAGAAATTGATCAGGTTGTTGACGAACATCCGCGGGATCGAGAGCAGCCCCTGGACGGGACCGTTCAGCTTGCTGACAAAGTAGTAGCGCTGCCCGGCGCGGGCAAACAGCATGACGGTGTTCACCCAGAGCAGCGGAGCCATCCATTCGCTCGCCGTGACGAGAGGGGCGCTGACGGGGACGGCATGACCGAATTTCTGAAGGGCGGCAATCGCTACGAAATTGATCAGTACACCATAAGCAATCACGGAAAAAAGAGATGTGACGATACCCTTCCGGTCATGGAAGAACATGTAGCGGGTGAGGAAATCGCCCTTCCAGCCGAGTTGCTCCCACCCCTGAAAGGCGATGCCGAGGATCCAGCGCGCACGCTGTCGATATGCGGTGCGAAATGTCTTCGGAAAATATTCTCGGGTGGCCAGCAGGTTTCGATTGGCGGCTCCGCCCTTTGCGGGCTTGGCCCCTGCATCCTGCGGGATATCCGAAAGCGGAAAGCGGGCAAAGGTTTCCTTCATGCCCAGGTCTCTCAACCGAAAGCTGAAGTCGTAGTCCTCGGTCAGCGAGCTGGTGTTGAACGGACAGCCGCCGCTCTCCTTCATCGCTGCTTCGATGGCGCGCCTGCTGTAGCAGGATGCAACGCCCGCGCCGGGGACGACGCCGGTCAGACGGGCTCGCGCCGGTACGTCCTTCTGGTGCGTTTCGCTGAAGTCGTCCATGTAGCATCCGGCCACGAACTCGTTCCATTTCCGCGGCAATGACAGAACGGGGAGCTGGACCAGGTCGCTATCCGCAATCGCATGACTGAGGTATTTGAGTTCAATCGGGTGAATGACATCTTCGCAGTCGTGCATCACGACGCCCGCGAACTGAATATGATGCGTTTCTTCGTAGCGCAGGATCGCTTCGATGATCCAGTTCAGGCAGTCTGCCTTGCAGGTCGGCCCATCGTTCATGACCGTTGCGCGCGTCACCCTGCCCGGATAACGACGGACCATCCGTTCGACCTCCGCCGTGGTTTCGGCGTCGTTGTGATAGGTTCCAACGAAGATGACATATCGCTCGTACTCCATGGTCGCCAATGTGTTTTCAATCATTTTGGCGATCACGTCATACTCTTTCCACGCCGGCACCATGAGCGCCAGATAGCGTTCTTCCTCGGCGCGCAGCATGCCGATATCGATAGTCTGTGTTTTTTCGTGACGCAGAAATCGCCCGATTTCGAATGACCAATAACAGGCGTCGAGCGTAAGGTCATCCAGTGTGCTTACCAGGATGACGATCGCGGTCAGAATGGTGATAATGTTAAGTGCATATAAATATGCAATCCATATTGTGTTATCCATCATTTCCCCGCGATTTTATCTTGTATGCAATTCTTCTCCCTTGCACCAACGAAGGACGAATATCTGCCCGTCCTCGTCGACCCCGTCACTCCCACTTCGCGGCTTGAACCGCAAAAACTCCTGTCACTCGAAAAAGACTCGGTCAGCCTGGAGCTTTCTCGATGCGACCACGTAATATCCTTAAAGGTGAAACGTGTTCAGTGGGTGACTTTTGAAAGTTGGTATTTGCCTCGCATACTTCCGTCTCCCGCCGGGATGGATCCTGCACCATTAATGCTTGCATCCGCTCTCGATCCAGCTCCCCGCAGCGCTCCCTGCGCACCGTCGTTTCAGTCGTTTCAATACGCAGGTCATAAAGCAAGTCGCGCGCCATTGCCGCGCCGCCCTTGGCCGTCCGGGCGTCTGCGGGGCGTCGCACAAGATCGACCCACCGAATTCGAGCCAAACGTTTCAGTGCTGAAACGCATGATCGATTGATCTGACGAAACATGATTTGCGGACCCGTTGCCGCGCCCCGGCTGCCCCCGTCGGGGGAATCGTCACGCGAATCCGGCGATCACCGGCCTCTCCAGTCGCCAAGACATGTTCGAGCCATACGAGTCGATTGCCGCGTCACCATGCGCAAAGCGTTGAGGGAACTGGTTTTCCCTGAATCGTCCGAACAGGCTTCACTTGTTTGTCAGATGACAGCCTCGAAAGCGGATACGTTGCACACCTGAAACGTTTTTTCTAAACAATTTTGGATTGCCATGGTGTGCCGATTTCGGCGCCCTGATCCCGTGCCCATTTGCGACCGATGGTACGTTTCTAGCTTGAAATAAAAACAATCCCGTCCTGTATTTTTGTCTGGCATCAAGTGCGCAGGAAAAAATAACGACATAACGCCCTGATTATTAAATGGCACCAGCCGTGCTCGTTTCGTTAACGAGATGAATTTATTTTGCATATCAAAGGATGAAAATCATGATTTCTCATCGCAATCGATATTTTCAGAACGGACTGAGCACCGTTGGATCACTCGTCACATTAATCTCCGCGCTCGCCTTCGCCGTCGCTGTTCAGGATACGAATGCGCAGGAGAAGGGCAATTCGTCTGCGGTAAAGATCAAGCCGCCTCCGTTACCCAACGGTTCCGCCCAGGTCAAGGTGAAGCCGGGTATGTCCGACGAGGAATGGGAGAAGGCATACAAGGAGACGGGGCGCCCCAAGTTCAACTTGAAGTCCGTCAAGAAAGCCGGTGGCAACGTGCAACGCGACTAGGGAGAAACGGCCATGAAAAAGATCTTGCTTGTCATAGCCCTGCTTGCCGGACTCGCGCAAATGACGTTGCCGGGCACGGCGCACGCGCAGGTCACCACGGCACGTACGCTCGTGCTATACGATAACCCGGCCAACGACCCGTATTCGAAGCTTGGCCTGATGTACAGCATCATGTTGAGGAACCTGCTTGGCCATTTCAACGCGACGGTCGATCTGGTTCCGATACAGAACTACACGTCCGGCATGGTCACGAACCACGACGTCACGTTCTACATCGGCGATTACTACAACAACCCGATTCCGACGGCGTTCATGAGCGACGTGATGACCACCACGAAGACCGTGGTCTGGTTCAAATACAACTTGTGGCAGCTTGCATGGAACACGGCCTACACCTTCAACCAGACCTTCGGGTTCAGCTTTCTCGGCATTGCCGGGTTGAACGCGCCGCCTTCGTCGAGCAATCCCAATCCCGGCTTCTACGACACGGTCACGTACAAGAACCTGCCGATGGTCAAGTACTACGCGTATAACGCGTCAACCGGTGCCATCAGTGCGGACCCGGATATCGGGCTGACCCAGATCGTCGATGCCACCAAGGCGCAGGCACTCGTCACCATCAAGAACAGCAAGAGCGGGGCGACCACGCCATACGTCATGCGCTCGGGCAAGTTCTGGTATTTCGCGGATATGCCGTTTTCCTACATCGGCCCGACGGATCGGTACCTGGTGATATGCGACATCCTGCACGACATACTGCAGACCAATGCACCGGTGAATCACCGTGCTCTCGTACGTCTGGAGGATCTCGACGCATATACAACGACGAGTTCGATGAAAAAGCTCACGGACTACCTGTACTTGAAGAGGATTCCGTTCACGATGGCCACCATCCCCGTGTATACGGATCCGAATGGCTATTACACCGGCGGCGTCCCGGAGACGATCCATCTTGCGCAGGCAACGGGCCTCAGGAGTTCGCTGAACTACGCGGTCGCGCGCGGCGGTTCGATCGTGGTGCACGGCCTTACGCACCAGTACGATTCGACGCCGAATCTTCTTACCGCGGTCAGCGGCAGCGACTATGAGTTCTGGTATGCGGTCCAGAACCGTCCCGTCGACGAGGACTCCGTTCAATGGGCGGCAGGCAGAATGGCCGAGGGCATCCTCGAGTTCACGACCAACGGCTACAAGGTCGTCGGCTGGGCTGCGCCGCAGTACCAGGTGTCGCCGTTGGCAGCGGCGGCCACCGCCCTCACGTTCCCGACGACGTTCCAGCGGGCCGTCTACTACACCGCGACTAAGCCTCAAATCGGAACGGGGGCAGCCAACCAGGACTTTTCGGCCGGGCAGTTCTTCCCGTACATCATCAACGCCGATTACTACGGAGTGCGGATCATCCCGGAGAACCTGGGCAGTGTCCAGTACAACATCTGCAATATCGACCCGTTCTCGTGTATCTCGTATCCGTGGCAGCAACTCGTCACCAATGCTCAATATGGTTTGGCGGTGCGGGACGGTTTCGCGTCCTTCTTCTTCCATCCGTACTGGCTTGAACCCGATCTCGGATTGCCGGCGTACCAGGACTTCCAGAGCCTGATCACCGGCATTACGAATCTCGGCTACAAGTGGGTAGACGGCACGACTGCCAAGTGACGCGAGTGTGGTGGTAACCTCGTGCGACCCGCATCGGAAATGCGGGTCGCACGTTTGCGTTTGATCGGCTACGATGACGCGCGACAATGCTAGGGGAGCCAGCGATGACCACATCCGCCATCCCGGCCGTGCGCAAAATTCAACAGCGTATGGACCAGTTTCGACCGGCAGGCCGACCGCGTCGGCTTTCCGGCGCGCCGCGTTTGCATCGGGCGGCGACGCTCGCGGCAATCGGCGCATCGCTGGTCGTGGCCGCATGCAGCTGGACAGCGCACGACGTTCACGCCGACGGAATCGTCTGGCAGGTGGACAACACGACGACGAATCCCGTCGGAAACTGGCAGATGCTCGGCGTACACGATCTGTTGATCCAATGGACCGTCGTGGACGATACCGCGTTCGTTGCCAATACCCGCATCCATACCGCGGCGCGCCTTCCCGACTGGGAACGCATCGGTCGTGCGCCGTGGGCCAGAAACGTGATCCTGGGCCTGGCCGGCTACCAGGACGAAAAACGCGCACGCACCCACCTGTCGACGCTCGCGGACCAGTCCGCGGAGGTGGCGCGCGTGCATCTGCCGCTGCATGTCACCGGTTACTACTTCCCGGTCGAAATCGATCCGACCTGGCAGGAGGCGCCCAAGCTTGCCGAGATCCTGCAGCGACTGCCTCGTCCGCTTTGGGTGAGCGTCTACGACCAGACCAATATCGGCGGAAAAACGCTGGCGGACTGGCTCGCAACGTGGCTGCCCGCGGACGTCGGGGTGTTCTTCCAGGACGGCTGCGGCGTCTATGCCCGCGAGCCGCAGGTCGCGCGCACCTACCTCGACGAGCTGGCTTCACGCCTGGGCAAACGGCGCGTGCGGGTCATCGCCGAGGCCTTCCGGCCGGCCGAACGTGGCGGATTCCGTTCAGCCAGCGCCGAGGAATTGAGCAAGCAGCTCGTGGTTTATCGCGGCTATCCGGTGTATCTGTTCGATGGTCCCCACTATGTGTCGGACGACCTCATGCGCGAACTCAACAACCGGACGGCCAAGCCGCCCGCGGGCGAGCCCGCCGGGACGGGGCGCTGAGTCTGCTTCACCCCGGCAAACAGGGGCCGGCAAGGGCTGTGCGTGACGAAACAATCGGCCGGACTGGATCGCCGAGACAACCCCATTTGATGACCAAACCGCAAGACCTAGTGCATAGATATCGTTTGCCGCGGCCTTAATGACTATCGACAATCGTGGCTCGAATTCGCCGCCGTGGCGCCAGAAGCGCCCCGGTGGCAGGCACCTGGCGGCTATCCCGGCCGTCCGCGCCATCCTGCTCACGACGACATGTACGCGTTCACGCCCTCATTCCAGAATCCCGCCGGCTCGCCGATCCGCGAGTTGTTCAAGTACCTGTCCGAACCGGGCATGATTTCGTTCGCGGGCGGTTATCCGGCCAGCGACCTGTTCGACGTCGACGGCCTGAACACGGCCGCCGAACGCGCATACGCGCAGCCCGTCCGCTGCCTGCAATACGGCCCGACCGACGGCCTCGCCGAACTGAAGCAGCAACTGATCGCCTTGATGGGGCGTCGCGGCGTCGCGTGCGCGCCGGCCGAACTGCTTGTCACGACCGGCTCGCAGCAGGGTCTCGACCTGCTGCTGCGCGTGATGGTGTCGCCAGGCGACGTCGTGCTGACCGAACAGCCGGCTTACCCGGCGACGCTGCAGGCGCTGCGTCTGCAGCAGGCGCGCATCGTCACGATTCCGGTCGACGGCGACGGCCTCGATGTCGATCGTCTCGCAGCACAACTCGCGTCCGGCGCGATCGCACAGCCGAAACTGCTCTATACCGTCCCGACCTTCGCGAACCCGACGGGCGCGACGCTTACGCGCGAACGCCGGCTGAAGCTGCTGCGTCTCGCGGCGCAATACCGTTTCCTGATCGTCGAGGACGATCCGTACGGCGACCTGCGCTTCGCGGGCGAAGCCGTGCCGTCGATGCTCGCGCTCGCCGATGAAGTGGACGGCGCACGCGACTGGATCGTGCATTTCGCGAGCCTGTCGAAGATCGTCGCACCGGGGCTGCGCGTGGGCTGGACGATCGCGCCGGCCGAAATCGCGCGACGCTGCGTGATCGCGAAGCAGACGGTCGATCTGTGCAGCTCGCCGTGGACGCAGGCGGCCGCCGCCGAATATCTGGCCGACGGCGCGCTCGAACGCCATCTGCCGCGCATCACGGCCGCGTACCAGCGCAAATGCGACGCGATGTGCGACGCGCTGCGCGACGGTTTCGGCGATGCGATCGAATTCCATCGCCCCGAAGGGGGGATGTTCGTGTGGGCGCGGATCGGCGCGGTGTCGTCGGACGTGCTGCTGCAACAGGCGATCGCAAACAAGATCGTGTTCGTACCCGGCAACGCGTTCTTCGCGGACAACGTCGACGCGGCATCGCTGCGCCTGTCGTTCGCCGCGCCGGACGTCGACGCGATCCGGGAAGGCGTCGCGCGCCTCGTGCGCGCGTATGGTGCGGCGCTGGCCGCGTGAGGAGACATGAACGTGACTATCACCGTCAACGAAACGGCATCGATGGACGCAGCGTCTGGCGCCGGCGATAACCGGCCGGCAAAGCATCGCTCGTCGCAGATCAGCGCGGGGCCGCAGTATGTGGCCGACGTGCTCGGCCGGTTCGGCGCGGAGCCGGCGACCGATGTCGGCGATGCGGTGCCGGTCGTGCTCGGCTATAACTGAGCGGCACCAAGGCGGCGGCCGCATCGCACGCGAGCCGTGGCCGGAGCAAACGGTTAAGCTTGCGCGATCGAAACACGTCCGATCGCCGCCCGTCATGTCCGACTCGACTTCCGAATCGCTCGCGCAAACGTACGACCGCCTGTGGTCCTGCCTCGAATCCGGCGTCGGCGTGCAGCGCTCGCCGTTCACGATGCTGCAGGCGGCAACGCTCGGCCTCGATGGCGCGCCGAAGGTGCGGACGATCGTGCTGCGCCAGGCGAGCCGCGCCGATCGCGTGCTGTCGTTTCATACCGATGCGCGTTCGCAGAAGGTCGCGGAGCTGCGCCGCGATCCGCGTATCGCGATTGTCGCGAGCGATCTCGATGCGCTCGTGCAGATTCGCGCGGAAGGCGTTGCGTCGATCTGCGACGACGAAGCGCAGCGGCGCGCGATCTGGCAATCGAGCCGCCCGCATACGCTGCTGCTGTATCGCGCACCGTTGCCGCCCGGCACGCCGGTCGAGTCGCCAGAAGCAGCGCATGTCTCGGCGAGGCAAGACACCGCGCCGTCCGGCGACGGCTACGAAAACTTTTGCGTGATCCACATGACGGTAACGCGGATCGATTGGCTCGAACTCGCGCGCGCGGGCAATCGCCGAGCGGTATTCGATCTGCAAGAAAGCGGCTACGAAGGCCGCTGGATCGCCCCCTGATCCGGGCGATGGCCGCTCAAGGCCGCTCGTCCGCCACCGCCTGCCCGATCATCCAGTCGCGCATCATCACGATCGCATCGTCGTCGCGGCGCTCGGCCGGATACACGAGATAGAACCCCACCGACAGCGGAAACGCGAAATCGAACGGCTTGCACAGCCGGCCTGCTGCGATATCGCGTTCGACCAAAGGATCGGTCGCGAGCGCGATGCCCTGGCCGGCGACGGCCGCATCGATCGCGAGCGACGTCTGGTTGAAGCGCAGCCCCTTGTGCGGATCGATATCGACCGGCTCGGGCATCGCTTCAATGAACTCGGGCCACAGGTCGTGCGCGTCGTGCAGCAGCACGTGGCCGGCGAGTGCGCGCGGCGACGCGGGTGCGGCCAGCAGCGCGGGGCTGCATACGGCGCACACATCGAGCGGGAACAGTGCATGCGCGGCGAGATGCTTGCCGAACGGCGGCTTGCCGTAGCGGATCGCGAGATCGACGCCGTCGTGGCGGAACGTCGCGAGCTGCTGGTCGGCGATCACGCGCACGTCGTAGTCGGGATGCGCGTCGGTGAACTGCGCGAGCCGCGGGATCAGCCACTTCGACGCGAACGACGGCGTCGTGCTGATCGTCAGCGCCGCGCGCCGCTTCACGAGCTTGTCGGTTGCATCGGCGATCGCGTGCAGCGCGCGCTGCACGTCGGAGAAATACGCGGCGCCGTCGTGCGTCAGCGCGAGGCCGCGCGGCAGGCGCTCGAACAGCTTCAGGCCGAGCACGTCCTCGAGGTGGCGCACCTGTTGCGCGACGGCGCCTTGCGTGACGCCGATCTCGTCGGCCGCGGCGCGGAAATTGAGGTGCCGCGCGGACACTTCGAACGCGCGAAGCGCATTCAGCGGCGGCAGGCGGGAAGGGCGGGGCAGCATTGTCAGGATGTAGAAAAACTATCGTCTGGAGGCAGAAATACTGGTTCGACAGTCGTCTGCGATGCGCCTACATTACCACCATGGCGCGCCGAATGGCGGCTGCGCGGCGGCAGGATTCAAGCGAGGGAGCAGATCGTGACTGTAGAAAAAGTGGCGTTGATCACGGCGGCGGGCAAGGGCATGGGCGCGGCGATCGCGCGCGAACTGGCAGCCACGGGCTATCGCGTCGCGCTGATGTCGCCGTCGGGCAGCGCGGTGGCGCTCGGCGAGGAACTGGGCGGGTTCGGCATCCAGGGATCGGTGACGGAAGAAGCCGATATCGACCGGCTCGTGCAGGAGGCGGTCGCGCGCTACGGCCGGATCGACGCGGTCGTGAACAACACCGGTCATCCGCCGAAGGGCGAACTGCTGGCGATCACCGACGACAACTGGCACGCAGGGCTCGACCTGATCCTGCTGAACGTCGTGCGCGTGATGCGCCGCGTGACGCCGATCTTCCAGAAACAGGGCGGCGGCGCGGTGGTCAACATCTCGAGCTTCGCGGCGGACGCGCCGGAGCAGCCGATGCCGGTGTCGTCGGCGCTGCGCGCGGCGCTGAGCGCATGGACGCGTCTCTACGCGGAACGCTATGCGGCCGAGAACATCCGGATGAACGCGGTGCTGCCGGGCTTCATCGACAGCTGGCCGGAAACGCCCGAGATCGTCGCGCGCATTCCGGCCGGCCGCTTCGGCAAGACCGGCGAGATCGCGAAGACGGTCGCGTTCCTGCTGTCGGACGGCGCGGGCTATATCACAGGGCAGAACATTCGCGTCGACGGCGCGATCGTCAACGCGCTCTGAGCATCGTATCGGCGAGCGGCCGCGCGGGCCGCTCGCTCGCCGCGCAGCGGCTACAAACGCGTACAAATCAGACAACTCCCGGATACATCAGACCTTTCAAATGGGCGACGCCGCGTGACCAGGGCGCGCCGGATTGAAAGCCAGGGCGCGAGCGGGCGCGCGGCATGTTCACTTTCCACTTCACGAAAGGAGATGCCGAACGATGTCTTCCACACCGTTTTCCCCGATGCGTCGCCACCTGCTGGCCACTTCCGTGGCCGCCGGGGTATCGGCGATGCTACCCACCGCGCTGCATGCCGCGACCGGCGGCAGCGGCATACGCCCGTTCACCGCGCACATTCCCGATGAAGCCGTGGCCGACCTGCGCCGCCGCATTGCGGCGACGCGCTGGCCGGGCCGCGAGACCGTCGCCGACGAATCGCAGGGCGTGCGGCTCGCGCGCATGCAGGCGCTGCTGCGCTACTGGGGCACCGACTACGACTGGCGCAAGGGCGAGGCGCGCCTGAACGGTTTCCCGATGTTCATCACGGAAATCGACGGGCTCGACATTCACTTCATCCACGTGCGCTCGCGGCACGCGAATGCGATGCCGATGATCATGACGCACGGCTGGCCCGGTTCGATCTTCGAGCTGCTGAAGGCGATCGGCCCGCTGACCGACCCGACCGCGCACGGCGCGAGCGCGGACGATGCGTTTCACGTCGTCGTGCCGTCGTTGCCGGGCTTCGGTTTTTCGGGCCGGCCGACGCAGACGGGATGGGGTTCCGACCACATCGCGCGCGCGTGGGGCGAGCTGATGGCGCGGCTCGGCTATACGCGCTTCGTGTCGCAGGGCGGCGACTGCGGCTCGGTGATCTCGCACCGGATGGCGATGCAGCGCGTACAGGGCCTGGCCGGGATTCACGTGAACATGCCGGCGACGGTACCGCCGGACATCGCTGCGCTGCTCGCGACCGACTCGCCCGCGCCGGCTTCGCTGTCGCCGAAGGAGAGGGCCGCGTACGAGAAGCTCGCGACGTTCTATCGCGACAACTGCGGCTACTCGGCGATGATGGTCACGCGTCCGCAGACGGTCGGTTATGCGCTCGCCGATTCGCCGTCCGGTCAGGCCGCGTGGATGTACGACAAGATCTCGCAGTGGACGTACAGCGGCGGCGTGCCCGAACGCTCGATCCCGCGTGACGAGATTCTCGACGACATTTCGTTGTACTGGCTGACGAACACCGCGACGTCGGCCGCGCAGATCTACTGGGAGGATCATTCGAACAACTTCAATGCGGTGGATATCTCGCTGCCGGCGGCGATCACGGTGTTTCCGGGCGAGATCTACCAGGCGCCGCGCAGCTGGGCCGAGCGCAGTTATCGCAACCTGATCTACTTCAACGAAGTCGACAAGGGCGGGCATTTCGCGGCATGGGAGGAGCCGGAACTGTTTGCTCGCGAAGTGCGTGCCGGGTTCCGGCCGTTGCGGCGCGGGTAAGGGTGGGTTGAGCGGTGGGTGCGGGCTGGCTTGCTTGCGGCTCGCGCTTGTTTTCGTTCTGTCGACTGTGTCGAGCCGAGCCGATCAGCCGCGCGGCCTGCAGAAAACCGTCGTTTCCCCAACGTTTTTTGAATCGCTGTGTGTCGTGTTCGCACACAGATACGTTGCGATACAAAGCATCCCGATGGTTCGGATATAAAACCGGTGAAGCGTTTCACACGGCCGCGCGGTGCCATGCGCCGCCGCTGCGAACGGTGATACCGGAGCGCCCGCACGTGCCGCGGGCCCCTTCCTTGACGATCGACAATGGAGAACGAGTCATGCCTGATACCGTGAACACCCGCCGCCGCCTGATCCTGGGTACGGCGCTTGCGGGCCTGAGCCTCGCCGACCTCGGGTTCGGCAACCTGGCGCGCGCGCAGTCGGCGCCCGATGCATCGACGGCGAAGCGCGCGGCCGGCGTTGCGTCGCTGGGTACGATCCATCAGATCGACGCGGGCGTGCTCAACGTCGGGTATGCGGACCTCGGGCCGAAGAAGGGCCCGGTCGTGTTCCTGCTGCACGGCTGGCCGTACGACATCTACAGTTACGCGGAAGTCGCGCCGCTGCTGGTCGCGGCCGGCTATCGCGTGATCGTGCCGTACCTGCGCGGCTACGGGTCGACGACGTTCCGCTCGGCCGACACGGTGCGCAACGGCCAGCAGGCGGTGACGGCCGTCGACATCGTCGCGCTGATGGATGCGCTGAAGATCGACCGCGCGGTGTTCGGCGGCTACGACTGGGGCGCGCGCACGGCCGACATCATCGCGGCGCTGTGGCCGCAGCGCGTGAAGGCGCTGGTGTCGGTGAGCGGCTACCTGATCGGCAGCCAGGAGGCGAACCGCAAGCCGCTGCCGCCGCAGGCCGAATTCCAGTGGTGGTATCAGTTCTACTTCACGACCGAGCGCGGCGAGCTCGGCTACGCGGCGAACCGCGACGCGTTCAACAAGCTGATCTGGCAGCTCGCGTCGCCGAAGTGGCAGTTCTCCGACGAAACCTATGCGCGCTCGGCTGCGTCGTTCCAGAACCCCGACCACGTGGCCGTCGTGATCCACAACTATCGCTGGCGCCTCGGGCTCGCGAAGGGCGAAGCGCAATACGACGACATCGAGCGGCGTCTCGCCGCCGGGCCCGCGATTGCCGTGCCGACGATCACGATGGAAGGCGACGCGAACGGCGCGCCGCATCCGGACCCGGCCGCGTACGCGAAGAAATTCACGGGCAAGTACCAGCACCGGACGATCAACGGCGGCATCGGCCACAACCTGCCGCAGGAAGCGCCGCAGGCGTTCGCCGACGCGATCCTGCAAGTGGAGCATCTGTGATGCGGGCTCGCAGTGGCATCCGGCGTCGCGGCATGGGCCGCGCGCTCGTCGCGGGCGCGTTGCTGGCCGGCTCGCTGTCGGCGAGCGGTCCGGCCGCGTTCGCGGAACAGCCGAAACCGGCCGCGTCGCCGATCTACGGCGTGACGATCCCGCCCGGCTACCGGAAATGGGAAATGGTTGCGCCGGCCGAAGAGGCCGCGCCGCTCGACGAGCTGCGCGTGGTGCTCGGCAACCCCGTCGCGATCCGCGCGCTCGAACAGGCGACGCTGCCGTTTCCGGACGGCACGATCCTCGTGAAGCTCGCATACAAGCGCAAGCAGTCCGACGAGTTCGCGCCGGCGACGGTGCCGGGCCAGGCGACGACCGTGCAGGTGATGGTGAAGGACTCGCGTCGTTATGCGTCGACGGGCGGCTGGGGTTTCGGGCGCTTCATCAACGGTGTGCCGGCCGATATCGGCCAGCATCAGACGTGTTTCGCGTGTCACCAGGCGCTTGTGAAGAATCATGACTACGTGTTCACACGGCTCGCGCCGTGACGTGACACGAAGCGACGGGTTTGACGGAAAGGCGTGCCGTGCGAGGCACGCCTTTTTTTGTAGTGCGTGTGTGTCGGGGACCACGTCGGCAGGCGGGTTTGTATCGCACTGTATCTGCGGCCGTTCCGGAAAAAATGGCATGCACAAAGCACCGGTTTCGGAAACATGCCGGATACGTGGGCGGGTTCTACTGTCGACATGCAGGAAACGTTCGATGCCCGACGTTCGCATCGGATGCCAAGTGATCGACACCCCAACTTCCGTCAAGGAGAACACTCATGAAAGCCGCCCGAATCCTCGCTGTTGCCGTCCTCGCCGCCGTCCCCGCTTTGTCGTTCGCCGATACCGGCCATGGCCTGTCGCGTGCCGACGTGCGCGCCGAACTCGTCCGGCTGGAACAGGCCGGCTACAACCCGGCCCGCAGCGAACCGCATTACCCGGAGGATGTCGCCGCCGCGCTGCAAGTCGCGCGTTCCGACCAGAACGGCCCGTCGAAGTCGCAGGGCGACAACGTGGCCGATGCGTCGACGCCCGCCAGCCATCGCGACGCGGCACCGGCGCGCGCCGCGCGGAACGCCGCCGACGACCTGTACGCGCATTCGTGATCCGTTGCCGCGCCTGCTGCATGCCGGCGCGGCCGCTACCGCGGCACTTCACTTCATGTAACAACACAACAGAGAAAGGAGCATGACGATGGCCGGTTCGATGAAACGGGTTCTGGTATCCGCCGCGGTGATCGGCGGACTGTTCGGTGCGGTCGCGGCGCAGGCCGCGCCGAAGGACGACCTGAAGGGCACGAATGTCGTGCTCGTGCACGGCGCGTTCGCCGACGGTTCGAGCTGGAACCGCGTGATTCCACTGCTCGAAGCACGCGGGCTGCACGTGGTGTCGGTGCAGAATCCGCTGAGCTCGCTTGCCGACGATGCGGCCGCAACGAAGCGTACGATCGACGAGCAGAAGGGGCCGGTCGTGCTGGTCGGTCATTCGTGGGCCGGCGTCGTGATCAGCGATGCGGGTAACGACGACAAGGTGAAGTCGCTCGTCTACGTCGCGGCATTCGCGCCCGACAACGGCCAGTCGATCGCCGACGTCACGCAAGGTCTGCCGGCACCGGCATGGGCCGGTGAACTGCGCAAGGACACGGGCGGCTTCGCGCGGCTGTCGGACAAGGCGATCGCGCAGGATTTCGCGCCGGACCTGCCGCCCGCGCAGCAGCGCATCGTTGCGGCGACGCAAGGGCCGTGGTACGGCGGTTGCATTTCGGAGAAGGTCGCGCAGGCCGCGTGGCATGCAAAGCCGTCGACGTTCGTCGTCGCGACGCAGGACCGGATGATCGATCCGAAGCTGCAGGAGGCGATGGCGAAGCGGATCGGTGCGACGGTCACGCACGTGAACGGCAGCCATGTCGCGATGCTGAGCCAGCCGAAGGCCGTGGCCGACGCGATCATCGCGGCCGCGGAACGTGCGAAGCACGACGCACAGTAAGCGGATGAGGCGCCACGTTATCGTTGAAGCGTGGCGCCGCGAGTGATTGTGATGTCCTTCCACAAGGAGAAGTGATGACGCATCTCTGGCAACTGTCGGCAACCGAGCTCGCGAAACTTGTGCGGCAGCGCGAAGTGTCCGCGCGCGAAGTGGCGGACGCCGTGCTCGATCGTCTCGACGCGGTGAATCCGGCGATCAACGCGGTGATCGAACACCGGCCCGACGATGTGCGACGGCAGGCCGACGAAGTCGACCGAGCGATCGCATGCGGCGACGATCCGGGCCCGCTCGCGGGCGTGCCCGTGACCGTGAAGATCAACATCGATCAGGCGGATTTCGCGACGACCAACGGCACGCGCGTGCAGGAGAACCTGATCGCGCGCATCGACAGCCCGGTGGTCGGCAACCTCAGAAAAGCCGGCGCGATCCTGCTCGGCCGCACCAATTCGCCGACGTTCGCGTTGCGCTGGTTCACGTCGAATCTTGTACACGGCCACACGCGCAATCCGCGCGATCCGTCGCTGACGCCGGGCGGGTCGAGCGGCGGCGCGGCAGCGGCCGTTGCCGCCGGGATCGGCCCGCTCGCACTCGGCACCGACATCGGCGGTTCGGTCCGTTATCCGGCCTATGCGTGCGGCGTGCACGGAATCCGGCCGTCGCTCGGGCGCGTGCCGGCGTTCAACGCATCGTCGCCCGAACGTGCGATCGGCGCGCAACTGATGTCATCGGCGGGGCCGATCGCACGCACGATCGACGATCTCGCGCTCGCGCTGCGTGCGTGCGCCGCGCCGGACCCGCGCGATCCGTGGCACGTACACGTGCCGTTCGACGGGCGCGACGTGCCGAAGCGTGCGGCGCTGTGCATGCGTCCGGGCGGCTTGCAGGTCGTGCCCGAAGTCGAGGCTGCGTTGCGCGATGCGGCGCGCCGGCTCGTCGATGCGGGCTGGACCGTCGACGAAATCGACGATACGCCGCCGATGCGCGAGGCCGCGCTGTTGCAGGAACAGCTTTGGCTCGGCGACGGTTTCGACGCATTGTCGAGCGCAGTCGCGAACGACGGCGATCCGGGCGCGGCGGCGGTGATCGCCGCGGTGCGCGGCAAGGTGCGCGACCTGCCGGCCGACGTGATCAGCCGCGCGCTGGTCCGGCGCACTACGCTGACGCGGCAGTGGCGGCAGTTTCTCGACGCGTATGCGGTCGTGCTGCTGCCCGTTTCGTCGGAACTGCCGTTCCCCGACGATCTCGACCGGCAGGGGCCGGACGGGTTCGAACGTGTGTGGGAGGCGCAGCTCACGCTGCGCGCGCTGCCCGCGATGGGGCTGCCGGGGCTGGCCGTGACGACGGCGCTCGTGAATGGCGTGCCGGTAGGCGTGCAGGTGGTCGCCGCGCATCATCGCGAGGATCTTTGTTTGCTCGCGGGGCGCGACATCGAAGCGCGCGGCGTACCGGTCGCGCCGGTCGATCCGGTGCGGTGATGGACTGACAGGCAAGCGAGTGCATCGGCGATGCCGTTCGGCATCACGCCGATGCCTGTCGCCTGACGGTTGCATTTCTTCGAATTATCCATGCATGCGCGGCGATGCGTGCGCGCCATTTCGGATTCCATGACAACGCGCTGACGCCGCGTTGCTCGTCTCCCGCCGTTCCTTTCAAAGCCCTTCGATGCGTGACATCGAACGGTCGTCGTCCCGCATATCGTCCCGCATTTCCCGACCGCAAGCGAGCCCGAGCGCGATAGCGCGCGTCTGCTATTGCATTTCGTGCGCCGCTGATTAGGAAATGAATTTTTATTGGTTCTGCTTGCCCGGCCGCACTCGCATAGTGGCGCTGACGGCTATAGACAGCACGCAAGCTGCAACGGCCGCATTCCCGGTGTTTTTTGATCATACGAATCTGCGAAAACGAGGAAATGTCATGACGGTTGCATTGGAAGAACGAACCGCTGCACAGCAGGCGCTCGAAGACGCCCGCGCGGCGGCCGCGGCGGCCGGCACGCCCTACGCGGGCGGCGTCGCGCCGGAAGCCGCGTGGGCGCTGTTCTCGGCCGGCGACGCGTTGCTGGTGGACGTGCGCACCGCCGAGGAACGGAAATTCGTCGGCCACGTGCCGGAGTCGCTGCATGTGCCGTGGGCGACCGGCACGAGCCTGACGCGCAACCCGCGCTTCGTGCGCGAACTGGAAGCGAAGACCGGCAAGGACGCGGTGGTGCTGCTCCTGTGCCGCAGCGGCAACCGGTCCGCGCAGGCGGCCGAGGCCGCGACGAAGGGCGGCTTCACGCAGGTATTCAACGTGCTCGAAGGGTTCGAAGGCGACCTCGACGAAGGGCAGCATCGCGGCGGCAGCAACGGCTGGCGCTTTCGCGGCCTGCCGTGGGCGCAGGACTGATTCACGGCCGACAAGGGGAGAAGTCAGCATGGCCGCATTCGACATCGACGATATCGTTCAATCGCTGCAGACCGTCCGCCGCGCGTGGCGCGAGAAACAGCGTCGCTCGCTCGAGCCGGGCGGGCGCGACCTGCCGGCGCGCGAGGCGCTCGCGCAGATCGTCGGCGCGCTGAAGGGCGTGCTGTTCCCGATGCGGCTCGGGCCGCCCGACCTGCGCCAGGAGAGCGAGAACTTCCATGTGGCCCATGCGCTCGACGCGGCGCTGAACGCGCTGCTCGCGCAGGTAACGCTCGAATTGCGCTACGCGGCGCGGCAGCGCAACGCCGACGGACCGATCGACAACGTCGACGCGGTAGCGTCGACGGCCGTGCAGGCGTTCGCCGCGCGGCTGCCCGAGATTCGCCGGCTGCTCGACAGCGACGTGCTCGCTGCTTTTCACGGCGATCCGGCGGCCGGCAGCGTCGACGAAGTGCTGCTGTGCTACCCGGGCATCCTCGCGATGATTCACCACCGGCTCGCGCATGAGCTGTACGGGCTCGGCCTGCCGCTGCTCGCACGGATCATCGCCGAGCAGGCGCATGCGGAAACGGGCATCGACATTCATCCGGGCGCGCGCATCGGCGCGGGTTTCTTCATCGACCACGGCACGGGTGTCGTGATCGGCGAGACGGCAATCATCGGCGAGCGCGTACGCGTGTACCAGGCCGTCACGCTCGGTGCGAAGCGCTTTCCGCGCGATGCGGCCGGCCATCTGGAGAAAGGGCTTGCACGCCATCCGATCGTCGAGGACGACGTGGTGATCTACGCGGGCGCGACGATCCTCGGCCGCGTGACGATCGGGCGCGGCGCGGTGATCGGCGGCAACGTGTGGCTCACGCAGGACGTGCCGGCAGGCGCGAACGTCACGCAGGCCGTGCTGCGCAGCGAAGCGAACGCCGCGCCGCGCGCGGCGGCGCGTGTCGCCTAGGAGGCGCGATGAGCGACCTCATCCATCACTTCGGCGCCAACGTGCGCAGGCTGCGCGAAGCGCGCACGTGGTCGCAGGAGCAGCTTGCCGAGCATGCGGGGCTGAACCGCTCGTATGTCGGCGAGATCGAGCGCGGCGAGGCGATCGCGTCGATCGTCACGGCCGACAAGATCGCGCGCGCGTTCGACGTGTCGATCTCGATGCTGCTGCCGGGCGCGTACGTCACCTGAGGCCGCACGGTTTCGTTTCCCTTTCGGTTGCGCGACATGACGGCTATAGCATGTTGAGCCGGCAGGTGCGTGCTTCCGATAATCCCCTCGCGTCATAAGCAATCCCGTTTTTCATCTTAAGAACCCGGAGCCACACATGTCGACCGTTGCAAGCGGCACGGCCGCGCTGAGCGATCACGCCGCCCGCCAACTAGCGAACGCTACCAAGACCGTCCCCCAGCTTTCCACGATCACGCCGCGCTGGCTGACCCATCTGCTGCAGTGGGTGCCGGTCGAGGCCGGCATCTACCGCTTGAACCAGGTGAAGAACCCGGAAGCCGTGCGTGCCGCATGCACGCAACTCGAGGACGAAAGCGTGCTGCCGCAGACCTTCGTGCCGTACGAGGAACAACCGCGCGAATACTTCCTGAACGCGGTGAGCACGGTGCTCGACGTGCATACGCGGATCTCCGATCTTTACAGCAGTCCTCACGACCAGATCAAGGAACAGCTGCGCCTGACGATCGAGACGATCAAGGAGCTGCAGGAAAGCCAGCTGATCAACAACCCCGACTACGGGCTGCTGGCAAACGTGACCGACGAACAGCGGATCTTCCCGCTGACGGGTGCGCCGACGCCGGACGATCTCGACGAGCTGCTGACGAAGGTGTGGAAGGAGCCCGCATTCTTCCTCACGCACCCGCTCGCGATTGCCGCGTTCGGCCGCGAATGCACGCGGCGCGGCGTGCCGCCGCCGACGGTCAGCCTGTTCGGCTCGCAGTTCCTCACGTGGCGCGGCATTCCGCTGATCCCGTCGGACAAGGTGCCGGTCGCGGACGGCAAGACCAAGATTCTGCTGCTGCGCGTCGGCGACAAGCGGCAGGGCGTCGTCGGTCTCTATCAGCCGGGCGTCGCGGGTGAGCAGGGGCCGGGCCTGTCGGTGCGCTTCATGGGGATCAACAATCAGGCGATCGCGTCGTACCTGATCTCGCTGTATTGCTCGCTCGCGGTCCATTCGCCGGATGCGCTGGCTGTCCTCGATGACGTCGAAATCGCCAAGTTCCATGACTATCCCGACACCTACCGTTAATCCCGGCCTGGCCGGCGGCGACGCGCTCACGCTGCCGCACGCGCCGCTGCCGGCCGGCTTGCCCGATCCCGCGACGCTCGCGCGGCTCGCGTCAGAGTTCTTCTCGACGCCGCCCGGGCAGGCCACCGCGCCCGGGCTGTCGGCGGGCAGCGGCGCGGTCGGCGGTGTGCCGTCGGCGTTGCCGGCCGCCGCGCCGATCCTCGCGTCGGTGAGCAACCCGGCGCCGGCCGGCTCGCCGCTCGCGGGGCCCGGCGGCACCGGCACCGGCGTGCCGGGTATTGCGTTGCCGCAGGGCAAGGCGCCCGGCACGAACCTCGCGCCGTCCGCGCCGACGCACGTGCTGTCGCTCGGCAACCGCGTGCCCGCGCTCGCGCCGCATGCGGCCGCGCAGAACGGGCTGCCGGACAACGTCGTGTCGATCGCGCCCGCGCTCGAGCCGCGCGTCGGCGGCGCGGCGCTCGGCGTGCCGCAGGGGAACGCAGCGGCATCGGAAGGCGCGGTGAAGGCAGCGCCGGCTGCGTCGCCGTACTACTTCACCGACGGTTCGCTGCAGGGCTGGCAGGCAACGCCGCAGGACATCGTCGTGCCGTCGAACGGCCTCGCGTCGCCGGAAGCGTTCGGGCTGCCGGGCGACGCTGCGCTGCGCGATCTGCTCGCCGTGCATCGCGACGTGCCTGTCTCGCGCGCATCGGGCACGGACGTGCCGCGCTACTTCATCGACGATACTCATGCGGTCGAGCCGCAAGGCAACCTGCATCGCGGCGCGCACCCGCCGTTCGACGTGAACGCGATCCGCCGCGATTTCCCGATCCTGCAGGAGCGCGTGAACGGCAAGCAGTTGATCTGGTTCGACAACGCGGCGACCACGCACAAGCCGCAGGCCGTGATCGACCGCCTCGCGCATTTCTACGCACACGAGAACTCGAACATCCACCGTGCCGCGCATGCGCTGGCCGGTCGCGCGACGGATGCTTACGAGCATGCGCGGGACACCGTGCGGCGCTTCATCGGTGCATCGTCGCCCGACGAGATCGTGTTCGTGCGCGGCACGACCGAGGCGATCAACCTGATCGCGAAGACGTGGGGCGTGCAGAACGTCGGCGAAGGCGACGAGATCGTCGTGTCGCATCTCGAGCATCACGCGAACATCGTGCCGTGGCAGCAGCTTGCCGCGCAAAAGGGCGCGAAGCTGCGCGTGATTCCGGTCGACGATTCGGGGCAGGTGCTGCTCGACGAATACCGGAAGCTGCTCAACGACCGCACGAAGATCGTGTCCGTCACGCAGGTGTCGAACGCGCTCGGCACGGTCGTGCCGGTGAAGGAGATCGTCGAGCTCGCGCATCGCGCGGGTGCGAAGGCGCTCGTCGACGGTGCGCAGTCGATCTCGCACATGCGCGTCGACGTGCAGGCGCTCGATGCGGATTTCTTCGTGTTCTCCGGGCACAAGATCTACGGGCCGACCGGGATCGGCGTCGTGTACGGCAAGCGCGCGATCCTCGACGACATGCCGCCGTGGCAGGGCGGCGGCAACATGATCGCGGACGTGACGTTCGAGCGTACGGTGTTCCAGCCGCCGCCGAACCGCTTCGAAGCCGGCACGGGCAACATCGCGGATGCGGTCGGGCTCGGCGCGGCGCTCGATTACGTCAACCGTGTCGGCATCGAGAACATCGCGCGCTATGAGCACGACCTGCTCGCGTATGCGACGAGCGTGCTCGCGCCGGTGCCGGGCGTGCGGCTCGTCGGCACCGCGCGCGACAAGGCGAGCGTGCTGTCGTTCGTGCTGAAGGGCTATGAGACCGAGGAAGTCGGGCAGGCGCTGAACGAAGAAGGCATCGCGGTGCGCTCGGGGCATCACTGCGCGCAGCCGATCCTGCGGCGTTTCGGGCTCGAGGCAACGGTGCGGCCGTCGCTCGCGTTCTACAACACGTGCGATGAGGTCGATGCGCTCGTCCGTGTGGTGCGGCGTCTCGCGACACGGCGCTGACCGCTGACGTCGTTCGCTTGCGGCGGCCCTCGTGGGTTGCCGCAAGCGATTTCCTGCTAGCCGATCAGAAACGCACGACCTGCTTCTGCTCGACGCTGAAGCCGTCGCGCAGCACGCACGCGGAATCGGCGAAGTAGCGGCGCGTTTCCGACAGCAGGTCGGTACTGCCGCGACGGCAGAACACCACGCCCGACCCTTCCTCGGTCAGCAGTTCGTCGATCAGCGATTCGGGTTGCCCGATATCGGCGAGATGGACGTTCTGCACGCCGTGCGCGAGCGCATCGAGTGCCTCCCGTACGCAGGGCGCCGCATCGGCTGCCGGATGCTCGGCGAGCCATTGCTCGAGTTCCGTGATGCCGTACAGCCCCGCGAGTTCGCCGAGTTCGCGCAGCAGCGCACTTTCGACCATCATCACCAGCGTGACGGCGCCCGTGCGCTGCGCGAAGAGGCTGCCGACCCGTTCCGGGCGCAGCAGGCGATCCTGGCCTGTGTCGTCCGGCGCGACGGGCATCACGACGGGCACCAGCCCGTTCCCGAGAAACGCGTTCAACGCGGTGCCGTCGAATTGCGCGACCGGGCTCGTGTTCGCGCGATCGGATTCGGCGCCGGCGACCACCAGGCCGCCGTCGTGACCGTCGATGCCGATTGCCTTGACGCCGTGACTGCCGATCGCGCGCACCAGCTCGTGGTTGATGTCGGCCATCGCGGCGCGTGCGGCCTGGACGGACTGCGCGCCGGACGCGGCCGGCCCGCCCTGGACGACGACAGGACGAATGCCGGTGAGCGCGAGCAGCGCGACGTCCTGCGCGAACGCGTGGCGAAAGCGCGCATCGCGCGCGGCACCGCCATCGACGATGACGACGGTCTGCCCGTGCAGGGCCTGCATGAACGGCAGCGAGCGAGCCAAGCCGGCCACGCGCCGCGACGTAAGAGCGGGACTTTCAGGGTCTGGGAACATGGGAATCCGAAAGAATGAGGGAAGTGCCTGTCGCCGCACGACGCGGTGTCAGTGCGTGCGTTGCATGAGCCTGTGAATCTCGCCGGGCGTCAGCGCGTCGCGCGACGCCTGCCGGAACGGGCGTTCGCTGAAGCACCGCGCCGCGTCGGCGAGCAGTTCGAGGTGTGCGCGGTCGTCCTCTTTCGGCAGGACCAGCACGATGAATTCGCGCACGGGCTTGCGGTCCGGCGCATTGAACGTGAACGGGGCCAGCGCGCGAACGAACAGCGCGACGGCCGAGCCGAGCCCGTCGACACGCGCATGCGGAATCGCGACGCCCTGGCCGAGGCCGGTCGAACCGAGCCGTTCGCGCCTCGCCAGTTCGGTCCGGATCCGTTCCGCGGAAACTCCGCTGCTGCGCGCGACGTATCGCGCGGCGAGCTCGAACAACTGGATTGCGCTTTCGACCGGCACGTCGAGCAGGATGTTGTCCGGCGGACAGGCATCCGCCAGCCGGGCCGCGAGCTGCAAGCCGCCGCGTTGGTGGGGAAGGTCGGGTTGGCCGCCGACGGCGGCCTGCTGCGTTTGCATGCGGATCTCTCCGTGTCGTGATGACAGGGAAATCCTAGACACATCCGCGTAAAGACGGTGTCAGATACGCGGGGGCCCGGTATTAAAATTTCGTATCGATTGCGGCGCGGCTCTCGACGCGCGCCCGATGCGGACGTCTTCACGTGCCCGACAGGACGAACGGCAGAGTCGTCAGCAGAAAGACCGAAATGCCGACGACCGGCGCGCCGAACGCGATCGCCGCGAACGCCACCGCGGCGCTGGTCAGCACGAGCGCTCTCGACCGGCGGCGGTGCCGGTCGTGCGCAGTTGCCTTGTCTTCGCGGACGGCATCGGCCCGCGTGCCGATAACGTGTTTCCAGAACGTCAAGCCAAGCATGATTGCTCCTGTTTGAAAGACGACAGAGACGGGGCGCGCGATGCGCCGTAAAAACGTGTCAGCAGCGCCTGAGCTTCAGCACGCGCGAGATCTGTCCGGACGTGAAGCCGCTGTTGCGCACGTAAGGCGCGCAGTCGAGCGGCGCGGTGAGCGATTCGCTGACGACGTACTGGCCGACGAAGCGGAACGCATCCGTTTCCATCTTGATGAACACCGGAATCGCATCGCGCTGCGCGGCGAGCGTCCTGCCGGCCGCACGCGCGGACGCGCTGCCGTCGCAGAGGATCACGTCGGGTGCGTGCGGGTTGAGGTCCGTGCGCAGGCACGCGGCCACGACCTTGCCGTTCTTCGTCGGCAGGAATGCCTGTTTGCTGCCGCCGCATGCGGTGTGGATGAATTCGCGGGTGTACTGCTTGTCGATCTCGAACATGTCCGGGCTCCGGTATCGGAAATTTCCGTGAATGAACTCAGGTATGCAAAATTATTTGACCGGATCGGCATGCGGGACGCGGGCAAGCGATCGGTCATCGCTTTGGCGGCGGATCGATGGCGCGTCGTTGCAGGGGGATTCGTCGCGAGCACGCCTGAGCGTACGATGCGCGATTGCCGCATCGACGTCGTATTCAAGCGTGCGCGGATGTGACTACGGCGCGCACCGTCCGCCTGTCGGCAGGACGGTGGCTCGGGAAAGAGAGACGCAGGCGCCCTGCCTGTCAGGCAGAAAAGCAACTCGGGGGACGAGGACTTCGGATGCGCATGTCGCGTGCTCGGTGGTGGATTGCGAACACATTCTAGTGAACGCACACGCGGCCGCAAGTAAAAAGGTCGTAAAGGCGCCCTCTACGTGCAATGCCGGAGGTGCGCACGGGTGCGGCACGGCGCACCCCGGAACGTGTCGTTCGCGCCGCCGCCCGATGGCCATTCGCCGCCGTCCGCTTGCGGCAGGCCGGAATCGAGCTGCATCACGAAGCGCATCTTGCAGCCTCGATCCGGTGCGGACTCGACCGGTCGATGCAACACGATGGAAGCCGCGCGGCCGCGACCGCCATTGTTGACGACGTTGGAAAGGTCCAATCCGGAATCGGCAATAGGTTCCGGGAAAATGACCGATTATTCTCCCGATCGCAGTGCCGGGCCTCCGGATGCGAGTGCCATCGGATTGCTTACAAAATCAATCGCTCAGGGAGACCTTTCATGAGACGCATCGTCGTTCCCGGTGGTATCGGCGTGGTGTTTGCCGTTGCAGCATCGTCCGCGTTCGCGCAGAGTTCCGTCACGTTGTATGGCCTCGTCGATACGGCGATCCGGTATCAGACCAATGCCGGCCCGGACGGCAAGGACCTGATCGGGATGACGGTCGGCCCGGAAACGCACAGCCGCTGGGGCTTGCGCGGCAGCGAGGATCTCGGCGGCGGGCTGTCGGCGATCTTCCGCCTCGAGAACGGCTTCGAGCTCGGCGACGGCAAGCTGCACGTCGCGAATACGCTGTTCAGTCGCCAGGCATACGTCGGCCTGTCGAGCGACCGCTACGGCTCGCTGACGTTCGGCAACCAGTACGCGCCGCTGTACGACACGATGGGCGACGTCTTCGACCCGATGACCGTCGGCGACTACTGGCAGGACAGCTGGGCGTACAACGGCATCGGCAACTACCTGACGGTGCCGAACTCGGTGAAGTACAAGTTTTCCTACAGCGGCCTGAGCGTCGACGCGATCTACGGCTTCGGCAACCATGCCGGCGCGATGGGGCTCGACAGCACGTACGGCGTGGAACTGACCTATGCACACGGGCCCGCGTCGATCAACGCGGGCTATCAGCAGACTTCCGTGTCGTCCGTGAACGGCAGTTCGGTCAACGGCGCGAAGGTGAGCTTCGTGCACGTGAGCGGCGCGTATCAGGTCGCGCCGTCCGTGCGGCTGCTGGCCGGCTGGCTGCACGGCCAGGACAAGACGGGCACGACGGACTTCAACATGCAGCAGGCCGGTGCGCCGGCGCTGAGCGGCGGCAGCCCGAACCGCATCGACGATACGTTCTACGTCGGCGCGAACTGGCAGGCCACCGCGCCGCTGCTGATCACGGTGGCAGGCTACTACGGCCACGCGCGCAACGCGGCGCGGCTCGACGGCACGCTCGGCTCGGGGATCAACTACTCGGCGACCGTGCTGGCCGAATATGCGCTGTCGAAGCACACCGAGGTTTACGGCACGGTGGACTTCGCGCGCGGCAACGGCGCGTTCGCCGCCGATTATCCGGGCGCCACCAACCGACTCACGGGCAAGGTCGATCAGATCGGCCGGACCAACAACGTTGGGGCGGCGATCGGTCTGCGGCAGATGTTCTGATGTTCTGAAGACGGTTCGCACGTTGCGGCGCGGCCGGAGGCGCCGTTGCGTCCGCAACCGCAGTGCGCATAAAAAATGCGTGGCGACCGAGGTCGCCACGCGTTGCATGCCCGAGCGTATCGCCGCCCGGTTCGGGCGGCACGCCGCGTCTATCGTCAGAAGTCGAACCCCGGCCCGCCCGCGCCCGGGCCGCCCGGCACCGCGGCCGGCGCCGCATCCTTCGGCGCTTCGAACACGGTCGCATCGGTCGTCAGCAGCAGCCCGGCGACCGACGCCGCGTTCTGCAACGCCGTGCGCGTGACCTTGGTCGGATCGAGCACGCCCGATTCGACGAGGTCGCCGTACTCGCCCGTCTGCGCGTTGTAGCCGAAGTTGCCCGAGCCTTCCGCGACCTTCGCGACGACGACGCTCGCTTCCTCGCCCGCATTCGCGACGATCTGGCGCAGCGGTTCCTCGAGCGCGCGCAGCACGATCTTGATGCCCGCATCCTGGTCGGCGTTCACGCCCCTCAGCTCGCGGATCGCCTGCCGCACGCGGATCAGCGCGACACCGCCGCCCGGCACGATGCCTTCCTCGACGGCCGCGCGCGTCGCGTGCAGCGCGTCGTCGACGCGATCCTTCTTTTCCTTCACCTCGATCTCGGTCGCACCGCCGACCTTGATCACCGCGACGCCGCCCGCGAGCTTCGCGACGCGTTCCTGCAGTTTTTCGCGGTCGTAGTCCGACGTCGCTTCGTCGATCTGCACGCGGATCTGCTTCACGCGCGCCTCGATGTTCTTTGCATCGCCCGCGCCGTCGATCACGGTCGTGTTTTCCTTGCCGACCTCGATGCGCTTCGCCTGGCCGAGTTCGGCGAGCGTCGCCTTCTCGAGCGTCAGGCCCGTTTCCTCGGCGACGACCTGGCCGCCCGTGAGGATCGCGATGTCCTCGAGCAGCGCCTTGCGGCGATCGCCGAAGCCCGGCGCCTTGACGGCAACGGTCTTCAGGATGCCGCGGATGTTGTTCACGACGAGCGTCGCGAGCGCTTCGCCTTCGACGTCCTCCGCGATGATCAGCAGCGGCCGGCCCGACTTCGCGACCTGTTCGAGCACCGGCAGCAGGTCGCGGATGTTCGAGATCTTCTTGTCGTGCAGCAGGATGTACGGGTTCTCGATCTCCGCGATCTGCTTGTCGGGATTGTTGATGAAGTACGGCGACAGGTAGCCGCGATCGAACTGCAGCCCCTCGACGACGTCGAGCTCGTCGGCGAGCGACTTGCCGTCCTCGACGGTGATCACGCCTTCCTTGCCGACGCGGTCGATCGCTTCGGCGATGCGCTGGCCGATCGATTCCTCGCCGTTCGCGGAGATCGTCGCGACCTGCGCGATTTCCTTGCTCGTGGTGGTCGGCCTGCTGATCTTCTTCAGCTCGTCGACGGCCGCTGCGACGGCCTTGTCGATACCGCGCTTCAGGTCGAGCGGGTTGAGCCCGGCCGCGACGTATTTCTGGCCTTCGCGCACGATCGCCTGTGCGAGCACGGTGGCCGTCGTCGTGCCGTCGCCGGCTGCGTCGCTGGTGCGCGACGCGACTTCCTTCACGAGCTGCGCGCCGATGTTCTGCAGCTTGTCCGCGAGTTCGATTTCCTTCGCGACCGATACGCCGTCCTTCGTGACGACCGGTGCGCCGAAGCTGCGTTCGAGCACCACGTTGCGGCCCTTCGGCCCGAGCGTGACCTTCACCGCGTTCGCGAGAATGTTCACGCCTTCGGTCAGCTTCGCACGTGCGACGTCGCTGAAAATGATTTCCTTCGCTGCCATGATTGCGCTCCGTTATTGATTGACGACCGCGACGATGTCTTCCTCGCGCAGCACGAGGAATTCATTGCCGTCCACCTTGACGGCCTGGCCCGCGTACTTGCCGAACAGCACGCGCTCGCCCACGTTCAGGTCGGGAACGATGCGCTGGCCGTCCGCGTCCTTGCGGCCGGGGCCGACGGCGATCACTTCGCCCTGGTCGGGCTTCTCTGCGGCGCTGTCGGGGATCACGATGCCCGACGCGGTGGTGGTTTCCTGGTCGAGTCGCTTCACGATGACGCGGTCGTGCAAGGGGCGTAGGCTCATCTTTTCGTCCTGTGCTGTTCTGTCGAAATTGGCTGGCACTCTTTGGGAGAGAGTGCTGACGAGTATAAAAACGCTCGGCGGCGCGATCCAATAACGGATTCGGAAAAGCATTCGCGCGGATGCGCTATGGACGGGAGACGGGCGGGGCGGCGGTCAGATCAGCAGCGATACCGTCCTGAACAGCGCGAGATCCTCCTTGCGCGCGGAGCGCGCATGCCTTCGGATCACGTGCAGCAGGCAGTCGATGAAGCAGCGAGCGGCGTCGCTCAGCGTGCTGCTGCGGCGCGTGACGATCCCGAGGTCGCGCGGCTCGAACGTCTCCTTCAGTTGCAACGGCAGCATCCGTTCGCCGAACGGCGGCACGGCCGCGAGTATCGTCGGGCACCACGTGCACATGTCGGCCTGCTCGAGCATCGTCTGCAGCATCGCGACCGACTGCGCGCGCACGATGCGCCGTTCGTCGATCCGTGCGCCGTGGCGCGTGAACAGGTAGTCGACGAGTGCGGCTTGCCCGTCGGCCGCGAAATTCAGCACCCAGTCGTTGTCGAGCAGGTCGTGGATCGATCGTGCGCGTTCGCGCGGATGGCCGGCGCGCACCATGACCGAGGTCTCGTAGCGCAGCATCGGCTCGAACGCGAATTCCTTCGTGCCGCCCGGTTGCACGTGCCCGAGCGCGAAGTCCATGCTGCCGTCGCGCAGCAGCGGCTGTGCGACGGCCATCAGCGCTTCGTAAAGTTCGAGGCGCACGTCGGGCATCCGCTCGCGAAAACGCAGCACGGCTTCCGCGAGGAACGTCATCGTGAGCCATGGCGTGACGCCGATGCTCAGCCGGCCCTCGACGCGGCCGCGCATGCGTTCGAGATCGCTCTGCGCGTGTTCGAGCTGCTTCAGCACGAGCTTCGCGTGCGTGAGCAGCGTCTTTCCGTATTCGGTGAAGCCGATGCCCTCCGGCGCACGCACGAGCAGCGGCAGGCGCTCGCTCGCCTCCAGCTCGCGCAGCGCGCGCGTGACGGCCGCCTGCGACAGCCCGAGCGTGCGTGCCGCGCCGCGGATGCTGCCGGCCTCCGCGCTCGCGACGAGCGCCTGCAACTGATGCAGCTTGATGTTGCTCATGGTGCGATACCCGACAACGAAAGGTTGTCATCATAACGAAACCGCGGCTGGTCGCCGGGATTTTCGCTGCATACGATTCGGCCACGATCGGTCATCCGGGCGATCGACGACCGGAATGCATTCAGGAGAATCGGGGTTGGACCAGAAACATATTCATCCGGAAATAACGGCCATCGAGGCGGAGATGATCGCGCTGCGTCACCGGCTGCACGCGCATCCCGAACTTGGCTTCGAGGAGCACGCGACAAGCGATCTCGTTGCCGATTGCCTGACAACGTGGGGTTATCGGGTGACGCGCGGGCTCGGCGGCACGGGCGTGGTCGGCACGCTGACGCGCGGCGCCGGGAAACGGCTCGGATTGCGCGCGGACATGGACGCGCTGCCGATCCGCGAGACAACCGGGCTGCCGCATGCGAGCCGGCGCGACGGCGTGATGCACGCGTGCGGCCATGATGGCCACACGGCGATGCTGCTTGCGGCGGCCCGCTGTCTTGCGGGGCGCGCGCGCTTCGCGGGCACATTGAACCTGATTTTCCAGCCGGCCGAAGAAGGGCTCGGCGGCGCGAAGCGGATGATCGACGACGGACTGTTCACGCAATTTCCGTGCGATGCCGTGTTCGCGATGCATAACGTGCCGGGCCTGCCGGCCGGCGTGCTCGGCTTCTGCGACGGGGCGGCGATGGCGTCGGCCGACGAGGTGTGCGTGCGCGTGATCGGGCGCGGCGGGCATGGCGCCGCGCCGCACACGACGATCGATCCGGTGGTCGTGTGCGCGTCGATCGTGATGGCGTTGCAGACGGTCGTGTCGCGCAACGTGAATCCGCAGGAACTGGCGATCGTCACGGCCGGCTCGATCCATGCGGGCACCGCATCGAACGTGATCCCGCCGCATGCGGACCTTGAACTCAGCGTGCGTGCGCTGTCGCCGGACGTGCGCGCACTACTGGAGCGACGCATCCGCGAGATCGTGGATGGGCAGGCCGCGAGTTACGGCGCGACGGCCGAGATCGACTATCGATACGGCTATCCGGTGCTCGTCAATCACGCGGCGGAAACGGCGTTCGCGCGCGACGTGGCCCGCGAATGGGGCGGCGACGCGGCGCTGATTCCGCATCTGCGGCCGATCGCGGCGAGCGAGGATTTCGCATTCATGCTCGAGGCGTGCCCGGGCAGCTACCTGTCGATCGGCAACGGCGACGGCACGGCTGGATGCGGGCTGCACAACCCGGGCTACGACTTCAACGATGCTTGCCTCGCGACGGGTGCGAGCTACTGGACCGCGCTCGCGGAGCGATACCTCGGGTGATGCGGCTGCACGATTTCGGGTCACGATTCACGATTTACACAAGGAGACAGGCAATGAAACAGTGGATGGCGGCGCTCGCGGTGGCGCTGGCGGCAGGATCGGTGCATGCGGGCGACTGGACGGGCAAGGAGATTCGCCTCGCGGTCGATCCGACTTACCCGCCGCTCGAATACAAGCTGCCCGACGGCACGCTGACGGGCTTCGGGATCGATATCACGAATGCATTGTGCGCGGAGCTGCACGCGCGCTGCGTGTGGGTCGAGTCGAGTTTCGACGGGATGATTCCGGGGCTGCTCGCGCGCAAGTTCGATGTGATCGCGTCGTCGATGACGATCACGCCGAAGCGGATGCAGCAGATCGCGTTCACGAACCGCATCTCGAATGCACCCGCCCGGCTGATCGCGCGCAAGGGCACGCCGCTGCTGCCGACGGCCGAATCGCTGAAAGGCAAGCGCGTGGGCGTCGAGCAGGGTTCCGCGCAGGCCGACTACGCGGTCGCGAACTGGCAGCCGGCCGGCGTGCAGATCGTGTCGTACCAGAACCAGGATCAGGTGTACGCCGATCTCGTGACGGGGCGGCTCGACGCGGCGTTCCAGGCGTCGATCGCGGCCAGCGACGGCTTTCTGAAGAAGTCGCAGGGCAAGGACTTCATGTTCGCCGGTGCGCCGATCGACGACGCGAAGTATTTCGGGCAGGGCGACGGTCTTGGGTTGCGCAAGCAGGACAACGACCTGCGCGACGCATTTAACCGCGCGCTCGCAACGATTCTCGCGAACGGCACGTACCAGCGGATCAACCGGAAGTATTTCGACTTCGATATCTACGGCACGAAGTAAGCAGCAGCGCACGAAACGTGCGCGATCGACCATAAATAAATAAGGATTACGGATGAACTGGAGATCGATTTTTGTCGCGCTTCCGGCGCTGTGCGCAGCGCCCGCGTTCGCGCAAGGCAGCGTCACGCTCTATGGCCTCGTCGATGCGGGAATCGACTATACGAACAACGTTGGCGGGCACAGTGCGTGGCAGATGGCGAGCGGCTTCGCGCAGGGCAGCCGCTGGGGGCTGAAGGGCACCGAGGACCTGGGCGGCGGCTACAGCGCGCTGTTCCAGATCGAGAATGGCTTCAACGTGAACAGCGGCACGCTTGCGCAGGGCGGCCGCATGTTCGGGCGTCAGGCCTACGTCGGGCTCGGCAGCACGCGCTTCGGCACACTGACACTCGGGCGGCAATACGATTCCGTTGTCGACTATCTCGCGCCGACGACCGCGAACGGGAGCTGGGGCGTCTATCCGTTCTCGCACCCGCTCGACAACGACAACACCGGCAACACGTTCCGCACGAACAATACCGTGAAGTATGCGAGTCCGGATTTCTCCGGCTTCTCGTTCGGCGGCACGTACAGCTTCAGCAACGACACGGGCTTCGCGAACAACCGGGTATGGAGCGTCGGCGCGCAGTACGAGCAGGGCGGCCTGCTCATCGGCGCCGCGTTCCTGAATTCGGACAACCCGGGCGCGACGTCGGGCGGCGCGATCGCGGGTTCCGGGTCGGTCGGCGCCGATGCGAATTTTGCGTCGGCACGGCTGCGGATCTTCGGAGCGGGCATCAACTACACCGCAGGGCCCGTGACGGTCGGGTTTGCGTACACCAACAGCAACGTCACGCGGCCGACCGCGAACGTCGGCTACCTGTTCGGCGACGAAACGATCGAACCCGTGACCGGGCCGCTTGCGGGCGGTACGGTGACGTCGATCAAGTATCAGAACTTCGAAGTGAACGGCAAGTATCAGTTCACGCCGGCGTTGTTCGTCGGCGCGCAATACGTGTACACGACGGTGCGCTACGACGCGACGACCGGCGCCGCAAAGCCGAAGATCCATTCGTTCGGCTTGATGGCCGACTACAACCTGTCGAAACGCACGGATGTGTATCTGATGGGCGCGTACCAGCGGATCGCCGGAGACGCGACCGGCTCGTCGCTCGATCAGGCATATATTCCCGGCGCGGCCGATCTGTCGTCGACGTCGAAGCAGTTGATGGTGCACGCGGGGATTCGGCACAAGTTCTGATGGAACCTGCCGGAAAGAAGGCGGCGGCCCGCCGCCTTCATCCATCACGAAGCGACGCGAATCACGACCTTGCCGAAATGCTGCCCCGACTGCAGGTACGCATACGCTTGCGGCGCTTCGTCGAAGCCGAACACGCGATCGACCACCGGCTTGATCCGCTTCGCATCGACGAACCGCACGACGTCGTCGAGCATCGCGCGGCTGCCGACCATGATCCCGTGCAATTGCCGAATGCCGCCGATCAGCGACAGCAGCCCGAGTTCGGGGCCGCCGAAGCCGCTGACGCCGCCGATCACCGACACGATGCCGCCCAGCTTCGTCGCGGCGACCGAGCGCGGCAGCGTGTCGTGTCCGCCGACTTCCAGGACGAGATCCGCACCCGCGCCGCCGGTGAGCCGCAGCACTTCATGCTGCCACTCGGGCGTCGCCCGATAGTTGATCGTTGCGTCCGCACCGAGTGCGCGGGCGCGTTCGAGTTTCGCCTCGCTCGACGACGTGACGATCGTGCGCAATCCCGCCGCGTGCGCGAGCTGCAGCGCGACGATCGAGACGCCGCCCGTGCCGAGCAGCACGACGGTCGAGCCCGGCCCCGCGCCGCCGTCGGCGAACAGCGCGTTCCAGGCGGTGATGCCCGCGCACGACAGCGTCGCCGCTTCGTCGTAGTCGAGATGCGCGGGAATCGCGACCAGCGCCGCTTCGTCGGACACGAAGTGCTCGGCCAGCACGCCGTCGAATTGCGCGCCGGGCGAACCCGAGACCTTCTGCGGCGTGGGCGGCCCGTCGATCCAGCGCGGGAAATACGTGTTGATTACGCGATCGCCCGGCTTGAAGCGCGTGACGTCGCGGCCGGTTTCGACGATTTCGCCGGCGCCGTCGGCGACAGGGATCAGCGCGTCCTTGCCGATGCCGAGATAGTCGCCGCGCGCGAACATCAGGTCGCGGTAGTTCAGTCCTGCCGAGTGGATTTTCACGACGACGTCGGTCGGCCCGACCGGCCGGCGTGTCGCGTCGATGCGCCGGAGCCCGGCAGCGCCGTCGCCGGGTTTGATTTGCCATGCGTGCATGTCGACTCCTTTTCGAGATAGGTCGAACTATCATAGTGTTGCGCACGGGGACGCATTGGCGATAATTCGGCCACTGACTGTCGCCGTCATGGACACAAATCTGTCATCCAACCGGAGCGGAATCGCATGGACGAGCGTTTGAGAGGCGTCGCCGAATTCGTCGACGTCGTGGAGTCGGGCAGCTTCGCGGCGGCGGCGCTGCGCATCGGCGTCACGCGTTCGGCCATCGCGAAGGTCGTCGCGCGGCTCGAACGCCGTCTCGGCGCGCGGCTGCTGCAGCGCACGACGCGCCAGCTCAGCCTGACCGACGAAGGGCTCGTCTATTACGAGCAGTGCCGGCGGCTGCTGGCCGATCTCGGCGAAACGGAGGCCGCGCTCGACGCGGGCCGGCGCGAGCCGTCGGGGCGGCTGCGCATCAGCGTGCCCGTGCTGTTCGGGCGGCAATGCGTTGCGCCCGTCATGCGGCGCCTCGTCGAGCGTCATCCGCGGCTCGAGATCGACGTGTCGTTCAGCGATCGCCTGGCCGACCTGATCAACGACGGTTTCGACGTCGCGGTGCGCATCGGCGAGCTTGCGGATACGAGCACGCTCGTCGGGCGGCGGCTTGGCGTACAGCGGATGGGCATTTGCGCATCGCCCGCGTATCTCGAACGTCACGGCCGGCCGACGGGGCTCGACGAACTCGGGTCGCACGTCGGCATCGCATATTCGCGCGGCGGGCAGCCGGCACCATGGCGGATCATCGGTGCGGACGGCGCGGTGCACGACCACCGCGCGGCCGGCCGCCTGCGGTTCGACGACCTGCAGGCGATCGCCGATGCGGCCGCTGCCGGTGCGGGCCTCGCGTGGCTGCCGTGCTGGCTGATGGCGCCTTACCTGCGCGACGGCCGCCTCGTGCTCGTGATGGACAGCAACAGCGTGTCGGGCGCCGAGGTGTTCGCGGTGCGGCCGTCGTCGCGCCACGTGCCGTCGAAGGTGCGGGTCGTCATCGATGCGCTCGTCGACGAGATTCCGCGGATGCTGGCGTCGGAAGACTGAGGCGGGCAGGCGACCCGCACAAGCGCGTACCGCATCCGGGCGGAGCGGCTGAACGATGCGGGTGCCGGCGACCGTACGCGTTTTTCCTGCACGAGGCACAATCGTCCGGAACGCGGATGCGCCGCGTGGCTGCGTACGCATCGCGACTTCTTCGATTCCTTCCACACAGGCACGAATCATGTCATCCCGCACCTACCTCGTCACAGGCGCGTCGCGCGGCATCGGCTTCGCGGTCAGCACATTTCTGGCGCAGCGCGGCCATCGCGTCATCGGCCTAGCGCGGCATGCGCAGGGCATCGATTTCCCCGGCGAATTGCTCGCGTGCGATCTTGCCGACATCGAACGGACGGCGGCAACGCTCGCGCGCATCAGCGAGCGGCACGACGTCGACGGCATCGTCAACAACGCCGGCATCGTGTTGCCGCAGCCGCTCGGGCAGATCGATTTCGGGTCGCTGCAGGCGGTGTTCGATCTGAACGTGCGTGCCGCGATCCAGGTCACTCAGCACTTTGCGGATGCGATGAAGGCGCGCGGTCACGGGCGCATCGTCAACATCTGCAGCCGCGCGATTTTCGGCAGCCTCGATCGCACCGCGTATTCGGCCGCGAAGAGCGCACTCGTCGGCTGCACGCGCACGTGGGCGCTCGAACTCGCCGAGCATGGCGTGACCGTCAACGCGGTCGCGCCGGGCCCGATCGAGACCGAGTTGTTCCGACAGACGCGGCCGGTCGGCAGCGAAGCCGAACGCAAGGTGCTCGCGACGATTCCCGCGCGCCGGCTCGGCACGCCCGACGACGTGGCGGCCGCGATCGCGTTCTTCCTGTCCGACGAAGCCGGTTTCGTCACGGGGCAGGTGCTGGCCGTGGACGGCGGCGGCAGCCTCGGCGGGCGCAGCTGACGCATCGCGGCGCGGGCCGCGCCAAACGGCCTGCATCGGGCCCGCATCGCATATTCCTGTGCCCCGTTAGCATGTGACGAATCCGACTTTGGGCGCCGCGCGCGCGACGCTAAGATCGCCGATCCCGTAGATCGAGCGTTCACGATAATGAAAAAGTCCGCGTCGCCGTTGCATGCTTTCCGTTTCCGTGTCGTCTGCGCCGCGATCGCCGGCGCGGTGTCGCTCGCATCGTGCGGCGGCGTCGACAGCGATTCGCCGCCTTCGCAGGCCGGCACGACACCGCCGCAGGCCGCGAAACGCCCGAACATCCTGTACATCATGGCCGACGATCTCGGCTATTCCGACATCCATGCATTCGGCGGCGAGATCAACACGCCGAACCTCGACGCGCTCGTCGCATCGGGCCGCATCCTGTCGAACCATCACACGGGCACCGTGTGCGCGATTACGCGTGCGATGCTGGTGTCCGGCACCGATCACCATCTCGTCGGCGAAGGCACGATGGGCGTACCGACCGACGAGCGGCGCGGGCTGCCCGGCTACGAGGGCTACCTGAACGACCGCGCGCTGTCGTTCGCACAACTGCTGAAGGACGCCGGCTACCACACCTATATCGCGGGCAAGTGGCACATCGGCTCGGGGATCGTCGGCAGCGCGACGGGCAGCGGGCAGACGCCCGACCAGTGGGGCTTCGAGCGCAGCTACGTGCTGCTCGGCGGCGCGGCGACCAACCACTTCGCGCACGAGCCGGCCGGCTCGTCGAACTACACGGAGGACGGCCGTTACGTGCAGCCTGGCCAGCCCGGGCAGCCGGGCGGCACGGGCGGCAGCCCGGCCGTGTTCTATTCGACCGATTTCTATACGCAGAAGCTGATCTCGTACATCGATTCGAACCAGCGCGACGGCAAGCCGTTCTTCGCCTATGCGGCGTACACGTCGCCGCACTGGCCGCTTCAGGTGCCCGAACCGTGGCTGCACAAGTACGCGGGCGTCTATGACGCCGGCTACGACGCGATCCGCAACGCGCGGATCGCGCGGCAGAAAGCGCTCGGCCTGATTCCCGCCGACTTCAAGCCGTTCGACGGCGTGCCCGAAACGACGGCGGCGTCGCCCGCGACCGCGAACAACGGCACCGCGAGCGCGAAATACATCAGCGCGGTGCATTCGGCCGCGGACGGCTATAGCGACTACGGCACCGGCAAGGTCGACAAGCTGTGGTCGAGCCTGTCGCCGGCCGAGCGCCGTGCGCAGGCGCGCTACATGGAGATCTACGCGGGGATGGTCGAGAACCTCGACTACAACATCGGCCTGCTGATCCAGCACCTGAAGGACATCGGCGAATACGACAACACGTTCATCATGTTCCAGTCGGACAACGGCGCGGAAGGCTGGCCGATCGATTCCGGCGCGGACCCGACGGCGACCGACACTGCGAACGCGCAGGAGCCGACCTATTCGGCGCTCGGCACCGACAACGGCAAGCAGAACGCACAGCGCCTGCAGTACGGGCTGCGCTGGGCCGAAGTGAGCGCGTCGCCGTTCCGGCATACGAAGGGCTACTCGGCCGAAGGCGGCGTATCGACGCCGACGATCGTGCGCCTGCCGGGCCAGTCGCAGCAGTTGCCGACGCTGCGCGCGTTCACGCACGTGACCGACAACACGGCGACCTTCCTCGCGGTCGCGGGCGTCACGCCGCCGTCGCAGCCGGCGCCGCCGCTCGTCAACACGCTGACGGGCGTCGACCAGAACAAGGGCAAGGTGATCTACAACAACCGCTACGTGTACCCGGTCACGGGCCAGTCGCTGCTGCCGGTGCTCACCGGTTCGGCGACGGGCGAGGTGCATACGGCGCCGTTCGGCGACGAAGCGTACGGCCGCGCGTACCTGCGCAGTGCCGACGGCCGCTGGAAGGCGCTGTGGACCGAGCCGCCGCTCGGGCCGCTCGACGGTCACTGGCAGCTTTACGACCTCGCGTCGGATCGCGGCGAGACGACCGACGTGTCGGCGCAGAACCCGTCGGTGATCGGCACGCTCGTCGACCAGTGGAAGACGTACATGAGCAACGTCGGCGGCGTCGAGCCGCTGCGTCCGCGCGGTTATTACTGAGCGCCCCCGGACCTGTCGCTTCGATCCAGGGCCGCCCGGGGGACTTCCTTCGGGGCGGAAAACCTGGAGCGGCAAGGCGCTTTCTTGAAAGGACGACACGATGCGGTTCCGGTTCTGGACGATCGGCGCGGCGCTCGCCGCCACGCTGTTCGCCGCCGCGTTCGCGGTGGGCTATGCGAATCCGGCGGCGCCCGCGGGCGGCGCATTCGACGACGCGAATCGCGGCCGCGCGCTCGCGCCGCTCGGCTCCGAGCGGCAGTGCGAGCGCTATTCGGGGCTGCCGGCAAAGTGGCGCGACGACCCCAAGGCCGGGATGGTGCATCTGCGCGGCGGCGCGTTCGTGTTCGGCAGCACGCGCGGTTATGCGGACGAGCGTCCGGCCGGCGACGGCCGCACGCACGTCGGCGGCTTCTGGATCGACCAGACCGATGTGACGATCGCGCAGTTCGCCGCATTCGTGCAGGCGACCGGCTACGTGACCGAGGCCGAGCAGCAGGGCGGCGCGGCGGTGTTCCATGTGCCGACGCGCGACGAGATGAATGCGCGCGACCTCGCATGGTGGTCGTGGGTGAAGGGGGCATCGTGGCGTCATCCGCGCGGGCCCGGCAGCGGCGTCGACGGGCTCGGCAACCTGCCCGTCACGCTCGTCACGCAGCGCGATGCGCTCGCGTATGCGCGCTGGCTCGGCCGCGATCTGCCGACCGAGACCGAATGGGAATACGCGGGCAAGGCCGGCCGCGACGACGCGTCGCTCGACGCGGCGCCGCGCGACGCGCAGGGCAAGCCGGCCGCGAACTACTGGCAGGGCGCGTTCCCGGTGCTCGATACGGCCGAGGACGGTCATGCGGGCCTCGCGCCCGTCGGCTGTTATGCGGCGAACGGCTTCCGCCTCTACGACATGATCGGCAATGCATGGGAATGGACGAAGGACGCGTACACGGGCCCGCACCAGCCGCACGCCAACGGCGACACGGCTGCCGTCGCACCGACGACGCGCCGGCACGATACGCCGATGGTCATCAAGGGCGGTTCGTTCCTGTGCTCGCGCGACTACTGCGTGCGCTATCGCGCGTCGTCGCGCGAACAGCAGGAGGCCGATCTCGGCGCGTCGCACATCGGCTTTCGCACGATCCTGAGGGATGCATCGTGAGGAACCGCATCGTGCGATCCGTTTCCGTATGGCTGCTGGCCGCGTGCGGTGTCGTCCATCAGGGATCGGCCGTTGCGGCCGAATCGGCTGCCCCGGCCGTGCGCGTCGGCGTGACGCGCGGCGTGCATGCGCAGATCCTGGACGAAGTGAAGCGGGTCGCTGCTGCACGCGGGTTGGGTGTCGACGTCGTCGAATTCGACGATGCGTCGCGCATCGACGCGGCGCTCGCCGACGGCCGGATCGACGCGGCCAGCTTCGAGGATGCGCAACAGCTTGCCGCGACGCGCGCGCGGAAACGCTACGCGCTGACCGAAGTCGCGCCGACCGTCACGCTGCCGATGGCGCTCTATTCGCGCAAGCTGAAAAACCTGAACGAATTGCCGCCCGGCGCGACGGTCGCGATTCCCGCCGATCGGCGCGGGATGGCGCGTGCGCTCGTGCTGCTGCAGAACGACACGCTGGTGACGCTGCGCGAGCAGGCCGGCCTGCGTGCGACGCTGCGCGACGTGACCGGCAACCGGCTCGGGCTGAAAATCGTCGCGCTGCGCCGCGATCGTCTTCACGCCGCGCTCGACACGGCTGCGTTCGTCGCGATCGACAGCGACGATGCCGCCCGCGTCGGGCTGCAGCCCGCGCGCGACAGCATCGGCATCGAGGACGCGCGTTCGCCGTACGCGAACGTGCTGATGGTGCGCAACGCCGATCGCGCGAAACCGTGGGTCGCGCAGCTCGTCGCCGCATATCACTCGGACGACGTCGCGCGCTTCATTCTCACGCGTTACCAGGATTCGGTGCGGCGGCCGTGGTAGACACGTACCTGCTCGCGTGCAATGCATGCGGACGCTGCTGCAATAGCGCGCCGACGCTGTCGCTGCGCGAACTGTTCCGGCATCGGCGCCGCTTCGTCGGCGCGCTGACGATCCGTCGCGTGCCGAAGCGGCGAATCGGCGAACGCTGGCGTGCGGGCGGGCGCGAGCATGCATTCGACGCGGACGATGTTGCGGCGTCCGAAGCGCTGGCCGAGCGGTTGTTCCATCGCATCGGCGGTGCGAATCGCGAATGGGTCGTGCTGACGCTGCAGGGTTACGACTATCCGTCGCTCGGCCGTTGCGCGGCGCTTGCCGACGACGGCCGCTGCAGCGTGCATGCGGAGAAGCCGTCGATCTGCGGCGCGGTGCCGCTCGATCCGATGCTGCCGGACCGGTTGCAGTCTCGCGTGCTCGCTGCGCGTCGAGACGAAACGGCATGGCTTGGCGCGAACTGCATTGTCGAGGCGGAGGGCGAGCAGCCTGCCGTCGAACCCTCGTTTCCGATTCCACTGGTGACGGCCGGACAGGTCGCGGATCGCGCGGCGCTCGACACGTATCGCGACGCACTCGCGTTCGAGCGTGCGGTGTGGCGCGATCCCGTGTTCACGTCGCTGGTCGGTGGCGGGCAGCACGTACGCGATGCGTTGTCACGGCTCGCGCCGGGCGGTTACCTGATAGTGTCGATCGTGCCCGTCCTGCTGGCCGTCGCGCCGGTTTCCGCGCATTGTCGCGCGCTGTGCCTCGACTTCATCGACGCGCAACTCGCGTTGATCGGCGCGAACGTCGAAGCGGCGCTCGCGCGCCGGCGTGCCGACGACCGGCCCGCGACACGCGAGTTGCGCGGCTTTGCACAGGCGCTCGAACGTGCACGGCATGCGCTTGCGGCGATGCCGGCGCCCGCGGCCGGAGCGCGTGAAGACGCGCCACGCATCGACGCATGGCTCGACGCCGATCCGCTCGCCGCGTAACGATCGCGGCACGCCGCGTGCCTTACACTTGGCGCTCTTTCAATCGTTTTTGACGGAGCGGGCATGTACGCGTCGACCTTCATTTTCCGTGCCGGACAATACGACGACGAATTCCACCGGCTCGACCGGCAGATCGCCGACATGGCGCGCGCGACGCCCGGCTATCTCGGCGAGGAGACGTGGGAGAACGCCGAAGCGGGGCTGATCCAGAACGTCTACTACTGGGAATCCGAGGCGGCGCTGCAGCAATTGATGCAGCATCCGGCGCATCTCGAAGCGAAGGCGAAGCAGGCGCGCTGGCTCGACGGCTATCGCGTCGTGATCTCGAAGGTGCTCCGCGAGTACGGCGACGGCAAGCTGGCGCAGCCGCATGCGGGGCAGTCCGCGTGACTGGCTGCCTGATTCAGGCGAACCGATGACGGCACGGCGTCCGACTGTGCCCCACCGCCTCAAAGCGCCTCAACCAACCGCCGCGTACTCTTCTCGCAATACTCGTGACACGCGGCCCGCGCGGCAATCGACGCGCCGTGCACGAACCGCGGCGCATCCGCGCGCCGCGACATCGACACGACGATCGACGGCGGCGACGGCTGCAGCGGCAGTTCGACGACTTCGCCGCTCTCGATCAGCGCATCGACGAACAGCACCGGAATCGCGGCGACGCCGAAGCCGTCGCGCACGAGCTGCACGATCACCGAGATCGATGGCGATCCGGTAATGCGCGTGTCCGACAGCGGCACGCCGTGCGCGTGCGCAAGGGTACGGACGATGTCCTCGAGCGCGCGGTGGGGCGCGGTGCCGCGCCCGTAGGTCAGGATCGGCTGGCGCAGCACCTGCCGCGCAAGGCCCGTGCGCGTGTTCGGCAGCAGCCCCGCGCGCGCGATCCAGCGCACCGGATAGTTCGCGAGCGCGTCGCAGACGACCGACGCCTCGTCGCTGCCCTCGACGCGGATGATCAGGTCGAGCTCGCCGGCCATCAGCCGGCGCTGCAGCACGACGCTCACGTCGACGGTCAGGTCGATCTCGAGCTGCGGGTAGTCGGCCGCGAGGCGGCGCATATAGTGCGGCAGCCAGCTATGCACGACGGTCTCGATCACGCCGAGCCGCAGCTTGCCGCGCAGCGCGCTCTCGCCGGACGCGGCGGCCTGCAGCTCCTGCGTCGCCTCGACCACGGCTTTCGCATAGCCGAGCAGGTACTCGCCGTTCGGCGTGAGCCGGAATTCGCGGCTGTCGCGGTCGACGAGCACGGTCTGCAATTCGTCCTCGAGCGCCTTCAGGCGCTGCGAGATCGCGGCCGGCGTCGCGTGCAGCGCGGCGGCCGTCGTGCGGAAATTGCGCAGCTTCGCGAGCGTGACGAAGGTTTCGAGAAAACGCGTGTTCATGGCGGTCGGCAAGGCATTGGGCGCGCAGCTTGCCCCGCTGAAAAAATGAACGGGACCGGGGAAAACCCGAAGATACGTTAAGAAATTCTATACACGCAGCGCAAAAAAACTCGTTGGCGACAAAATTTTTTCTTTTCTATTCTTCGCCGTATCCGATGACGCGACGCCGTCATCCCGACCACATCCCGATCTGCCATTGAACCTCATGACGCCTTCCGAATTCCGCCAGTCGGTGCGCCGCGGCGCATTCCGCGGCCCGACCGCAGGCCACTGCGGCCCGTTCGCGCAAGCCAATCTCGCGATCCTGCCCGATGCGTACGCGCACGATTTCCTGCGCTTTTGTCAGGCGAATCCGAAAGCGTGCCCGCTGCTCGGCGTCGGCGAACCGGGCGCGTTCCGGATCGACGCGCTCGGCGAGGATCTCGACATCCGCACCGACGTGCCGAGCTACAACGTGTACCGCGACGGCTGCCTGACCGAGCGCGTCGAGTCGCTCGAAGCGCTGTGGCGCGACGATTTCGTCGTGTTCGCGATCGGCTGCTCGTTCTCGTTCGAGGACATGCTCGCCCGCGAAGGGATCGGGCTGCGCCACGTCGAGGAGGGCCGCAACGTGCCGATGTACCGCACGTCGATTCCGAACCGCCGTGCAGGCATCTTCGGCGGCCGGCTCGTCGTGTCCATGCGGCCGATGCGCGGCGCCGATGCGATCCGTGCGGTGCAGATCACGAGCCGCTTCCCGGGCGTGCACGGCGCGCCGATCCATATCGGGCACCCTCGGGAACTGGGCATCGCTGATCTGAACGCACCCGAATTCGGCGACGCGGTGACGATCCGCGACGGCGAGCTGCCGGTGTTCTGGGCGTGCGGCGTGACGCCGCAAACCGCGCTGATGGACGCGAAGCTGCCGATCGCGATCGCGCATACGCCCGGCCACATGCTGATGACCGACATCACGAACGCATCGCTGGCCGTGTTCTGATCCGGCATCGCGGCGACGCACATACGACACACGCACACCACACATTTGACGGCGCATAACGACAGGAGCACCACCATGGAAAGCAAGACCCTCGCGGCACCCGCCGCCGAGCCCGCGAGCCACGAGAGCCGCGGCCTGTTCTCGTGGTACGCGTACGCGCAGCCGCGCGAGCGCCGTGCTTTCTGGAGCTGCAAGGTCGGCTACATGCTCGATGGGATGGACACGCAGATGCTGTCGTTCGTGATCCCGACGCTCGTCGCGACCTGGGGCATCTCGCTCGCGGACGCCGGCTTCATCGGCACGATCACGCTGCTCGCATCGGCGCTCGGCGGCTGGATCGCGGGCATCCTGTCCGACCGGATCGGCCGCGTGCGCACGCTGCAGCTCACGGTGCTGTGGTTCGCGGTGTTCACCGCGCTGTGCGGGCTCGCGCAGAACTATCACCAGTTGCTCGCGGCACGCGCGCTGATGGGCTTCGGCTTCGGCGGCGAGTGGACGGCCGGCGCGGTGCTGATCGGCGAGGTGATCCGCGCGCGCGATCGCGGCAGGGCGGTCGGCCTCGTGCAATCGGGCTGGGCGATCGGCTGGGGGCTGTGCGCGCTGCTGTATGCGCTGCTGTTCTCGGTGCTGCCGGCCGAGCAGGCGTGGCGCGCGCTGTTCCTCGTCGGGCTGGCGCCCGCGCTGCTGGTCGTCGCGATCCGCCGCTAGGTGAAGGAGCCGGACGTCTACGCAAAGGAGAAGGCCGCGCAGGCGAAGGTGGCCGACGCACCGCGCCTCACCGAGATCTTCGCGCCGAAGCTGATCACGACGACGCTGCGCGCGGCGCTGCTGACGACCGGCGCGCAGGGCGGCTACTACGCGATCACGACGTGGCTGCCGACCTTCCTGAAGACCGAGCGGCACCTGACCGTGATGGGCACCGGCGGTTATCTCGCGATGATCATCTTCGGCTCGTGGGTCGGCTACCTGACGAGCGCATACCTGACCGACCGCCTCGGCCGCAAGCCGAACTTCATCCTGTTCGCGGTCGGCTCGATGGTGATCGCGTTCGCGTACACGTCGCTGAACCTGACCAACGCGTCGATGCTGTGGCTCGGCTTCCCGCTCGGCTTCTTCGCATCGGGCATCTTCTCGGGGATGGGCGCGTTCCTCACCGAACTGTTCCCGACCCGCGTGCGCGGCTCGGGCCAGGGCTTCTGCTACAACGTGGGCCGTGCGATCGGCGCATTGTTCCCGTTCCTGATCGGCGCGCTGTCGAAGCAATACGGGCTCGGCACGAGCATCGGGATCTTCGCCGTTGCCGCATACGGCGTGGTGATCGTCGCCGCGCTGACGCTGCCCGAGACGCGCGGCCGCGAACTCGACGCCGCGTAAGCGGCGGGGCGGCCCGCCCTTCGTTTTCTTCCCCTTTCATCGACACCGTGACACGGCGCGCGACGCGCGCCGTGCGGCGGCGCTCGTTCCGAGATTTCACGACGCATCGACCATCATGACCGACCGACACCTTTCTCCCGTTCCCTCCGACGCCGCACGCTGGCAATTCTGGATCGACCGCGGCGGCACGTTCACCGACATCGTCGCGCGCCGGCCCGACGGCACGCTCGTCACGCACAAGCTGCTGTCGGAGAACCCCGAGCAGTACCGCGACGCGGCCGTGGCCGGCATCCGCCACCTGCTCGGCCTCGCCGACGGCGAGCCGATCACGCCCGAGCGCGTCGACATGGTGAAGATGGGCACGACGGTCGCGACCAACGCGCTGCTCGAACGCAAGGGCGAACGCACCGCGCTTGCGACGACGCGCGGCTTTCGCGACGTGCTGCGCATCGCGTACCAGAACCGGCCGCGGTTGTTCGATCTCGACATCGTGCTGCCCGATGCGCTGTACGAGAGCGTCGTCGAGATCGACGAGCGCATCGGCGCGCATGGCGACGTCGTCGTGCCGCTCGATGCGCAGGATGCCGAAGCGTCGCTGCGACGCGTGTTCGACACCGGCGTGCGTGCGCTCGCGATCGTGCTGATCCACGGCTACCGCTACACCGCGCATGAACGCGCGCTCGCGGAGCTCGCGCGCCGCATCGGCTTCACGCAGGTTTCGGTGTCGCACGAAGTGTCGCCGCTGATGAAGATGGTGTCTCGCGGCGATACGACCGTCGTCGACGCGTACCTGTCGCCGATCCTGCGTCGTTATGTCGAGCAGGTCGCGCATGAGATGCCGGGCGTGAACCTGCAGTTCATGCAGAGCAGCGGCGGCCTGACGCGCGCCGATGCGTTCCAGGGCAAGGACGCGATCCTGTCGGGCCCGGCCGGCGGCATCGTCGGGATGGTGCGCGCCGCGCGCGCGGCCGGCTTCGGCCAGGTGATCGGCTTCGACATGGGCGGCACGTCGACCGACGTGTCGCACTACAACGGCGAATTCGAGCGCGTGTTCGAGACCCAGGTGGCCGGCGTGCGGATGCGTGCGCCGATGATGAGCATCCACACGGTCGCCGCGGGCGGCGGCTCGGTGCTGGGCTTCGACGGCGCGCGGCTGCGCGTCGGACCCGAATCGGCCGGCGCGAACCCGGGGCCGGCTGCGTACCGGCGCGGCGGCCCGCTGACGGTGACCGACTGCAACGTGATGCTCGGCAAGATTCAGCCCGATCATTTTCCGCGCGTGTTCGGCCCGCACGCGGACGAACCGCTCGACCGCGACGGCGTGGCCGCGAAGTTCGCGGCGCTCGCCGATGAAATCCATGCGGCGACGGGGCGGCGCGAGACGCCCGAAGCACTCGCCGAAGGTTTCCTGGAAATCGCGATCGGCAGCATGGCGAACGCGATCAAGAAGATCTCCGTGCAGCGCGGGCACGACGTGTCGCGCTACGTGCTGACGACGTTCGGCGGCGCGGGCGGCCAGCACGCGTGCGGCGTGGCCGACGCGCTCGGGATGACGCAGGTGTTCGCGCATCCGCTCGCGGGCGTGCTGTCCGCATACGGGATGGGCCTCGCCGACCAGACGGCGATGCGCGAGCGCGCGGTCGAGGCCGTGCTGTCCGATGCGTCGCTGCCGGCGCTGAACGCCGCACTCGACCGGCTGGCCGACGAGGCCGTCGGCGCGCTGCTCGAACAGGGCGTGCCGCCGGAGCGGATCGCGACCGAGCGGCGCGTGCATCTGCGCTACCAGGGCACCGATTCGGCGCTCGACGTGCCGGCCGGCAGCGTCGACGCGATGCAGCAGGCGTTCGAGGCCGCGTACCGGCAGCGCTACGCATTCCTGATGCCCGGCACGCCGCTCGTCGCCGAACTGGCGTCGGTCGAGGCAATCGGCCGCTCCGACGCGCCGGTGGACATCGCGCCGCTGGCCTCGCGCGGGGAAGGCGCCGCGCCGCGTGCCGATTCCGCCGTGCGCTTCCATTCCGGCGGCAAGTGGCACGACGCGTCGCTGTACGTGCGCGACACGCTGCTGGCCGGCGACGCGATCGACGGCCCGGCGATCGTCGCGGAGAAGAACGGCACGACCGTCGTCGAGCCCGGCTGGCGCGCGCGGATGACCGCACAGGGCAACCTCGTGCTGACGCGCACGACGCCGCTGCCGACGCGCCGCTCGCTCGGCACCGATGCCGATCCGGTGCGGCTCGAGATCTTCAACAACCTGTTCATGTCGATCGCCGAGCAGATGGGGCTGCGGCTGCAGAACACCGCGTACTCGGTGAACATCAAGGAGCGGCTCGACTTCTCGTGCGCGATCTTCGACGGCGACGGCAACCTGATCGCGAACGCGCCGCACATGCCCGTGCACCTCGGCTCGATGGGCGAGAGCATCCGCACGGTGATCGAGCGCAACCGAGGCCGCATGCGCGACGGCGACGTGTTCATGCTGAACGACCCGTATCACGGCGGCACGCACCTGCCGGACGTGACGGTCATCACGCCGGTGTTCGCGGACGGCTCGGACGCGCCGCTGTTCTACGTCGGCTCGCGCGGCCACCACGCAGACATCGGCGGCACGACGCCGGGCTCGATGCCGCCCGATTCGACGCATATCGACGAGGAAGGCGTGCTGATCGACAACTGGCAGCTCGTGTCGGCCGGCGTGCTGCGCGATGCCGACACGCGCGCGCTGCTCGCATCGGGCCGCTACCCGGCGCGCAACGTCGAGCAGAACATGGCCGACCTGCGCGCGCAGGTCGCCGCGAACCAGAAGGGCGTCGACGAGTTGCGCCGGATGGTCGCGCAGTTCGGCCGCGACGTCGTGCTCGCGTTCATGGGGCACGTGCAGGACAACGCGGAAGAGGCGGTGCGGCGCGTGATCGGTGCGCTGCAGGACGGCGCGTACCGCTATCCGCTCGACAACGGCGCGGAAATTCGCGTCGCGATCCGCGTCGATCGCGCGGCCCGGCGCGCGGAAATCGATTTCACCGGCACGTCCGCGCAGCTCGACAACAACTTCAACGCGCCGAAGGCCGTCTGCATGGCCGCCGTGCTGTACGTGTTCCGCACGCTGGTCGGCGACGACATCCCGCTGAACGCCGGCTGCCTGAAGCCGCTCACGGTGATCGTGCCGGCGCGCTCGATGCTGAACCCCGAGTATCCGGCGGCGGTCGTGTCGGGCAACGTCGAGACGTCGTCGGCGATCACCAACGCGCTGTACGGCGCGCTCGGCTGCGTCGCGTCGAGCCAGGGGACGATGAATAACTTCACATTCGGCAACGATCGCTACCAGTACTACGAGACGATCGCGGGCGGCAGCGGCGCGGGCGACGGCTTCGCGGGCGTCGGCGCGGTGCAGACGCACATGACGAACTCGCGGCTCACCGATCCGGAGGTGCTCGAATGGCGCTACCCGGTGCGGCTCGATTCGCACCGGATCCGCGCCGGCTCGGGCGGCGGCGGGCGCTGGCGCGGCGGCGACGGCGCGGTGCGGCGGATCCGCTTCCTGGAGCCGATGACCGCGTCGATCCTGTCGAACAACCGGATCCACGCGCCGTTCGGCGCGGCGGGCGGCGCGGCCGGCGCGCTCGGCCGCAACACGATCGAGCGCGCGGACGGCACGGTCGAGGCGCTCGAGCATATCGGCCGCGCGCAGATGGCGCCGGGCGACGTGTTCGTCGTCGAAACGCCGGGCGGCGGCGGGTACGGCGCGGCGGGCTGAGCCGCGACCCACGCGCGGCAGCGGCGACGGCGGGCGTTCGTGCGGAACGGCGGACGCTCGCCACGTGTCTCTCGCACCGGTCGCGACGGCGGCCGTACCGGTTCCACCGGCGCTGCCGGCCGGCTGCGGAATTCGACAATGCTGCCGGGATCCGAGAAAACACGTCGTTTCTGCGGTCGGCGCGATATTGCAACCGACTGTGGAATAAAGCGGCGCATTCACGCTCGAACAGAAACAAATTGGCCGGATTTCGCGTTACCGGAACACGATCCGACCCTGCCGCCGTGGACCTGATGACAATCCGTCCCTACATTCAGAGATTTCCTGGAAACCCTTTCAGAGCAAGGCACTCCGACTATCCGGCCAGCCCCGTTTCGCACTGCCTCGTCTGTTCTCGAGCATGCCGCCAAGCATGAAAAATCCGGCTTGCCAATCGAGTCCCGATTCCTTGACACCCCGTTCTAAATGTGAGTGCCAATCCTCATCGTCATTTGATAAGATGGCTCTCATCATTCGTTAGGCAGAACCTGCGCGCTTCACGCGCGAACGCCGGTTGCATTAGCTGGAAACAAGTACGAGACGAGGGCCGTTGTCACGGCAATCACGGCTGCCCTGCCGGGAACGCGCGCTGCGCGGCCCGGGAAGGCGGGCGGCCAACTCGCCTCCGTCTACACTGTGCGTTTTTTTCTGGATCGGGGCGTGTCCATGGATGACGAAAACGATAGCGCGGTGCTCGAGGCGCATGTCGGTACGCGCAGCCCCTGCTGGCGTCTCGGCAGCGACAGCAATGCGCTCGAACTGGCAGCCGTCCGCGGCCTGACCAACGTCGCCGTCGCGCTGACGGTCGAGCAGGCCGCGCGCATCCGTGCGCTGACGGGCGTCACGTCGCACCTCGTGCTCGACATCGCACTGTTCGGCGAGTCGGTCAGCCTCCATCTCGTCGGCAGGAAGGTCAACACGACCGACTGGGCCGGCACGGCCTCCGCGTATTCCGATGCCGTGTCCGTCGCGGAAGATCTGTCGCACGGGCTCGCGTTCGCCGAGCAGGTCGTGTCCGAAGTGAATTCGCTGGTCGTGATCCTCGACCGCAACGGGATGGTGCAGCGTTTCAACCACCTGTGCGAGGAAGTGACGGGCAAGCGCGAGGTCGACGTGATCGGCCGCAGCGCGTTCGAACTGTTCATGAGCCCCGAGCAGGGCGCGCAGTCGCGCAGCAACATCACGGGCTTTTTCGCGAGCAACCGTTCGTTCGCGGTCGAGCGCTACATCAACACGGTCAACGGGCCGCGCCTGTTCCAGTTCCGCAACAAGTTCGTGCAGAGCGGCAGCGGCGTCGAAGAGCAGTTCCTGATCTGCTCGGGCATCGACATCACCGAGGAGCGCAACGCGCAGCAGCGGCTCACCGAACTCGCGAACACCGACGTGCTGACCGGGCTGCCGAACCGCCATGCGATCAGCGAGCGCATCCATGCGGCGATCGCCGCGGAGAGCGCCGCGTCGCGCGGCCAGGTCGGCATCCTGTTCCTCGATCTCGACAACTTCAAGCGCGTCAACGATCACTACGGCCACATCACCGGCGACCGCCTGCTGCAGGACGTGTCGAAGATCATCAGCGGCTGCCTGCCGTCCGGCGCGACGCTCGCGCGGCTCGGCGGCGACGAATTCCTCGTGCTGTTCGAGCACGGCACGCGGCCGCTGCTCGAAGCGACCGCGCAGATCATCCTCGAACGGATGCGCACGCCGATCCACCTCGGGCTGATGGAGGTCTATACGAGCTGCTCGATCGGCATCGCGATGCATCCGCAGCACGGCGATTCGCTCGAGACGCTGATCCGCAGCGCGGACACCGCGATGTACGTCGCGAAGGAAGAGGGCAAGCATACGTACCGCGTGTTCTCGCTGGAGATGAACCAGAAGGTCGCGAAGTACATGTGGCTCGACACGAACCTGCGCAAGGCGCTCGAGGAAGAGCAGTTCGTGCTGCACTACCAGCCGGTCGTCGATATCGCGACCGGCGACGTGCGCGGCGTCGAGGCGCTGATCCGCTGGCAGTCGCCGGATCGCGGGCTCGTCGCGCCGATCGAGTTCATCCGCTTCGCGGAGGAGTCGGGGCTGATCGCGCCGCTCGGGCGCTGGGTGATGCGTACCGCGGCCGCGCAGGCCGCCGCGTGGAAGGCGAAGGGGCTCGGCATCCGGATCGCGGTGAACGTGTCCGCGCGGCAGTTGCAGGACACGAACATCGTGCATCAGTTCGCATCGATTCTCGACGGCGCGGGGCTCAAGCCCGGCCTGCTCGACATCGAACTGACCGAGAGCTGCTTCATCGAGGACGAGGATTCCGCCAACAGCCTGATGCGGCAGTTCCGCCAGCTCGGCGCGCAGATCCATCTCGACGATTTCGGCACCGGCTATTCGTCGCTGTCGCAGTTGTCGCGCCTGCCGCTCGACGCGATCAAGCTCGACCGCACCTTCATCACGGGCATCGACCGCAATCCGCGCTCGCAGGCGCTGGTGCGCTCGGTCGTGTCGCTCGCGAAGGCGCTGAATTTCGCGGTGGTCGCCGAAGGCGTCGAGACGCGCGCGGAAGCCGATTTCCTCAAGCAGCTCGACGTCGATCACGCGCAGGGCTACTACTACGCACGGCCGATGCCGGCGCAGGCATTCGAGGCGTGGCTCGCCGAGACGAGAAAGCTCAGGCTGATCGCCTGAGCTTCGTTCCGGGGAGCGGGGCGCCGCCGGCAACCGGCGGCGCCCGCCGCATTACACCGTGCGCAGCTTCGACACGCGCCGGTTCTGCAGCATCACCAGGCGTTCCATGTACGCGAGGTCCTTCGGCTCGATCGTGAACGCCGCATGCACCCACGCTTCCGTGATGTCCATCAGCTCCGAGCGCGACAACTGGAACACGCGCTCGCGTGCGCGCAGCATCGCGCGCACGCCGTTCAGCTTCGGCTTCGTCACGTCGATGAAGGTGCGCGTCGCGAGATACGCGTCACCGGCGTCGAACGTCTCGTCGACCAGCCCGCGATCCTCGTACCACTCGGCCGCATGCGTTTCGCCGGTCGAGATCAGCGATTCCGCGATTCCGCGGTCCGCCTTGCGCGCAACGAGCGAATAGCCACCCATGCCCGGGAACAGGTTGAACGCGATCTCGGGGAACCCGAGCTTCACGCCCTTCTGCGCGAGCACGTAGTGATGCGCGAGCGCCGCTTCGAAGCCGCCGCCGAGCGCGCTGCCCTCGACCATCGCGATCGAGATCGACCCGGTGCCGAAGCCCGTGTAGATCTCGTACACGCCGTCGATGCACGAGCGCGCATAGGCCATCAGCTGGTCGCGCCGGCCGCTGCGGATCGCGTCGACGAAGAAGCTCAGGTCGCCGCCGACGTTGAACAGCTCGGGGACGAGCGAGCCCGTCACCCAGAAGTCGAACGGCAAGCCCGAGTCGCGTGCGACGCGCGCGAGATGGATGATGTCGGTGACGAGTTGCTGGTTGAAGCACGGCCGCGGCTCCGATCGCAGCATCATCCACATGACGTTGCGGCCTTCTTCGTAAAAGGCAGTCAGTTGCGTGAGTTCGCCGGCTTCATAAAACGGGCGGCACGCCGGATGGGATTGGAGTTGCATGGTATGTCCTCGTGAGATGTGGTTTTCGAAGACCATCGCGCCCGGCGCCATGCGGGAATCGGGTTGCCCGCCTGGCGCCGGGCGCGAGGCATCGCCATTGTTGCGCGCGCACAAATGCCGAATTGCGGGGAACAACGCACGACCGGGACGCGGGCGCGGACGCAGCGGGTGGCGACGGGCGAGGAGAGGGAGAGCGGGTGCGGAAACCTGCGCGCCGGGCGTGGCCGATGCGGGGGGGAAGGTGGGCCGCGACGCGGCCGGAGCGAGGTCGCCGCATCGCGCAATCGCGTGCGGGCGGCCGCTCCTGCGCACAGGCGCCGGCGTCGGTCGCTTACGCGCTGAAAGCGGCGCCGGGCCGGCGGGCGCCCCCTATGGAATATGCGGACTGGCGCCGCGAGCGCGCGTCGATTAGCTTTAAGGGATCGCGCCACCGTGCCGGGTGTGCCGGGAGGGGACCATGACCGCATTCCGGAAGGTCTGGCAGTTGCTGGTCGGAAAACCGCTGGACCCGCTCGATCCGCGCACGCGGCATGCGATCGCGGTGACGCCGTTGCTGGCCTGGGTCGGGCTCGGCGCCGACGGGTTGTCTTCGTCGTGCTACGGCCCGGAAGAGGCGTTCCTCGCGCTGGCGCACCACACGCCGCTCGCGCTGTTTCTCGCGCTCGCGACCGCGGCCACGGTCTTCATCATCGCGCTCGGCTACAACCAGGTGATCGAGCTGTTCCCGACGGGCGGCGGCGGCTACCGCGTCGCGACCGCGCTGCTCGGGGCGAAGCCGGGGCTCGTGTCGGGTGCTGCGCTGCTGGTCGACTACGTGCTGACCGTCGCGACCTCGCTCGCGAGCGGCGTCGACGCGTTCTTCAGCCTGCTGCCGGTCAGCGCGCAGGCGTTCAAGCTCACGACCGAGATCGCGCTGATCCTGCTGATGACGGGGCTCAACTTCCGCGGGATGCGCGAATCGATCATGGTGCTGCTGCCGATCTTCATCGGCTTCGTCGTGCTGCACTTCGGGCTGATCGTGTATGGCGTCGCCGTACACGGCAGCAACCTCGCGATGATCGTGCCCGATGCCGTGCACGAGGCGCACGGGATGTCGCAGTCGCTCGGCGTGTTCGTGATGCTCGCGCTGCTGATGCGCGCGTTCTCGCTCGGCGGCGGCACCTATACGGGCCTCGAGGCGGTGTCGAACAACGTGAACATGCTCGCCGATCCGCGCGTGCCGAACGGGAAGGTGACGATGTGGTACATGTCGACGTCGCTCGCGTTCACGGCCGGCGGCATCATCCTGCTGTACATGCTGTGGCATGCGCGGCCCGTCGAAGGCGAGACGCTCAACGCGGTCGTGTTCGGCAGCGTGATCGACCATCTCGGGCTCGGCTCGGCGTTCGCGCGGCATGCGTTGCTCGCGGCCGTGCTCGCGTTCGAGGCCGGGCTGCTGATGGTCGGCGCGCAGACGGGCTTTCTCGACGGGCCGGCTGTGCTGTCGAACATGGCGTCGGATTCGTGGGTACCGCGCCATTTCCGCGACCTGTCGACACGCCTCGTGCGGCAGAACGGCATCATCGTCGTCGGCCTGTCGAGCCTGCTGATCCTGATGTGGACGCACGGCAGCGTCGACGTGCTCGTCGTGCTGTACAGCATCAACGTGTTCCTCACGTTCAGCATGTCGTTGCTCGGGCTGTGCACGTACTGGTGGCGTCATCGCAGCGAGCGCGGCTGGTTCAAGCATTTCTTCCTGTCCGCGCTCGGGCTGAGCGTGACGGCGACCGTGCTCGTCATCACGCTGGTCGAGAAGTTTACGGCGGGCGGCTGGCTCACGGTGCTCGTGACGAGCGCGGTGATCGCGCTGTGCTTCATGATCAACCGCCACTACGCGTACACGCGCACGCAGCTCGCGAAGGAAGATGCGCTGTTCTCCGGCAAGCCGCCCGAAGTCGACGAGTCGAGCGCGCCGGGCAAGCCCGATCCGTCGCAACCGACGGCCGTGCTGCTGGTCGGCAAGCATCGCGGCGCGAGCATGCATGCGCTGCTGTGGGTCAACCGGCTGTTTCCCGGGCACTTCCGCAACGTGATCTTCCTTGCGGTCGGCGAGGTCGATGCGAAGGCGTACGACGGGCACGAACATCTCGAACGGCTGCGTCATTCGATCACCGAAGCGCTCGACTACTATGTCGCGCATTGCCGCCGCAACGGCATCGCGGCCGACTACCGGATCGCGTTCGGCACGAACCCCGTCGTGGAATTCATGAACCTCGCGTCGTCGACGCTCGACGCGTATCCGAATGCCGTGTGCTTCGCGAGCAAGCTGATCTTCCGGCGCGTGAATTTCCTGACCGCGTGGCTGCACAACCAGACGCCCGTCGAGTTGCAGGCGCGCCTGCATGTCGAGGGCAAGCAGATGGTGCTGTTGCCGATGAACGTCGGCTAGCGGTGGCGCGGCAACGGCACCGTGACGGGCGCTGTCACGCCGACGAGCTACGGCTTGAAGGGGCTATTGCCCGGGCAGCATGCGCAGGCCGGCGCGTACACGCTCGCGTGGACGTGGCGCGGCAAGCGCGTGGGCGACTGCCGGTAGCAGCCGTCAAGGCTGATGATGCCGATGCGGACGGTTGGGCCGCCGCAGCGGCGGATGATGGAATTTGGCCCTCAGCCGGTCGCGCCCCGGACGCTTGACGAAGAACAGCACGGCGAGTGCGACGAACGCCAGCAGCACGACGACTTCCACGATCCCGTTTTCCATGGTGCCTCCCGCTCGCGGACGGACGATCCTTCGCCGGCGTTCGGCGATCGAGCATATGCCGGCGGCCGCACGCGACGATGCTTCCATGTCTCATTGTAGGCCGGCGGGAACCGGCTTGACGCGTGCGGATGCGTCGCCCACACTGGCCGACACGAGAGCCGCGCGGTTGACCCTGTCCGCTGCGCGGCCGCGCTTTCCGTGAACCACGACGAGGTGCGATGTGGTGCGCTTTTCTGTCGGCCTGGCTGGCTGGATGCTGGCATGCGCTGCCGCGTTCGTCGCATCGAACGCCGTCGGTGCGACACCGGGCGCGGGCGCGGCGGCGAACGGCGCGAACGGCGTTGCCGACGAAGCACCCGTCACGCTCGTCAGCGATGTCCACGAATTCGTGATCCGGCACGACGGTTCGCTCGATGAGCACGACGATTCGACGCTGCGCGCGAACAACGCGAACGGCATCGACGCGGTCGCGCAGCGCTACGTGTGGTTCGACAAGAATCTCGAGCAGGTCGACCTGCTCGCGGCCGAGACGATCGACCGCGACGGCGTCGCGCATCCGGTCGGCGCGGACGGCATCCGCGACGTGCAGGAGCCGCGCTCGGCCGGCGCGCCGACATTCCAGGACGGGCTGTTGCGCACCGTCGTGTTTCCCGGCGTCGAAGCCGGGTCGAGCACGCGCGTGGCGTTCCGCAAGACGCGCACGAAGCCCGTCAATCGCGGCTACTTCGGCTACTACGTGGAGCCGTCGCGCGAGCCCGTCGACAATCAGCGGCTGATCTTCGACGTGCCGGCCGACATGCCGCTGTACGCGGACGCGCGCGGCTATGTCGCGCTGCCGCCGGTCACGGCGAACGGCCGCACGCGCTACGAATTCGACTACCGGCACGGCCCGTACGACCGCATCGAGAACGGCGCGGTTGGCTACCCGACCTACGGCGACCGGCTCGTCGTGTCGACGCTGCCCGACTACGCGGCATTCGCCGCGCGCTACCGCAACGCGGCCGCCGACCCGAGCGTGGACGATCCGGCCGTCGTGCAACTGGCGCGCGCGCTCACCGCGGCTGCCGCCGATCCGCGCAGCAAGGCACGCATCCTGTACGACTGGGTGCAGGCGAACGTGCGCTACGTCGCGCTGTTTCTGGGCGAAACGGCCGCCGCGCCGCATCGTGTGACGGACATCCTGCGCAACCGCTACGGCGACTGCAAGGACCATGTCGCACTGTTCGGCGCGCTGCTCGCGGCGGTCGGCATTCGCAGCGAACCGGTGCTGATCAATCTCGGTTCGGTGTACACGCTGCCGTCCGTGCCCGGTTACGGCGGCGGCGCGATCAATCACGCGATCACGTGGCTGCCCGATCTCGCGCTTTACGCCGATACGACGACGGCCGGCATCGCGTTCGGCTACCTGCCGCCGATCGTGATGGATCGCCCCGCGCTGCTGGTCGGCACGGGCGTGCTGTCGCGCACGCCGGCCACGCAGCCGCGCGGCCGCATCGCCCGGCTCGCGATCGATGCCGCGCAGCCCGGCACCGCGCGGTTTCATGCATACATCGAGGACGACGGCTGGACGGCCGAACTCGAACGCAACCTGTTTCGCCGCGCGACGCACGACCGCATCGAGCAGCTCGCGACCGAACGCCTGCGGCAAAGCGGCTTGCGCGGCCGCGCGCAACTGTCGACCAGCGAGCGGCGCGTGACCGACGGGCCGTTCGACGTGACGGTGTCGGGCACGCTCGATCATTTCGTATGGCCCGACGGCACGACCGCGTTGCCCGCGCTGTCGAGCCTCACGGGCGGCGTCGCGACGCAGGTCGAGAACTGGCTGGCGGAACCCGTGCGCACGCAGCCGTGGGGCTGCATCGGCGGCACGTTCGACGAGACCGGCCAGATCGCGCTGCCGGCCGACGTCGTCGTGACCGATCTGCCGGCCGATGCAGCCGTGCACGACCGCTTCGTCGACTTCACGTCGCATTACGTGTTCGACGCGGCTGCGCGTGTCGTGCAGGTCACGCGGCGGATGAAGGCTGATTTCGGCCGGCAGGTATGCACGCCCGACGAATTCACGGCGCTGCGCGCGTCGCTCGAACGCATCGAGCGCGATACGCAGGCGCAGATCGTCGTGCGTGCGAAAGGGCGTTGAACGGGCAGCGACAGTGAGCGCGTCGCCGCCATCGACCGACGCGCAGGAGGGACATCATGACGGAACGGGACTACGAGATCGCCGATCTCTCGAAGGAATTGCTGGGCCGGATCGTGCAGGGCACCGTCGCCAACGGCGCGGCCGTGGATGCGGAGCTGTGCGCGGCGCTCGCCGTGCAGTGCGCGACGGCGCTGGTCGACAAGCTCGAAGCGCTCAGCGGCTGAACGCGGAAAGGCGTCACACGCGGCGGCGCCTTGCGCGACGCCGGCGAGCGAGCGACTGCGGAGCGAAGCAACGCGTGGCGGCCGGGTCGGCGTCGCACGTCAAGCGTCAGGCATTACGCTTCGACGCGCGCCTCGCCGTCCGCACGCACGGCGCCCGGCGGCTTTCCGATCACACGCTTGAACGCGCGGCTGAACGCCGCCAGCGAACCGTAGCCGAGCCGGTACGCGACGGCTTCGATCGCCTCGCGGTCGCGCGCGATCCACTGCGCGGCGAGCCGCATCCGCAGCTCGGTCAGGTAGCGCACGGGCGTCATCCCGGTCGCCGCGAGAAAGCGTTCGGCGAACACCGAGCGCGATACGCCCGCTTCGGCGGCCAGCTCCGCGACGCTCCAGTTGCGGCCCGGGTCGCGATGCAGCGCGACGATCGCGCGGCCAAGCTTCGGCTCGCGCAGCGCCTGCACCCAGCCCGACGCGTCGCCGCATCCGCACTCGACCCAGCCGCGCACGATGAATGCCGCGACCACGTCCGCGAGCCGCGCGAGGATGCCCGCGAAGCCCGCGCGCGCCGAGCAGGATTCGCGCTCCATCGCGTCGAGCATCGGGCGGATTTCCGGGTAGCGCGCGAGCAGCGTGCCGACGTGCATGAACTCGGGCATCGTGCCGACCAGCGGCTGCATGCCGCCGAGATCGAGTTCCATGCATGCGCTGAAGATCAGCGCGTCGCCGGCGCCCGGCTCCGTCGTCGCGCAGCCCGCGGGCGACGTGCCGGCCGACGCCACCGACGCGACCGTATCGCAGATCTTCGCGACTTCGAAGCCGTTGATCTCGCGGCACGGCGCATCCGGATCGGACACCAGCGCATGCATGCGGCCGTGCGGCAGCAGGATCGCGTCGCCGGCCTCGAGCCGCATCGTTGCGCCGGATGCGTCGCGCAGCAGCACGGGCCCGCGCCCGACGAAATGGAACTGCGCGCGGCCCGGCGCCTGACCGAAATTCAGCCCGAACGGCCGCGCGACCTGGATGCGGCGGTACTGGACGCCGCTCAGACGCATCCCCAGCAGCAGCTCGCTGACGAGGTCGTGCACGTCGGGGATGGGAGGAAGCAGCGGCTCGGACATGGCGAGATTCGGACGATCGATCAACAAGAACGGATTGTATGTCATAGACCGTCCTGCTGCCGGTCCTTACGATACGCCGTCATCAGTACTTTCCCTGGACGAAAACGGAACGACGCATGAATCCCGGAATTTCCCCGGCCGCCTCGACGGCGGCCACCCGCGAACCGGCCTGGGGCGCGGTATTCGCGATGACGCTCGGCGTCTTCGGACTCGTCACGGCCGAATTTCTTCCCGCCAGCCTGCTCACGCCGATGGCCGACAGCCTCGGCGTGACCGAAGGCGTGGCCGGGCAGGCCGTGACGGCCACCGCGACGGTCGCGCTCGTCACGAGCCTGCTGATCTCCGCGCTGACGCGCACGATCGACCGGCGGCGCGTGCTGCTCGCGTTCTCGGTGCTGCTCGTCGCATCGAATCTGGCGGTCGCGTTCGCGCCCAACCTGACGACGCTGCTGATCGGCCGCGTCGTGCTCGGCGTCGCGCTCGGCGGCTTCTGGACGATGGCGACGGCCACCGCGATGCGGCTCGTGCCGACGGCGATGGTGCCGCGCGCGCTGTCGATCATCTTCAGCGGCGTGGCGGTCGCGACGATCGCGTCCGCGCCGATGGGCAGCTATTTCGGTCACCTGATCGGCTGGCGCAACGTGTTCCTGATCGCGGCCGGGCTCGGCGGCGTCGCGTTCGTGTCGCAGGTGATGACGCTGCCGTCGATGCCGCCGAGCGGCACGACGCGGCTGCGCACGCTGATCGACGTGCTGCGCCGGCCGACCGTCGGCCTCGGGATGTTCGCGACGATCCTCGTGTTCACCGGGCATTTCGCGTTCTTCACGTATCTGCGGCCGTTCCTCGAACAGGTCGCGGGCGTTGGCGTGAACGGGCTGTCGGCGATCCTGCTCGGCTACGGCATTGCCAACTTCGTCGGCACGTCGCTCGCGGGCCGCGTGCTCGAACACCGGCTGCGGCCGATGCTGATCGGGATGCCCGCGCTGATGGTCGTGCTCGGCATCGCGCTCGTCGCGCTCGGCCGCGCGCCGATGCTCGACGCGGTGCTCGTCGCGTTGTGGGGGATGGCGTTCGGCGGCGTGCCCGTCGCGTGGTCGACGTGGGTCACGCGCACCGTGCCCGACGAGGCCGAGAGCGCGGGCGGGCTGATCGTCGCGGCGATCCAGCTCGCGATCGCGACGGGCGCGGCGGCCGGCGGCGTCGTGTTCGATGCGAACGGCGCGGCCGGCGTGTTCGTCGGCGCGGCGATCGTGCTGGCCGTCGCGGTCGCGACGATCGTGACCGGCGTGCCGAAGCGGGTGGGCGTGGTGGTGTCCTGACCTGCCGGGCGGCGCGTGCTTCGCGGGCCGCCGGCGGTCGTCCGTCCGTCAGGCGGCGCCGGTGCCTGCGATGCGGTCGAGTTCCGCGAGCGCGTCCTCCGGCAGATCCAGATCGGCTGCCGCGAGATTCTCGCGCAGATGCGCGACCGACGACGTGCCCGGGATCAGCAGGATGTTCGGCGCACGGCGCAGCAGCCACGCCAGCGCGACCTGCATCGGCGTCGCGCCGACGCGTGCCGCCACGCCGGACAGCGTCGACGACTGCAGCGGCGAGAAGCCGCCGAGCGGAAAGTACGGCACGTACGCGATGCCGTCGCGGGCCAGCGCGTCGATCAGCGCATCGTCGCCGCGATGCGCGATGTTGTAGTGGTTCTGCACGCAGACGATGTCGCAGATCCGCCGGCCTTGCGCGACCTGCGCGGGCGTCACGTTGCTCAGGCCGACGTGGCGGACGAGCCCGCGCCGCTGCAGTTCGGCGAGTACGCTCAGCGGTGCCTCGATCGATCCTTCGGCCGGCCCGTGCGTGTCGAACATGATGCGCAGGTTGACGACGTCGAGCACATCGAGCCCGAGGTTGCGCAGGTTGTCGTGCACGGCCCGTTCGAGTTCGTCGGGTGCGAACGCGGGCAGCCACGCTGCGTCGTCGCCGCGCCGCGCGCCGATCTTGGTGACGATCACGAGATCGTCGCGATACGGATGCAACGCATCGCGGATCAGCCGGTTGGTCACGTGCGGGCCGTAGAAGTCGCTGGTGTCGATATGGTCGACGCCGGACGAGACGGCTTCGCGCAACACGTTCAGGGCCGCGTCGCGGTCCTTCGGCGGGCCGAATACGCCGGGCCCCGCGAGCTGCATCGCGCCGTAGCCGATGCGTTTGACGTTGCGATCGCCGAGCCTGAAGGTGGCGGTGTGCCGAATGTCGGGCATGACTGTGCTCCTGTGAATCCATGGATGAATGCGCCCAGCATAGGCATTGGCCGTCTGCGCGATAAGCCGTCATAATCCGCACGGGTTGTACGAAAAGGCGAACAATGCAAACCGATCTTGGAGATCTGAATGCGTTCATGGCCGTGGCGCGCGCCAGCGGATTCCGCGACGCCGCACGCATGACTGGCCTCAGCGCGTCGGGGCTCAGCGAGGCCGTGCGTCGGCTGGAAGCGCAGCTCGGCGTGCGGCTGCTGCACCGCACCACGCGCAGCGTCGTGCCTACCGAAGCCGGCGAGCGCCTGCTCGCGCGTCTCGGGCCCGCGTTGACCGAAGTGGCGGCGGCGCTCGACGGTATCGGCGAATTCCGCGACAGACCGGCCGGCACGCTGAAGCTCAACGTACCGCTCAGCGCGGCCCGGCTCGTGCTGCCCGCGATCGTGCCGCGCTTCCTCGATGCGTACCCGGAAATACGGCTGGAAGTGATCGCCGACGAAAGTTTCGTCGACGTGCTTGCGGCTGGATGCGACGCTGGCATCCGCTATGACGAACGGCTCGAACAGGACATGATCGCGGTGCCGATCGGCCCGCGCATTCAGCGGTTTGCGACCGCGGCTGCCCCCGGCTATCTCGATCGTCACGGCCGGCCGCGGCATCCGCGCGAATTGCTCGACCATCGTTGCCTGCGCGGGCGCTTCGCGAGCGGCGCGATGTCGCCGTGGGAGTTCGAGCGCGACGGCGAGGTCGTGCGGGTCGAGCCGGCCGCGGGGCCGCTGCTGGTGCAGATCGGCGGTGCGACGGACCTGCTGGTCGATGCGGCGATCGCCGGCACGGGCATCGTGCATCTCTTCGAAGAGTGGCTGCGCCCGCAATTCGACAGCGGCGCACTCGAACGCGTGCTCGAACCGTGGTGGCGGCCGTTTTCGGGGCCCTTCCTCTATTACCCCGGGCGCCGTCTCGTACCGCCGGCACTGCGCGCGTTCATCGATTTCATCAAGGCATCCTGACCGTTGCGGGCCGGCGTGATGTCTGCCGGGCGACGAGCGCCGCCGGAATGGCGGCGCGATATCGGAAGCGTAGGGACGGTCGGGCCGTGCGCCGATTACATCGGATGTAATCGTTCAACGCCCGGCCGTCCCGCGAATCCGCTAGCCGCCTTGCCTGACCATCGCCGCAAGCGCCTTCATCGCCTGCAGATACGGATACGGTCCGTGGCTGATGCGGGCCACGCCGTATTCGGCGAGGTCGGCGAGCGTCGGCGTTTCCGCGACGCGCATCACGTTCACCGGCAGCGGCGACGCGGCCGTCAGCGCGCGAATGAGCGCAGGCGACTGAAGGCCCGGCACGAAGAGACCGTCGGCGCCGGCCGCCGCATATGCACGTGCGCGGGCCAGCGTTTCGTCGAGCAGGCGTTCGTCGTGCGTGTCGGCCGGCGCCTTGAAGAACACGTCGGTACGCGCATTGATGAAGTAGTCGGCGCCCGCGCGATCGGCCGCCCGCCGTGCCGCCGCGAGACGCGCTGCCGCTTCTTCGACGTCACGCAATTCGCCCGTCGCCGGAAAACTGTCTTCGAGGTTGCTGCCGACCGCCCCCGCTTCGATGCTGAGCGCGATCGTTTCGGCGACATCCTCGGGCCGCTCGCCGTACCCGCTTTCGAGATCGACGGTGACGGGCAAGTTCGTCGCACGCGCGATCCGCTCGAGCACTTCCATCAAGAGCGCGCGCGGCATCTGCTCGCCATCGACGAAACCATTGGCCGCGGCTACCGACCAGCTCCCGGTCGCCAGCGCGACCGCACCCGCGTCGGCCGCGGTGCGCGCGCTGCCGGCGTCCCACACGTTGAACAGCGCCAGCGGCTGGCCCGCGCGGTGAAGCGACCGGAAATACGCGCCTTTCTCATTGCTCGTCATGCTTGTCTCTCCTTGTGAAAACCGGATCGGTGGTCGTGCCGAACGATATTGCCACCGTATCGAGCGCCGCGAGGAAATCGCGCGCGTCGAACAATTCGCCGAGGCTGCGCACGCCGCCTGAAACGATGGCCTCGCCCGTCATCAGGCGCACGGCCGCCTCGACGATGATCGGTGCGCTGACCGCGTAGATGTCGCGTCCCGATGCCGTCACGCGATGCGTCGTGCCGCCCTGCACGACGATCGCGTCCATCGCGAACTGCTGCGCCGACCGGCCCAGCGCATCGGTCGGCTCGGGCGGCGGCGTGGCGGCATCGCGCACGTCGCGCAGCGCGAGCGTCGCGAGCCACGATTCGATCGTATCGATGCGCAGATGACGCGACAGTGTCATCACTTCCGAAAACGGCAGCAGCGTCACGTCGACGCTGCCGATCGGCGCCGGGAACGGCCACACGCGTTCGCGCGGCGTCGACGGCACCGGCGTCGGTTTGCCATCCTTATGAACGAGCCGCGCCGCGCGATTGCGTTCGCCCGTCACGCGCGTGCCGCGCGTCGGGTGCCAGCTGTCAAGGCCGGTCGCGATATCGACACGGTCGATCGGCATGCGCCGGTCGACGACGGCCGTGACGAGCAAATCGGCCAGGCCGCCGTAGAACGCCGCGGCGGGAACGACGGTCACGCCTGCGGCGCGCGCACGGGCATCGACCTGTTCGGCCAGCGCCAGCACCGACGGCTGTTCGGCCGTCAGGTCGAGATAGGGGATGCCGGCCCGCAGCGCGGCATCGGCCAGCGGCAGCGCGGTATCGAGGTACGGGCCCGCGCAGTTGATCACGGCATCCGCGCCGCGCAACGCGGCATCGAGCGCGGCCGGATCGTCGATCGCCGCGACGCGCGCAGGCGCGACGTCGCTTGTGCCGCCTTCCGCGAGCCGCGCGGCATCGCGGCCGATGCGGATCGCGCCAACGCCGCGCCGGGCCAGTTCGGCGACGACGAACCGCCCGGTGTGACCCGTGGCGCCATAGACCGCAACCGTCTTTCGATCGTCCATGATCAACTCCGCTACAGAACGGTCTGTTTTATAGTACAGACCTGTAGCGTCGTCAACCTCACGGTGCTATGATCGGCCCATTGTTGCGGTACGGGCGGCCCTGGGCGGCCGGGCTTGGATGAAAAAGGGAACGGACACACAAGGTAGCGCGCTCGATACGCGCGAGCGCATTCTGCAAACGGCCAGCGAGCTGTTCTACCGGGAAGGCACGCGCGCGGTTGGCGTGGACCTGATCGTCGCGCAGGCGGGCGTCGCGAAGACGAGTCTCTATCGCCACTTCACGACGAAGGACGACCTGATCGAGGCGTTCCTGCTGCGCGAGGACGCGGATTTCTGGGCGCATTGGGATGCGGTGGCGCAGCAGTACAAGCGCACGCCGCGCGAGGAGCTGGATGCACAGCTTCAATGGATCGGCGAGCGCATTGCGCGGCCCGGCTATCGCGGCTGCCCGCAGATCAACATCGCCGCCGAATATGCGGACGACAACCATCCGGCCCGCAAGGTCGCCGTCGCGCACAAGCAGGAACTGCGGCGCCGGTTGACGGAGCTGGCGAGCGCGATGCGGATCGACGAACCGGAAATTTTCGCGCTGCGGCTCGCGACCGTCATCGACGGTGCGCTGAGCAGCGGGCGTGCGCTGCACGAGCGCGGCCCCGTGCATTTCCTGCAGGAATTCGCGCAACTGCTGCTGCCGAAGAAGGGCAGGAAATAGGCGGCACGCCGCGGCCGCGATCCGCGCGCCGGTTCAACCGCGCGCAGCCGGCTCCTGCGACAGTGCGTGCAACTGGCCGCGCAACAGGTCGACTTCTCCCGGCGCGAATTGCCGTTCGATGTCGGCATGCGTTTGTTGCCACAGCGGAAACGCTTCGGCCAATAGATCGTGGCCGGCCTGCGTCAGTTCGAGCAGGCGGCTGCGCCCGTCGTCCGGATCCTGCGCGATCGTGACGAGCCCGCGCCGCTCGAGCGGCTTGAGCGCGGCGGTCAGCGTGGTGCGGTCCATCGCGAGCAGCGACGCGACCGATTTCATCGGGGCCGGCTGAGGCCGGTTCAGCGACATCAGCAGCGAAAACTGGCCGTTGGTCAGATCCAGCGGACGCAGCACATCGTCGAAGATGCGCGCAAGATTGCGCGCCGCGCGCTGCATGTGCAGGCACAGGCAGCAATCGCGCACCATCAGCGTCGTTTCGAAAGGGAGCTTTTCTTTTCGTGCCATGTTGCAATTGTGTTGATATCAACCTATCTTGTCAAGGTCGAGGCGCGGCAGCCCGCCGCGCCCGTCATCGGAGGAGAAAGCATGAGTGCTCAACAGCAGTTGTATCTCGCCGTATTCCTCGGCAGCAAGGACAGCCCGCGGATGAAGGCGTGGGTCGCGCTTTCGGACCAGGAGCGGCGCGCGAAAGAGCAGGAGGGCATCGCCGCATGGAAGGCATGGGTCGACCGCCATCGCGACGCGATCGTCGAGCTGGGCGGGCCGCTCGGCAAGACCAAGACCATCGATGCGGGCGGCATCAAGGACACGGCCAACGCGCTGAGCGGCTTCACCGTCGTGCGGGCGGCTTCGCACGACGCGGCGGCCGCGATGTTCGAAGGCCATCCGCATTTCACGATTTTCCCGGGCGAGACGATCGACGTGATGCCGGTGCTGGCGATTCCCGGCGCGTGAACGATGCCGGCCGCTGCGCATCGCGTTGCGTCGATGTGCCGTGACCTGCATGCGGAGATTTCCCCGACATTCTGGATGGAGACTGGCGATGAAGCTTTACGGATTTGCCGGCACCCGCACGCAACGCGCGCTGTGGGGGCTGAAGGAACTGGATGCGGATTTCGAGTTCGTGTCGGTCAACCTGCTTACGGGCGAGCACAAGCAGCCCGAATTCGTGCGCCTCAATCCAGCCGGCAAGGTGCCTGTGCTGGTGGACGGCGATCTCGTGATTCCCGAGTCGGCCGCGATCGTGCTGTATCTCGCGGACAAGTATCCGGAGAAGGCGCTGCTGCCGGTCGATCCGGCGCTGCGTGCCCAGGCCTATCGGTGGGTCATGTTCGCGGTGACGGAGCTCGAGCAGCCGCTGTGGCGGATTACGCGGCATTCGTTCATCTATCCGCCGGAGAAGCGTTCGCCGGCCGACATCGAACTGGCGCGCGAAGATTTCGCGACGATGGCTGCGATCCTCGACAAGCATCTCGAAGGGCGCGAGTTCATCGTCGGCGATTCGCTGACGGTGGCCGATTGCGTGACGGCCTACCTGATCGACTGGGCGAGCGAATGCAACCTGATCGAACCGTTTCCGCAACTGCGGGCGTATCTCGAACGCCTTTACTCGCGGCCGAAGGCGCCGCAGCGCATTGCGGAGGCGCGCAAGGCGGCGTGACGGGGCGGTGGTCGGTCATGCGCTGCATTGGCATGGCCGACCGCGATGTTTGCGCAACGGACAACCGACGGTCAGCCGCGTTTCACAGCGGTGCAGCACGCAGCGTGAGCGCGGCGCGCGCATGCGGTCACGACACGTTGTCGGGCCCGCCGAGCGCGCGACACAGCATCGACAGGTCGCGGAGAGTGAGATGCGGCGTCGCGGCATGCTGCGGATCGCGTTCCACTTCCGGCTGATGGTCGCGCACCACCCATGCCGCCTGAAGCCCCGCGTTCAATGCACCGACGATATCGAGGTGGTAGTCGTCCCCGACATGCAGCAATTCCGCCGGCTGCACGTCGAGCGCCGCTGCCGCCGCATGGAATATCTCGGGTTCCGGCTTCGCGATCCCGAGCGCACGCGCGCTGAGCGTTTCCCGAAAGAATTCTCCGCCGCCGGTCAGCCGGAGGTCCGCGTTGCCATTGGTCACCGCGATCAACGGAAACCTGGCGCTCAGCCATGCCAGCGCCGGCAACGCGTCTTCATAGAACTCGACGTTGTTGCGCGCGGCATAGAAGACTTCGTACGCACGCTCGGTCAGCGTGACATCTGCGTTCGCGCGCTCCAGCGCAAGCCTGATCGAGCCGATTCGCAACGCGCGATAGTCGCTGGCAAGATCCGGACACAAACGTTCGTATTCCTCACGTAGCTCGCTCAGCGCCTGTTGCGTGGGCAGCACGCTCGCGGTATCGGGCGCGTGCTCGATCAGCCACGCGCGAAGTGCCGCTTCGGCCCGTTCGACGGCAGGCCCGAACGGCCACAGGGTGTCGTCCAGGTCGAACGAGAGGGCGGATACGTCAGGCAGGCGCATGGTGGATGACGGTGCGGGGTGGAGGGCGTTCACCACGGCCATGGTACTGAGGTTCCCGTGCCGTTTTCAAGGGCCTGCTCAAACAGGAAACGCGCAACGGTCAGATCCTGGAGCGCGAGTCCGGTCATGTCGAATACGGTGACGTCGCTCGGCGAGCGGTCGATCGACACCGTTCCGGCGAGCAGGTCGCCGATTTCGGTGCGCGGCAGATCCGGCGCCCACTGGCACTCGCCGATGCTGCGCGCCTGATCGTGGTCGTCGACGAAAATGCGCGCACGTTCCAGCACGCCTGCCGGAAGTTCGCGCTTGCCCGCGGTGTCGGCACCCACACAGGTCAGGTGGGTACCCGGCTGAACCGCATCCGCATCGAACAACGCACCGCCGCCCGGCGTCGCCGTGATGACCACATCGCTGTCGGCCACCGCGTCGTTCCGGTCGCGAGCGACGCGAATCTCGCATCGTTCATGGAAGGCCGATTCGAACACCGGGTCCGGCTCGCCGCTGCGGTTCACGTACCGCACCGCGCAACGTTGCGGCAGCAGCCCGAGCGCGTATTCGAGCTGGACGCGCGCCTGCACGCCCGTGCCGAACACGCAGATCCGCGTGCTGTCGCGGCGGGCCAGCAGTTGCAGCCCGAGGCCGCCGGCGGCACCGGTCCGCGCGGTGGTGATCGCGTTTCCGTCCATGATGCAAAGGGGGCGGCCCGTGGCAGGATCGAACAGCGCAACGGTTGCCTGATGCGGCTCGCCGCCGCGGGCCCGGTTGCCGGGCCAGAATCCGGCTGCCTTGAACCCGAGCAGATCCTGGCTCGCGACGTCGCCGGACTTGATGCCGAATACGCCGCCGGTGTGCAGCTTCTCGCGGACCACCGGGAACACGCGTCCGGCCCTTTGGCTGTGCAGCACGAAGGCTTCCCGCACCGCGGCCATCACTTGCTCGGCCTGAAGGGCGGGTTCGACGGCATCGCGGTCGAGAAGAAGGAGTCGGGCGTCTGTCGGCATGTCAGGTCAGGCTTTCCGGCCCAGGGCGAATCGGGAAGGTTTAAATTGTGTCCATATTTAGACAAATGGTCAAATCTTGGGCCGGACGGGGCGCGGAGGCCACGCTCCGCTTACCACCCGTAGAAGCGCGGCCATGCGTGTGCGGTGCCGTCTTCGCCGATGGCCTGATATTCGGGATGTTGCGCGCCGGTGGCGCATGCGTGATTCGGCAGGATGCGCAGGCGCGTTCCGATCGGAAACCGCTGCGCGATGCCCGTGTCGGGCGAGCCGATACGCGACACGATGCCGTGTTCCTGGTTCGCTGCGCTCACGACGTAGTCGCCGAGCACTTCGCCGTCTTCGGTGCAGACCTGCCCGTAGCCGAAATCCCGCGCCTGGCGCTGCGTGCCGCGATCGCGGCTCATCGCCATCCAGCCCGCGTCGACGATCGCCCAGCCTTTCTCTTCCTGGTGTCCGATGACGGTGGTCAGCACCGACAGCGCGATGTCGGACAGCTCGCACACGCCGATGTTGTGCATGACGAGGTCGAACAGCACATACACGCCGGCGCGGACCTCGGTGACACCGTCGAGGTTTTCCGCCGCGAGGGCGGTGGGCGTCGAACCGATACTGACGACCGGGCAGGGCAACCCGGCGGCCCTGAGGCGCTCCGCGGCCCGCACGGTGCGGCTGCGCTCCTGTTCGGCGATCGCCACCAGCGCTTCGCGCGTGTTGTAGTCGTAGCTGGAGCCCGCGTGAGCGAGCACCCCGCCAAGCGCCATCCCGCCGTCGACCAGTGCGCGACCCACGTCGATCAGCAGGTCGCCTTCGGGCGGGACGCCCGAGCGATGGCCGTCGACGTCGACTTCGATCCAGACCTCGAAGCGTTCGCCATGCTCGCGCCCGAATGCGGCGATCGCGTGCGCGGCCTGCAGGCTGTCGGCGACGATCTTCAGGTCGCAGCCCTGCCGGCGCAGCGCAAGCGCCTGGCCCAGCTTCGCGGGCACCATGCCGACCGCATAGACGATGTCCCGGACGCCGCCCGCGAAGAACTGCTCGGCTTCCTTGAGCGTCGACACCGTGATGCCCTGCGCGCCCGCCGCGATTTGCACGTCGACGACTTGCCGGCATTTGGTGGTCTTGACGTGCGGCCGGAACCTGACGCCGAGTGCGTCCAGATGCGCCTGCATGCGGTCGATGTTGCGACGCATGCGGCCGACATCGATCAAGGCGGCCGGGGTGTTGAGGGTTTGAATGTCCACGATGCGTTGGGTTGCGATGTTGTCGACAGCGAACACAGTAGGGCAGCCGGCGGACACCGTGTTTAACGCATGGCTAATCCACCATTAAGCATGATTTAATCGACTGGATCGCGCGGGCCGCGGTGCGGCTCATGCCTTGCCGCGCCACGGCGGCGGATCGAGGAACTGCCGCGCAGCTTCGAGAAAAACCCGTTGCCGCGCGGACCGGCCCGTGCGCGACGGCAACAGCGCCGTGACAGGCGCGGGCGGCAGGCTCCAGTCGGGCAGCAGCCGGACGAGCTTGCCGCTCGCCAGCAGCGGGGCGACGTCCCATTCCGAGCGTTCCACGATCCCGAGCCCGGCCAATGCCCAATCGGTGATGACGGTGCCGTCGTTGGAGGACAGCGCGCCCGTGACGCGGATCACGGTTGACCGTCCGGACTCGCGTTGACCGTCGCCGCTTGGCGAGAAGCGCCATCGCGGAATGTCCTCGTCGTTCTCGCGCAGGCACAGGCAGTCGTATCGAGCGAGGTCGGACGGATGATTCAGTTCCTTGATGCGACGCGCGTAGCCGGGGCTTGCACACAGGAAACGCTCGTTGGGCGCGAGCGGATAGCCGATCCACGAAGACGACTTGAGGCTGCCGACGTGCACGACCACGTCGGCCGCCGACGCGCTCGTCAACGGGCTCTCCGACAGGTGGAGCGAAATTTCCAGCTTCGGATGTGCGCGTTGCACGTCACGCACGATCCGCGCGACGTACTTGCGCCCGAAGCCGAACGGGGCGACGACGCGCAGCGTGCCCTGCACGTCGCCGTGGTCGCCCGAGATGCTGACCGGCAGCGCCTCCACGCGCTCGAGAATATCGACGGCTTCCTGGTACAGCCGTTGCCCTTCGTCGGTCAACGCGATCCCTTTCGACTGCCGCACGGCGAGCCGTGCGCTCAATCGCGCCTCCATCCGCTGCAGGCGAATCGTGACCGCGGGCGGCGTGAGATCGAGCAGGCGCGCGGCAGCGGCCAATGAGCGCGACGCGCCGATCGCGCGAACGAGTCGAAGGTCGTCGAGATCGAGCATTTCATGTCTCTTAATGCTGGTGTTGCCGAGCATTAAACCGCACATCACGCCGCGAATCCATCGATGCGGCTGCGGATCGCGGCAAATGCGTGCGATGACCGACCGTGTGCGAGCACGTGCCTGGCTCGACAGGTTGACCTTCGTCACGCGGCGAAAGCGACGCGCGTCGCGTCACGCCCGGCTGCACGCATTCCCGTCAAGCGTGCAGCCCGAAAATCAACGACCGGTGCGCACCAACCCCTGCCGCCACCCCCGACGCAGACGCGAACGTCGCGTTGGTCATCAGGCTCGACGCGTCGCCGGCCGCATACACGCCGGCGACGCTCGTCTGCTTCCATGTGTCGACGCGAATCGCGGAGCCAAGCGGCCCTTCGTCGAACGCGCAACCGAGCTGCTGAGCGAGATCGCTCGCCATCGCCGTGCGCGCACCGACGAACAGCGCATCGATCGCGACGACCTGCCCGTCGGCGAGCCGCAGCGCTTCGATACGCGGCGCATCGCCAAGAATTTCAACGACCGGCGACCGCTCGATGCGCACGCCGCGAGCGTCGAGCAACGCGGCTTCTTCCTTGTTCGCTTCGACCACGCGCTGCGTGAACCACGTCGTCGGGCCCCAGTCCGGAATCAGGACTGCCTGGTGCACGGAAAGCGGATGCGTGGCGAGCACGCCGAGCCGCTGGCCGCTCACCTCGTACCCATGGCAATACGGACAATGCAGCACGCTGATGCCCCAGCGTTCGGCGAGCCCCGGCAGCGCGGGCAATTCGTCGCGGATGCCGGTCGCGAGAATCAGCCGGTCGGCGCTCGCGCGGCGGCCGTCCGACAGCGTCACGTGGAAGCGGCCATCGGCATCGCGCTCGGCCGTGCGCACTTCGCCGTCGATCCGCTGCACGGTCGGATACGCATCCAGTTGCGCGATGGCTTCGGCAACGATCTGCGCGGGCGGCTTGCCGTCCTGCCCGAAAAAGCCGTGCGCGTGCTCGGCAAAACGGTTGCGCGGCCGGCCCGCGTCGATCACGAGCACGCGGCGTCGTGCTCGCGCCAGCTGCATCGCGGCCGACAGCCCCGCAAAGCTGCCGCCGACCACGATCACTTCATGATGGTTATGCATGCATCCGCTCCTTTCCTGAACCTGCATGAATGACGGACGTGTCCCGATGGCGGCCAACTCATGAAACACGTGAAGTTGCATGATAGGGCGATGGTATCATTCATGCAACTTTAGAAGTTTCGAGAGAGTGGAGCACCGCCCGTGAGAACCGACAGCCGTTTGTCGCGCATGCTGCATGCGCTGATCCACATGGACCAGGCCGACGGCCCGCTGACGTCTGAGGCGATCGCGACGATGCTGGCCACGAATCCGGTCGTCGTGCGGCGCCTGCTCGGCGGCTTGCGCGACTGCGGCTACGTGCAGTCGGAGAAAGGGCACGGCGGCGGCTGGGTGCTGAGCGTCGCGCTCGACGACATCACGCTGCTCGACGTCTATCGCGCGGTGGGCGAGCCGCCGCTGTTCTCCGATCTGGTGCCGGAGGACGAGCCCGAATGCCTGGTCGAACAGGCCGTCAACGCGCATCTGTCGGCGACGTTGAAGGACGCCGAAGCATCGTTGCTGGCGCGCTTCGGCGAAGTCACGCTCGGCATGCTGTCGCGCGATTTCGAAGCGAAGGCTGCGCTGCGGGGCTACACGCGCTGACGCGGCGCAGCATCACGATCGATCGCGCCTGACGTGCAATCCGGCGCGATCCGGCGCGGCCCAACCCGTCGCGTCGCAATGTTCTGTCCCCCAACTTCTGCCCGGTTCGCCCGCCACAGGGCAAAATACGGGTTTTCCGCACCCGCGAGGGCGCGTCCGAATCACGCGCCGGGCGGCGGCAGTGCGCATTTCGCACGCCGCCGCCGGGCGCCCAGGCAAGATTGCTCGCCGTGTCGCGAGCCCACAGGAGTCCAGACCCCATGCCCGAATCCAACCTGTCCTTCTTCGGCCGGCTGTCGCTTGCCGTCGGCACGTTCTTCTCCGTGCTCGGCAACCGCGAGTTCGCGGCCGGCGTGCTGCGCGTGCGCGACGGCGCCCCGGCACCGGTCGCGCCGGCACCCGCGGCCGCACCGACCCCGACCCCGGCCCCCGCACCTGCGCCCGTGAAGGCCGCGGCGCCCGAGTTGCGCGAAGCGAGCCCGCAGGCCGCGCTGCAACTGCTCGGCCTGCTGCAGCGCGATGCGCGCTTCATCGACTTCGTCGAGGAAGACATCGCCGGCTACGCGGACGCCGACATCGGCGCGGCTGCGCGTCTCGTGCACGACGGCTGCCGTGCCGCGCTGCGCGAACACTTCACGATCGTGCCGGTGCGCGACGAAGCCGAAGGCAGCCGCGTGACGCTGCCGGCCGGTTTCGACGCGACGGCCGTGCGCGTGACGGGCAACGTGGTCGGCTCGGCGCCGTTCACCGGCACCGTCAGCCATCGCGGCTGGCGCGTCGCCGACGTGCGCCTGCCGAAGCTGACGGGCAGCCACGACGCATCGGTGGTTGCACCGGCGGAGGTGGAACTGTGAGCGATCCGCGCTATTCGATCGGTATCGACCTCGGTACGACCCACTGCGCGCTGTCGTACGTCGACAGCGCCGCAAGCGACGGCGAAACAATCACGCAGCAGGTGCTGCCGATCGCGCAGCTCACCGCGCCCGGCGCGCTGGAGTCGCGCGACCTGCTGCCGTCGTTCCTCTATCTGCCGCATGAAAGCGAACTGACGCAGGGCGACCTGACGCTGCCGTGGACGACTTCGCGCGGCTTCGCGGTCGGCGAGATGGCGCGCACGCGCGGCGCCGGTACGCCGATCCGCCTCGTGTCGAGCGCGAAGAGCTGGCTGTGCCACCCGGGCGTCGACCGCCGCGCGGCGATCCTGCCGAGCGACGCGCCGCCCGAAGTGTCGCGCGTGTCGCCGCTGGAAAGCTCGATCCGCTACCTGACGCACCTGCGCGAAGCGTGGGACCACACGCATCCGGATGCGCCGTTCGTCGATCAGGACGTGACGGTGACGATCCCCGCTTCGTTCGACCCGGCCGCGCGCGAACTGACGGCCGAGGCCGCGCGCGCCGCCGGCTACACGCGGATGACGCTGCTCGAGGAGCCGCAGGCCGCGCTGTACAGCTGGATCCAGAAGAGCGAAGGCGGCTGGCGCAAGCAGGTGCAGGTCGGCGACCTGATCCTGTGCGTCGACGTCGGCGGCGGCACGACCGACCTGTCGCTGATCGCGGTGGTCGAGCGCGACGGCAATCTCGAACTGCATCGCGTGGCGGTCGGCGAGCACATCCTGCTCGGCGGCGACAACATGGACCTCGCGCTCGCGCACGTGGTCGCGCGCAAGCTCGCGCAGCAGGGCACACAAGCCGATCCGTGGCAACTGCGCGCGCTCACCTACGCATGCCGCGCCGCGAAGGAAACGCTGCTGTCCGACCCGACGACCGACGCAGTGCCGCTCGTCGTGCCGAGCCGCGGCTCGAAGCTGATCGGCGGTTCGATCCGCACGGAGCTCACGCGCGCGGAACTCACGCAGACGATTCTCGAAGGCTTCTTCCCGCAGGTCGACGCGGCCGCGCGCCCGGTGAGCCGCGCGCGCGTCGGCCTGACGCAGCTCGGCCTGCCGTATGCGCAGGACGCGGGCATCACGCGCCATCTCGCGGCGTTCCTCGGCCGCCAGGTCGCGGCGCTCGACACGCTCGAAGGCGTGCAGCGCACGCTGCCGCAGGGTGCGACGTTCCTGCATCCGACGGCCGTGCTGTTCAACGGCGGCGTGTTCAAGTCGGCGCTGCTCACGCAGCGCGTGCTCGACACGCTCAACAGCTGGCTGGCCGCCGAAGGCGCGCCGCCCGCGCGCCTGCTCGAAGGCGCCGATCTCGATCTCGCGGTCGCGCGCGGCGCGGCTTACTACGGCTACGTGAAGCGCGGCCGTGGCGTGCGCATTCGCGGCGGCACGGCGCGTGCGTACTACGTCGCGATCGAATCGGCGATGCCCGCGGTGCCGGGGCTCGAACCGCCGGTGCAGGCGCTGTGCGTCGCGCCGTTCGGGATGGAGGAGGGCTCGGACGCGGCGCTGCCGCCGCAGGAGTTCGGCCTCGTCGTCGGCGAACCGGTGCAGTTCCGCTTCTTCGGTTCGTCGGTGCGCCGCCAGGACCAGGTCGGTACGCTGCTCGACTACTGGTCGCCGGAAGAATTGCAGGAGCTGGAAGAAATCCAGGCGACGCTGCCTGCCGAAGGGCGCACGGTCGGCGAGATCGTGCCGGTGAAGCTGCATGCGCGCGTGACCGAAGCCGGCACGCTCGAGCTCGAGGCGATCCCGAGCGGCACGAACGAGCGCTGGAAGGTCGAGTTCGACGTGCGCGGCGCCGCCTGAGCACGATGAAGCGCTATACGGTCGGCATCGACCTCGGCACGAGCAATACGGTCGTCGCATACGTCGAGGCCGGCTCCGACGCGATCCGCGTGTTCGACGTCGAGCAGCTGGTCGGCCCCGGCGCGGTGGCCGCGCAGCCGCTGCTGCCGTCGGTGCGCTATCACCCGGCGGCCGGTGAGCTCGCGGCGGACGCGTTGAGGTTGCCGTGGCAGGCGGCCGGCGCACGCGACGCGGCCGCCCGTTCGGGCGGCGGCCGTGACGGCGGGTCAGCCGGTCGTGACAGCGGCGCCGGTGACGCGCTGCCGCCCGTGATCGGCCGCTATGCGCGCACGCTCGGCGCGCAGGTGCCGGGCCGGCTCGTGACGAGCGCGAAGAGCTGGCTGTCGCACGCATCGGTCGACCGGCTCGCGGCGATCCTGCCGTGGGGCGCGGCCGACGGCGTCGACAAGGTATCGCCGGTCGACGCGAGCGCGAGTTATCTCGCGCATGTGCGCAACGCGTGGGACGCACGTTTTCCCGATGCGCCGCTCGCGAAGCAGGACGTGATCCTGACGGTGCCCGCGTCGTTCGACGACGGCGCGCGCGCGTTGACGGTCGAGGCCGCGCGGCGCGCGAAGCTGCCCGCGCTGCGGCTGCTGGAAGAGCCGCAGGCCGCGTTCTACGACTGGCTGTACGGCCAGCGCGCGACGTTGCGCGACACGTTCGCCGAGGCGCGGCGCGTGCTGATCTGCGACGTCGGCGGCGGCACGACCGACCTCACGCTCGTCGATGTCGCACCGGGCGACGACGGCGAGCCGACCTTTACGCGCGTCGGCGTCGGCAACCACCTGATGCTCGGCGGCGACAACATGGACCTCGCGCTCGCGCGCCTGGTCGAGACGCGGCTGACGGAGCCCGGCACGCGGCTGTCGGCCGCGAGCCTGTCGCAGCTCGTCGAGCGCTGCCGTGCGGCGAAGGAGCGGCTGCTCGGCGACGATGCGCCGGCGTCCGTCACCGTCACGCTGCTCGGCGCGGGCAGCAAGCTCGTCGGCGGCGCGCGTTCGGCCGAGCTGACGCGGCAGGAAGTCGAGCAGATCGTCGTCGACGGTTTCTTTCCGCGGGTCGAGGCCGGCGAACTGCCGCGCCGTGCGCGGGCCGCGATCGTCGAATTCGGGCTGCCGTATGCGAGCGACCCGGCCGTCACGCGGCACGTCGCCGCGTTTCTGAACCGTCATGCGGAAGGCCCGCTGCCCGACACGCTGCTGCTCAACGGCGGCGTGTTCCGTGCGGGCGCGCTCGCCGGCCGTCTCGCGCAGACGCTCGGCGCGTGGCGCGGCGCGCCGCTCGACGTGCTGCACAACGCGCATCCGGACGTGGCCGTCGCGCGCGGCGCGGTGGCCTACGGGCTCGCGCGCGCCGGGCATGCGCCGCGCATCGGCGGCGGTTCCGCGCGCAGCTATTTCCTCGTGCTCGACGATGGCGCCGGCGACGCAGCCGCGCGCGGCGTCTGCCTGCTGCCGCGCGGCGCGGAAGAGGGCCGCGAGATCCGGCTCGAGGATCGCACCTTCGCGCTGCAGCTCGGGCAGCCGGTGCGTTTTCACCTCGTGTCGACGGTGGCCGAGACTGCGTACCGCCCCGGCGATCTCGTCGAACTCGACAGCGGCGATTTCGTGCGGCTGCCGCCGATCGCGACGGTCGTCGAGCGGCAGGCGGGCAGCGATGCGCGCGAAACGCCGGTGAAGCTCACCGCATCGCTGACCGAGGTCGGCACGCTCGAAATGCATTGCATCGCGACCGACGACGCGGCACGCCGCTGGCGGCTCGAATTCCAGTTGCGCGGCGATGCGCCGGTGCACGGCGGCGACGATGCGCCCGCGCGGCATCCGCGTCTCGACCAGGCCATCGAACTGATCGAGCGCTCGTTCGGCAGCAAGGCCGCGGACGTCACGCCGAAGGATACGCGCCGGTTGCGCGCGCAACTTGAGCAGGTGCTCGGCCCGCGCGACGAGTGGGACGTCGCGCTCGCGCGCGAACTGTTCGACGCGTTGCTTGCGCGGGCGCGGCGCCGCCGGCGCTCCGCTGATCACGAACGCGCGTGGCTGAATCTCGCCGGTTATTGCCTGCGTCCGGGCTTCGGCCATCCGCTCGACGCGTGGCGCATCGAGCAGCTGTGGCCGCTGTTCGACGACGGGATTCAATACGTGAACGACGCTCAGGTGTGGTCCGAGTGGTGGACGCTGTGGCGGCGCGTGGCCGGCGGTCTCGACGACGATGCGCAGACGCAGGTGCGCGACGCGATCGCGTTCCTCGAGCCGTCCGACGACAAGCGGCGCAAGCTGCCGTTCGATCCAGGCAAGGTCGGCCCGGCCGACATGACGCGGCTGTCCGCATCGCTCGAACGGCTGCCCGTCGAGCGCAAGATCGAGCTGGCCGAGCGCCTGGTCGCGCAATTGCAGAAGCCGGCCGACCGTGCGCTGTGTGCATGGGCGCTCGGGCGCATCGGGGCGCGCCGGCCGTTCTACGGCAGCGCGCACAGTGTCGTGCCTGCGGAAGTCGCCAATGGCTGGCTCGATGCGCTGTTCGCGCTCGACTGGAAGCAGGTCGAGCCGGCCGCGTTCGCGGCCGCGCAGATCGCACGGATGACGGGCGACCGTTCGCGCGACCTGCCGGACGATACGCGCGACGCAGTGATCAAGCGTCTGTCGGCCGCGAATGCGTCGGCCGCATGGATCGACATGGTGCGCGAAGCGATCGCCTTCGACGAAGCCGACACGGTGCGCGTGTTCGGCGAGACGCTGCCGGCCGGGTTGAAGCTGCTGGCCGGGTGAGCAGCGCGGCGGTCTCCGGTATCGTTCGGATGCCGGAGCATTTCGTGGCGTTGCGGATGCCGGTTGACGCTCGCCGATTCAATGCCCATCGAACAAGAAAACGGCTGCCGTTGCATCGCATCGGCAGCCGTTTGGTTTTTTGCGAGCCTGCCGCTCAGATCTGCTGCGTCGTCTTGCGTGGCGATGCGGCCGATGCCACGGCGACCGCATCCGGCGCGGCCGCTCGCCGCGCGGAGCGCAAGCACGCGCCCGTTTCTTCCCGACAATTCCAGTGTATTGCCCGCGAAGTTCGCGATCTGCGACTGATCGAGCGCGATCACCGCGCGTCCCGTTTCGGTCAGGCGTTGCGCGATTTCGGCGCGGCGCCGGCCGCCGGCGATCAGGTCGAGGCCGACCATCGCGAACTCGGTTGCGACGCTCATCCTCACGTTCGTGTGATAGATCGGGCGCCCGCAGGCATCGGCCGTATCGAAGCAGATCGGCTCGAAATTGAAGTGCGTGCGGAAGCGTTCGAGCGCGACCGGATCCGCGCGCTGATGTCGATCGCGGTGCAAGGCAACCGCGGCGCCGAGGTGGTGAAGGTGCTGCGCGGGCATCCGAATGTCGCGTCGATCCACAGCACCAACGGCCGCTGGGACCTCGTCGCCGAGCTGCATGCCGATTCGCTCGAGCATTTCGATCGCGTGCTCGGCGCGATCCGGCTGATCGACGGCATCGCGAGTACCGAGACGAGCATTCTGCTGTCGACGCACAAGGCATGACGCGGGCCGGGCCCGCGTCGGGCGGTCGGCATGAATCGACCGCGCGTGACAGGCCGGCGCCCGTCGATGCCCGTCAGCCGAACGTGTCGACGCGCGCCCGCCAGTCGCTTCGCGAAAACGACTCCGTCAGAAACTCGACGAACGCGCGCACCTTCGGTGGCGTGAGGCGCGCGTGCGCGTAGTACACGTAGATCGTGCCGGCCGTCGCCGGATAGCGCGTGAGCACGCGCACGAGCCGGCCATCGTCGAGATACGGCAGCACATGATGCGCGCCGAGCCGCGCGAGCCCTATGCCTGCCACGGCCGCATCGCAGATGGCATCCAGGTCGGTCAGCACGACGCGTCCGTCGATCGGGACCGTCACCGTTTCGCCATTCACCATGAACGCCCAGTCGCGCACGCGGCCCGTCGTCGCGGAGCGCAACCGGATGCAGTCGTGGCGCGACAGCTCGGCGAGCGTCGCCGGTTCTCCGTGCTTCGCCAGATACGCGGGGGATGCGACCGTCAGCAACCGGATCGGTACCAGCTCGCGCGCGACGACGTTAGCGTCGTCCTCGACGCCCGAGCCGATCGCGGCGTCGAAGCCTTCCTTCACCAGATCGACGTGGCGGTTCTCGAGGCTCCAGTCGAGCCGGAGGTCCGGAAAGCGTTCGAGAAACGCCGGCATCAGCGGCAATACGTACTGGCGTCCGAATCCCGGCGCGATGCTGATGCGCAGCGTGCCGGCGGGGCGCGCGTCGCGCTCGGTCAGTGTCGCCATCGCCTGGCTCAGCGCGTTGGCCGCCGTCGACGTTTCGGCGTACAGCCGTTCGCCAGCCTCCGTCAGCGTGAGGCTGCGCGTCGTGCGGCGGAACAGCCGCGTGCCGAGGCTGCGCTCCAGTTTCGCGACATGCTTGCTGACGGCCGCCGGCGTGACGCCCAGCCGGCTGGCCGCCGCGGAGAAGCTGCCGGCTTCCACGGTCCGGAGAAAGCTTTCCAGCACACGCAGGTCGTTCATGACGATTCGATCGAAAGCGTTGAAATTAATTCGACACATTATGGACTATTCGGAATGAATGGGCGCGACTAGGATGATGTCCGTCGGGTCGCGTTCCGCGAACGGGCGGCGCATGTTCAGCTACCCGTGACGAACGCGAACGGGCGCGGAGTTGCTTGCGCGCCAGCACGGCGGCAATGGCGGCTTCGCATGTCGAGGCGGTCGTCGCGGTCCGGCAATACGGCACGAATTCCATTTGCGATCAGGAGATACATCATGTCCCACACCATTCTCGTGACCGGCGCGACCGGGAACATCGGGCGCGAACTCGTCACGCAACTGAAGGCGGCCGGCGCGCATGTGATCGCCAGCTCGAACAGCGGCAGGGCGGTCGAAGGCGTCGAAACGCGCCGCGCGGATCTCGCCGACGCCGCGAGCCTGGCGCATGCGTTCCAGGGCATCGACACGCTGTTCCTGTTGCTGCCGCTGCAGGCCGACATGGTGACGCTGGCCGGCAATGCGGTCGCGGCGGCCAGGGCGGCCGGGGTCACGCATATCGTTCGCTCGTCGGGCGCGGGTGCCGATGCCGCGTCGCCGGTCGCGATCGGGCGCGTGCAAGGCGAGATCGACCGGCTCGTGATGGAGTCGGGCATCGTATACACGATCACGCGGCCCAACTGCTTCATGCAGAACTTCGTGACGTACTACGCGGGCATGATTCGCGACGGCGCACTCTATCTGCCGCAGGGCGACGGGAAGGTGTCGTTCGTCGACGTGCGCGACATCGCCGCCGTCGATGCGACGATCCTGCGGCACCCGGCCGATCATGCCGGCCGGATCTACGAACTGACGGGCGGCGAAGCACTGTCGAACGCCGATGTGGCTGCACGGATCGGCACTGCGCTCGGTCGCAAGGTCGAGTACGTGCCGGTGACGGACGATGCGGCGATCGAATCCATGCGCGCCGCGGGTGCCGACGCGTGGTCGATCGATACGCTGATGAGCCTGAACCGGATGATCGCGGCCGGCCAGGCGGCGGCCGTCAGCGACGACGTGCAGGCGCTGCTCGGGCGGGCGCCGATCGCGTTCGAGCGGTTCGTTGCGGATTACGTCGATAGCTGGCGCTGAGCGGAGGCGACGCCGCACAGGTGCGGCGGCCTACGCGGCGGCACGCGCGATGCGCGTCGGGGGCGCGCGTTCGGCGTCGGCGACGCATCGCATGATCGATGTGTCGGGCGATACCCGGGCAGCGTATGCCGTCGGGTGTGCGTCGCCGAATCAGGTGTCGATTGCCGACACCGGAAACACCGGCTCCCCCAGCGTCAGCATCAACCGGTTCGCCCACGCGAAGATCGCGACCGCGTGCGACAGGTCGAGAATCTCCTCATGTGTCAGCCCTTCGGCTTCAAGCGCGGCGATATCGTTCGAGTCGACCGTATCGGGCCGCTCGGTCAGCGCGATCGCATAGCGCACGATCGCGCGTTCGCGTGCCGTCGTGCCGGCCGTCGCCGGATCGTCGAACACCTGCTCGATCGCATCGGTGCGTTTCGCGAGCTGTGCGAAGCGCTGCGCATGAACCGACGCGCAATACACGCAGCCGTTTACGCGCGACACGGCCGTGCTGGCGAGTTCGCGCTCGGCACGCGACAGCCCGCCGGGGCCGTACATGATCGCGTTGAACACGCCCGAGCGCTGCCGCAGGATGTCGGGCAGGTGGACGAGCAGCAGGTAGTAGTCGGACGTTTTCGCATGCGGGTGGCTCGCTTCGAGTACCGCAAGCTGATCGGGCGTCGCGGCATCGAGCGATACCGTGTCGAGCCAGGCGCGCCAGCCGAGCGTGTCGGACGTGAAGCCGTGGGCGGACGTCGTCATGAGGCCTCCTTGGCGGCACGTGCCTGAAGCGCTTGTGCGGCAAACGCGACGCGCAGCTGATACACGACGAACGCAGCGAGTTGCGACAGCGCGACGATCGCGGGCGTCGTGAGTCCGGCCGACCTCAGCGCATCGAGGTCGGCGGGGCGTGCATCGGCGGGCGCGTGTGTCAAAAGCCGCGCATGAGCGAGGATCGCGCCAACGCGCGGGGCGAGCGCGTCGAACGCATCGGCGTCGGCGCGCGCGATGTCCTCGGCGATGCCGCCCGCGTCGAGCAGCCGCGTGCGATACGTCGAGGCCAGTGCGTGCGCGTTCGATCGTTGCGCGACGTATCGTGCCGCATGCAGTCTTTCGACCAACGAAATATCGGTCAACGACGGATCGAACAGCGCGGCTTCGCTCAGCCGCGTATGGAGCAGCACCTTGTCGCGCGCGCGGCGCAGCGCAGTCACGGCATCGCCGTCGCGCAGGCCGGCCACCGCGTCGATCGTATCCGGCGCGGCGGCCGGCGTGATGGATTCAGTCATCGTTTCTGGTTCCCTTCGTCGTTCATGTGATCGATGAATGCGCGCTCATGCGTCGTCGTCGCGCCATTCGTCGCCTTGCAGTTCGGCGTTTGCATACGCGACGAGTGCATCGTAGTGCCGGTCGCGGTCGGCGTCGAACAGCCGGCTCGCGATGCCGCGCGCGAGCCGTTGGGCGCCCGCGCTGATGGCCGGGATATCGCCGGACAGCTTGCCGTGGCTCAGGCTCGCCGCATGATTGAAGCAATGAATCCGCGTGACGGCAGGGCACGCACCGCGCTCGCGTTCCTGGAACGCAAACGCGGGGCCGAGATCGGGCGATTCGGCGAGCTCGTCGAGCCATGCGCCCGGTTCGGGGCGATAGCGGTCCTTCCAGCGCCGCACGTGCTGCCCGAACGACGCGAATTCCGCACGCGTCGTCCAATCCGAATGAAAGCCCGTCGCGAAGATCAGGAAGTCGACGGTGTAGCGCCCGCGCGGCGTTGTCACGTCGAGGCCGTCCGCACGTTCGGCGAGCGTCTCGATCGGGCTGCCCGCATGAAAATGCGCGTGCTCGTGGCGCGACACGCGCAGCACGCTGTCGCGCGGCGGTGGCGTCTGCGACGTCAACGCGTAGTGCATGAAGCGCCACTTCGACTCATCGTCGAGATCGGCGTAGCCGTGCACGAGGCCCGGGCTGCCGATACCCGTCAGCTTGTTGATGCGCGGAATGTCCGCGCGGCGGAAGAACAGATCGACGCGCGCGGCGCCGGCTTCGAGCGCGGTGCCCGCGTTGTCGAACGCGGAGGCGCCCGCGCCGACCACGCCGACACGCTTGCCCGCGAGCGCCGCGAAGTCGATCGGCTCGGACGAGTGGGCCCAGCGCGTGCGCGGCGCGCGTTGCGCGACGGGCGGCACGTACGGGCCGCCGAGACCGTCGCGGCCGGTCGCGAGCACGACGTGCCGCGCGAGCAGGGTCCGCGCTTCGCCGTTGCCGTGCACGTCGAGCGCGAGCAGCCCGTCGTCGCGCGGGCGCAGCGCGACGAGCGTCGTGTCGTTTCGCACCTGCAGGTCGAGCACGCGCCGATACCAGCGTAGGTAATCCATCCATTGCGTACGCGGAATCTTGTAGAGCGCGTCCCACGCGTCGCGGCCGTATTGCGCTTCGAACCACGCACGGAATGTCAGCGCGGGCAGGCCGAGCGCGGGGCCCGAGAGCTGCTTCGGCGAGCGCAGCGTGTCCATTCGCGCGAACGTGACCCACGGCCCTTCGTAGCCGGCCGGCGCGCGGTCGATCACGCACTGGTTGTCGATGCCGAGCAGGCGCAGTTCGGCGGATGCCGCGAGCCCCGCCATGCCGCCGCCGACGATCGCGACGTCGAGCACACGCGCGCCGTCGGCTTCGCGCGGCGGCACCCACGACGGCGCGGGCAGGTCGAGCCAGCGCAGGTCTTGCGCGAGCCGCGCTTCGAGTGCGTCGAGTGCGTCGAGCGGCGTCGTCATGCGGCCTCCGGGCGGGTGCGGCGTGTACGTGTCGTGCGAGGCGGGCGCGGTGCGCTTTCGCTGCGCAGCCGGTCGCCGCGCAGCAGCGCGTCGTGCGCGGCGGCGTCGTGAAAAATCACGTCGTCGAGCAGCGCGCGCGTCGTGCGGTGCAGCGCGTCGAGCAGCGCATCGACGGCGGCCGTGCGCGCCTTGCCGGCCGGCGTCGCAACGCCGAACGCGAACGGAATGTCGACGTCGAGCGGGCGCGCGACGACGCCGTCCACCGGCAGCGCGACGCCCGTCGCCGGATCGACGATGCCGATCCCGATGCCCGCGCGCGCGGCCATCACCGCATTCAGCGACGCATTGGTTTCGATGAACACGCGCGCCTCGACGCGCGCGGCCGCGAATGCCGCGTCGATCCGCTGGCGCAGCCGGTGCCGGTTCGCGACCGTCACGATGCGGCGGCGCGCGAGATCGCGCAGCGCGATGCGCGGCTTCGCCGCGAGCGGATCGCCGGCGGGTAGCACGGCGACGCATGGCGTCTGCGCGATCCAGTGCACGTCGAGCCCCGCGTGCGCCATCGGCAGCGTGACGACGCCGATATCCGCCGTGCCGGCCAGCACTTCATGCACGACATGCTCGGCCGATTCGCTGCGCAACTGGTAGTGCGGGGCGTGTGCGCCGTCGGGCAGCGCGGCGAGCGCGGCCGGCACGAGCGTGGCCGCGAGCGACGGCGTCGCCGCGATGCGCACGGGTTCGGCCGTTTCGTTTCCGAGCGCGCGTGCCCGTGCCTCGATCGCGCGCAGGCCGACCAGCGAGCGCTCGACTTCCTCGTACAGCAGGAACGCGCGCCGCGTCGGCGTGACGCGCGGGCCGTGCCGGTCGAACAGCGCGTAGCCGAGATCGGCTTCGAGCTCCTGGATCTGCCGCGTGACGGCCGGCTGCGAGCGGCCGAGCAGTTCGCCCGCGCCGGTCACGCTGCCGGCCGACATGACCGCGGAAAAGGCTTCGAGTTGATGCAGCTCCATGACGCGTTCCGATGATGCGATTTGCGCATTGTAGGAGTGCGAGCATGCGTAATTCATATAATGATTTTTGCTATCGACAGCGCGAAAACTGCGAAGCGCGCGATCTTCACGATGGCCGGCGGCGCGTACGTGCGCGTCGGCTGAGAGGAGAGCCGCGCGGGAAACCGCAATCGAATCAACGCGATGCGATGCACGCAGACGCACTGCACGATGCGCCGCATGCGGATGGCCATCCGCGCGCGTCATCCGCTTCGCGCCGCACGCGATATCGATATGCGCAAAACTTCGTTGGATCGCCCTGAACCGGATGGTTACATGCCCTCACTCTTTTCGACTGACTGAAGGTGGGGGCGGCATGAACGTTTCGGGGAACGACGCACGCGGCGCATGGCGGCGCGTGCTGGGCACGGTGGCGGCGCTCGCTGCCGCATGGGGCTTGTCGGCGGGCGGCGCGCTCGCGGCGGGCGTGTCGGGCGAGCCGGTGGTGGTCGGCGTGAGCGGGCCGCTGACGGGCCAGGACGCGCAATACGGCGAGCAATGGAAGCGCGGCTTCGATCTCGCGCTCGACGAGATCAACGGCAGCGGCGGCATTCACGGCCGGCCGCTCGCGATCGATTTCCAGGACAGCCGCAGCGACCCGCGCCAGGCGGTGGCGATCGCGCAGAAGTTCGTCGCCGATCCGCGCATCGCGATCGAGCTCGGCGATTTCTCCAGCGCGACGTCGATGGCAGCGTCGCCGATCTACCAGCGCGGGCAACTGATCCAGTTCGGCTTCACGAACTCGCACCCGGATTTCACGAAGGGCGGCGATTACCTGTGGAGCACCGCGCTGAGCCAGGCCGAGGAGCAGCCGCTGCTCGCGCGCTACGCGGTGAAGGAACTCGGCTTCAAGCGGATCGCGGTGCTGTACCTGAACACCGACTGGGGCCGCACCAGCAAGGACATCTTCGCGAAGGCGGCGGCCGGGCTCGGCGCGCAGGTCGTCGCGGCCGAAGGCTATCAGCCGGCGGAGAAGGATTTCCGCTCGACGCTCGTGCGGATCGGCGCATTGAAGCCCGATTCGATCGTGCTGATCTCGTACTACGCGGACGGCGCGCAGATCGTGCGCCAGGCGCGCACGTCGGGCGTTGCGCTGCCGATCGCGGCGGTCGGCTCCGTGTATTCGCCGAAGTTCCTCGAACTGGGCGGCGCGGCCGTCGACGGCGTCTATACGGAATCGAATTTCTTCCCGGCCGAGCCGCGCCCCGAGGTGCAGGCGTTCGTGCAGCGCTATCGCGCGAAATTCCACGCCGATCCCGATTCGTTCGTTGCGCGCGCATATGACGCGCTGATCCTGTCGGCCGAGGTGCTGCGTCGCTACGGCACGACTCGCCAGGCCGCGCACGACGGTTTCGCGAAAGTGAGCGACGTGCCGAGCGTGATCTTCGGCAAGGTGCGCTTCGATCCGCAGACGCGCCGCGTTGCGGGCGCGCGCACCGTGTATCTGGTCGTGAAGCAGGGGCAGTGGGCGCTGTGGGACGGCGCGAAGCCGCAGCTCGCCGCGCGCTGATTCGAATCAACCGCATGCAAGTGACGGACGCATCGTGATGGCATCCTGGCTCGACTACACGCTCAACGGCCTCATCGTCGGCAACATCTACGCGCTGCTCGCGGTCGGGCTCGCGCTGATCTTCGGCGTGTCGCACCTGATCAACTTCGCGCACGGCTCGGTCTACATGGCCGGAGCGTTCATCGGCTGGCTGTGCCTAACACGCTTCGGGCTGCCGCTGCCGGTCGCGCTCGCGGCGGTCGTCGTCGGCTGCGGCGCGCTCGGCATTGCGATCGAGCGGATCGGGCTGCGGCCGCTGCGCCATGCGGCGCGGATTGCGCCGCTGCTCGCGACGATCGGCATCAGCTTCATCCTCGACCAGCTCGCGCAGCTCGCATTCGGCGCGGACCCGCGCGCGGTGCCGACGCCGCTGCCCGACTGGCACCTGAGGATCGCCGGCGCGACGCTCGGCTCGCTCGACCTGCTGATCGCGGGCATCGGCATCGCGGCGGCCGCGCTGCTGTACGGCTTCCTGCGCTTCACGCGGCTCGGCTGGGCCGTGCGCGCGACCGCGCAGGATCGTGACGCGGCGCTGCAGATGGGCGTCGACGTCGATCGCGTGAACCAGACCGTGTTCGCGATTGCGTGCGCGCTCGGCGGCGTGAGCGGGCTGCTGGTCGGCATGTACTACAACAGCATCGATCCGGCGATGGGCTTCCAGGCGACGCTGAAGGGCGTCGTCGCGCTGCTGATCGGCGGGCTCGGCAACGTGCCGGGCGCGATCGCGGGCAGCCTGCTGCTCGGCCTCGTCGAAAGCTACGGCGTCGCGCTGTTCGGCACGAGCTATCGCGACCTGTTCGCGTTCGGGCTGCTGATCGTGTTCCTCGTGTGGCGGCCGAACGGCTTGTTCAGCGCGAACCGCGCGCTGCCGCCCGAACCGATGACGGGCACCTTTCTCGCGGCCGCGAAAGCCGTGCGCGTGCCGCGCCCGGCGCTCGTCGTACTGATCGTGCTCGCGGCCGTGCTGCCGTGGCTCGGCGCGTCGCCGTACGTGCTGCAGACGCTGACCAACGCCTGGTTGTACGGCCTGCTCGCGCTGAGCCTCACGCTCGTCGCAGGCACGGTCGGGCAGATTTCGCTTGGGGCTGCGGCGCTGCTGGTGATCGGCGCGTACGCGTCGGCGCTGCTGTCGTCGGATCTCGGCTGGTCGCCGGCCGTGACGATCCCGTGCGCGGGCGCGATCACGGCAGTGCTCGGCACGCTGCTCGTCTACCCGGCGTTCCGGCTGCGCGGGCACTACGTGTCGATCGCGACGCTCGGCATCGGCGAAGTGGTGAGCCTCGTGATCCTGAACTGGGACGGCCTCACGCGCGGCCCGCTCGGCATCACCGGCATCGCGCCGCTGCCGTGGGCGACGACCGCGCGGGCCGCGTACTGGTTTACGTTCGCGGTGCTCGTGGTGTTCGCGCTCGTGCAGGTTCGGCTGCTGCGCTCGCATCTCGGGCGCACGCTGCGCGCGGTGCGCGAGGACGACATTGCGGCACGCGCGCACGGCATCGCGCCGAATCGCTACAAGGCGATCGCGTTCGCGGTCAGCGGCGTGGCGGCCGGCGTGAGTGGCGGCATCGCCGCGCACCTGTACAGCTACATCAATCACCAGACCTTCGATTCGCAGGTGTCGATCCTCGCGCTGACGATGGTGATCCTCGGCGGGCTCGGCAACGTGCTCGGCGGCATCGCCGGCGCGGTCGCGCTGATCGGGCTGCCCGAGCTGTTCCGCTGGGCGGCCGACTACCGGATGCTGATCTACGGTGTCGTGCTGCTGCTGCTCGTCCGGTTTCGGCCGCAGGGCCTGCTCGGCACGGTGTGAGGAGGAATGCGATGACCACCCCCCGACCCTTGCTCGACGTGCAGGGCCTGACGCGCCGCTTCGACGGCGTGACCGCGCTCGACGGCGCGAGCCTGACGCTCGCCGACGGCGAACTGTTGAGCGTGATCGGGCCGAACGGCGCCGGCAAGTCGACGCTGTTCAACCTGATCGCGGGTGCCGATCGGCCCGATGCCGGCCGCGTGACGTTCGACGGCCGCGACATCACGGGCACGGCGCCTGAACGGCTCGCGGCGCTCGGCATCGCGCGCACGTTCCAGCACGGCCGCGTGTTCGGCAACCTGAGCGTGCTCGACAACGTGCTGATCGGCGCGCATGCGCGGTTGCGTGCGGCACGGCCCGGCTGGCCAGCGCTCGGCGCGGCGGCCGAGGTGCTGCGCGCGCTCGTGCGGCCCGCGTCGGTGCGGCGCGAGGAAGCGGCGCTGCGCGACGAGGCGCGCGCGATCGTCGCCGGGTTCGGCGAACGGCTCACGCCGCGCATCGATCATCCGGCGCACAGCCTGTCGTACGCGAACCGGCGGCGCGTGGAGATCGGCCGCGCGCTCGCGCTGCATCCGCGCCTGCTGCTGCTCGACGAACCGACGGCCGGGATGAACGAGACGGAGACGGCCGAGATGCTGCAATTGATCCAGTCGCTGAAGGCGCGCGGCCTGACGATCCTGCTGATTGAGCACAAGCTCGAACTCGTGATGCGCGTGTCCGACCGCGTGATGGTGCTCGACAACGGCGTAAAGATCGCCGAAGGCGCGCCGCGCGACGTGCGGCACGATCCGCGCGTGATCGAGGCGTACCTTGGCCGGCGTCACGCGGGCGGTGCTGCCGCGGAGCGCACGACGCAGGCGGCTGCATGAACACGCTTTCCACCGGACCCGACACGATCATGACCGACGCGCTGCTGAAACTCGAACACCTCGATACGTTCTACGGGCCGGTGCAGGTGCATTTCGACGTGAACTTCGAAGTGGGCCGCGGGCAGATCGTCAGCCTGCTCGGCGGCAATGCGAGCGGCAAATCGACGACGATGAAGCTGATTCTCGGGCTGATGCGGCCGCGCCGCGGCGTCGTGCGTTTCGACGGCGACGACGTAACGGCGCTCGCGACGCCGCAGCGCGTGCGACGCGGAATCGCGGCCGTGCCCGAGGCGCGGCGGCTGTTCGGCGACATGAGCGTGCGGGAGAACCTGCTGATGGGTGCGTATACGCGCAGCGACCGCACGGCAGTGGCGGAAGATTACGAACGCGTGCTCGACCTGTTTCCGCGCGTACGGGAGCGGCTCGCGCAGCGCGCGGGCACGCTGTCGGGCGGCGAGCAGCAGATGCTCGCGATGGCGCGCGCGCTGATGGCGCGGCCGAAGCTGATCTGCATGGACGAGCCGACGATGGGGTTGTCGCCGCTCTACGTCGACAAGGTGCTCGAACTGATCGACGCGATCAACAAGCAGGGCGTGACGGTGTTCATGGTCGAGCAGAATGCGAGCCTCGCGCTGGAGATCGCGCACTACGGGTACGTGCTGCAGACCGGGCGCGTCGTGCTCGAAGGGCCCGCGACGGCGCTGCTCGACGATGAGCGAGTGCGCGATGCGTATCTGGGCGGGGAGGCGGTGGCGGCGTAGTTGGCGTGGCTCATCGGTGGCCGACACATGATCACCTGCGGCTCAAGAGTCGAAGCAAGTACCCGATCGACCGTGAGCCGGGTTCCACCGGCCTATGCCTGCCTGGCGCCGATCCCCGCCGCCCGCGGAAACGTCATCACCACCGCGAACCCACCCGCTTCCGGAAACGCAAACCCGACGCGCCCGCCGTGCGCTTTCATCACTTCCTGCACGATCGCGAGCCCGAGGCCCGACCCCGTGCGCCGTTCGCTGCCGTCCGGCGCGAGCCGCACGAACGGCTGCAATGCGGCGTCCCAGTGCTCGCGCGGAATCCCGCGGCCGTTGTCGGTGACGGTCAGCGTGACCGCGCCGTCGGCGTTGCCCGCGGTCGCGACCGAGACGACGATGTCGTCGGCATGACCATGCAGCAGCGCGTTGTGCAGCACGTTCGACAGCGCTTCCTGCAAGCTGATTGCATCGCCGTCGATCCACGCAAGCGGCGCGTCGCTCGCGAACGCGACGGCGACGTCGCGCTCGTCCGCGAGCGGAATCGTGCGGCCGAGCACGTCCTTCGCGAGCGCGACGAGTTCGACCGGTTGCAGCGGCACGGCCTCGATGCGATGGATCACCATCGCATGATTGAGCAGCTGGCCGGTGAGGCGGCCGACGTCCGAGCAGGTCGCGCGCAGCGCGTCGAGGCGTGCCGCATGGCGCGCGGGATCGGATTCGCCGTCGAGCAGTTCGATCTGCGCGTCGAGCCGCGCGAGCGGCGTGCGCATCTGGTGCGCGGCGTCGGCGATGAAGCGCTGCATCGCATTGATGCGTTCGGCCAGGCGGTGTATCAACCCGTTGATCGAGCCGATGATCGCGTCTATCTCGCTCGGCGTGTCGACGGCCACCGGCCGCAGGTCGGCCGGGTCGCGCGCGGCGATGATGGTGCCGATCTGCGCGAGCGGGCGCAGGCCGCGCCGGATCGCGAGGCCGCTCGCGCCGATCGCGAGCACGCTCATCAGCAGGATCAGCGTCCACACCTTGATGCTCATGTCGTTCGTGAGCTGCTGGCGCGCGTTGGTTGTTTGCGCAACGGTCACGAGCGCCCAGCCCGGCGTGCTTTCCTCGGGCATGTAGCGCGCGATCGTCGCCGTGCGGATCCGGTGCCCCTGGTAGACGGCGTTCGCGAATGCAGGGCCTTGTTTCGCGGCGGCGAGCGTCGCGGAGCTCGCGAGATCGTTGTAGCCGGCCACGACGATGCCGCGCGAATCGACGACCTTGTAGTAGACGAGGTCGTAGCGCGACAGCGTCGACAGCGCGGCCACCGGCGGATTCAGTGCGAGCACGCCGCCTTGCACGTAGAGGTTTTCCGCGACCTGGATCGACGCGCCGGCGAGCAGCTGGTCGTACGCGCGTTCGGCTGCGACGCCCGCGTAGTAGCGCGCGATCGCCGCGAGCGCGAGCGCGCCGGTCGCGACGACGAGCGCGATGAAGAGCAGCGTGCGTCCGAACAGCGTCTTCGGGAACCAGTCAGTGCGCGGCAATCTGATACCCCATCCCGCGCGCGGTGCGGATCTCGACCGAGCTGCCCTGCAGCTTCCTGCGCACGCGCGTCACGTATTGCTCGACCGCGTTCGCGGTCGGCTCGTTGCCGAAGCTGAACAACTGGTTCAGCAGCTCTTCCTTCGAGAAGATGCGCTGCGGTCGGCTCGCGAGGATTTCGAGCAGCGCGAATTCCTGGCGCGACAGCGACAGCGGCTGGCCGTCGAGCTCGGCGAGGCGGCTGCTGCGGTCGATCACGAGGCCGCCGAGCGTCAGCACGTCGTTCGCGTGGCCGCTGTTGCGGCGCAGGAGCGCCTGCACGCGCGCATCGAGCTCGCGGTAGTCGAACGGTTTCACCAGATAGTCGTCGGCGCCGAGGCCGAGGCCGCTCACGCGGTCGTCGATCGCCGAGCGCGCGGTGACGAGCAGCACGGGCGTCGTGCCGCCCGACGCGCGCAGGTTGCGCAGCACCGCGAACCCGTCCATGCCGGGCAGGTTCGCGTCGAGCACGACGAGGTCGAAGCGCTCGACGCGCAGCAGCCCGTTCGCGGTCGCGCCGTCGGTTTCGAGATCGACCGCGTGGCCGAGCCGCGCCAGGCGGCTGCGGATCGCCGCGCCGATTTCGGCATCGTCCTCCACGACGAGAATGCGCATGGTGCCGTTTTTCAGGTGGGTGGATTAGGGGTTTTCCCGGGGCCGGGATGTCAGCATTTTCTCAGACTCGGTCGATAACCTGTGTCGAGCCGGAAGCAGCACGCAAGGACGGCATTAATACCAGAAATATTCAAGGAGACGGCAACATGCAGCAAGTCACGGGCACGACGCACGCGCGCCGCAGCGCGCCGCCGGCCCTCGCGTGGCCGTTTGCCGCCCGTCGCAAGGCGGCGCACGCATGACGACGTCGCCGCGCCGCCGCGCATTGATCGCCGCCGGGCTCGGCGCGCTCGCCGCGCCGGCGCTGGTGCGCGCGAAGCCGCGCACGGTGCGGATCTCGAAGGGCTACGGCGTGCTGTACCTGCCGCTGCTCGTGATGGAGAAGCAGCGATTGTTCGAGCGGCACGCGGCGCGGCACGGCGTGCGCGACGTCGCGGTCGACTGGGTGCTGCTCGACGGCGGCAATTCCGTCAACGACGCGATGATGGCCGGCACGCTGGATTTCGCGGGCGCCGGCGCGCCGGGCTTCATCGAGCTGTGGGCGCGGGCGCGCGGCATTCCGAACGTCGAGGTGATCGGCATCAGCGGGCTGTCGACCACGTCGCTGTCGCTGAACGCGAACCGTCCGGGCCTCGCGTCGCTGCGCGACTTCACGCCGTCCGACCGGATCGCGGTGCCCGGCATCCGCACGTCGTTGTCGGCCGTCGTGCTGCAGATGGTCGCGAGCCGGCAGCTCGGTCCGAAGCATTTCGCGCAGCTCGATTCGATCACCGTGAACCTGCCGCATCCGCAGGCGATGCAGGCGCTGATCCGCCGCGAGAACGGCGTCACCGCGCACTTCACGTCGCCGCCGTTCTCGACGCTCGAGTTGCGGCAGCCGGGTATCCACCGCGTCGTGAGTTCGGTCGACGTGCTCGGCCCGCTGACGCTCGACGTCGTGTTCGCGCCGAAGCGGCTCGTCGATACGGAGCCCGCGCTGGCCGCCGCGTTTCTCGGCGCGCTCGACGAAGCGAACCGCCTGATCGCGCAGGATCCGCGCGCGGCGGCCGCGCTTTATGCGGCGTCGTCGGGCGTCGGCGTGTCGCACGACGACGTGATGCGGATGCTCGCCGCGCCCGATACGCGCTTCTCGGTGCGGCCGAACCAGTTGATGGATTACGTCGAATTCCTGTACCTGGCCGGCACGATCAAGGCGAAGCCGCGCGCGTGGCACGAGATGTTCGCGCCGATGCTCGACGACTACCGGTCGGGTTGAGCGCCGCCGACGGCCGACAAGCGACATTCATCGAAACATTCCGCGTCCGCGCCTTCGTTGCGCGCGGCGCCGATTCAACCGACACGCAACCGATTCACGTAAGGAGCCCGTAGTGAACGCTACCGAAACCCTGGACCCCGCGTCCGCCGAAGAACAGCGCATCATGTCGAAGGTGGCGCGGCGCCTGCTGCCCATCCTCGTCGTGATGTTCCTGATCGCGTTCATCGACCGGCAGAACGTCGGCTTCGCGAAGCTGCAGATGGTGCACAGCCTCGGGATGACGGAGGCCGCGTTCGGGCTCGCGTCGTCGCTGTTCTTCATCGGCTATCTGCTGTTCGAGGTGCCGAGCACGCTCGCGCTGCATCGCTACGGCGCGCGCGTATGGCTCGCGCGGATCATGCTGACGTGGGGCCTCATCACCGTGCTGATGGGCTTCACGACGTCGATGCCCGCGTTCTGCTCGCTGCGCTTCCTGCTCGGCATCGCCGAGGCCGGCTTCTATCCGGGCGTGATCTACTACCTGACGCTGTGGTTTCCGCAAAGCTACCGCGCGAAGGTGCTCGGCATCTTCACGCTCGGCAGCGCGCTCGCGAACATGCTCGGCTCGCTGGTCGGCGGCGTGCTGCTGAGCCTGAACGGCGTGTGGGGGCTGGCGGGCTGGCAGTGGGTGTTCATCGCAACCGGCATTCCGGCCGTGATCGTCGCGATCGTCGTGTTCCGCGTGCTGCCCGCGTCGTTTCGCGAGGCGCCGTTCCTCGACGAGCGCGAGAAGCAGATCGTCGCGGCCGCGCTGGAGCGCGAGAAACCCGCGCAGGCCGAGCATGGTCAGCCGTGGAAGGCGCTGCTCGATCCGCGCGTGATGCTGTTCGCGGCGACCTACATGCTGATGTCGACGTCGCTGTACGGCGTCACGTACTGGCTGCCGACGCTCGTGAAATCGTTCGGCGTGTCGAGCAGCACGAACGGTTTCCTGAGCATGCTGCCGTGGGCGCTCGCGGTGCTGCTGCTGCTGTGGCTGCCGGCGAAGCTGCGCCGCGCGAAGAGCATCCTGCGCACGATAGCGATCGTCGCGGCGCTCGGCGCGCTCGGCTTCCTGCTGAGCCTCGTGCTGCCGTCGACGCCGCTGCGCTTCATCGCGCTCGTGCTCGGCGGCGCATGCATCCCGCTGCTGTATCCGTGCTTCTGGTCGATGCCGCCGCGCTATTTCACCGGCGCGCGGGCGGCGGCGAGCGTCGCGGCGATCAATTCGATCGGCAACCTCGGCGGTTTCTTCAGCCAGAACCTGATGCCGTTCGCGGGCAAGGTGACGGGCACCGCGTTCGGGCCGATGATCGTGCCGATCGTGTGCCTCGCGCTGCTCGGGATCGGCGCGCTGGTCGCGTGGACGCGCTCGGAGCGGGGGATGGTCGCGGCGCGGGTGTGACGCGCATGGATTCGTGGCTGCTCCAACCGGTTCACGCTCCTGGAGCGTGTCGGTGTGCTACCGTGCGATCCATTGACACATGTGGGGAATGCAATGAATTCTGCGACGAAGTCCGCGTTCCGGATCGATCCGCAATTGCTTGAAGCCGCTGAATCCGTTCTGGCGAAAAACGAGACGCTCTCCGCGTTCATCGAATCGGCGTTGCGCGCTCGCGTTGCGCGCCGACGCGTGCAGCGCGAGTTTGTCGCGCGTGGTCTCGCATCACGCGACGAGGCGCGGCGGACCGGCGAATACATCGACGCTGTAAACGTCCAGGCTGAACTCGAGCGCATGCTGAAAGCGGCACGGGCGACAAGAGCGCTCGGGTAAGCCATTGGGATGGCGATTCATGCATCGCGGACGCAAGTCACGATCCTCGCCGTCCGCCATCAACGAGAAGACGATTACCACTGACCGCGTCAGCGTCGCGGCACCGCCGCATTCGACCGCCTACCCGCGCGAAGCCTCATCTCCCCCATGCGCAACAGCTACCTGCGGATGCGACAGCGGAATCTCCACCTCGACCGTCGTGCCTTCGCCGAGCGTCGTCGTGATCCGCAGCGTGCCGCCGACGAGGTACGCACGCTCACGCAAACCGACCAGTCCGAACGAGTTCGACTTACGTTGCACGCCGGGATCGAATCCCGCGCCGTCGTCGCGAATCGTCAGCGCGATCGCATCGTCGCCGTGCACGAGCTCGACATCCGCATGCGACGCGGCCGCGTGCCGCGCGACGTTCGCGAGCGCTTCCTGCGCGATGCGGAACACGGCCGTCGCATACGGCTCGTCGAGCTGCAACTCGGGCGGATCGACATGCAGCCCGCACGCGATTCCGTGACGGTGCCGGAAATCCTCCACGAGCCATTGCATCGCCGCCGCGAAGCCGAGATCGTCGAGCATCAGCGGGCGCAGGTCCGACGCGATGCGCCGCGTCGCGGCCACCGCGCCGCGTGCCATCGTGTGCATCGCCGCGATCTTGCGCGCCAGCGGCGCGTCGTCCTGCGGCACGCGGTCGATCAGCCATTCGAGATCGTTCTTCAGCGCCGCGAGCGTCTGCGCGAGTTCGTCGTGCAGCTCGCGGGCGATGCGGCGCTGCTCGGCCTCACGCGCGGTCGCGCTGATCGCGGCGATCTCGCGCAGTTCCTCGCGTGACGCCTGCAGCGCCCGCTCCGCGCGCACGCGCTCCTCGACTTCGCGCCGCAGGTCGCGGTTCGACGCGCTCAGTTGCGCGGTGCGCGCGGCGACGCGCTGTTCGAGCCGTTCGTTCGCCTCGTTCAGCTGCGCGCTCTTCTGCACGACGAGCAGATGCTGGTAGCGCGCGCCGGCCAGTGCGCGCACCGTCTGCGCATGCAGCCGGCCGTTCTCGAACAGCATCGCGAACAGCACGACGCCGGACGCGACGAGGCCGTACGCGCGGCCCGCGTAGAAGCCGAGATCGAAGCGCCCGTGATTGAGCATCGACGACAGCGCGATGTCGAACAGCCAGGCAACGAGCACGGTCATCACCCACAGGTCGAGCACGGAATGATGGCGACGCTGCCGCCACATCAGCACCAGTGCAACCAGGTTCAGCGCCCAGACGACCGTGATCGCGTTCGTCATCGTCGCGGCCATCCGGTTGCCGTGCATGATGCGCGGCAGCAGGTCGTGGCCGGCGGTCGCGAGCACCGCGAGCGCGGCCGTCGCGGCGGCCGCCGCGGCGATGCAGAGCACCACCGGAATCGCCGCGCGGCGCTGCGGGGCCGGGATCGGGCGCGTGCGCGACGCCGCGCGCAGCAGCGCATAGGCGGCCACCGCGAGCGGAAAGCCGCCGTGCCAGAACAGGTACAGCCAGGCCGTGGTCTGTTCGCCGGCGCCGAGCAGGCCCGTCGGCGCGAACAGCCCCGGGAAGGTCAGCATGTGCGTGCCGGCCATGAAGCCCGTGAACAGGTAGCCGCCCGCGAGCGCGAGCAGCGATTTTTCGCGCAGGATCGCGTACTGGCCGAGCAGGAGGCCGGCCGTCACCATGTCGTTGACGACGATCGCCGACTGGTACACGGGGATGAACGCCCAGCCCGGCGCGAGCGGCATGCCCGCGAACGGCGCGAGCGTGGCGAAGATCGCGGCCGACACGAGCACGGTCGCGATCGCGAGCCGCCGCTCGCGCCGCCCCGGCGGCAGCGACGACATGAACAGGCGCGACGCGTCCGGATCGGCGTCGTCCGCGGGGGCAGGCGGTAAGTGGAGGGTGGTCGTCATGCGTCGTCGACGCCGGGGTCGAGATCGTGGCGCATCGCGTAGCGGACCAGCGCGGCTTCGTGCGGCAGTTCCATCTTCTCGAGGATCCGCGTCTTGTATGTGCTGACCGTTTTCGCGCTCAGCGCGAGTTCGGACGCGATCTGCGTGACGGTCTGGCCCGCGACGATGCGGCGCATCACGTCGAGCTCGCGCGCGGACAGCCGTTCGTGCGGCAGCGTTTGGGCCGGCGCGCGCAGCGTGCGCGCGAGGCTTTCGGCCGCCGACGGGCTCACGTAGACGCCGCCCGCCGCGACCTTGCCCACGGCCTCGACGAGCTCGGCGGTCGCGCTGTCCTTCGTCAGGTAACCGACTGCGCCGGCCTTGAACGCGCGCGCCGCGTACTGCGCCTCGGCATGCATCGTCAGCACGAGCGTGCGCAGTGACGGCGCGTGGCTCTTGACCAGCCGGATCAGCTCGATGCCGGTCGGCGCGGGCATCGACAGGTCGAGCAGCAGCACGTCGGCGGCGCTGCGCTCGGCCAGCGCGAGCGTGGCCGGGCCGTCGCTCGCCTCGCCGACGATTTCGAAACCGCCGGCCCTCTCCAGGATATGACGCAGTCCGTCTCGCATGACTGCGTGATCGTCAGCCAGAATTACCCTGATCATCGAGCGACCCTCTTCGGGATGACGCCGCGGACCCTGCCGTCCGGTTGCCGCCGCGATTGTTCTTCCGATCAATATATTCCGCCGAATCCCAAAACGGTACACATCCGGGAAATTTTCGAGATATCCGACCCCGGAATGTGTACTGAACCGAAGTAATCGACGGAAAGGAAGCGGCGTGGACCGCTTGTGGAATAGGGTATTCCCTGATGACTGATGCGCCCGGGGGCGGACCTGCGCGGCGTCACGCGAAGCGCCCCGCGAACGGCCCCGCGAACGGCCCCGATTCGGGACTAAACTGGTGCCCGATGCCGCCGCGCCAACCGAGGAGCCCCGCGATGATCGACCTTGCCGATATCCTTCCGTCCGCACTGCCTGCCGCCGTCGCATGGGCCGAAGCGGAGGCGGCGCGCGGGATCGCGCAGGGCGTGCCGCTGACGCCGGCGCAGGCCGACGACGCGCGCACCGTGGGCGTCGCGCAGGCGGAGCGGATCCGCGTCGTGATCGTCGACCGCATGCCGTTCCCCGACACGCCTTCGCTGGCCGCGATCGCACGCGACACGGGGCTGCTGTCGCCGGGGACGATCGGGCTCACGCTCGGCCATGCGGTGTTCGTGCTGCGCGGGCAAGACACGCGCCGCCTGCTGACCCACGAATTCCGTCACGTGCATCAATTCGAGGCCGCCGGGTCGATCGGCGCGTTTCTCGCGCGCTATCTGCACGAGATCGCGACGGTCGGGTACCACGACGCGCCGCTCGAGGCCGATGCGCGGCAGTACGAGTTCGATTGACCTCCGACGCCGGCTCGACCGCGCGCACCTCGCGATGAACGTTCCCCACGCCACTGCCGGCCCGGTGTTCGCACACCGGGCCGCACCGCTTTGGAGCGCGCGATGAGCGACACGATCCACGCGTGGATCGGCGCGATCGGCGCGCATCCGCTGCTCGTGCTGGCGATCGTGTTCTTGACCGCCTGCGCCGAGGCGATCGCGCTGGTCGGCACGGTCGTGCCGGCCGGTGCCGTGATGTTCGCGGCCGGTGCGCTGATCGGCGCGGGCGCGCTCGACGGGTGGACGACGATCGGCGTCGCGGCCGTCGGCGCCGTGGTCGGCGACGGGATCAGCTACGAGCTCGGGCGGCACTATGGCGGGGTGATCCGCAACGCGTGGGCGCGCTTCGGCTACGCAGCCGCTTACGCGCGTGGTGAGGAGTTCGTGCTGCGTCACGGCATGAAGAGCATCGTGCTCGCGCGCTTCCTCGCGCCGGTGCGCGCGGTCGTGCCGGTCGTCGTCGGCTGCGCGACGCTGCCGCGCCGGTCGTTCTATCCGGTCAACGTGATATCGGCACTCGTGTGGGCGCCCGTTCATGTGGCGCCGGGCATCCTGTTCGGCGCATCGGCCGTCCTGGCCGCGGCGATCAGCGTGCGGGTCGCCGCGATCCTGGCGGTCGTCGCCGCGCTGGTCGCGCTGGTGTGGATCGGCGTGCGCGTCGCGTTGCGTCGCGGCTGGCCGCTGCTGCGTCGCGCGCTCGTCGAAGTCGCGCACGCCTGTGCACGCCGCTGGCCGCGGTTCGGCGCGCGGCTGCACGACACGATCGCGCGCGTGCGTCGCCTGCCGGGCGCGGTGCCGGTGCTCGCGCTGCTGTTCGTCGGCTGCGTGTGGCTGTTCGCGGGGCTCGTGCAGGATGTCGTCGCGAACGATCCGCTGATGCAGGCGGACATCGCGCTGTACGCGTTCCTGCAGAACCTGCGCACGCCGCCCGTCGATGCCGCGATGAGCGCGCTCGCGGTGCTGCACGGGCACGATACGGGGCTGATCGTCGCGGCCGCGTTTCTCGTCTGGCTGATGATTCATCGCTGCTGGCTGACGTCCGCGTGGTGGCTCGCGACGATCGGCATCGCCGTCGTGCTCGTGCCGGTGTTCGGCGCGGGCGTGCCCGGCGCGACGCCCGCGAGCCTGCCGCCCGGCGCACTGCACGTGCCGCTGCCCGATGCCGATGCCGCGTTCGCGATTCTCGCGAGCAGCGGCCTCGGCTGGGTGCTGGCGCACGACGGGCCCGCGCGGTGGCGCATCCCGGTCGTGACGGCGGTCGTGCTGTGGATCGTGCTCGGCGGCTTCGCGCGGTTGTATGTCGGCGACACGTGGCTGTCGGGTCTGCTCGGCGGCTGGAGCCTCGGGCTGGCGTGGTTCGCGGTGCTCGCCGGCGCTTATGCGTACTGGCGCGTGCGCGAGCATGTGCAGTCGAGGGGCGCGCTCGTCGCGGTGGTCGTGGTGCTCGCGACGGCCGGCGTATGGACGGTTCCCGCGCAATGGCAGCTCGACCGCGCGGCGCGCCCGCATGTCGGCGACGTGGTCGCGATGACCGTCGATCAGTGGATGCGCGGCGGGTGGCAGCGCGTGCCGACGCGGCGCACCGAGATCGGCGGCGATCGCGAGGAATATCTGCCGCTGCAATGGAGCGCGACGTCGGACACGCTCGATCGCCATCTCGCGCAGGCCGGCTGGCAGCGCGCGACGCCGTGGTCGCCCGCCACCGCGCTGCGCTGGCTGTTGCCGCAGGCGCCGGTCGACACGCTGCCGGTGCTGCCGCGCTACACGCACGGCGAGAGCACGCGCCGCGTGTTCGTCCGCGTCGATCCGGGCCACCCTGAAAGCCGTGTCGTGCTGCGGCTGTGGCGTTATCCGTACGTGCTGCAGGATGCGCTCGGCACGCGGCCGCTGTGGTACGGCGCACTGTATCGCGAGACGCTGCACCGGCCGGCGCGGCTGATGACGATCGTGCGGACGACGCCGATCGACGATGCGGCGGCGATCGCGCAGGCGCTGGCGGTCGAGCCGACGATCGAGCATCCGCCGGCGGGGATGAATGCCGCGCCGGCCGGGATGCTGCTGGTGTGGATGGTCAGGCCGTGAGCGGGCAGGCGGGCCGCGCGCCGCTTACGCATGCGCCGGCTGCGCGGGGACGACGGACAGGCGCAGGCCGACCGTCTTGAGCACCGCGAGCAGGGTTTTCAGCGTCGGGTTGCCGTTGGGGGACAGCGTGCGATACAGCGATTCGCGGCTGATGCCGGCTTCGGCCGCGACGGCGCCGAGCCCGCCGTACGCTTCCGCGACCGTGCGCAGCGCGAGCAGGGCGGCCGCGCGGTTGTCGGGATCGTCGAGCGATTCCATTGCGACGCGCAGATAGGCCACCGCGAGGTCGCGATCGGCGCCGAGTTCGGCGACTTCCGCGTCGTGGTGCGATACCGCGCCTTTGAGCTTGCTCACATTTGCCTCCGTTTCCAGTTCGACCAGTGTTCCTTTGCACGCCTGATGTCGTCGGGTTGACTGCCCTTGTCGCCGCCGGACAGCAGCAGCACCAGTGCACCGCCGTGCCGGCCGAAGTACACGCGATAGCCGGCACCGACATGGATGCGCAGTTCGATCACGCCTTCGCCGACAGGCTCGCAATCGCCGAAGTTGCCTGTCTGCACACGGCGGAGGCGTTCTCGAATCCGCGCCTGGGCGAACTTGTCGCGCACGGCGTTCAGCCATTCGGTGAAAGGCTCGCGACCGTCGTCGCGCTGATAGCGAAGCAGTTCGAACTTGGATGGGATTGTAACTTATAAGCTACAAAAATGGTGAAGGGAACGAGGCGGCCATGCGGGCTGCCACAGGTGGTGTGAACGGGGTGCGATGCACGCGTTGCCGGTCGTCGGATCGAGACGGCATGCAACGCAACGGCGCTGCGGCCGGAGCGCATGCAGCGTCTTCATGATTCGGGGTTTCAGGCAGCGAAGCCGGTTTCCCGGACGACGATCATTCTTTCATCCGGTGTGTACAGCGGCGATTCGGCTGAATGGCCTGTGTCGATGGTGCGATGACGAGGCACGCGCCGAGTGTGGGTGTCTGGAGGGAATGACGTGAGCGGCAAACCTGCCGGCGACGCGACGGCGAGCGCCTGCCAGGTTTCTCGCCGGCACTCGAGCGCCGGTATGGCGTGCCGCAGGGCGTGTATCGCAGCGGCGTGCCGCGGGTCGGCGGCTATCGACGAATCGCGGTACGATCGATTGCCTTCCGGCCAACATCGCCTTCACGAGAGAACCCGCATGATCACGCTTCGCCCGATGACCGAGGACGATTTTCCGCGCTTCTGGCCGACCTACCGCACCATCGTCGCTGCTCAGGAAACCTATGCATTCGATCCCGCGCCGACGCCCGAGGCAGCGCGCGCACTATGGCTCGACGCGCCGCTCTGCACATGGATCGCCGAAGAGGACGGCGTGCTGCTCGGTTCGTACTACCTGAAGGCGAACGCGGCCGGGCCCGGCAATCACGTGTGCAACTGCGGCTACATGGTGAGCGACGCGGCGCGCGGCCGCGGCGTCGCGCGCCTGATGTGCGAGCACTCGCAGCAGGTCGCACGCGAGCGCGGTTTTCTCGCGATGCAGTTCAACTCGGTGGTCGCGACGAACGAGGTCGCGGTCGCGCTGTGGCAGAAGCTGGGATTCGAGATCGTCGGCCGCCTGCCGCGCGCGTACCGTCACGCGCGGCTCGGGTTCGTCGATTGTTTCGTGATGTTCAAGTGGCTCGGCGACGCGGCGGCCGCCGAAGCCTGAACACGCAGCCGCTTCGTCAGACGGCGAATGCGCCGTCGAACACGATCCGCTCGTCGAGCGCGAGCGTGCCGCGCGCGAAGATCAGGTCGAGGTGGTGGCTGCCGTTTTCGCCGCCGCCGAGCCCGAGATGCAGGCCCGGATGGCGTTCCTCGAATCCTGCATTGCGGCCGTATAGCCCGCGGATCCCGAGGTTGGTGCCGATGCCGAATTCCTCGATCCGCCGGTGATTCGCGTGCCGGTCGAGATAGGTCGAGAAGTCGCGCCGGAAGCCCGCGTCGTCGCTGTCGAAATCGACGATCGTGCTGCCTTCGACATGCAGCGTCGCGAGCCGCTCGACCACCTTGTACTTGATCGCGAACGGCACGGTGCCGAGAAACGTGCCGCTGAACACGACCGAGCCGTTCAGGTCGGTGACGTGCGTCGCGATCTCGCCGGGCACGACGTCGAGATTGCCCATTCCGTCCACGCTCGTCCATTTCTGATCCGGCGCGAGCGAGCCCGTCAGCGTGTTGCCGGCTTCGTCGATGAAGCGGATCCGCGATGCGCGCGCGGCCGCTTCGATCAGCCGGCCGTTGCGTGCCGCGATGTCGTCGAGCGATTCGGCGAATGCCTCGTCCAGATGCGGGCCGTAATCCTTGAACAAGACCGACTTGCCCCAGTGCTCGACGATCGCGGGGCGGATCGCCGCGAGGAACGGCGGCCCGCTCGGCGACGGCGTCGGCAGGCAAGACGAGTCGTACAGCAGCACGAACAGGTCGGCGCGATCGAGCGCGGCGGCGATGTCGGCGGGCGGGGTGGTTTCGAGGCAGAGGGTGGTCGCGTCGAGCGAATCGGGCAGGGCGGAAAACGCGCGCAACGCGATGTCGCGGTTGCGGGTGTCGTGGCCGACCAGCAGTTTTCCCGACTCGCCGCGCGCAAGCTTGTCGCGCAGCGCGGGGTGAAAGCCGAGTGCGCGGTGCAGGTTCAGCATGCGTGTCTCCGGAAACGGCGGAAGGGCCGCGGCCCTTCCGCGAGAACGGGTGGCCCGCTCAGACCGGCCAGAGCGCGGTGCCGAACGGCACCACGGCGTCCTCGACCATCATGTCGACGGCCTCGGGGTGCGTGTCTTCCTGCATCCAGTCAAGCAATTCGATCTGCTGGGTTTCCTGCATGTCAATTCTCCTGTGGTGAACATGAGTGATTCAACATGAAAGCGCACGGCTAAAAGATTGCCGCTCCCCGTCCGGTATTTCGTGAATGCCGGGCGAGTGGCGTCGATATTAGTCTGACGAATTGAGGAAGGCAATGCACTGCAAGGTTTTTAGCCGAGCGGTGCTAAACATCGAGCATGCGCGATCCGGCGCGGCGCAGGAAGCAGATCATGCGAATCGCGCGCGCCCAGCGAGGCTGTGACCCGCATCAACCGAGCAGCGCTTTCCCGAGCGGCTTGACCGGTTCAGACCGGAGTACCAGCGAAGTCGTGACTGCGCCAAAGCGGGCAATCGCGTCGACGATGGTTTCCAGTTGCTCCGGTGTCGGCACCCGTACCTTCAGCAGGAAGCAATCCTCGCCGGTCATGCGGTGGACTTCGATCACATGCGGCATGTCGGCGAACGCGCTCAGGGCGGGCTTGATGTGTTCGTGCGTCGTTCTCAGCCGGATGATGGCCATCATCCCCAGCCCCAGTGCCGCCGGATCGATCCGCGCGCCGTAGCCCGTGATGATGCCCCGCTCTTCCAGGCGTTTGACGCGCTCCGAAGTCGCGGGCTGCGACAGTCCGATCTGCCGGCCCACTTCGGAGAGCGGCATTCGCGCGTTTTCCTGCAGGGCTTCGAGGATGGCGATATCCAGGCGATCGAGTTCTCCGTTCGACATTGCCGCCCTCCTGTTCCGTTAAGTCATCGGCATTTTGTCTCAATAACCGATGACTTGCCATTCCGCGCGTGTTTCCGGCCCGTCAGACTGCGAACTCCTGTGTTCATGGAGGCGGGGATGGAACAAGCGATTGTCATCGTGCCGGGTATCGGAAACTCGGGCGCGGATCACTGGCAGAGTCATTGGGAGGCGACGCTTCCCGGCGCCACGCGCATGACTCCGGCTTCGTGGGACGCGCCCGACCTGAGCGACTGGATTGCGGCGTTGGACGAGGCCGTCGCGAAAGCCGCGGCGCCGCCGCTGGTGATTTGTCATTCGCTCGGTTGCTTGTTGTTCGCGCATTGGCATGCCGTTTCGACGCGCAGCGTGCGCGGCGCGTTTCTCGTCGCGGTGCCCGACCCGGGCGGCCCGCGCTTTCCGGTCGCCGCAAAGGTGTTCGCGAAGCTGCCGACCGGCAATTTCGGCGGCCTGCCGGTGCTGGCGATCGCCAGTTCGGACGATCCGTACGACCCGTTGGGGCGCGGGATTGCGTGGGCAAGCACATATGGCGCGACGCCGCTGCTGCTCGGCGCGCGCGGCCATCTGAACGCGGCCGCGGGGCTGGGGGAATGGCGCGAAGGCGGCGCGCTGCTCACGGCCTTTACGGCCGGATTGGGCGCATAGCGCAGGCACGCGGCTCGCGCGCTCCCGTGCTCCCGTGCTCTTCGTCGCCGGATGGACGAACCGGCGGCGGCAGAGGTCGTCGTCGGATTCCGGGCGCGGCGGCAACGTTGGCGCGAGCGCTCGAGTATGATCGCTCGACGGCGCCGTCGGCCTCGGCAATCGGGATGGACGCATGCGCTGCGGCGGATTTCGCATCGACGATGCGGCGGCCGCCGTTCGCGACGCCACGTCGGCGTCGCGGGGGGCGCGCATCCCGACCTCGAACGACAACGGAGACAACCCGATGCCCATGGCACCGCAACCGGAGCGTGCCGGCTCGTCGCGACCGGATGCCGGCGCAACCGACCCCGACCGCATGGCCGCGTGGCGGCTGGCGATCTGCCTGTCGCTCGGCAGCGCGATCGCGCTCGGCCTCGCACGCTTTTCGTATGCACTGCTGCTGCCGCCGATGAAGGCCGATCTCGGCTGGACGTTCGCGCAGGCCGGCGCGTTGAACACGGCAAATGCGGCGGGCTACCTGATCGGTGCGCTCGTGTTTCCGATACTGTCGCGGCGCCGGCACGCGGGCGCGCTGCTCGCGGCCGGCTGTGCGCTGACCGCGTTGCTGATGGCCGCATGCGGGTTTACGTCGGACATGCACACGCTGCTCGTGCAGCGGCTCGCGACCGGCGTCGGCAGCGCGCTGATCTTCATCAGCGGCGGCGTGCTGGCTGCGCGGCTCGCATCGGCGTCGCCGCGTGATGCGGGGCTGCTGCTCGGTCTCTATTACGGCGGCACGGGGTGGGGCATCGTCGCGTCGTCGCTACTCGTGCCGGCCACGCTTACGCAGGGCGCGCACGGCTGGCAGCCCGCATGGTTTGCGCTCGCGTTCGCGTGCGTGCTGTTCTCGGCGGTGGCCGTGTCGGCCGCGCGTCGTATCGAGCGCGAGCATGCGGTACACGCCGCGCCGCGCGACAGCGCGCTGGAGGCCGTCACCGCGAGCCCCGCCCGCTTCGCGCTCGCGCTGGCCGGCTACGGCCTGTTCGGCGTCGGCTATATCGGCTACATGACGTTCATCGTCGCGCTGCTGCGCGGCGCGGGAATGAGCGGCACGGTGGTATCGGCGTTCTACGTGATGCTCGGCGTCGCGACCGTCGTCTCGGCGCGATTGTGGTCGCGCTTGCTCGACCGGATGCGCGGCGGCCAGGCGCTGGCCGTGCTCAACGCGCTGCTCGGCATCGCGACGCTGATGCCCGCGATGTTCGTGCATCCGGCCGCCGCGTTCGCATCGGGCGTGCTGTTCGGCGCGACGTTCCTGTCGGCTGTTGCATCGACCACCGCGTTCGTGCGGCACAACCTGCCGCCCGACGGCTGGGCGAAAGGGATCAGCGCGTTCACGACGGTCTTCGCGTTCGGTCAGATTGCCGGGCCTGTCGCGATCGGCTGGGTGTCGGACAGCGCGGGGCTCGCGCGCGGGCTTGTGTATTCGGCGCTGACGCTGTTCGCGGGCGCCGCGCTCGCGGCCGGGCAGCGCGCGTTGCGGGCTGCCGCGTAGTCAGGCGAAGGTCACCGCTCGATCTGCCGGTTCCAGCGCGTATCCCACTGCGCGCGGCGCGCGTTGATCGCGGTCCAGTCGACCACCGTCACCTTGCGCACCAGATCGTCGACATTGCCGAGGCTCTGCTGCATCGCGGCGGGCATCTTCGCGAGACGGTTGGTCGGGATCTGCTTGCCGGCCTCGGCGGCCTTCGTCTGCGCGGGCGCGGACAGCAGGAACTGCGCGAGCTTCTGCGCAAGCTGCGGATCGGGATTGTTTGCGACGACGCACAGGTCGACGAGCAACAGCACCGGGCCTTCCTTCGGGTTCGCATATCCGACCGGAATGCCCTTGTCCTGCAGGTCGCCGACACCCGTCGGCGTGAGCGGGAACAGGCCGGCCTCGCCGGTCTGCACCATCTCGGAGATCTTCGCCGAGTTCGGGATGTACTCGACGACGTTCGGCCCGACCGTGCTCGCCCACTTGCTGAAGCCGGGCTCGACGTTCTGCTCGCTGCCGCCGAGCAGCCGGTTGATCGCGAGGAAGCCGTGCAGCCCGAACGTACTGCTCGATGCCGACTGGAACACGACCTTGCCCTTGTATTTCGGATCGGCGAAATCCATCCACGACGTCGGCGGCGCCCAGCCCTTTTCCGCGAACAGTTTCTTGTTGTACGCGATGCCGGTCATGCCGAGCTGCACGCCTGCGCCGACGTCGTCCTTCATCCGCGCGAACGGGTACAGCTCCTTCAGCACCGGCGAATCGTCTAGTTTCTGGCACACGCCGAGACTGACTGCACGCGCCATCACGCCGTCGTCGAGGAACGCGACGTGGATCTGCGGCTTGTTGCGGTTCGCGAGCAGCTTCGCGAGCACGTCCGACGACGTGCCGGGCACGACGACGACCTTCACGTTGTTCGCCTTCTCGAACTCGGGCAGCACCTGGCTCGTATAGGCCTTTTCCATCGGCCCGCCGTTCATGCCGATGTAGATCGTCTTCGTTTGCGCGAACGCGGGGGCGCTGGCGCCGGCGATGCAGAGTGCGGCGGCGGCCGCGATCGTACCGAGCAGTTTCATCGAGAGGTCTCCTCTTGGGGGAAAGGGGCGGTCGGCGCGGCTTGACGGACGAAGCGGCCGATCGAGAATGCATCGAGTGGCGTGGCGGTTTCGCCGATCGTCACGAGATCGGCGAGCACGTCGCCGACACCGGGCGCGAGCAGGAATCCGCCGCCGGAAAAACCGAATGCGTGCAGCAGGTTCGGCGTCGTGCGGCTCGCGCCGACGATCGGGTTGTGGTCCGGCGTGCAGCCTTCGACGCCGCTCCACGTGCGGATCAGCAGCGCGTCGCGCAGCGCGGGCAGCAGCGCGCACGCGTCGCGCATCACCGCGCGCGTCGTGTCGACCGAAGGCTGGCCGAATTCGCCGTCGCCGCGGCCGCGCCCGCCGCCGATCACGCAATTGCCGCGCGCGACCTGCCGTGCGTACACGCCGCCGCCGTACACGCCGAGGTTGTGCGCGATGAACGGCGGCAGCGGTTCGGTTACCCACATGTTCGGGTAGATCGGCTCCATCGGCACGGCTTCGCCGAAGCGTTCGGCGATCGTGTTCGCCCATGCGCCGGCCGAATTGATCAGCCACGTCGCGGTGCATGCGCGGCCGCCCGCTTGAAAGTGGAAGCGCGTGCCGTCGTGCCGGACGTCGTCGACCGGCGTGTGCTCGAACACGTCCGCGCCCGCCGCGCGGGCCGCGCGCGCGAACGCGGGCGACACGAGGCGCGGGTTCGCGTGGCCGTCGGTCTCGCACAGCGAGCCGCCGAGCGCCGCGCGGCCGAGCCACGGATAGCGGCGGTGGAACGCGTCGCCGCGCATCACGTGCAGCGGCAGGCCGTGCTCGCCGGCGAGCGTCGCGTACGCGTCGAGCGCGTCGAGATCGGCGTCGCTGCGTGCGAGCCGCAAGTGCCCCGATACGACGAATTCGCCGTCGATGCCGATCAGCTCGGGCAGGCGATCCCAGATGCGCCGCGCGCGCAGCGCGAGCGGCAATTGCTCGGCGGGGCGGCCCTGGCAGCGCACGCCGCCGTAGTTCACGCCGCTCGCCTGCGCGCCGCAGTCGCGCCGCTCGAACAGCCCGACGCGCAGGCCGCGCCGCGTCAGTGCAAGCGCGGCCGATGCGCCGACGAGGCCGCCGCCGACGATCGCGACGTCGTAATGACGGGCATTACTCATCGCGCGCCTCGTCGGGAATCGCCGCGACGTCGTCGCCCGCGAGCGCGGCCGAGATCGGGAACGGCTTCACGGGCGGTTGCGCGCGCAACCGGCCGACCTCGGCGAGCGGGCGGCCGGTTTCGGCGGCCAGCACGAGCGCGGCCGCGTCGCCGCACATGCGCCCCTGGCAGCGGCCCATCCCGGCGCGCGTCAACGCTTTCAGCCGGTTGAGTTCGGTCGCCGCGCCGCCACGGATGCAGCGGCGCAGCGTGCCCGCGTCGATCTCCTCGCAGCGGCACACGATCGTGTCGTCGGGGCAGCGCGCGGCCTGCTCGACGGGCGGCGCGAACGCCGCTTCGAGGCCCGCGCGGAATGCGCCAATGCGGGCGAGCGTGCGTTCGAGTGTCGCCGCGTCAGGCTTGCCGGATGGCGATGGCAATGCAATGCCGGCATCGTCGAGCAACGCAAGCGCCGCGCGCCGGCCCGACGCTTCGGCCGCGTCGGCGCCCGCGATGCCCGCACCGTCGCCCGCGACGTAAATGCCGCGCACCGACGTGCGGCCGGCCCTGTCGCGCTCGGGCAGCCATGCGCGGTTGACCGGATCGAACCCGAACCGGCAGCCGGCGAGATCGGCGAGCTGCGTTTCCGAACGCAGGCCGAAGCCGAGGCCGAGTGCGTCGCAGTCGAGCACGCGCGGCCGCGTGTCGTCACCGGCCGCGCGCCACGCGAGCCCGGTTACATGTTGTTCGCCGAGCACGCGTTCGAGTGTGACGCCGGTTTCGATCGCGACGCCATGTGCGCGCAGCCAGCCGATGTAATAGAGCCCCTTCGCGAAGGTCGACGGCATGCGCAGCAGCGCGGGCGCGGCGGCGGCCTGGTGGCGCAGCGGGCTCGTGTCGAGCACGGCCGCGACCTGCGCGCCGGCCTTCGCATACTGGTACGCGACGAGATAAAGCAACGGCCCGGTGCCCGCAAACACGATGCGCCGGCCGATCGCGCAGCCCTGCGCCTTCAGCGCGACCTGCGCGCCGCCGAGCGTATAGACGCCCGCGAGCGTCCAGCCCGGCACGGGCAGCATGCGGTCGGTCGCGCCGCTCGCGACGATCAGGTGCGAGTACGGCACGGTGACTTCATGGCCGTCCTGCAGCGTATCGACGCGGCCCGCGCCGCATGCCCACGCGAGCGTGTTCGGCCGGTAGTCGACGTGCGGCAGCAGCGCGGCCATCGTCCGGTGCACGGCATCGGCTTTCCCGGCTTCGAATCCGTACAGCGCGCGCTTGCCGCGCGCGAAGCCGCCGTCGGCCGGCGGTTGACGATAGATCTGCCCGCCCCAGCGCGCGTTCTCGTCGATCACGACAGGGCGCAGCCCCGCGTCGACCAGCGCCTCGGCCGCACGCACGCCGGCCGGGCCCGCGCCGACAATGACCGGTTGCAGTGCGTCGCTCATTGCGTGTCTCCGGTCGCGGCCGATTGAACGGCGGTGAGAATTCGCATGCCTTCGACGATCGGCGTCGAGCACGCGCGCATGCGCGCGCCGGCCTCGGTGCGCACCCAGCAGTCCTGGCATGCGCCTATCAGGCAGAAACCCGCGCGCGGCTGACCGCTGAATTCGCTGATGCGCACGCGGCGCTGCGCGACGAGGATCGCGGTGAGCACGGTGTCGCCGGCGAGCGCCTGCGCGGGGCGGCCGTCGAGCATGAACGCAACGGCGGCGCGCTCGCGTTCGGCGACGCGCACGAACTGCGCGCCGTCGGCCGGATCGTTTTTGGAGCGGGAAACGGGAGTCGACATCAGTGTTGGCCGATCAGGATGCGGTTCAGGCCGTACACGCGATCGAGCAGCAGCATCGCGCCGGCGGTGATGAAGATGACGAGCGCCGACACCGACGCCATCATCGGGTCGATCGATTCGGTCGCATACATGTACATGCGCACGGGCAGCGTGACCGTCTGCGGCGACGTGACGAAGATCGACATCGTTAGTTCGTCGAAACTGTTGATGAACGCGAGCAGCCAGCCGCCCGTGATGCCGGGCACGATCATCGGCAGCGTGATGCGGCGGAACGTCGTCCACGGGTCCGCGCCGAGCGAGCACGCGGCCTGCTCGATGCTGCGGTCGAGGCCTGCGACGGACGCGAGCACGAGCCGCATCACGAACGGCGTGATGACGATCATGTGCGCGAGCACGAGCCACGCGAACGAGCCGGTCGCACCGATCAGCGCGAAGAAGCGCAGCAGCGCGATGCCGAGCACGAGGCCGGGGATTACCAGCGGCGACAGCAGCAGCCCGTTCAGGAACGCGCGGCCGGGAAACGCCGCGCGGCCGATCGCAAGGCCCGCCGGCAAACCGATCGCGAGCGACAGCGTCGCCGACGCGAACGCGAGCTTCAGGCTGTTGAAGAACGCGGTGACGAAGTCGGGATAGTCGAGGATCGCACGGAACCAGCGCAGCGACAGCCCGTGGGTCGGCAGCGTCAGCGTCTCGTCGGGCGTGAACGCGACCAGCACGACGATCGCGAGCGGCGCGAGCACGAACAGCATCACGAGCGTGTGGAACGCGAGGGCGAAGGGGCCGTTCTTTCTCATCGGGATGCACCTCCGAGGCTGCGCGCATAGCGGCGTTCGAGCACGCGGTAGTAGGTGAGCATCACGACGAGGTTCGCGACCAGCAGCAGCACCGCGATCGTCGCGCCGAGCGGCCAGTTCAGCGAGCCGAGGAACTCGTCGTAGACGGCCGTGGCCGCGACCTTCAGCCGGCGTCCGCCGAGCAGGCCGGGAATCGCGAATGCGCTGGCCGACAGCCCGAACACCATCAGGCTGCCCGACAGCACGCCCGGCATCAGCTGCGGCAGCACGATGCGGCGCAGCGTCGTGAACGGCGACGCGCCGAGCGACAGCGCCGCGTGCTCGGTCTGCGGATCGAGCCGCTGCAGCGCGGTCCACACCGGAATCACCATGAACGGCAGCATCACGTGCACCAGCGCGATCACGATCGCGAAGGTCGTGTATTCGAGCTTGTAAGGCCCGAGGCCGGCGAGCCCGAGCGCCTGGTTCACGAGCCCGCTCGTGTTCAGCAGCATGCTCCAGCCGAACGCGCGCACGACGACCGACACGAGCAGCGGCGCGAGGATCGCGAGCAGGAACAGCGAGCGCCACGGGTCGCGCATTTTCGACAGCACGTACGCTTCCGGCGTGCCGATCGCGACGCAGATCGCGGTCGTCAGCGCGGCGATGCCGAACGTGCGCATGAAGATCGTGTGGAAGTACGACGAGCCGAGCACTTCCGCGTAGTTGCCGAACTGGAGCGCGGCGATCGGCCCGGTGGCCGGGTCGTAGCGGTAGAACGTCAGTACGAACGTCATCGCGAGCGGCACGAGCACGAGCGCGGCGAACAGTACCAACGCGGGTGCGCACATCAGCCACAGCGGCGCATGCGCGCGCCACGTTGCGCGCACCGACGTACGCGGCGCACGACGTGCGACGGCGAGGGCCGTCGCGCCGTCGGCGGGCAGCGGGCGGGAAGGCTGTCGCATTCAGGCCTCCCGGCGCATCACGCGCACCGCGTCGCTATGCCAGTCGATGCCGACCGGCGCGCCTTCCGCGAGCGGCTCCGCGCCTTCGTTCTGGCAGCACACGAGCACTTCGCCGAGCGCGCTGTCGACGCGGTACAGCCACTGGCTGCCGAGGAAGAAGCGGCTCGTGACGGTCGCGGCGAAGCGGCCCGCATCGGGCGCGCACAGCCGCAGCTTCTCGGGGCGGATGCAGACCGACACCGCGTCGCCGACGCGCATGTCGCGCTCGCGCGGCGGCAGGTGCGCGGTGCGCCCGGTTTCGGCGAGGTCGTGCCCGAGGTCGATGCGGATCGCGTCGCCGTCGTGCGCGACGACGGTGCCCGGCAGCAGGTTCGCCTTGCCGATGAACTGCGATACGAAGCGGTTCTCCGGGCGCTCGTAGGCCTGGTACGGCGTGTCGATCTGCGTGACGCGGCCGGCTTCCATCACGACCACGCGATCGCTGATCGACAGCGCTTCCGATTGATCGTGGGTGACCATGATCGTCGTCGTGCCGATCTTGCGCTGGATCGCGCGCAGTTCGAACTGCATGTCCTCGCGCAGCTTCGCGTCGAGGTTCGACATCGGTTCGTCGAGCAGCAGCACCGGCGGCTCGATCACGACCGCGCGCGCGATCGCGACGCGCTGCCGCTGGCCGCCCGACAGCTCGCGCGGAAAGCGGTGCGCGAGCGTATCGAGGCGCACGAGCGCGAGCGCCGCGCGGATGCGCTCCGCGCGCTCGGCCTTGTCGACGCCGCGCATGTCGAGGCCGAAGCCGACGTTCTCCGCGACGCTCATGTGCGGAAACAGCGCATAGCTCTGGAACACGATGCCGAGCCCGCGGCGGTTCGGCTTCAGGTGCGTGATGTCCTGCCCGTCGAGCGCGATGCGGCCGCGCGTGACGTCGACGAAGCCGGCGATCATCTGCAGCGTGGTGGTCTTGCCGCAGCCCGACGGTCCGAGCAGCGACACGAACTCGCCTTGTTCGACCGACAGGTTGACGTCGGCGACGGCGGTGAGTTCGCCGAAGGTTTTCGTCAGATCCGTAAGCGTGAGAAACGACATGAGGAGCTCCGGGTTCGCACACCGCATAGCCGGTGCGCCGATGACGCGGACTCTAGCCAGCCATATTTCGGAGCGTCAATTTCGAATTCTGCTGAACGGGATGAATTTCGAAAAAATTCCGGCGAGCGGAACGGATCGACGTATCGCGCGCAAATCGTTCCGATGGGTGAAGGGTGGCCGGGCCGCGAAATGCGCGCGTCAATCCCGTGTACACCCGGATGCCCGTGGAATTTCGGCCGGACGACAATGGCGGCTACCGTATTCCGTTCAATGAAATCGTCGAGGAGAGCCGGCATGCAGGAACCCCTTTCGTCCGGAATGCCCGGCACGCCCGCCGCGCGCGCGTCCGGCGGCGACGACGAAGCCGATCCGGCCGGCGTGCCGGGTACCGGCATGCTGCAGCGCGCGTTCGCGATCCTGCGTGCGCTGGCCGGCATGCAGCAGGACGGCGTGCGCGTCACGCATCTCGCGAAGGCCGTCGGCCTCACGCAGGGCACCGCGCACCGGATCCTGCAATCGCTGATCGCCGAAGGGATGGTCGAGCAGGACGAGCAGTCGAAGCTGTACCGGCTGAGCGTCGATTTCTTCGCGCTCGCCGCGCTGGCCGGCAACCCCAGCAGCATGCGCACGCTATGCCGTCCCGCGCTGCTGCGGCTGTGCGCGAGCCTCGGCGAGACGATCTTCCTGCTCGTGAAGAGCGGCTTCGACGCGGTGTGTCTCGACCTGTGCGAAGGGCCGTTCCCGATCCGCTCGTTTACCGGCGACATCGGCGGGCGTATCGCGCTCGGCGTCGGGCAGGGCAGCCTCGCGATCCTCGCGTTCCTGCCCGAAGCCGAGCGCGAGGAAGTGATCCGCTTCAACGTGCCGCGTATCCGCGGCTACGGCGTGCTCGACGAGGTGTACCTGCGCACCGAGATCGAACGCGTGCGGCAACTCGGCTACGCGGGCCGCAACAGCGGTGTGCTCGACGGGATGGCCGGCGTCGCGGTGCCGATCCTCGATCGCACCGGTTACCCGGTCGGCGCGCTGAGCGTCGGCACGCTCGCGTCGCGGCTCGGCGACGACCGGATGCCGATGGTCGTCGAACTGCTGCGGCGCCAGGCCGACGCGATCGGGCCGCGCACCAACCCGTTCGACGCCGCGCTGCGGCGGCCGATGCACGGGTTATCCGGGAAAACCGTATAGCCGCGTCACGTCGATCATCGGGCGCTGCCCGGTGCCCGGGCTGATCGATGCGGCGAAGGCGCTGTCGATCGATCGCGAAGTCGGTCCGCTCGAAGCCGGGAAGCGCCGGCCGACATCATCCTCGTCGATCGGTTCCGCCCGCACATGATGCCGATGAACATGCCGGCGTATCACGTGACGTGCTTCGCGAATGCGGCCGATGCGTGCATGACGATGGTCGGTGGAAGGGGCGACCTCGCGACCTTGCGCGTGAGGGTTTCGTCAGCGTCGGGCAACGCAACAATGCCGATGGTTGGCCGTCCGCGGACATGCTAGGATTTCTCTCAAACAACTCCGGAGACTGCTATGCCGTTCATCTGCGAAAACGTTGAATGTCGTGCCGTACTGGCTCGCGGGCAGGTCAGGTCCAAACACGAGGACGAAGGGTGGTGCTTCTACTGCCCGGACTGCAACGCCAGGAACGAGTTGAAGGATATTGGCGTGGCTGGCGGTCCTGTCGAGTTGGTACAACCTGAAAGATCCGATCTTCCGCACAAGGTCATTGCGACGGCCCGACCACTGGAGGACGGCAGATACGCCGCGCAATTGCGCGTTCAGCGGGCACTCGGCGTGAAAGGAACGTACGCGGCCGAAGAGCACTGGGAGCAGCTCGGTGTGTTCCCGGACCCGCAAGAGGCCGTAGCGCACGCGAAGTCTTTCGCAACGGATCTGCTGGAACGAACGGCCTAGTCGCGAGCGGCACGCTCGATTGCGCGATACCTGGCCATGCGCGGATCGGTACGGGAGGCCCACGACCGTGGGTCCGCGCGACAACCTGGTGCCGGGCGGCGTGCGCAACCGGGTAGCGAGTCACGCTGAATACCCCGCGAAACCCCAACGAGAGGTAACCCACCTCGTTTCACGCAGCGGCACTGACAGCGAGCTTGACGAATAGCCTGGCTGCTTCGTTGCCATGGGACAACGCACGCAGTGCGAGGGCGAGCGCCAGCTGTGCGTCGTGGGTGGCCGCGCTCCGATCCTGCTCGAAGAGTTTGACGGCGTGGCGCATGTGTTGCGCCGCTTGCGTGTGAAGCTCGACGGCCGCGGCATGAAGTTTTGCCACGTCCGCGGCACTTGCGCCCGAGCCGATCGATGATGGCGTTGTGGGCGGCGTATTGGCGCCGTGCGCGCCGGCATCGTGCGCCTGATCGATTGCATGCAACGTGTGACCATGGGCCATCATCGCCTGATGTGCGGCATGGGCAAAGTCCTTGCCTTCCTCGAAATGCCGCGACGCCTCGCGGTGATGTCGCGCGGCCTGCTCGTGGTGTGACGCCGCGGCTTCGAGATGCCCTTTCTTGCTGTGCTTCGTGTTCATGCCGGCTCCTGTGCAACTTCAGGACTGACTCGGATGGCGACCGATGCGAAGACACGGTGGCGGGTCGCAGCGACGTTCTAATCTACACGCACTTGCGTCTTGTGTGGCATTTGCTTGTCGTGGGAAAGCGTTGGGCGAATCGGCCTGAATTCGAAATGTTCCGGCGACGCTCCCTAATCTCGTTGATCCGCAAAGGCTTGTCGGATTTCTTGGTCGCAAGCACCCATACGCTGCGGAGCGCAGGATCAGAATCCCTTGGTCAGTTCGATGCCGCCATAAAAGGAACGCGGCTGGCCGCTCGTCTTCTTCACGCCGGCATAGAATCCAATGTCGAACTTATCGCCAATCTTGATGCCCGTTAGTACAAGGCCGCCTTGCGTGGCCCGATAGTCGGGGTCGCCGTGCTTGATTACTTCGACACCGGCCCACGCATCGCCAAACGTTCGATGCAGAAAGCGGGCTCGGCCCCAATATGATGCCGGCCCGATCGTGTAAGAACCAATCCCGTTAAAAGCCCAATCCTCACCGAAACGCTGCTCGCCCTGCAAACCAAGCGCGAGCCCCCACTGGCTGCCGTCGGCACGTGCGTTAGCACCGGGCGGCGTCACACGGTTATGGCGAAACCGTGGGCCGGTCGAAGCTTCAACCCATCCGCGTTGCCAGGCCGCCTGCGCGCCCAGGGCTACCTCGGCTGCCTGCCCCCTGACCTTGACGGTCGTTCCGTTCGTGCCGTACTGATAGTAATAGTCGCTGATCGCGAGCCGCTGGGTCAGGAAGCGACTGGAAAAAAATGGGGTCGTGACGCCGATGTATTCGTTGCGTTCACCTTGCTCGGCGATCGATGCGCCGGCAAATATCAACGGCTGTCCTGCGAGCGCCGACGGGCTAAATGGCAGGGCGCAAGCGACGATTGCAAGCGCCAGCCGGCGAGGCATTGCTCGATTGATCGGCGAGATCTTCGTCATTTTCGTTCCCGAGATTATGCAGCGTCAGCGCATGACGCGACGTGACGTTGTATAGATGCATTTGCCCGGTAGGCGTATCCAGGCTTCCGCTCAAACTCAATGAGAGGCGCTGCGTCGTTTCGCTGCCCGCCCGGCGCTGGTGCAAAAACACATCGAGGCTCGTGTCGAGTTCGCCGTTGCTGAGGATCCACCCCATGTCGCCCGTATCGCGTACCGCCGACACGACGGTAACGGGTACCGGATGAGTGTCGCGGGACTGGTTCAAGAATCCCGGTGCCCAATGACTACCCGCACCCAGCACGCTCGTATTGATGGGGGTGCCGCGCGCAAGACGCGTCAACAGGGTTGTCCGCTGATCGGTCACGCCGCCCTGTTCGAATTGCAAACTGCTGCCAAACAGGAACGTCTCAAGCGGGCGACTCAGGTCCGCCGAGGCCCAGCTAAAGCGCAATCCGATCGTTCGATCGGAATGGGCGATGCCGCGATCGTCTCCGACGAACGTAACACTCGCCTTGGTACGTACGACGAGGTTCGGCAGGTGGATCTCGACCTCAGGGCAGCTTTCAGGCGACAACCGGGAGGGAACTTCTCCGTGGTAAAGCGCGCCGCTTGCCGAAAGATCCTCCGACAGGCCTAGAAACGACCTGCCGTCCAGCGTCAGCATCATCGGCATATGCAATGGGAAACGATATTCGGTGCGCCGGTTCTGCGCCCGGCGATGACTGAACCATGCAATGACACTCGCGGCTGCGATCGTGGCACACGCCCATACGGTGTTCGCGATGCCGGCGCCCACCGGTAACGTGCCGTGATACATCCGGTAGAGGCCGAACGGAATGCTCGACGCGGTCAGTCCTGCGACGATCAGCGACGGCAATAGCCAGAGCCAGGCGCGGCCTGCAAGCGATAATTCCTTGCTGGTGACCGAGAAACCGATCGTCCTGCGAAACAGGCCGACGGTCGTTAACATGAATGAGAAGAAGCGGACCATGCCGTACTGCTCACTCAGAAACAGCGCGCCGTAGCCCCGTGCCAGTTCCGTGTACATCAGCGACGAAAGCGCGTAGTACATCAAGAAATAGATCAGAAATTCGCTCACCGGCGCGCTGATTGGCAGGATTCCGAAGAAGAAGACCGCGGGCGAAGTAATGAAGAAGACGAGCTTTTGCCATCCTTCGAAGTAAACGAGCATCGACGCAAAGTAGTTCAGTCGCTGCGCCAACGTCAGCCCAGGGCTGGAAAGAATGCGTTCGCGCCGTAGTACCTGCATACCGCCCATGCCCCAACGAATCCGCTGTTGCAGGTAGGTTTCAATGCTGTGCGGGGCCAGGCCGAATGCAAGCGATTCCGGCTGATACACCGACCGATATCCCTGCTTGTGCAGCTTGATCGACGTGTGGATATCTTCGGTGACCGTCTCGGTCGCAAAGCCGCCGATCGCTTCCAGCGCGCTGCGGCGTAGCAGCGCGCAGCTACCGCAGAAGAAGGTCGAATTCCACGTATCCTTGCCGCGCTGGATGACCTTGAAGAAGAGCGACTGCTCGTTCCAGACGCGACGCCCTCCCATGCGATGGTTGAATGAATCGACGTTGTAGAAGTCCTGCGGTGTCTGTACGAACGCCACCATCGGATCTGCAAAGTAGCCCAGCGTCTTGTCGAGGAAGTCCTTGCGCGCTGCATGGTCCGCGTCGAAGATCGCGATGAATTCGCCATGGCTGTGTTTGAGGGCATTGTTCAGATTGCCGGCCTTCGCGTAACTGTTTTCACTTCGCGCAAGGTAGTCGCAGCCGAGTTCGCGTGCCAGCATCAGCATTTCCTCGCGATGGCCGTCGTCAAGCAACCAGGTCCGGTGCGGATATTCGATATTGAGTGCTGCCTGCAACGTGCGGCGAACCAGTTCGATCGACTCGTTATACGTCGGCACGAACACGTCGACGGTAGCATCGCGTAGCGGGGCTGGTACCGACCGTACGGCTAACCGGTAGGTAATCAAGAGGTACAGCAAGCCCGTGACGAAACCGAATAGTTCTGCGCCGTAGAGCGGGATCGAAAAAAACGGTAGATGCCAGTTGATGGCTGTCAGGCGCCAGCTGAAGTACCACAGTCCGCAGATCACGTAAGCAATCGCTATGACGGTGATATGGAGCGGCGGTTTTTCAAGGGTCAAATTGTTCATGTAGTGCCCCCATCGTGTCGGGTTCAACATCATTCCCGGCAAGAGAGAAAACCAGGCGTCATATAGTGCAACGGGGGCTCCGCTGGATGACCGGTAATACGCCACGTCACATACGCCGCGAAACGGCCTCCAGCGCGGCTGCCACGATCGCCATTCCACGAAACGCGGAACTCTCGAATCTGAGGGCGGGATCTTGAAGGAAAAACGGACCGGTGAGGACCAGCGCCAAGGCCTCGAGGAGCAAGCAGACATGAGCCGTGGTCACGAGCCCGACGGCCCGGGGGCGCTCGTCGGCGACGATGACGCGCTCATGCGCCCCTCAAAATTCTCATTGATTTCGCGAAGACCGGCGGGGGAGGGTTCCAGGACCGCAGTCAGGCGATCGGCTGCTCACGCCAGCGCGCGTAGCCGGACGCTCTGGTATCGCTGGCATTCATCTATCGATATGAAGTATAGGCTGGCGTGCCGGCGTCGGCGAACATTCGGCCGACATTTCGGTATCAAGGATTCCAAAGCGTCGCGTTGTTGCCGTGGACCTGGTAGTCGACGAAGTTAAGGGCTCGAATGCTGGCCAGCGGCTGATCCGAGTGGGCGCAACCCGTCCCGCAACCTGACCATGCCGCGTCCGACCCTCGATTCGCCGTCAAGCGCGAATGAGATTCCCGGTCACTGAAGTTTGTCAGATCGATGCGCGCGACTATACTTCGATCGTCTGACGAAATTGGGCCAATCTTTGGGGCTGAGTTTGACCCAACACATACGCGGCTCGACATACAGGGTGCCGCGGTGAGTCGACGTTGACGCATTGAACCAAAGTTGCTGCAAGCGTGGAGCGGCCGGAATCGTCCAACTATCCTAAGCAATCGTGTATCTGCGGCCCGACCCGTCACCGTGGAGGCTTCGAGCGACCCCACGCCGCCGCTCGGCTCGATACGAATGCGATCGCGCTGGGCGGGATCGATGCGTCCCTATACGTGTTCGGCGCACTTTTTGTCGGCGCAACACTTGAGATCGGTTCGATTCAGCGGCAACCGTTAGCGGGATTGCGGGGAGAACCTGGCATGCGTTTTCAATCTAGGCTTCACCACGGACAGGGGGAGGCACGGTCTGCGCCTCACGCCGGGGCTTACATGGAACCGCACTGGCTGCCCAGGGGCGTGCGCTCCGGCAGACACGGTGCGACGACGCCTGCAAAGGCGGGATCGTTGCCCTGGATCCACCACTGGCACCGTCAAGGGTCCTGCGTGAGCGCGCAGACCGATCCGGTCAATCGTCGCGTCCTCGTGATCAACGACAACGTTGCGGCGCACCAGAATTTCCGCAAGATTCTCGCTCGCCCACTGGACGGCGAAACTGCGCTGGCCGCAACCCAGGTGCCGTTGTTCGGCGAGGTTCCAGCCGGTCGCGCGGCGTTTCAGATCGATTCCGCCTATCAGGGCCGGGAAGCGCTGGAGCGGGTCGTGCATGCGCTGGCGGAGAACAAACCCTATGCGATGGCCTTTGTCGACACGCACATGCTGCACGGTTGGGACTGCTTTCAGACCATCGAGCGACTCTGGCAAGTGGATCCGAAGCTGCAGGTTGCCCTATGCAGCCCGCATTCCGATCCCCCTTGGGGCACCCTGGCCAGACGCCTGGGCGCAGACGACCGGCTGCTCATTCTCAAGAAGCCATTGAACAACATCGAGGTCCGTCAGACGGCGAGCGTGCTGACCACGAAGTGGCAGATGACGAAAGAGGCGGCCTTCAAGACGAGCGACCTGGAAGAGGTCGTCGAGGAAAGAATCGATGCGCTTGCCGAAGCCAACATCATCGTCCAGAACAGTCCGGTCATCCTTTACCGTCTGCGCGGCGTGCCGTCGTTTCCGCTCATCTACATATCGCATGACATCGCCAGGTTCGGCCACGACCGCGCTGCCTTGCTCGCTTCGCCAGTCTGGGCCAACGAGCTTGTCGCGCCGGACGACCAGGCCAAAGTCGATGCGGCACTGGCGCGAGTATTGGACAAGGACACCGAAGGCGTCTCGATCGAGTTCCGCTTGCGCACTGGCGACGGCGCTTACCGTTGTGTCGAGAATCGCTATGTTCCGGTCCGCGACAAGGAGGGACGGCTGATCGAAGTCGAAGGGATCATCATCGACATTGCCGAGCGCAAGGCAGCGGAGGAAAAGATCGCGCGGCTCGCTCACACCGATGCGCTCACGGGATTGGCGAATCGGGCCGGCTTCCTCGCGCGGGTGCGCCAGGCTTTCGCTGCAGCCCGACACGGCACCATGCCGTTTGCGATCTTGTTTGTCGCGCTCGACCGCTTCAGGCTGGTCAACGACAGACTGGGTTATCCGATCGGCGACCGGTTGCTTCGGGAGGTGGCGGAGCGTCTCGGGAATTGCGCTCAGGAAAGCGACCTGGTTGCCCGGATGGGCGGCGATGCGTTTGCCGTGCTGCAGGGCGAGATGGTCGAGCCGGCGGACGCCGGGGCACTGGCTGCGAAGCTCCAGGCGGCGCTGTCGGCTCCCTATCTGCTTGATGGCAACGATGTGCGGATTTCGGCGAGCATCGGCATCCGTGCGTACGTCCAGGGCGACAGTGGAGCGGACGCCATGCTGATGCAGGCCGATTTGGCGCTCCAGCGCGCGAAGCATCAGGGCGGCAACCGGTACCGCTTTCATTCCGACGAACTCGACCAGGAAGTACGCGAACGTGTCGCACTCGCCGACGACTTGAGAGGAGCGATGGATCGCGGCGAGCTGGAACTCCAGTACCAACCCGAGGTCGAGTTGTCCTCCGGAAACATTCTCGGAATGGAAGGGCTGGTTCGCTGGCATCACCCGACGCGGGGCCTCATTGCCCCCGGTGTGTTCATTCCGATCGCCGAGAGGGACGGCACCATGGCAGCGCTTGGGCGCTGGGTGCTGGATCAGGCGTGCCGGCAAATGAGAGCGTGGCGCGACGAGGGGGTGGCCCCGCTGATGATCGCGATCAATCTGTCTCTGTTCGAGCTCTGGAGTGCTCAAACGTTCGTGCGCGATGTCGCTGAAGCGGCCGCGAAATGGCGCCTCGCCCCCTCCGATCTGGAATTCGACGTGACCGAGGCGACTCTGGCCAGGCTGTCGTGGGCACAAAGCGACATACTCCCGCAGCTGCATGCGCTCGGCGCGAAGCTTGCCATTGATGATTTCGGTAGCAATTACGCGTCATTTGAGTATGTCAAGGCGTATCGCGTGAACCATCTCAAGATCGCGCGATCCCTCATCCACCGGTCGACCAGCGATCCCGAGAGCGCGGCGACGATACGTGCCATCGTCACCTTTGCGCACAGTATCGGGATCGGCGTCATTGCCCAAGGCGTGGAGACCGAGCAACAGCGTGCGCTGCTGGCTGCGACGAATCGGGCGACGAGTGCGCAAGGCTTCCGTTTCAGCGAAGCGGTGGGGGCCGCTCGCGCCAGCGAACTCCTGCGCCAAGGCCACATCGCGCCATGCGCGGCGCCTTGTCCGGAAGGGTAGGCGTTCGATTGTCGCGGCTGCACGTTCCGCACGGGTAACCGTTGACGAAAATCGAAAACCGACACGCATAGCGCATCGATGGTGCCGGAGCCGACTGGCTGGTTCGGCCGATTCGGGTCGTCAAGCGACATCCGCGGCAATCCGCGAAGAATTTCTTGCATCGACGTCCCGATTGCCGGAAACGAAGCAGGGGCGTCGCGCGTTGATGCGCGACGCCCCTTCGCGTTTTCCGCCGGCCGCTACCGGCCACCGCAAGTGCGGATTGCGACGGGGCGCGGCGGGGTGGCGGGGCATCGTTACGCGGCCGATGCGTGTTCCGTGCCGGCTTGTTCGCGCGCCGCGACCAGCGTCCGGATGCGCGCGCGATCGGCGGCCGTTTCCGGCGTGAAAATCACGAGCGTCAGGTCGGGCCGGCCGTTTACCGCGAACGCCGAGTATTCGAGCGCGATCCGCCCGACGGCCGGATGGCGGATTTCCTTGGTACCTTCTTCGTGCGCGCGGATATCGTGGTCGCGCCACAGTGCATCGAACTCCGCACTCGTCGCACGCATTTCGTCGACAAAGGCCTGCACGGTTTGCGTTGCGCCGCCGCGCGCGACGTCGGCGCGAAACGCGCCCACGGCGAACCGCGCGACCTGTTTCCAGTTCGACTGCGCATCGCGCACGCGCTGATCGACGAAGATCAGCCGCAGGATGTTGCGTCGCTCCGGCGGCAGCGTCGCATAGTCGGTCAGCGTCGCTGCCGCCGCGTCGTTCCATGCGACGACGTCCCACGTCGCCGAGCGCACGATCGCGGGGCTCGCTTCGAGCGAATCGAGCACGTGCTGCAGGCGGGGTGTCACGCTGTCGGTCGCGTGGTAGCGCACTTCGGGCGGATGGCCGACGCCGATCAGGAACAGGTGCTCGCGTTCGGCGTCGTTCAGCATCAGCGCATTCGCGAGCCGGTCCAGCACGTCGGCCGACGGCGCGCCGCCGCGCCCCTGTTCGAGCCACGTGTACCACGCGGCGCTCACGTGCGCGCGCTGCGCGACTTCCTCGCGCCGCAAGCCCGGTGTGCGGCGGCGCGCGACGGGCAGGCCGAGCGCGGCCGGGTCGAGTTTCTCGCGGCGATCCCGAAGGTACGCGCCGAGCAGGTTGTCGGGTGCGTCTGCCATAGCCTGTTAGTTCGTTTACCGGTAAACCGTCACGTCTTCACCGCGAGCGGCCGTCGACAGATAGTAATCCTCCATTCCATCCGGAGGTGCTGAACATGCGTGTCTTTGTCACTGGAGCATCGGGATTCGTCGGCTCCGCCGTCGTTGCCGACCTCGTTGCCGCCGGCCATTCGGTGCTCGGGCTTGCACGGTCCGATGCGGCCGCCGCGTCGGTTGCGGCCGCAGGCGCCGACGTCCATCGCGGGTCGCTGGAGGATCTCGACAGCCTGGCGCGCGGTGCCGATGTCGCCGATGCGGTGATCCATACGGGATTCAATCACGACTTCTCGCGCTTTGCGGAGAACTGCGAACTCGACCGACGTGCGATCGAGACAATCGGTGCGGTGCTCGCGGGCTCGGCGCGGCCACTCGTCGTCACGTCGGGCCTGGCGCTCGTCGCGCCCGGCCGCGCAGCGACCGAGGACGATCCGCACGTGCCGGTTTCGGCGGCCTATCCGCGCGCATCCGAAGCCACTGCGGTCGCGCTCGAAGCGCGTGGCGTGCATGCGTCGGTCGTGCGCTTGCCGCCGTCCGTGCACGGCGACGGCGATCACGCGTTCGTGCCGCGCCTGATCGCAGTCGCGAGAGAGAAGGGTGCATCGGCCTATCTCGGCGATGGCGGCAATCGCTGGCCTGCCGTGCACCGGCTCGACGCGGCACGCGTTTATCGGCTCGCGATCGAACGCGGCGCGGCCGGCGCGCGTTATCACGCGGTCGACGATACGGGGGTGCCGTTCCGCGACATCGCGGCGGTGATCGGCCGGCGGCTGAACGTGCCGGTCGTCGCGAAATCAGCGGCGGAAGCGGGCGAGCACTTCGGCTGGTTCGCGATGTTCGCGGGAATGGATGCGCCCGCAACCAGCGAGCGCACGCGTGCATGGCTCGACTGGGCGCCGACGCAGCCGGGGCTGATTGCCGATATCGACCGGCCGCGGTATTTCGAAAGCTGAGCGGGCGGCGCGCACCGTCGTGGGCGGGCGATTCGCGGAGGCTGCCTGCCGCCTGCCGCGCGTCATTCGACCGGATGCAGATCCTGCAGCAGCGTCGGCACGAGTTCCGACACGGTCGGATGGATGTGCATCGCGCGGCTGATCGTCGTGTACGGCGCGCCCGCGGCCATCACGTCGAGCATCCCGTGCACGACCTCGTCGCCCGTCACGCCGAGGATCGACGCGCCGAGGATCGCGTGGCTGTCCGCGTCGACGATCACTTTCATGAAACCCTGGCTTTCGCCTTTTTCGACCGCACGGCCGACGCGTGTCATCGGGCGCGTGCCGACGAGCAGCCTGCGGCCCGTCTGCTTCGCTTCCGCGAGCGTCATGCCGACGCGGCCGAGCGGCGGATCGATATACATCGCGTAAGCCGCGATGCGGTCGGACACCTTGCGCGGATCGCCGTCGAGCAGGTTGGCCGCGACGATCTCGTAGTCGTTGTACGCCGTGTGCGTGAACGCGCCGCGCCCGTTGCAATCGCCGAGCGCCCAGATGCCGGGCACGTTCGTGCGCAACTGCTCGTCGACGGTGATATAGCCGCGCGCGTCCGTCTCGACACCCGCACGGTCGAGCCCGAGATCGTCGGTGTTCGGCACGCGCCCGACCGCGAGCAGCAGGTGCGAGCCCTCGACCTCGCGGCCGCCGCCCGCGCAGTCGAGGCCGACCGCGATGCCGTCGCCGTCGCGCCGCGCGCTCAGGCAGTTCGCGTCGAGCTGCACGTCGATCCCTTCGTTTTCGAGGATATCGCGCACGGCTTGCGACACGTCGTCGTCCTCGCGGCGGATCAGGCGCGAGCCCTTCTCGACGATCGTGACCTTCGACCCGAAGCGGCGGTACATCTGGCCGAATTCGAGCCCGACGTAGCTGCCGCCGACGATCACGAGATGCTCGGGCAGGAAGTCGACGTCCATCATCGTCGAGTTGGTGAGGTATGGCACCGAGTCGAGGCCCGGCATCGCTGGCACCTGCGCGCGTCCGCCGACGTTGATGAAGATGCGTTCCGCTTCGAGCAGTTCGTCGCCCACGCGCACCGCGTCGGCGCGCTCGAATCGGGCATGACCCTGAAACACGGTCGTGTTCGCGAGGCCGCGCACCCATTGTTCGACGCCATGGTTCGAGCGGCCGGAGATCTGGTCCTTGCGCGCCTTCACGGCTTTCATGTCGACGGTGACGGCGCCGCCGACCGACACGCCGTATTCGGCGGCGCGCCGCGCGAGCTGCGCGGCGTATGCGCTCGCGATCAGCGTCTTGGTCGGAATGCAGCCGGTGTTCACGCAGGTGCCGCCGAAGCGGCCGCGTTCGACGATCGCGACTTTCATCCCGGCGGCGGACAGCCGCGCGGCGAGCGGCGGCCCGGCTTGCCCGGTGCCGATGACGATTGCATCGAAGTGTTGCGTCATGACGTCCTCCTGCGTGGGTGCAACGAGGGAAGGCGTGCGGGCGAGCCGCGTGCGGTGGCGGCGCACGGTCGCGCGACGGCGAGCGCCTTATGGTAGTCCTGTTGGCGTGCGCTCGCGAGCACCGGAAGGGCGGGCGACGCAGGGAGCGCGACAGACGGGCCACGCGCCGGTGCGGGTACGAGGCGGCCGGCGCGCGGCGCAACGGGTCGCAGCGCGTTGCGCCGGTCGCTTCAGTCCTTGCGTTTCCATTGACCGAACGTGATCGGCCGGTGCGAGTCGGCGCGCGTGACGGTGACGCGGTCGGGTTTGTCGTCGAGCGGAAACGATTCCGTGACGATCTGGTTCGAAAATACCCAGCCGTGCGTGCGCGGGTCGTAGCGGAACGTCACGTAGTCGCTCCAGTGCTGTCCGCACGCGACGACGTTCTGCACGGTGAAATAGCGGCCTTTTACGGAGAGGCCGTCGTCGGCGAACTCGAACGGATCGCACTGGCCGCCTTCGTTCGCGCGCAGGACGACCTGGTCGTTGCGCGTGGCGAGCCGGAACGTGTGGTCGGGCTGTTCCTCGTAGATCAGCAGCGGGCGCGGCGACGGCTGCTCGCGCGTGTCGGTCGAGCGATGCACGACGACCAGAAAGCTGTGCAGCCCGTTGCCGAGATCGGGCCCGGCTTGCGCGAGCAGCGGCTGGTAGCCGGGCGGCAGTTGCGTGGCGATCGACTTCGGCAGGTCGCCGGCCCATGCGTTGAACGAGAGTGCGGCGAGCAGCGGGACGAGGGCCCGGCGTGTTGTCGTGCCGATCGCGGATCCCGCCCGGAAAACCCGGTGTCCGGCACTGGATTGAAGGCGAACGACGACACGGGCATCGTCGGGATAACGGGCGGCGCGGATTTCGATCATGGGCGTCGGCGCGGGATGGCGGGAAAGAGGGCCAGCATAGCAGCGCGCGGCCGCTTTCGGTCACGCGCGAAGCGTGCCAGAATCGGCGGCTCGACCGTCGGAAACGACACGCAGGCGCCGGCGCATCGGCGTCGCTGACCAAGGAGACTTCGATGACCGCATCGGCTGCCGTACTTGCGATCCTGGCCGCGCTGTGGCTAGGCGCGATGATTCCGGGCCCGAGCTTCGTGCTGGTTGCCCGCAATTCGATCGGACTGTCGCGCCGCGACGGGCTCGCCACCGCGCTCGGCATGGGCATGGGCGGCATCGTGTTCGGCGGCGTCGCGCTGGCCGGGCTCTATACGCTGCTGCAGGCCGTCGAATGGCTGTACGTGGGCCTGAAGATCGCGGGCGGCGCGTACCTGATCTACATGGCGTCGAAGATCTGGCGCGGCGCCGACCGGCCGATCGCGATGGACGATCCGCAGGCCGTGGCCGGCGGCAGCGCGCGCAAGTCGTTCTGGACGGGCCTCACGACCCAGCTCAGCAACCCGAAGACGGCGATCTGGTACGGCAGCATCTTCGCGGCGCTGCTCCCCCAGCATCCGCCGCTGTGGTGCTACCTCGCGCTGCCGCCGCTCGTGTTCGGCGTCGAGTTCGGCTGGTACACGATCGTCGCGCTGTGCTTTTCCACGCGCCGGCCGCGCGAGCTCTACCTGCGCGCGAAGAAATGGGTCGACCGCATCGCGGCCGGCGCGATCACGCTGCTCGGGCTGCGGCTGATCCTGAATGCACCGAAAGCGGGGATCTGACTGCTTCCACCCTTGGTCTGCATCGCATGGCGGCAGGCCATTCATTTGGTCGGCCGCCGGAGCGAACTGCCCGAACCGCGCACCACGCTTCCGGAAACGCGTTCTTCTTCCTCATGACACACCGGGCGATGCGCCCGGCGCTCCGATCCCGGCGGCTCGCCGAGCCGCCGACGACGGTGGTCCCGGCTACCCGCCACCGCCCGCGGAGCCTTGCGCGACGGGCGTTCGCGTGTGTCGCCCGGTGCGCCGGACGGCGCCGCTTCCCCGATTCTGGCGGTCGCCTCCCCGACGACGTGTAAACTGCTGCCTTTTTTGACGGTTTGCAGCATGGTGCAAGCTCCTCCGCGCCCGGCATTGAGCGGTCCGACCCTCGTCCGGCTGCTCGCGCGCCTGGCCGATGCCGACGTCGCGGAATCCCGGCAGACGCTGTCCGACCGGCTGAGCCAGTGGCTCGGCTGGACCGACGCGATCACGCTGTCGTCCGCGCTGAGCACGAGCCCGCCCGGCGTCGCGGCCGGCGTGCGCGGCTACGACGCGGAGCGCGACTGCGCGCGCGTGCGCCACGATCTCGCGCAGGCGATCACGGCCACCAACCGGCCGCGTACGCGGCGCCGGCCCGGCGACATGCCGCCGCCGGCCGCCGACACGGCCGATTTCGCGGACTTCCGCCAGCGCTATCTGTCCCTGCAGCAGGAGATGGAAACGGCGATCGGCCAGTTGCGCGGCCGCCTGCGGGTCGCGCTCGCCGCGCGTTCGTCCGGGATGGCGCGGCTCGCGACGCTCGACACGATCATGGAGCGCGTGCTCGGCGCGCGCGAGCGCAGCCTGCTGTCGGCCGTGCCCGTGCTGCTCGGCACGCGCTTCGGGCGGCTGCGCGAAGCGGAACGGCAAGCGCTGGCCGATGCCGAATCCGCTGCTGCAGCCGACCCGGCCGGTACGGCTGACGACGGCGCGGTTGCCGGCGGCACGGCCGTCGCGGCGATCGTGCCCGGCGCATGGCTCGACACGTTTCGAGACGAAATGCAGAGCATCCTGCTCGCCGAACTCGAAGTCCGGTTTCAAACGGTAGACGGGCTGCTCGCGGCCCTTCGCACCTGCTAATCAACACGCTCTATGTCCAGAATTCGCATTGATCTCGTTGTCTTCGTCGCCGGTCTGCTCGCAGTGGGCTGGATCGGCGTCGGCTATGTCGCGTCGAACCCGCTGGCGACGGCCGTCACGCTGCTGATCGGCGCGTGCTATGTCGCCGGCGCATGGGAACTGCTGCGCTACCGGCAGGCGACCGCCACGCTGTCGCGCGCGGTCGCGGGCCTGGCCGAGCCGCCGGCGAAGCTCGACGCGTGGCTCGACACGCTGCACCCGGGCCTGCGCGGCGCCGTGCGTGCGCGTGTCGAAGGCGCGCGCGTCGCGCTGCCGGGCCCGGCGCTCACGCCGTATCTGGTCGGCCTGCTGGTGCTGCTCGGCATGCTCGGCACGCTGCTCGGGATGGTCGTGACGCTGAAGGGCACGGGCGCCGCGCTCGAAAGCGCGACCGATCTCGACGCGATCCGCGCATCGCTGATCGCGCCGGTGAAGGGTCTCGGCTTCGCGTTCGGCACGTCGATCGCCGGTGTCGCGACGTCCGCGATGCTCGGGCTGCTGTCCGCGCTCGTGCGTCGCGAGCGGATCGACGTAGCGCAGCAGCTCGACGCGAAGATCGCGACGACGCTGCGCGTGCATTCGTCCGCGCACCAGCGCGACGAATCGTTCCGGCTGCTGCAGCGCCAGGCCGACGTGATGCCGGCGCTCGTCGACCGGCTGCAGACGATGATGACGACGCTCGAGGCGCGCAGCGTCGCGCTGCACGACCGCCAGCTCGAAAGCCAGCAGGCGTTTTTCGACCGGACCGAGCGCGCGTATGCGGGCCTCGCGTCGAACGTCGGCGACGCGCTGAAGGAAAGCGCCGCCGAGAGTGCGCGCGTGGCCGGCGCCGCGCTGCAGCCGGTCGTCGCCGCGACGATGACGGGGCTCGCGCAGGAGATGGCCGCGCTGCGCGACACCGTGACGGGCGCCGTGCAGCGCCAGCTCGACGGGCTGACGGACGGCTTCGAGAAGACCACCGGCAACGTGACGGCCGTCTGGAACCGCGCGCTCGACGAACAGCGCCGCGCGGGCGATGCCGTCGCGCAGCAACTGCAGACGACGCTCGGCCAGTTCACCGACACGTTCGCGCAGCGTTCGACGGATCTGCTCGACGGCGTCGCGACGCGCCTCGAATCGACCGAAGGCCGCCTGTCGGACGTGTGGCGCGAAGCGCTGTCGCGCCAGGAGCAGGTCGGCGAGACGCTGGCCGGCCAGCACGCACGCGCGCTGGGCGAAGCGGCCGCGACGTTCGAGCGGCATTCGAGCGCGACGCTCGCCGCGATGCGCGAGTCGCACGCCGGGCTGCAGACCGAACTGGCCGCGCGCGACGAACAGCGCCTCGCCGCGTGGAAAGACTCGCTGGCCGCGATGGCCGCGAAGCTCGGCGACGAATGGCAGCGCGCGGGCGTGCATAGCGCGGGCCGTCAGCAGGAAATCTGCGACGCGCTTGCGCAGACGACGCGCGATCTCACCACGCAGGCCGCCACGTTCGAACAACGCTCGAACGAACTGCTGACGACGATCCGCGATTCGCACAC
>NZ_FPJP01000003.1:0-40740 GCF_900119325.1 Burkholderia sp. NFPP32 | reverse complement strand
ACGACGCGCGATCTCACCACGCAGGCCGCCACGTTCGAACAACGCTCGAACGAACTGCTGACGACGATTCGCGATTCGCACACGGGCCTGCAAACGCAACTCGCGGTGCGCGACGAACAGCGCCTCGCCGCATGGAACGATTCGCTCGCCGCGATGGTGGCCGCGCTGCGCGACGAATGGGCGCAGACGAGCGCGCTGGCCGCGACGCGCCAGCAGGACATCTGCGACACGCTGGCCCGCACCGCGAACGACATCACCGCGCAGGCGCAGGTACACGCGAGCGACACGATCAACGAGATCGCGCGCCTCGTGCAGGCCGCGTCGGAGGCGCCGAAGGCCGCGGCCGACGTCGTCGCCGAGCTGCGCCAGCGCCTGTCCGACAGCATGGTGCGCGATACCGCGACGCTCGAGGAACGCAGCCGCCTGCTCGCGACGCTCGAAACGCTGCTCGGCGCGGTCAACCACGCATCGACCGAACAGCGCGCCGCGATCGACGCGCTCGTCAGCACGTCGGCCGACCTGCTCGACCGCGTCGGCGCGCGCTTCAACGACACCGTCGATGCCGAAACGCGCAAGCTCGATTCGGTGGCCGCGCAGGTCACCGCGGGCGCGGTCGAGGTCGCGAGCCTCGGCGATGCGTTCGGGATGGCCGTGCAGGTGTTCGGCGAGTCGAACGACAAGCTGCTGACCCATCTGCAGCGCATCGAGGCCGCGCTCGAGAAATCGCTCGCGCGCAGCGACGAGCAGCTCGAGTACTACGTCGCGCAGGCGCGCGAGGTGATCGACCTGAGCATGATGTCGCAGAAGCAGATCGTCGAAGACTTGCAGCAGCTCGCCGGCCGGCGGGCGCCTGTCGGAGCGTAACGCATGCACGACGAAATCGACGGCGGCGCGCCATCCGCGCCGGTATGGCCCGCGTTCGCCGACCTGATGTCGGTGCTGCTCGGCGCGTTCGTGCTGATCCTCGTCGGCGTGATCGGCATGCAGCTTCAGCTCACGTCGAAGCTCGAGGAAGCCGTGCGTGCGCGCCAGCTCGAAGCGCAGCAGCGCAAGTCGCTCGAACAGGCGCTCGCCGGGCCGCTCGCGGCCGGCCGCGTGACGCTCGTGAACGGGCGCATCGGCATCAGCGGCAACGTACTGTTCGCGCTGAACTCCGACCAGTTGCAGCCCGCGGGCCGCGACCTGCTGAAGACGCTGGCCGCGCCGCTGGCCGCCTATCTGAAGACGCGCGACGAGATCCTGATGATCAGCGGCTTTGCCGACGACCAGCAGGTGCATGCCGGCAACCGCCAGTTCGCGGACAACTGGGAACTGTCGGCGAAGCGCGCGCTGACGGTCACGCGTGCGCTGATCGACGCCGGCGTGCCGGCGGCATCGGTGTTCGCGGCCGCGTTCGGCTCCGAACAGCCGGTCAGCTCGAATGCGGACGATGAAGGCCGCGCGAAGAATCGCCGCGTGGAGATCGCGCCGGTGCCGCGCAAGAGCGCATCGAACGGAGGGAAGGCGAAGTGACGGACGACTCGACGCCCGCCCGCGCGACGCTCGACGCATGGCGCGAGCAGGGCGCCGACCGGCTCGATCCCGTGCGTTTTCACCGGATCGACGCGCTCGAACGGCGCGCGGCCGTGCTCGACGGCGACGCACGCGACCTGCTCGACGCGCGGCTGGCAGCGTTGATCGACGGCTTCGCGGAGGTCGTCGCGCGGGCCGATGAAGCGAAGGCCGCGCGCGACAATGCGCAAGCCACGGCCGGTGCGCCCGTACGCGGCGCGATTGCGGAACTCGTCGAACGGCTTGCGCGCGATGCGCAGGCCGACCGGCGCGGGCTCGATCCCGATCTGGTCGACTACTTCCGCACGATGTGGTCGAAAGTCCGCACGGAGCAGCAGTACCGGCAATCGCTCGACCAGGTGCCGCGCAATGCGGGGCCGCTCAATTCGAATAGCCTCGTGCACCGGTCGCTGTCGACGATGCGCGAGCTGTCGCCGGAATATCTGCAGCAGTTCCTGTCGTACGTCGATGCGCTCGCGTGGCTCGAGGATCTCGCCGGCGGCGGCGCGCAGCCCGAGAAGGAAGCGCCGCGCGCGAAGGCGGTGAAGAAGGGCACGCGGAGCAAGAGCCGGTAGCGCGCGACCGCGCGTCGTTGCAGCCGGGGCCTGTTACATCGACACCTTGCCCGACGTCGCTGCGCTTTGATACCGGGCCGCGCTGATGAATTTCGAAAAGCGTTCGCACCAGATCACGACCGACGTGTATTGCACGGGATTCACGTCGGCGGGAAGCGGCATGACGAAATTGCCGAATGTCTTCAGGTCGCCCACGCGCGCGGCACGCGCCTTGATCGCGAGGAACGACGCCTTGGTGTCGACGAATTCCGGCACGAGATAAATCTTGTAGTCGGGCCCCGGTGCGATGTCGCCTTCGAAGGCGATCGACGAATCGGTGATCGTCAGCTTGCCGTCTGCCCAGTGCAGCGGATCGCTTCCCGGCAGAGCGCGTTCGAAGCGACCGGTATGTCGCGTGTTTTCGGCGGCCACTTGCAGTTCGACGGCGCTTGCGCCCTCCGATGCCGTCAGGATCGGAAGCACGTAGATGCCCGCGGCGAATGAAACGAGACCCGTCGCGAGATGCGACGCGATCAGTATCCAGATGCTGGTTTTCATGTCGGACCCTTTGAACGAGAACAGGCGGTGGCGCATGGCCACATGCGTGTAGTCGCGCGAGCCGGCGAAATCTGACAGCCGATCGGTTTTCGTCCGATCATGCCGTTTACATCGGCCGCGACGCCGGGCCGTGGTACGGCGCGGCATGGCGACACGACGTCGAATGAATTCCGTCGGCGGGTGTCATCTTTGCGCTCGCGGATCGACTCACTCTCTGTCGACAACGTCGTCGATGCCAAGGAGAGTTCTCATGAACAAGCTTGCTCTGTATGTTCTCGCGACGGTTGCCGCGACCGCTTCCGTTTCCGCCTGGGCCGCGCCGCAGTCCACCGTGACGCGCGCGGAGGTCACGGCCGAACTGGCCGCACTGCACGCGGCCGGCTACCGTCAGACCGGCGAAGACCCGCACTATCCGGCGAAACTGGCGGAAGCGCTGACGAAGATCGGCTCGACGGGTACGTCGGTTGCCGATACGAGCGGATACGGGACGATGTCGCCGACCGCGAGCGAATCGGGCTCGATTGCCGCCGACAGGCCGATCTATCGCGGACGATGATCCGCACAGGACATTGCGCCTGTCGACGGGCGCAATGTCCGATTCGTCTGGACTGCGATGCGTTTGCGGTTGCGCAACATCAGCCCGGCGGCGCGCCTTCGGCAATTGCCGCGCCGAGCGCGTGCAACGCATCGGCCAGCGCCGACGCGAACGGCGGATGCGCGGCGATGCCCGCCGCATCGAGCTGGCTCCCGAGGATCGGCAGCGCGATCGATGCGCGCTCGACGATGCGTGCGGACATCACCGACAGCGTTTCCCGCAGCGCCGCGTCCGCGTGCGTCGCGCGCGGCGACGCATTCAGCACCGCGACCGGCTTGTAGACGAGCGCTTCGCATCCGACGACCCAGTCCAGCGCGTTCTTCATCACGCCGGTCACGCCGTGCGCGTATTCCGGGCTCGCGATCAGCACGCCGTCGGCCGCGTTCAGGCGATCGATCAGGTCGCGCACGGCGGCCGGCGACGGGTATTCGGTATCGGGATTGAACAGCGGGAATTCGCCGAGGCGATCGAAGCGCGCGATGCGCATGCCGCGCGGCTCGGCGAGCGCGGCTGCATCGAGCAGCGCGGCGTTGTACGACTGCGACCGGAGGCTGCCGCACAGGGCGACGATGTCGATGCGGCGGTCGGCGTCGGTTCGGGGATCGGTGGTCATCGATGAGCGTTTCGGTTGGCGTGGTGCGCTGCCGCGTCGCGCGGACCGGACGGATTATCGCATCGGCGTTCGGGCGGCGTGGTGCGCGGTGCGTGCCGCCGATGCTACGCGGTCCGCGCCGATGCGTTGAACATGGTCTCGGAATCGCAGCGAGCCGCTTCGGCGTCGCTCATCCCGGCCGCCCGCGCGAATTCCATCATCGCCCACCCGTTGCCGAGCAACAGCCGCCGCGTATGCAGCGCGCCGTGCACGTCGTCAGGAACGGTGTCGCCGAGATAACGCAGCGCGCGGCCCTCGACATCGACGAAGCCATGCCGGTAATGCTGCGCGAGCGCCGTCCACAACTGCGCGGCGCCGACCGACTGGCGCGCGCCGCTGATCAGGCACAGGCCCGCGTCGAGCCCCCAGCGATACAGCGTCGTCGCGAGGCCCTTGCGTTGCGCCGAGCCGCGCAGCCGCGTATGCGGTGCGCGCAGGTAGCGGTCGGCGCGGCGCGGGATTTCGGGAAGGCGGTTGAACACCGTATAGCCGGCGAGCTGGCGCGCGGCCGGGTCTTCGACATACAGGAAGTATTCGCCGTCCGCTTCGCGGTGGCGGACGATCAGGCCCGAGCGGCCGAGCGCGACGGCCGGCAGGCCGTGCAGGCGATGGCCCGGCTGGTGGAGGCGTGCGTGGAGCGTGTCGAGTTCATCGTCGATGTCGTGCTGGGAATGCTGTACGTCGATGCGCATGGCAAAGGTCGCCCGTCCCGGGCGGTTCGAGAAAGAGGTTCATCGCAACAAGGGAAAGGGAATGGGGGCGGCCCCCGGGCTCGGCGAAGCGGGCCGGGGCCGCGAATCAGCTGGGGATGTGCTGGAAACCGGCGGCGATCGCGGCGAGGCCCGCGATGCAGAGTGCGAACAGGATCAGGACTTTGTGGATCACGCCTCTTTCCTCATCAATGCGCGGTACCGGCGGGCGGCATCGCGGAGACGGTGAGCGGCGGGCACGGCCCGCACGGCCGTCGTGCGGGACGACGGTCGGGTGTCCGCGCGACGGTTCGAGCGCGGACGGCCAGCACCATACGCGAGGTGCCGGGGGCGGGCAATCGGACTGGCGGAGAAAAGCGACGAAAAGCGGGGAATCGCGGCGTTTCGCGACAATTGGCCGCAATGGATGCGTGAGCCGATGCCGCGCGACTCGCCGCGGATGTCCGCGATCGTGTCGCGAAATCGCATACACTTCACGGCAAACGAACCCCACAAGGATCTGACCATGGGAGCGGGCCCGTCCACGGATCGCTGAGCCGCAGCAACCTTCTTCACCCGGTTGTTGCGGCGATCTCCTCTCGTCGATGACTCAGCAGGCAGATTGCCGCCGGATTTCCTTTTCCGAGCGGAGGCTTTGTCATGCCCGATCAATCTGCGCCTGCATGGGCCTACTCGTTGCCGTCGGCATTGCTGCTGATGGTTCCTTTCGATCTTCTCGCATCGTTGGCGATGGATGTGTATCTGCCGGTGATCCCGGAGATGCCGTCGGCGTTGCATACGTCGCACGCCATGGTCCAGTTGACGCTAAGCGCCTACATGGTCTTTCTCGGCTTGGGCCAGTTGGTGTTCGGTCCGTTGTCGGATCGTTTCGGAAGGCGGCCGGTGCTGTTGGGCGGCGCGCTGCTTTTCTCGGCAGCCTCCCTGGCGCTCGCGATGGCGAGCAACGGTGTCGTGTTCGTCGTGCTGCGCATGTTGCAGGCGCTGGGCGCATCCGCCGCCCTCGTGGCGACTTTCGCGACGGTTCGCGATGTCTATGCCGACCGTCCGGAAGGCAGCACCATCTACAGTCAGTTCGGCGCGATCCTCGCCATCGTGCCGGCGCTCGGACCGATGCTCGGCGCTGGCATTGCGCGCGCCGGCGGATGGCGCGCGATCTTCGTGACCCTCGGTCTGGCGGGGTGCGTGGCCTTCGGCCGCGCGTGGTCGCGATGGCACGAAACGCGGCCGCCGGCGGCGGACAGGCCCCGGCGGCCCGTTGCGTCGATCGTGCGCAACTTGTCGTTCCGGGTTCATGCGTTCGGCTTCGGTACCGCAATGGGCGCATTTTTCGTATTCTTCTCGATCGCGCCGCGTGTGCTCATCGGTCATGCCGGTTATTCCCGCACCGAATTCAGCGCGGCTTTTGCCACCGTCGCGATCGTGATGATCGTTGCCGCGCGCTTTGCGCGATGGTTTGTGTCGAATTGGGGCATTCGGGGCTGCTTTGTCCGGGGTGCCGGCGTCATGATGACGGGCGCAATCGTGCTGGCCGCCTGCACCATCCTGATGGCGCCGTCGTTCGTCGCGTTCGTGATGCCGATGTGGATCGTCGCGGTCGGCATCGTCCTGATGTCGTCGGTGACCGCGAACGGGGCGCTGCGGGATTTCGACGATGCCGCGGGAACGGCGGTCGCGCTGTATTACTGCATTCAGAGTCTGATCGTCGGCGGTGTCGGTACGCTTGCCACTTTGGTGCTGCCGGGCGATACGCCGTGGCCGCTTGCGGCATTCTGCTTCGGCATGCCGGCGGCGTGCCTCGCGGCAATCGCCGTATTGAAGCGCAGGCGCGGATGAGCCGGGGCGGCGTGTGCATCGTCGGCCGGACCGACGCAGCGCCTCCCCGGCCGCCGGCCGACGCGTCACGCCGGCTGCTGCACCCCGAACGCCTGCCTGATCCGTGCAAGCAACCCGTGCTGCGCGATCCATTCGGCGTACGCACGATAGTCCGGATCGCGCATCAGGTGGCGTTCTTCCGTTTTAGCGCGCAGGTAATAGATCAGGTTGACCGCGACGAGCGCAGCGCAGTGCATGAACCCGATCTGCCAGCCGAGCGGCTCGACGAACGGCACCGACACCATCCAGTACGACAGGTTCTTCGTGATGTACGCCGGATGCTTCGTGAAGCGGTACGGGCCCGACGTGATGATTCCGCGGTTGGTGAGGTTCGAGAAGCGCAGCCCGAACGAGATCGTCGACAGCGCGTAGGTCATCAGCAGCAGGATGATCACGGCGCCCCAGATCACGCGCAGCGTCGGCGCGGACAGCAGCCAGTTGTCCCAGAACAGCGAGCCTTCGTAGCGGATGTAGTGGCTCGAGATCAGCGACCAGAACGGTTGATAGCAGATCAGCGCGGCGCCCCAGCCGAGCGCCGTCGGCTCGACCGTGCGCACGTGACTGTCGAGGATGCGGAACGTGCACAGGTAGCCGACGGTGCCGAACATCAGGTCCATCGTGAACGACAGGTCGTACAGGAACGAGAACGTCGCGAGCGACATCGGCGCATTCATCGCGTGCGCGAGCGACGCGGTCAGATGATCGGCGTCTTTCGACAGGTAGACGGTCATCAGCGGCAGGAAGAACGTCTTCACGCCCCAGCCGGCGAGCATCTCGCGCACCGGCTGCCAGCTTGCGGGCCGCTCGCGGCGGAACAGGAAGCGGCCCCACAGCAGGTACGCGTCATCGGTTTCGCGCTGATGGCGGTCCATCCACATGAAATAGAACGGCGCGGCGACGATCACGTACGGGGCGAGCGCGCGCAGCAGCGACCAGAACGGCCGGTAGAAATCGCCGTGATATTCGGGCAGCAGCCAGTACAGCATCCCGATGCCCGCATAGATCGACGTGAGCGCGCCGAGCCGCGTCGCGACGCGCGCGAGGCCGAGCGGCCGCACGGCCTGGCGTGACAGGCCGGCGCTCGGACGCAGGTAGACGCGCGAGATGAGGATTTCGTGCAGCGAGATCGCGCCGATGATCGCGAGGCTCGCGATGATTGCGCGCGTCGCGGCGTCGAGGGCCGGCTGGTCGCGCGTGAACCACAGCGCGAGGAGCCCGGCCGCGATGCCGAGCAGGCCGGCACGGAAGGGCGTGGCGGAACGGGGCGGGCGGTCCTGGACCGCGGCGATGCCGTCGAGCGTGGAATTCATGATCGGATCCTCGTCGGGATGACGGCCGGCGCCCCCGCTTGGCGGGTGACGCCGGCCGTCGGCCGGGCTTTGTATTGATGCGTGCCCGGCCATTGGCCTGTGGTTCTGGTCGGTAAAGCGTTACTTCTTGGTGCCGCCACCCAGCAGACCGCCGAGCAGGTTCGTCACCGGCGACAGCAGGCTGGCTGCACCGCCCGCGGTACCGCCGTTCGAGCTGCCGGTCAGGGCCGCCACGGTGCCGCTGCCGGCCGGTGTGGTCGCCGTGCCGGCTGCGACGCCGGGGCTGGCCGTGCCGATGGCTCCCGCCGAGCCGGCCGGCGTCGTCAGCGCGCCCGTCAGCGTGCCGACCGGGCCGCTCGTCAGCAGGCCGCCGACGGCGCCCGTCACGTTGCCTCCCGGCGTCGTGACCGTGCCGGTGAGGCTTGCGCCGAGCGGCGTCAGCGAGTTGACGAGGTTGGTGACCGGCGCCAGCAGGCCGCCGACGCCCGAGCCACCGGTACCGCTCGTGCCGCTCGAACCGAGGCCGCCGAGCGCGCCGGTCACGGTGCCGAGCAGGCCGGTGACCGGTGCAAGCGGGCCGCCGCCGGTGCCGCTCGTGCCGCCGGTACCACCCGTACCGCTGGAGCTGCTGCCGCCGCCGAGCCCGCCCGTCAGCGTACCGAGCAGACCGGTAATCGGGGCGAGCGGGTTGGTGCCGCTGCTGGAGCTGCCGCTGGACAGCAGGCCGCCTGCCGACGCCACCGTGTTGCCGAGCTGGGACACGCCGTTGCCGGCGCTCGTGCCGACCGGGTTGCCGGTCGCGCTGCCGATCTGCGAACCGGCGAGGCCGAGGCTGCTGCCGAGCGTGCTCAGCAGTCCGCTGAGCGGGGCGCCGAGCATGGTTGCGCCGCCGAGCATCTGCGTGGCGCCAGGCGTCGTGACGCCGCCGGTCAGTGTGTTCGTGATCGGGTTGATCACGCTGCCGAGCTGCGTCTCGAGTTGCTGGACCGGCGCGCTGTTCAGCGCGGTATTCAGCGCCGATGCGGTCGAGTTGACCGCATTGCCGACCGTATTGACGAGATTGCCGACCAGGGTCGTCGCCGGCGCGAGCGGCGACAGCGGACCGGTGCCGAGGCTCGTCACTGCGTTGCCGAGGTTGTTGACCGCGCCGCCGGCGCCGGTCAGCAGGCCGGTGGTCGACGTGAGCGTCGGGCCGAGCGGGTTCGGCGACACGCCGATCGAGCCGAGGCCGGCCGCGACGCCGTTGCCGAGCGACTGCACGCCGTTGCCGAGGCTCGTGACCGCGTTGCCGACGCTGGTGGCCGTCGTCGGATTCGTGCCGGGGATCTGCACGCCGCCGATCTGCGCGCCACCGTTCGCGACCGTCGTGCCGAGTGCCGTCACGAGGTTGCCGGATTGCTGGAGGACATTGCCGAGCGGGGTGACGCTGGTGCCGGAAGTGCCCGAGGTACCGGAAGTGCCCGAGGTACCGGAAGTACCCGACGTGCCGGAGGTGCCCGAAGTACCCGAGGTGCCGGAAGTACCCGAGGTACCGGAAGTACCCGACGTGCCGGAGGTGCCCGAAGTACCCGAGGTACCGGAAGTGCCCGAGGTACCGGAAGTGCCCGACGTGCCGGAGGTGCCCGACGTGCCGGAAGTACCCGAGGTGCCGGAGGTGCCCGAGGTGCCGGAAGTACCCGACGTGCCGGAGGTGCCCGACGTGCCGGAAGTACCCGAGGTGCCGGAGGTGCCCGAGGTGCCGGAAGTACCCGACGTGCCGGAGGTACCCGACGTGCCGGAAGTACCCGAGGTGCCGGAGGTGCCGGAGGTGCCCGAGGTGCCGGAAGTACCCGAGGTGCCGGAGGTGCCCGAGGTGCCGGAAGTGCCCGACGTGCCGGAAGTACCCGAGGTACCGGAGGTGCCCGAGGTGCCGGAAGTACCCGAGGTGCCGGAAGTGCCCGAGGTGCCGGAAGTGCCGGAAGTGCCGGAAGTGCCCGAGGTGCCGGAAGTGCCCGAAGTACCCGAAGTACCCGAACTACCGCCACCCGAAGTCCCCGACGAACCGCCGCCCGACGTACCGGACGTCCCCGATGTACCGCCGCCCCCCGACGTGCTCGGCTTGATCGACGGCGGGGTCGTCGGTCCATCGACCGAGCCGCAACCGGACAGCGCGAGCAGCGACGAGACGGCCATCGTTACCGTCGTCTTCTTGAATATATTGTGCATGTAGGCCTCGACATTGGAAGTGTGTCCAAGCCTCCTCTGCAAATTCCGCGCCATGACGGATTTATCGAAACGGCGTCGCGCTTTGTTGCACGAATCGGGAATATCAACGCGATTTAAACGGAGGAATGGCGGTTTCGCGCGACGGGCACGCACCGTGCATGGATGCGGCGGTGGCGATGTTCCCGTAAGCCACCGTAACGCGCGGCCGGATGTTACGTAGCGTTCGACCGCCCGTCACGCGAACAGCCGCGAACGGCCGCGAACCGAGGGCCGCATCTTTGACGAAACGCGCCGGCCCCGTGAACATGGCGCGAAATCTCCCGGCCGCCGGCGACGCCGCCACGACCACGACTTCACCCAGGACACGGACATGAGCGAACAGGACAGGGAATACGGCAAGGCGCGGCGGATCGACGTGATGGGCGAGGCGTTCGTCGAGCGCGCGATGCGCGACCTCGACGGATTTTCGCGTCCGTTGCAGGACTGGCTGAACGAACACGCGTGGGGCAGCACGTGGCACCGGGGCGGGATCGACCTGAAGACGCGCAGCCTGTGCACCTGCGCGATGCTGGCGGCGCTCGGCCGCGGCACGGAACTGAAGGGTCACATTCGCGGCGCGCTCAATAACGGCGCGAGCCTCGTCGAGATCCGCGAGGTGCTGCTGCACAGCGCGCTGTACGCGGGCGCGCCGGCCGCGGTCGAGGCATTCCGCAACGCGCGCGAGGTGATCGCGGATCTCGGGCTGTCGGTGCCCGACGACGAAGCCTGATTCCGTCGCAGCACCGGCTGCGCGGCACTGAATCAGGCCCCGTGTCGTTCCCGTTCAGGACTCGATACGCGCAGCTCGTGCGACGGCGTCGGCTGGCGCGGCGGCGACTTCGAGCAGCCAGTCGGCCGTCGCATCCGGAATCGTGACCGGCAGCATGTGCCCGCCCTCGACGACCTTCAGCCGCACGCGCGCCGATTTCTTCGCGAGCCCGTCGCCGTGCTCGCGCCAGTTCAGGATCGGATCGGCGTGGCCGTACAGCACGTCGACCGGCAGCGTGAGCTCCGCATAGCGGCGCACCATCGCGGGCAGGTCGACGGGCGCCGACAGCAGGTCGGTCGCGGTCGCGTAGAACACATGCGGCCGCATCCCGAGCAGCCCGCCGCCCTTGGTGGGGAAGTCGCGCGGCACGTCTTCCGGCGCGAACACCTGGCGCACGGCGTTGCGGCCGGTCAGGATCGTCAGCGGGATTGCGAAGGTCCACGACACGAAGCGGCGCACCAGCGGCGACGGTAGCATCAGCGGCCGGAACGGCGCCGGCGGCTCGGATTGCTCGTGCGACAGCGGCGCGATCAGCGCGAGCCGGCTCACGCGGTCCGGATGGTTGAGGCCGACCGCGAGCGCGATCGCGCCGCCGAGCGAATGGCCGACCAGCACGGGCTTGTCGAGCCGCAGCGCGTCGATGAACGCGGCGACCGTGCGCGCCTGCGCGAACACGTTCGCCTGCGAGCCCGCGCCGCGGGTCGAGCGGCCGGCGCCGGGCCGGTCGATGAGGATCACGCGATGCCGCTGCGCAAGCCGCGCGAGCGGCAGGTACGCGAAGTTGCGCAGTTGCCCCGCGAGCCCGTGAACGAACAAGATTGGCGGGCCGTTGCCGTATTCGACGTAGTGGATGCGGTCGCCGCCGATGTCGACGAAGCGGCCTTCGGGCGGGAACGCGCGCGTCACGCGGCTGGCGACGTAGCCGGAAAACAGCGCGAGCGCGGCGAGCACCGCGACGACGCCGAGCAGCACGTTCTGGATCAGATGGAGCGTAGGGGTCATGTCGGCCTCAGCGGTTTTCGAGTGCGGGTTCGGCAACCGGCGCTGTCGCAGCCGGGCCGGTTTTCGCGCGGCGTTCGAAATGCATCGCCGAATCGGCGAGCGCGCTGAACTTCAGCGATGCGAGATCGAGCACGTAGTTCTGGTGGAATTTCCACGGCTTGCGATGGCCCTGCTTCGGCAGGATGCCGGCCGCGCGCTGGATGTAGCCCGAGCTCAGGTTGACGGCCGGCACGTCGCCGAGATCGCCGGCGCCGAGCCGCGGCACGCACGTGTCGTAGCCGTTCGCGCGCATGTGGTTGAGCAGCCGGCACACGTAGCGCGCGATCAGCTCGGCCTTCAGCGTCCACGATGCATTCGTGTAGCCGAACGACGACGCGAGGTTCGGCACGTCGCTGTACATCATTCCCTTGTACGACACGGTCTCCGGCAGGTCGACCGTGCGGCCGTCGACCGTGACGCGCGCGCCGCCGAGCAGCTTCACCTTCAGCCCGGTCGCGGTGACGATCACGTCCGCGTCGAGCTGCTGGCCGCTCTTCAGCGTGAGGCCGGTCGGCGTGAAGCGCTCGATCTCGTCGGTGACGATCGACGCGCGGCCCGCGCGGATCGACTTGAACAGGTCGCCGTTCGGCACGAGGCACACGCGCTGGTCCCACGGCATGTAGCGCGGCGTGAGGTGCTTCGCGACGTCGAAGCCGGGGCCGAGCTGCCTGCTGGCCGCGCGGATGATGAACTTCTTCGTCTGGTCGGGCTTGCGGCGCGACACGTTGTACAGGTACATCGTCAGCAGCACGTTCTTCACGCGCACGAGCCGGTGCGCGAGCCGCGACGGCAGCACGCGGCGCAGCGCGTTCGCGATCCTGTCGCGCGCGGGCAGCGACACGATGTAGGTCGGCGAGCGCTGCAGCATCGTCACGTGCCGCGCGTCGGCCGCCATCGACGGCACGAGCGTGACGGCCGTCGCGCCGCTGCCGATCACGACGACGCGCCGGTTCGCGTAGGTCAGATCCTTCGGCCAGTGCTGCGGATGCACGAGTTTGCCCTCGAACGTGTCCATGCCGGGCCAGTCGGGCAGGTAGCCGGCGTCGTAGTCGTAATAGCCGCTGCACATGAACAGGAAGCGGCAGGTGTAGACGAGCGTGTCGGTCGCGCCGTCGCGCGTGCGCTCGATGCGCACCGTCCAGCGCGCGCGGTTCGAGTCCCAGTCGGCTGCGACGACCTTCTGGCCGTAGCGGATCGTCTTGTCGATCCCGTACGTGCGCGCGGTGTCGCGGATGTAGTCGAGGATCGTCTGGCCGTCGGAGATCGCCTTGTCGCTGTGCCACGGGCGGAAGCTGTAGCCGAGCGTGAACATGTCGGAATCCGAACGGACGCCCGGATAGCGGAACAGGTCCCAGGTGCCGCCGATCGCATCGCGCGCCTCGACGATCGCGACGCTCGCATGCGGGCAGCGCTGCTTCAGGTGATACGCGGCGCCGATGCCGGACAGGCCGGCGCCGACGATCAGCACGTCGAGGTCGTTGCCGTCGCCACGGTCATGGCGGGCGCCGGGGGCGGGCGGCGCGTCGCGCCGGTCGGTCGTCGTCGAGGTCATGCGGGGTCCTTGGTCGGCGTGGTCGGGCGTGCGGCCGGGGCGTGGGCGCGTTCTCCCACGGGGGCTTCCTTCGGGCGAAGGTTGCGTGCACGGGCGCGGCGCACATGGCGCAGCATCAGCCACTGGTAACCGGCGCCGAGCAGGCGCGCGATCCGGTCGAGCCGACGCGCGTCGGCGCCGACGAGCACGCGGCGTGCATTGCGCTCGACGCCCGCGAGGATCTGCCGCGCGGCATCGTCGGCCGTCGTCGCGCTGATCAGGCGGTTCGCCTGCCGGCGGTGGGTCGCTTCGTCCTGGCCCGTGAGCGCGTGAATGCTGGTATCGACGCGGCCCGCATCGACGATGTTCGTCGCGACGCCGCCCGGATGCACGCAGGTCGCGCTCACCGGCGCGCCGTCGAGTTCGAGCTCCATCCGCAGCGCCTCGGTGAAGCCGCGCACCGCGAACTTGGTGGCGTTGTACGCGCTTTGCGTCGGCATCGCGACGAGCCCGAACAGGCTCGACGTGTTGACGACGTGGCCGTCGCCCGACGCACGCAGGTGCGGCAGGAACGCCTGCGTGCCGTGCACGACGCCCCAGAAATTGATGCCGACGATCCATTCGAGATCGGCGATGCGCGCGGTTTCGGCGCTGGCGGCCAGCGATACGCCAGCGTTGTTGAAGATCAGGTTGACCTTGCCGTGTTCGGCGCGGACGAAATCGGCCCACGCGAACACCGCATCGCGGTCGGCGACGTCGAGCCGCCGCGTGCTCACGCGCACGCCGTGCTGCGCGCACGCGGCCGCCGTACCGGCGAGCCCGGTTTCGCCGACGTCGGCGAGCGCGACCTCGCAGCCGCGCCGCGCGAGCTCGACCGCGAGGCTGCGACCCATGCCCGAACCGGCGCCCGTGATCGCGGCGACCTTGCCGGAAAACCCGTTCATCCGTTGCTCCTCCCGCTCCGCTTGTACTGCGCCGGCGGCGCGTCTATTGTGGTGTTGGTCGTCACCACTTTAGTTTTAGGGTGTCCTGATGTCAAATAGCGGAATGGAGAAAGCACTCGAAACGAAAAAACGGGGCCGGTCGTACGGCGGCGTGGCGCCCGAGGTGCGTGCCGCCGAGCGGCGCGACGCGCTGATCCGCGCGGCGACGCGCGTGTTCGGCACGGTCGGGTTCCGCAAGGCGACCGTGCGGGCGATCTGCCGGGAAGCGAAGCTGAACGATCGCTATTTCTATGCGGCGTTCGACAGCACCGAGGATTTGCTGCGCTGCACCTACCTGCATCACGCGGAGCGGCTGCATGACGCGGTCGCGCAGGCGGTCGCCGCGCGCGGCGGCGATCTGCGCGAGAGCGTCGACGCGGGGCTCGCCGCGTTCTTCGCATTCCTGCGCGACCCGTGCGCGGCGCGCGTGCTGCTGCTCGAGGTGATGGGCGTGAGCGCGGATACCGACATGACGTACCAGCGCATGCTGATCGACTTCGGCAAGCTGATCATGGCGATCGGCGCGCCGCGCGAGGCCGCGACGCCCGCGGAGCGCACCGAGCAGCGGCTGATCGGGCTCGCGCTCGTCGGCGCGATGACGAACGTCGGCGCGGCGTGGCTGCTCACCGACTATCGCGATCCGGAAGCGCAGATGGTCGCGAGCTGCAGGAAGGTGTTGCTGGGGACATTGCGGGAGATTGGATAACCGGATGGCATTGCATCGTTCGTGTTACCCCCCGGAAAATTGCAGTCTGAAAATGAAAAGAACGCAGCAATCACACGGCGCGCCGGACGTCGTGCCGATTTTTGCGTTTTAGTCGCCTTTTTAATAATTAAAAGGCGATCGATTTTTGGGGGTTAATGATTGTCAAAAAGTCGTCATTGTTTTTGATTCCGGTTCGATGCGGCGATGAATGGATGAAAACAATGTGGAGCGAATTAAAAAGCGGCGCAATGCAAAGAGTCAGCTCGCATTGCGCCGATCGTGGCGCGAAATCCTTCGCGCCCCAGGCACGATTGATCAGGAACCCGTGTATCCGCCCCGGGTCCAGCCGTCACCATCCCAGCAATACTCGGTCGTCGTGCCGCCGCTCGTCGCGTACACGCGGATGTGAACGGCGCTCCCGACCAGCCAGCAGGTGGCGGACACGTTGTCGCCGGCCTGGTTGAACGCGCCCGTGTACCACTTCTGCCCGTCGTAGCAGCGTTCGGTGATCTTGTTGCCGTTGGCCGTGTAGACACGAATCGACGGCGTGGTTCCCCATGAAATCGCAGCGGTTTGCATTTCCAGACTCCTTGTTTGATTGAATAAAACGGGGAATTGAAAACGTTTCGGTAAACGCGAATTGGCGTATTACCGGGAATAAGGTTAGTAGAAAATTTGGAAAGCAATGCGCTATTTTTTAGGGAATAAAAGGGCGTATTTATTCGGGGCGGGAAAGCCGCGGGGAAAGGGGATTGGAAGCGGGGCAAAAACGCGTGGCGATCCGGATTCAGCCTGCGGCTCGTTTCGATCGTGTCGAGCGTACCGGCGCCGCCGGCGGCGTTTCGCCGATCCTTTGCTTCATCGCATCGATGAACGCCCGCACCTTCGGCGAAGGCAGCCGCGTCGACGGATACACCGCATGAATCCCGGCCGGCGCCGAGCGCCACGCGGGCAGCAGCCGCACGAGCCGGCCGGCTGCGACGTCGTCGGCGGTCGAGAAATCCGTCAGCAGTCCGAAGCCGCCGCCCGCGAGCACGATCGCGCGGCATGCCGTTGCGGTGTTCGACACGACCGGCGCGACGCAGCGCACCGACACGCTGCCGCCGCGCGCGTTGTCGAGTTCGAACGTGTGCGGGCGCGGCAGCGTCGACAGCATCACGAACGGCAGCGCGGCAAGCGCATCCGTATCGCGCGGTAGCCCGTAGCGCGCGACGAACGCGGGGCTCGCGACCAGCCATTTCTCGTACGTGCCGAGCTGCACCGCGCGATAGTTCGAATCGGCGAGGCGGCCGATGCGGATCGCGACGTCGAGGTTGTCCGCGATGAGATCGACGACGCGGTCGTTCGCGACCAGCTCGACGTCGAGCCCCGGATGCGCGTCGCGCAACGCGACGACGGCCGGCGCGACGACCTGCGCGCCGTAGTCGATCGGCACGCTCACGCGCAGCGTGCCGCGCAGCGGCCCCGCGTCTGACGACACCGCGTCGAGCGCGGCTTCGGTGGCGCGCACGATGGCGCGGCACGCGTCGTAGAACGTACGCCCAGCGTCGGTCACGCTCAGCCGCCGCGTCGTGCGCACCAGCAGGTTCGCGCCGACCTCGGATTCCAGGCGCTGCATGTGCGTGCTGACGACCGTCTTCGCGAGGCCGAGCCGCTCGGCCGCGGCCGTCAGCGAGCCGGCATCGACCACCGCGACGAAGATCGCCAGTCGGTTCAGGTTCACGTCGCGCAGATCGGCCATCGTCGATTGTCCTATGAAAGCGGATAATGTTTCAGTGATTATCCATCTTCTGGCCGCGAACCGCGAGGGCTACTCTGGGGCCGTTCGTCGCCGATTCCCGGCGACGCGAGATTCCGGAGTGTTTTCCATGTCCGTCGCCAGCAAGCCTGCCTCCGCAGCGCCCGTCGCCGGTAAGCCCGTCGCCCCGATTCGCGTCTATTCGTTCCCGCTGTCCGGGCACGCGCATCGCGTCCGGTTGTTCCTGTCGCTGCTCGGCCTGCCGTCCGAGACCATCGACGTCGACCTCGCGGCCGGCGCGCAACGCGAACCGGCGTTCCTCGCGCTCAATCCGCTCGGGCAGGTGCCGGTGATCGACGACGGCGGCACCGTGCTCGCCGATTCGAACGCGATCCTCGTGTATCTCGCTAAGCGCTACGGCGACGCGCACTGGCTGCCCGACGATCCGGCCGGCGCGGCGGTCGTGCAGCGCTGGCTGTCATATGCGGCCGGGCCGATCGCGTCGGGGCCTGCCGCGGCACGGCTCGTGACCGTGTTCGGCGCGCCGCTCGACCAGGAAGCGGCCAAGCGCACGGCCGCGAAGCTGCTCGACGTGATCGACCGCGAACTGGCCGGCAAGCCGTTCGCCGCCGGCGCCGAGCCGACGATCGCGGACATCGCCGCATACACGTACATCGCGCACGCGCCGGAAGGCGGCGTATCGCTCGAACCGTATCCGCACGTGCGCGCATGGCTGGCGCGCGTCGAGGCGCTGCCGGGTTTCGTCGGCATGCCGACGACGCGCGCGGGCCTGCTCGCCGCATAACGCCAACCGAAGCCGCGCCTGTTCAGGAGAACGCGATGAATGCTCCGACCGCCGCCGTACCGGGCTGGGAACTCGACGCCGCGCCGTTTCACGCGGGCGAACTCGCGGTGCAGCAGCGCGCGGGCGTAACGGAAGCCGCGGGTGCGGCCGGCCGGCGCGGAATCCGGCGCTTCATGCCGGACCAGCACCGGACGTTTTTCGCGCAGCTGCCGTTCTTCGTGCTCGGCGGCGTCGATGCGCACGGCCAGCCGTGGGCGACGCTGCGGGCCGGCGCGCCGGGGTTCGTCACGTCGCCGGATGCGCGCACGCTGCGCATCGCGGCGCCCGCGCTGCCTGGCGATCCGCTGGGCGGCGTGTGGCAGCCGGGCGCGCCGCTCGGCGGGCTCGGGATTGAATTCGATACGCGGCGGCGCAATCGCGTCAACGGCGTCGTGCGCGCCGTCGACGGCGATGCGCTGACGATCGCCGTCGAGCAGAGCTTCGGCAACTGCGCGAAGTACATCCAGGGCCGCACGCCGACGTTCGTCGCGCGCGACGGCGATGCACAGGTCAAGCCCGACATATCGGACCGGCTGAGCGATGCGGATCGCGCGCTGCTTGCGCAGGCCGATACGTTCTTCGTCGCGAGCGCGAACACGTCGGCGGACGCGGGCGCCGCGCACGGCGCGGACGTGTCGCATCGCGGCGGGATGCCGGGCTTCGTGCGCGTCGACGATGCGCACACGCTGACGACGCCGGATTTCAGCGGCAACCGTTTCTTCAACACGCTCGGCAACCTGCAGCACGATCCGCGCGCGGGGCTGCTGTTCGTCGATTTCGACAGCGGCGACCTGCTGTACGTCGCCGCGCGCGCCGAGATCGTGTGGGACGGGCCGCTCGTCGCGTCGTTCGACGGCGCGCAGCGTGTCGTGCGGTTCCATGTGCGGGAGGTGCGGCGCATGCGCGCGGTGCTGCCGTTCCGGTGGTCGGCGGTCGAGCGCGCGCCGCAGTTCGCTGCGATGGCGGCGGCCGCGGGTGGAGCGGTGACGGCGGCGGTCGCGCCGGTGGCGTCCGCATCGGCACACCAATTAGCACCCGCATGGCGATCGCTGCGCATCGCGAAGATCGTCGACGAAGCGCGCGCGATCCGCTCGTTCCATTTCGAACCGGTGGACGGTGGCACGTTGCCCGCATATGACGCCGGGCAGCATTTGACGCTGCGTGTTGCGTTGCCGGGCGGCGATGCACCGTTGATTCGTAGCTACACGCTTTCCGAGGCACCGGGCGGCGCGCATTACCGGATCACGGTGAAGCGCGAAGGGTGCGTGTCGGCATGGCTGCACGATCACGCGCGGGCGGGCATGACGTTCGACGCGCAGATGCCGCGCGGCCGCTTCACGTTCGATCTCGCGAGCCCGCGCCCGGCAGTACTCGTATCGGCCGGCATCGGCATCACGCCGATGATCGCGATACTGCGCCGCGCGCTGGCCGACGCCGCGCCGTCGCGCCGCGTGGTGTTCGTGCACGGCGCGCGCGAAGCGGCCGACCGGCCGTTCGCGGCGGAACTGGCGCACATCGCGGCCGCCGATACGCGGCTGTCGCTGCACTGGTTCGACAGCCGTCCGCACGGCGACATGGCAGCGCGGGCCGGCCGCATCGACATCGCGCAACTGAAGCGGCTCCTGCCGTTCGACGACTACGACTTCTACCTGTGCGGCCCGTCGGCGTTCATGCGCGACCTGTACGACGGGTTGCGCGCGCTGAACGTGCCGGACGAACGCATCCGTTTCGAGGCGTTCGGGCCGTCGAGCGTGGCGCGCAGCGTGACCCGAGCGGCAGGCACGGCAGGCTCGCCGGCGGCGAGCGTGCCGGTCGTGTTCCGGCGCACCGGGCGCGAAGCCGCATGGACGCCTGCCGACGGCACGCTGCTCGAATTCGCGGAAGGGCAGCGCGTCGCCGTGCCGTCAGAATGCCGCTCCGGTTCGTGCGGCACGTGCGCGACGCGCGTGCTGTCCGGCGCGGTCGACTACGAGCAAACGCCCGACGCGGCGGTCGAACCCGGCTGCGCGCTGCTGTGCGTCGCGCGGCCCGCGCAACGCGCCACGGAACCGCTCGTGCTCGACCGCTGACGCGCCTGCGACATGCGGCCGCAGACGGCCTGCTGCGCGAAAAGCGCGCGCAACTGCTTCTTTTTTCGGATGCCGGTTGGATCGACGATAGCGTCAACCGATTCGATGAAAGGAGCGCATCATGAAACTGCTCGGCATGATCAAGCTGGTCCTGTGGAGTTTCTTCGGCGTACGCAACAGCAAGGCGCACGCAGCCGATCTCGCGAACGTCAACTTCACGCTGCTGCCGTTCGTGGCGATCCTGCTCGCGCTGCTCGTCGGCGCGGTCATCTACGGCGTCGTGCATCTGGTCGTCGATCCGACCGTGACGATGCAGGGGTTCTGAGCGGCGCGTGAATTGCGAGCGGGAGATCATTCCCGCTTCGGTTTCCGGCCGCATGACCGGCGCATGATTGTGCCGGTCTTCGAGGTTGTCCTGCGCGCCGAGCATCGCTGCCGCATTGCCGCCGTTGCCATGTGGCACGAATTGCGTTTCCCCATTCCCGTTCTTTCCCGCCTCCCGTTCCGCCAGATTCCACGGTCTTGATGCCCGCCCGGGGTAAAATGCGCGCCACGCCGCGATGTCGCGTGCGACGGGTTGGCCGCCGTTCCGACGAACGGCGCGCACAACTGCCCGACGCCCGCACCGCGGCGTTCGAAGCGTCCCCCGCATGACATGACCGCGCGAGGCCGCCGGCCGCCCGACAGGCACCCGACGAACCCGTCGACGGCTGCGTCGGCTCCCGGTGCGTCACCCGAATCCGATGTCCCATCCTGCGTCTTCCCGATCGATCGACCGGCACGCATGCGTGCCGTCTCGTCCGATTCGTCCGATGAATGTCGTGCCGGCCGGATGCGCCGCGGGTGAAGATTCGTCCGCGAGCGTGCGCTTCGCAGCTTCGTAACGTGTTTCGACAGGGTCGAGTGGCGAGTTTCCATCCAGAACAATGACGGTGAATAAAACAACAGCGTCGCCCGTACGGCGGCGGCGCGCGAAGGTCGGGCTCGGAGTCGGTCTCGGCATCACGCTTTTCGCGGCGCAGGCTGCGGCAGCCCAGGGCGACGCGCCGGCACCGGACGCCGATGCGGCCGGCAGCGCGACGCTGCCGACGATCACGGTGAGCGGCGAGCGCGGCAACGCGTTTCGCGTGCGCAACGCGTCGGTCGCGGGGCTCGACGACACGCCGCTGCGCGATACGCCGGCGTCGGTGAGCGTCGTCACGCGCGCGCAGCTCGACGACCAGCAGGCGAAGCGGCTCAGCGACGTCGTGCGCAACGACGCATCGGTCGTCAACGATTACGCGCCGGTCGGCTATTTCGAAGGCTTCGCGATCCGCGGCTTTCCGGTCGATCTCGCGAGCGCGATCCGGATCGACGGGCTGACGGTGTCCGGCGAGCAGAACGTGCCGCTCGAGAACAAGGAGCGCGTCGAGATCCTGAAGGGGCTTGCCGGCATCGACAGCGGTGTCGTCGCGCCCGGCGGCGTGATCAACTTCGTGACGAAGCGCTCCGCGAACGTCGCGAGCGTGACGGCCGGTGTCGACAGCCGCGGCTCGACGTCGGCGGCCGTCGACCTCGGCCGCCGCTTCGGCCCCGACCATCAGTTCGGCTTCCGGATCAATGCCGCGAAGGAGAACATGCACTCGTATATCGACGGCACGAACGGGCGGCGCACGTTCGGCTCGATCGCCGCCGACTGGGACATCAGCCCGCGTGCGAGCCTGCAGCTCAACGCTGAATTCCAGCAGTGGATCCAGCGTTCCGCGCCCGGCTACCAGTTGCTCGGCGGCACCGTCGTGCCGTCGGTCAAGACGACGTCGAAGGCGCTCGGCACGCAGCCGTGGGCGAAACCGGTGACGACCGACGCGCTGAACCTGAACGCGCGCTTCGACTATCGGTTCAACGACGACTGGAACGCGTACATCGCCGCGGGCCGCAGCCGCACGATGATCGACGACAACAGCGCGTTCGCGTACGGCTGTTCATACGCGGCAAGCTGCGCGGCAGGCGCGACATCGCCGTTCTTCTTCGGCGCGAACGGCGACTACGACGTATACGATTTCCGCAGCCCCGGCGAATACCGGCGCAACGACGACCTGCGCGCGGTCACGACGGGCAAGTTCGCGACGGGGCCGCTGCGGCACGAGCTGACGCTCGGCGTGAGCGTGCAGCGCCGCGTCGTGCACATGGCCGACGCCGTGTACGACTACGTGGGCAGCGAGAACATCTACGGGCCCGACGTGGCGTTCGCGCCGTCGCCGAATTCGCCCGGGCCGTCGTATCCGCGCCTCGACGCGTGGCAGTACGGCGTGTTCGGGCTCGACCGCATCAGCATCGGCGAACACTGGCAGGTGCTCGCGGGCGGCAAGGAAGTGCTGCTGCGCCAGCGCAGCTGGAGCAGCCTTGACGGCGCGGATACGCGCACCGACCGCTCCGTGTTCCTGCCGCAGGTCGCGCTCGTCTACAAGCCGGTGAACGTGCTGTCGCTGTACGCGTCGTACAGCAAGGCGCTGTCGCTAGGCGATCAGGCGCCGGTGCGCGCGACCAACGCGTATGCGTTCCTGCCGCCCGTCGAATCGCACCAGATCGAGGTCGGCGCGAAATACGACTGGCTCGACCGGCTGAGCCTCACGGCCGCCGTGTTCTCGATCAGCAAACCGTTCCAGTTCGCCGACCCGGACGCATCGGGTGCGACCTACACGTTCGTGCAGCGCGGCACGCAGCGGCACCAGGGGATCGAGCTCGGCGCGGCCGGGCGCATGACCGAGCGCCTCGCGCTGACGGCCAGCGTCGCCGCGATCCGCGCCCGCGCGGTCGATTCGGGTTCGCCGGCGTACGAAGGGCACCAGATCATCAACGTGCCCGCGCTGCGCGCGTCGCTGTATGCGGACTATGCGGTGCCGGGCGTCGCGGGCCTGAACGTGCTCGGCGGCGTCGAGTACAGTGCGGCCCGCAACGCGAACGAGGAAGGCACCGCGCGCGTGCCGTCGTGGTTCGTGTTCAATCTCGGCGCACGCTATACGACGAAGATCGGCGGTCATCGCACGGTGCTGCGCGTATCGGTGGACAATCTGTTCAACAAGTTCTACTGGCGCGACGCGGGCGAGCAGCAGGGCGATGCGTACCTGTTCCCGGGTGCGCCGCGCACCGCGCGCGTGTCGTTGACCTATGATTTCTGATCGTCCGGAACCGGCCGTATGACGCGCGGCCCCGGCAGCTACCCAGGAGAGCACAGACGATGTCCCCACTCGAAATCGCCGGCGTGATCGTCAGCGCGCTCGCGATCTGGCTGACCGCGAAGCGGCGCATGCTGTGCTGGCCGGTCGGGCTCGCGTCGGTCGCGCTGTACGGCTGGATCTTCTTCGACGCGAAGCTGTACTCGGACATGCTGCTGCAGGGCGCGTTCGCCGTGCTGCAGGTGTACGGCTGGCAGCGCTGGCTCGCGCAGCGCGCGAGCGAAGCCGACGGCGGCGCGGCGCCGGCCGGCGACGTGGCGCCCGTCACGGGCGTGCGGCCGCGGCAGATGCTGCCAGACCTGATCGCGGCCGTCGTCGGCAGCGCGCTGCTCGGCGGCATGATGGCGCGCTGGACCGATGCGGCGCTGCCGTTCGTCGATGCGTCGCTGACCGCGTTCAGCCTCGTCGCGCAATACTGGACCGCGCGGCGCTACATCGCGTCGTGGGGGCTGTGGATCGTCGTGAACGTCGTGTACGTCGGGATGTTCGTGTTCAAGGAGCTGTATCTGACGGCCGGACTCTATGCGCTGTTCATCGGGCTCGCCGTCGTCGGCTGGCGCGACTGGAGCCGGACGGCCGCGGCGCTGCGCGCGGCGGCCGGCGGCGCGCTCGCGTCGGGCGGCGGCGCGCGCTGATTCACGCATCGATTCAACTACGGAGCAACGTCGTTCATGTCATTCCCACTCGAGCCGGACGGGCCAGTATCGCGTGACGTCGCGCCGCCGCAATTCGGCGTCGACGGCGAGCAGGCCGAACGCGACTGGCCGCTGATGACGCACGACGAGGTCGCGGCGGTGCTCGCGCGGATCGACGGTGCCGGCGAGCCGGCCCGGCTGACGTGGCATAGCCCGCGGCAGTTCGCGGCGGCCGTGCTCGTGCGGATGGCGGATGGGCGCGGGCTGTTCGTCAAGCGTCATCACGCGAGCCTGCGCGATGTCGCGGGGCTCGAGGAAGAGCATCGCTTCATCGCGCATCTGCGCGAACGCGGCATGCCCGTGGTCGACGTGCTCGCCGGTCGCGACGGCGCGACCGCGTTCGCATCCGGCGAATGGACGTACGAGGTGCATGTGCTCGCGCCCGGCGTCGACCCGTATCGCGGCGTGATGTCGTGGCAGCCGTTCACGCATCCGTCGCATGCGTACGCGGCCGGCCGCGCGTTGGCCGAGCTGCATCGTGCGTCGGCCGGCTACGACGCGCCCGCGCGGCCTGTCCGCACGCTGCTGTCGAGTTTCCGTGTGCTGTCGTCGGCCGATCTGGCGGGCGCGCTCGAACGCTGGGTCGATGCGCAGCCGCTGCTCGTGCGCGCGCTCGGCGCGCGCGACTGGCGCAGCGACGTCGCCGACGCGATCGGCCCGTATCACGCGCGCCTCGTGCCGCTGCTGCCCGCGTTGCCGCCGCTGTGGACGCACGGCGATTGGCACGCGTCGAACCTGTTGTGGACCGATGCGGAGCCCGGCGCGCAGGTGCGGACGGTGCTCGATTTCGGGTTGTCGGATCGCACCTGCGCAGTGATGGACCTCGCGCTCGCGATCGAGCGCAATACGGTCGACTGGATGGCGCCGGCCGACGCGCGACGCGTCGAATACGCGCAGATCGACGCGCTGCTCAACGGCTACGAATCGCTCGAACCGCTGAGCGACGACGCGTATGCGGCACTGGTCGCACTGCTGCCGATCGTGCATACGGAGTTCGCGCTGTCGGAGGTCGCGTATTTCGGCTGCATCATCGATGCGCCGGCCATCGTCGACATCGCGTATGACGGTTACCTGATCGGGCACGCGCGGTGGTTCGGTGAACGCGATGGGCGGCAATTGCTCGACTGGCTCGAACGGCGCCGGCGCGCGAAGTCGAGCAACGTCTGAGCGTCGTGCCGCGCGCTTCCGTTCGTCCAGACGAAAACGCAGGCCTTCTGACCGGGCGCGGCGGTTCTCGCTGCGCTTCAGGTGTTTTCGCGGGCGCAGCGCATCATCCCCGCGCGCCACGGTTCCGCCGGATCGCTTCAACGAAGATGACGGAAATATCATCTTCGCCTCATGTTTGCACTGCGGTTGCTCCGTAGCATCGGTCGCGAAACCGTAACCGCAGGCTCGCACATGTTCACGCACATCCTGGTTGCGCTCGCCGTCCTTGCGACGGCGGCGACAGTCCATGCCCAATCGTCCCCGCCACCCGCCGCGCCAGGCGAGCCGGCCTCAACCGTTTCGCCTCAGCCCGATGCGGCCGGTGCCGCGCCGCTGACGCTCGCCGGCGCGCTCGACGCGGCCGCGCGCAACAACCCGGCTCTGCGCGGCGCGCGCGCCGACGTCGATGCATCCTCGGGCGCGCTGATGCAGGCCGGCACGCGCCCGAACCCGGAACTCTCGTTCCTGCAGGAAGGCTTTCGCCGCGCGGAGCGCACGTCGACCGTGCTGCTCAACCAGACGATCGAACTGGGCGGCAAGCGCAGCGCGCGGCTCGACGTCGCGTCGTACGGACGGCAGTTCGCCGATGCGTCGCTCGACGAGCAGGGCGCCGTCGTGCGCGCCGACGTGATCGCCGCGTTCTACGGCTTGCTCGCTGCGCAGAGGCAGCTTCAGGTGACCGAGGAATCGGCCGCGATCGCCGCGCGCTCTGCGGATCTCGCGAGCCGCCGTGCACAGGCCGGCAAGGTGTCGCCGGTCGAGGCGACCAAGGCACACGTGGCGGCGGCCGGCGTGCAGATCGAAGTCGTGACCGCGCGCGGCCGTGTCGAGGTCGCGCGCGAGAAGCTGAACTCAGTGATGGGCGAAGCGCGCGACGGCCGGCTTGCGGTGCTCGGCGATCTCGAAACCGTGCCGCCGGTCGACCCGCTGCCCGAGCTCGTCGAGCGGCTCGACGACGCACCGCTCGCGCGCATCGCGCGCGCCGAGATGCTGCGCTCGAACGCGGCCGTGTCGCTCGAACGCGCGCGGCGCATTCCGGACGTAACGGTCAGCGCGGGCGTGAAACGCGTGACCACGGGCGGCGTGCCGGACAACCAGGCCGTCGTCGGCGTGTCGATTCCGATTCCGCTGTTCAACACGAACAAGGGCGCGCTGCTCGAAGCGACGCATAAGGCCGAGCGCGCGAATGCCGATCTCGATCGCGAACGCGCGCGGCTGCGGCTGGAGTTGACGCAGGCCTATGCGAACTTCGAGGCCGCCGCACAGGAGGCGCGGCGCCTGAAGACCGACATCCTGCCCGGCGCGCGCACCGCGCTCGACGCGATGTCGCGCGGCTACCAGCTCGGGAAGTTCGGCTTCCTCGACGTGCTCGATGCGCAGCGCACGCTGTTCCAGGGGCAATCGCAATACGTGCGCGCGCTCGCCGACGCCCATACAGCCCGCGCCGACATCGGCCGGCTCGTCGGTACGCCGCTCGCGGCCATCGCGCAATAAGCGCCCCTCTTACCTGAAGGATCGTCATGTCACGCAGCAGAATCTTCATCATTGCGGCGGCCGTGCTCGGCGGCGCCGGAATCGTGCTCGGCGCGCTCGCCGTCACGCGGGGCGGCGGCGCGCCAGCGCCATCGGCCGCCGAAGCCGCACCGCCGGCCGATGGCGCCGGCGCGCGGGGCGGTGTCGTGCTGAAGCGCGGCAGGCTGTCCGTCGAGATCGTCATGACGGAAAAGCCCGGCGACGCGCGGCTCGTCGTCTATCCGTTCGTCGACGGCAAGCCGGCCGACAAGGGCGTGACCGTGTCCGGCACGCTGGTCCGCTACGACCGCACGCATGAACCGTTGCGTTTCGACGCGGCCGGCCAGAAGTTCGTGTCCGCGCTGTCGATCGCCAAGCCGCACGTGTTCGATGCGACAATCGACGTCAAGGCGGGCGGCGACGCGGCGTCGTTCCCGTTCGCGCGCGCCGACGGCGCGATCGCGCTGACCGACGCGCAGTTGGCGACCTCGAAGATCGGGCTTGCGAAGGCCGGCCCCGCGCAGATCGCGACGCCGTTCCAGTTGCCGGGCGAGATCAAGTTCAACGAGGATCGCACCGCGCACGTCGTGCCGCGCGTGGCCGGCATCGTCGAGCAGGTATCGGTGTCGCTCGGGCAGAACGTCGCGAAGGGGCAGGTGCTGGCCGTGATCGCGAGCACCGATCTCGCGGACCGGCGCAGCGAACTGCTGACGGCCGAGCGCCGGCTGTCGGGTGCGCGCGCAACCTACGAGCGCGAACGCACGCTGTGGCAGGAGCGCATCTCGGCGGAACAGGACTACCAGCAGGCACAGGTGCAGTTGCGCGAGGCCGAGATCGCCGTGCAGAACGCGCGGCAGAAACTCGCCGCGCTGAACGCGCCGGCGGGCGCGGGCGCGCTGAACCGCTACGAGCTGCGCGCGCCGTTCGCGGGCACGATCGTCGAGAAGCATGCGACGCCCGGCGAGGCGATCGCCGCCGATGCAAGCATGTTCGTGATCTCCGACCTGTCGACCGTGTGGGCCGAGATGGCCGTGCCGGCGCAGCGGCTGAACGATGTGCGCGTGGGCCGCGACGCGACCGTCAGCGCGACCGCGTTCGAATCGCGTTCGAGCGGCCCGATCGCGTATGTGGGCTCGCTGCTCGGCGAACAGACGCGCACCGCGCCGGCGCGCGTCGTGCTGCCGAACCCCGATGGCGTGTGGCGGCCGGGCATGTTCGTGAACGTGTCGGTCGACGCGGGCAAGCAGGGCGTGGCGCTCGCGGTCGCGAGCGATGCATTGCAGGACGTCGACGGCGCGCCGTCGGTGTTCGTGCGCTCGCCGAAGGGGTTCGTCGCGCAGGCGGTCGAGACGGGGCGGCGCGACGAGCGCGCGACCGAAGTGCTGAAGGGGCTCAAGCCCGGCCAGGAATATGCGGCGTCGAACAGCTTCGTGCTGAAGGCCGAACTCGGCAAGGGGAGCGCGGAACATGAATGAGCGTCACGCGCGTGCCATTGCACGGTTTTCGACCCGCTATGCGGCCCGATATGCGGCTCGATTTGCGACCCGTCGAGTGACCGGTCGCGCGGCCCGTCCGATGAGGGTGACCGTTCCCCGTTTCAAGGAATCCCGCCATGTTTGAGCGCCTGATCCGCTTTGCGATTGCGCACCGCTGGCTCGTGATGCTGGCGATCGCGGCCGTGGCCGCGCTGGGCGTCTTCAGCTACCAGAAGCTGCCGATCGACGCGGTGCCCGACATCACGAACGTGCAGGTCCAGATCAACACGGCCGTGCCCGGTTATTCGCCGCTCGAAGCCGAGCAGCGCATCACCTACCCGATCGAGACCGTGATGGCCGGGCTGCCGGGCCTCGAGCAGACGCGCTCGATCTCGCGCTACGGGCTGTCGCAGGTCACCGTGATCTTCAAGGACGGCACCGACATCTACTTCGCGCGGCAACTCGTCAACGAGCGCATCCAGGAAGCGAAGGACAAGCTGCCGGCCGGCATCGCACCCGCGATGGGTCCGACGTCGACGGGCCTCGGCGAAATCTACCTGTGGACCGTCGAAGCCGACGCGGCCGCGCGCAAGCCCGACGGCACGCGCTATACGGCGGCCGACCTGCGCGAGCTGCAGGACTGGGTCGTGCGGCCGCAGCTCAGGAACGTGCGCGGCGTGACCGAGGTCAATTCGATCGGCGGCTACGTGAAGGAATACCGTGTCGCACCGAACCCGGCGAAGCTGATGTCGTACGGGCTGACGCTCGCCGACGTCGTGCGCGCGCTCGAACGCAACAACGACAACGTCGGCGCCGGCTACATCGAAAAGCGCGGCGAACAGTATCTCGTGCGCGTGCCGGGCCAGGCGCGCACCGTCGACGACATCGCGAACATCGTGCTGACCAACGTCGGCGGCGTGCCGGTGCGGATGAAGGACGTCGGGCTGGTCGACATCGGCCGCGAGCTGCGCACCGGCGCCGCGACGTCGGACGGCGAGGAGGTCGTGCTCGGCACGGTCTTCATGCTGATGGGCGAGAACAGCCGGACGGTTGCGAAGGCCGTCGCCGCGAAGATGGAGGACGTGAACCGCACGCTGCCTGCCGGCGTGAAGGCGATTCCCGTGTACGACCGCACCGTGCTCGTCGAGAAGGCCGTCGCGACGGTGAAGAAGAACCTGCTCGAAGGCGCGATCCTCGTGATCGCCGTGCTGTTCCTGTTCCTCGGCAACATCCGCGCGGCGCTGATCACCGCGCTCGTGATTCCGCTGTCGATGCTGATGACCTTCACCGGCATGGTCAACGCGAAGGTGAGCGCGAACCTGATGAGCCTCGGCGCGCTCGACTTCGGGATCATCGTCGACGGCGCGGTGGTGATCGTCGAGAACTGCGTGAGGCGGCTCGCGCATGCGCAGGCCACCGCCGGGCGGCCGCTCACGCGCGACGAGCGCTTCGCCGAAGTGTTCGGCGCGTCGCAGGAAGCGCGCCGCGCGCTGATCTTTGGGCAACTGATCATCATGGTCGTGTACCTGCCGATCTTTGCGCTGACCGGCGTCGAAGGCAAGATGTTCCACCCGATGGCGATGACCGTCGTGATGGCGCTCGCGGCCGCTATGGTGCTGACCGTCACGTTCATTCCGGCGGCCGTCGCGCTGTTCATCGGCGAGCGGGTCGAGGAGAAGGAGAACCGGCTGATGGGCTGGGCGCGGCGCGCGTACGAACCGGTACTCGCCGCGTTCATGACGCGCCCGGTGCGCGTGATGCTCGGCGCGGGTGCGATCGTGCTCGTCACGCTCGGGCTCGCCACGCGGCTCGGCAGCGAGTTCATCCCGAGCCTCGACGAAGGCGATCTGGCGGTCGCCGCGCTGCGGATTCCCGGCACGAGCCTGTCGCAGTCGGTCGGGATGCAGAAGTCGATCGAGAAGACGCTGAAGGCGCGTTTCCCCGAGATCGAGCGCGTGTTCGCGCGCACCGGCACGGCGGAGATCGCTGCCGACCCGATGCCGCCGAACCTGTCGGACGGTTACATCATGCTGAAGCCGACGGACAGGTGGCCCGACCCGAAGAAGCCGCGCGACACGCTCGTGCGCGAGATCGAGGAAGCGCTCGCAGAGCTGCCGGGCAACGCGTACGAGTTCTCGCAGCCGATCCAGCTGCGCTTCAACGAGCTGATCTCGGGCGTGCGCAGCGACGTGGCCGTGAAGATCTTCGGCGACGACATGGCCGTGCTGAACCAGACCGGCGAGCAGATCGCGGCCGCGCTGCAGAAGGTACCGGGCGCATCGGAGGTGAAGGTCGAGCAGACGACGGGCCTGCCCGTGCTGACCGTCAACCTCGACCGCGACAAGCTCGCACGCTACGGCGTGAGCGTCGCCGACCTGCAGGACACGGTGGCCGCGGCCGTCGGCGGGCAGAAGGCCGGCACGCTGTTCCAGGGCGACCGCCGCTTCGATATCGTCGTGCGGCTGCCCGACGAGCTGCGCTCGGATATCGAGGCGATCAAGCGGCTGCCGATCGCGCTGCCCGCGCCGGCGGCCGGTGCCAGCGCGCCGCTGGCGGCAGCGCCGTACGTGCCGCTCGCTGAACTCGCGACGATCGACGTCGCGCCGGGCCCGAACCAGATCAGCCGCGAGGACGGCAAGCGGCGCGTGGTCGTCAGCGCGAACGTGCGCGGCCGCGACGTCGGCTCGTTCGTCGCCGATGCGCGCGAGCAGTTGCAGCAGGACGTGCGCGTGCCGGCCGGCTACTGGGTGTCGTGGGGCGGCCAGTTCGAGCAGCTGCAAAGCGCGAGCGAGCGCCTGAAGCTCGTCGTGCCGCTCGCGCTGTTCATGGTGTTCGTGCTGCTGTTCGTGATGTTCAACAACGTGAAGGACGGCTTGCTCGTATTCACCGGCATTCCGTTCGCGCTGAGCGGCGGCGTCGTGTCGCTGTGGCTGCGCGGGATTCCGCTGTCGATCACGGCGGCGGTCGGCTTCATCGCGCTGTCCGGCGTCGCTGTGCTCAACGGTCTCGTGATGATCTCGTTCATCCGCAACCTGCGCGACGAAGGGACGCCGCTCGACGCCGCCGTGCGCGAAGGCGCGCTCACGCGGCTGCGGCCCGTGCTGATGACCGCGCTGGTCGCGTCGCTCGGTTTCCTGCCGATGGCGTTCGCGACCGGCACCGGCGCCGAGGTGCAGCGCCCGCTTGCGACGGTCGTGATCGGCGGTATCCTGTCGTCCACGGCGCTGACGCTGCTGGTGCTGCCTGTGCTGTACCGCGTCAGCCATGCGGTGTCGTGGCGCGCCGCGCTTTTGGACAGCTTCGGCGGCGGGGTCGGCGCCGGTTTGCTGCGCCGGCTGGGTTTCTTCAAGGGTAATGCGTAATGCGAATTCTGATTGTCGAGGATGAACCGAAGACGGGTGCCTATCTGCGCAAGGGCCTGACGGAGGCCGGTTATGTCGTCGACTGGGTCGAGGACGGCATCACGGGCCAGCACCAGGCCGAGACCGAGGAATACGACCTGCTCGTGCTCGACGTGATGCTGCCGGGGCAGGACGGCTGGACGCTGCTGCAGAACCTGCGGCGCAGCAAGTCGACGCCCGTGCTGTTCCTCACCGCGCGCGACGACGTCGGTGATCGCGTGAAGGGGCTCGAACTCGGCGCCGACGACTATCTCGCGAAGCCGTTCGACTTTGTCGAGCTGACCGCGCGCATCAAGTCGATCCTGCGGCGCGGCCAGCCGCGCGATTCGAACACGCTGCGCGTGGCCGACCTCGAACTCGACCTGACGCGCCGCAAGGCCACGCGGCAGGGCGACACGATCCTGCTGACCGCGAAGGAATTCGCGCTGCTGTGGCTGCTGATGCGTCGCGAGGGCGAGATCCTGCCGCGCGCGACGATCGCATCGCAGGTATGGGACATGAACTTCAACAGCGACACGAACGTCGTCGATTCGGCGATCCGGCGGCTGCGCTCGAAGATCGACGACGCATACGAACCGAAGCTGATCCACACGGTGCGCGGGATGGGCTACGTGCTCGAAGCGCGCGGCGGCGCGGCCGCATGATCGCGCGCCTGCTGCCGCGCACGCTGCGCGGACGCCTGACCGCGCTGATCATCCTGTCGACGTCGGTGATCCTCGCGTCGAGCGGCGTCGCGCTTTATGAAGCGCTGAGCAACCGCGTCGAAACGACGGCGGCCGAGCAGATGGCCGGCATTTCCGCCGCATTGGGCACGCATCTGGCCGAAGCGCGCACGACGGCCGACGTCGCGCGCAACACCGACATCTGGATCGACCAGCTGCACGGCCATCCGAACATGGATCTCGCGATCTACGATGCGACGGGCACGCGCCTCGTCGGCACGCCCGGTTTTCGCCCATACGCGCCGCTGCTGTCGCTGGACGCGGGGCGCGTGCCGGTCGGCGTCGCGCCGCCCGGCGCGCGGCACCAGTACCTGGTGACGACCGTGCCGCTCGCCGGCGCGGGCGCTCCGGTGGTACGCGTCGCGGTGCAGTACGATCGCAGCGCCGACGTGCTGCTGTTGCGTACGCATGCTTATACGATCGTCGTGATCGAGGTGTTCGGCGTGGTGCTCGCGGCCGCGATCGCGTATGGCATCGCGGCGCTCGGGCTGAGTCCGCTGCGGCGTTTCGCGGCGCGCGCCGAGCAGATGTCGTCGAGCCGGCTTGCGCATCCGCTGCCGGAGCTCGATACGTCAGGCGAGCTGAAGGAGCTCGAGCATGCGTTCAACGGGATGCTCGCGCGGCTGAACGAATCGTTCACGCGGCTGAGCCAGTTCTCGTCGAATCTCGCGCACGACATGCGCACGCCGCTCACGAACCTGCAGGCGGCCGCGCAGGTCGTGCTGTCGCAGCCGCGCAGCGCGGATGAATACCGAAACGTGATCGAGTCGAGCATCGACGAGTATCAGCGGCTGTCGCGGATGATCGAGGACATGCTGTTTCTCGCGCGCTCGGAACAGGCAGGCACGTCGATCGACGTGCGGCGCCTGAATGCGGCGGAAGAGGCCGGGCGTGTCGTCGGCTACTACGAGCCGCTCGCGGAGGATGCGGGCGTGTCGGTGAAGGTCGACGGCCATGCGTGGGTCGATGCGGATCTCACGCTGTACCAGCGTGCGTTGAGCAACCTGCTGTCCAATGCGCTCGCCTACGCGCCGCGCGGCAGCGTCGTCACGATCGACTGCGTGGAGCAGGGCGGTGCGACGACGATCGCCGTGTCGGATACGGGGCCGGGCATCGCGGCGGAACATGTCGGGCTGATCTTCGAGCGCTTCTATCGCGTCGATCCGTCGCGGCACAATTCGGCGTCGGGGACGGGGCTCGGCCTCGCGATCGTCCGGTCGATCATGGACAACCACGGCGGCGAATGCGGCGTCGACAGCGATCCCGGCCGGCGCACGACGTTCTGGCTGCGCTTTCCGCGACGGCCGGCCGAGCCGACGCGGCCGGCCGTCATCCGCACCTGACATCGCGGGCGGGCACGCCCGCACGTTCGCCACAAGGCGTTTGCGAGCGGCACGTTGCCCGCGATCGTACGACCGAGGGGCATCAGCGTGTCGCCAGGTTGTCGTGGTTGTCGGCCTGCGGCGCCTTCTCGCCGCCATGCACCGAGATCCTGTGCAGTTCCTTGTTGCGCGCGACGAGCTCGCCGCTCGGCGGGTACTGCGTCTTGCCCGTCGGCACGACGCCGTCGTGCTGCGCCTGCTTCAGTTCGTTGACGACCTGCGTGCGGGTCTTGCCCTGCGTTTGCGTCTGTGCGAACGCGGCCTGCGCGGCCATGCCGAGCGACAGCGTGGCGGTGACGAACAGTGCTGCGAGTTTTGCCGTTTTCATTGAGCTCTCTCCTTGATCAGGGTCGCCGGGTGGCGAACCATGGACCCAGTATGCGAAAGCAGCCATGCGCCACCGTGATCGGCAGATGAAAAAAACGTCAGATTGCGTGACGCGGTGGCGCACCGTACGCGCTCGATCGATGTGACGCAATCGTCATGTTCGCGTCATGAGCGCGATGAGCGGGAAGCGGAACATGAAGCCTGCCGATGGCCCGCGCGGCCGACGGCATTCGCGCCGTTCGCGACAGCAGAATCGAAAGCGGGCGGTCATGTTCAGGCTTTCATTTCGGACCGGAAATTGCATCGTCCCGCCATTCTCCTATCGTTGATCGCAGTCCTGATCGTCCCGTTTCTCGCGGGCTGCGAATCGCCACGTTCCGACACCGGCACGACCGCGTCGTCCGCCGCGCGCAAGCCGGTGCCGGCCGACCTCATGCCCGGCGAGCAGATCGACTATGCGGGGCATCGTTGCGGCAATCCGAACCTGTACGTGAAGACGCATCCGTGTCTGTTCCCGCGACGCAATCCAGCACGCTGATCGTCTGCCTTGCGATCAAAAAAAGGCCCGGTACTCGATGAGTCCGGGCCTAACGCGTGATCGTGCCGTGCGACAGCGACCCGCTGCGTGGATGGGAACGGGCATGGCCCGTTACCGTTCCGATGGTAGCGAAACGACGCATCGTGAACCTGATCGGAACATGAATTTTTTGTCACGCAGGCGCGAGCGTGCCGTCGCCGCGATCAGAATCGATGGCGAAACCCGAGATTGACGATGCCTTGCGTGCGCGTTCCGCCGTAGCCATAGGAGCCGATCGATGCCTGCGCCGTTGTTCGAGACGAGTTTACTTCGTACTGCGACGCGATGAATGCGCGAACCATGACGAATCCGTCATGCCGGGATCACGATGCCGCACCGCCGCCGGATCAAAGTGACGGCTCCTGTCACGGATTCCAGGCAAGGAGCGAACGACATGAACATTCCGCGACCGATGATCGCCATGACCGTTGCCGCTCTGTCGATCGCGGCCTTCTCGCAGACCGTGGCCGCGCAGGCGAAGACCCGTCAGGAAGTGCGTCGGGAACTGATGCGCGCGCGGCACGACGGCGTGATCCCGAGCCCGAATCACGACTACCCGGCGAGCCCGGCCGCCGTTGCGCGCAATCAGGAAATCCATCGATCGACGGTTCACCGCGGCGAGAACGCACCGACGGTCGATGCGCACGACAACCGCTTCGCGGTGCGTTGATCGTTCATCCGCGGCCGGATGCGACGCCGCTGCTCGGCCGGTTTTCCATATGAAAAGGAGCATGCCATGCGCACTATCGCAACAGGAATCATGCTGGCTGTCTGTTTGATGTCGCCGGCCGCGATGGCGGCCGGCTGGCCGGAACGGGCGCTGTCGCATGCGTCGGCGCACGACGCCGGCCGCCGCGCGAACGAGCGGATGCGCTGCGAGTTCGCGGCCGTTCCGTCGGGCGAGTGGAGCGCGACGTTCACGCGCGGGCAATGCGAGCTCGACAACGGCCGGCTGACGTTCGTGCCGGCCGACACGGGCGGCGAGCCGAATGTCGCGGAGAAGCGGATCGTGCTGGGCGATGTCCGTACCGCGTCGTATCAGTCGCGCAAGTTGAAGGAACAACTGCAACTGACGACACGCGACGAAGTGATCGCACTGAACGTGCTGACCGACGACGGCAGCCGCAAGTCGCGCGAGCGTGCGATCGACTTGTGGACCGCGTTGCGCAACGCGGGCGTCACGCCCGCCAACGGCTCACGCATCGTCGACACGTATCCGGCGGGCGCGACGACGTGGTAGCCGGCGCGCCTGTTCCGGTCAAAGCTGCGCGAGCGCCTGGTCGAGATCGGCGAGCAGGTCGTCGATATGCTCGATGCCGATCGACAGCCGCACCGTTTCCTCCTTCACGCCGGCCTTCGCGAGTTCGGCCGGCGACAGTTGCCGGTGCGTCGTCGATGCCGGGTGCGTCGCGAGCGACTTCGTATCGCCGATGTTGACGAGCCGCGTGAACAGCTTCAGCGCGTCCTGGAACTTCGCGCCGCCGTCGCGGCCGCCCTTCACGCCGAACGTCAGGATGCCCGGCGCGCGGCCCGACAGGTAGCGTGCGACGAGCGGATGGTCCGGGTGATCGGGCAGCCCCGCGTAGTTCACCCATTCGACGTGCTCGTGGCGCGCGAGATGCTGCGCGATCTTCAGTGCGTTGTCGCTGATCCGTTCGACGCGCAACGCGAGCGTTTCGATGCCCTGCAGGATCTGGAACGCGTTGAACGGCGAGATTGCCGCGCCCATGTTGCGCAGCGGCACCACGCGCGCGCGGCCGATATAGGCGGCCGGCCCGAATGCTTCCGTATAGACGACGCCGTGATAGCTGACGTCCGGCTCGTTCAGCCGCTTGAAGCGGTCCGCGTGCTCGGCCCACGGGAACTTGCCCGAATCGACGATCGCGCCGCCGAGGCTCGTGCCGTGCCCGCCGAGATACTTCGTCAGCGAGTGCACGACGATGTCCGCGCCGTGCTCGAACGGGCGCAGCAGGTACGGCGACGGCACCGTGTTGTCGACGATCAGCGGGATCCCGTGGCGATGCGCGACTTCCGCGAGCGCGGCGATGTCGGTGACGTTGCCGAGCGGGTTGCCGACCGATTCCGCGAAGATCGCCTTCGTGCGTGAGTCGATCAGCGGCTCGAACGACGCGGGGTCGCGCGGATCGGCGAAGCGCGTCGTGATCCCGTATTGCGGCAGCGTGTGCGCGAACAGGTTGTAGGTGCCGCCGTACAGCGAACTCGCGGACACGATGTTGTCGCCGGCTTCGGCGATCGTCTGGATCGCGTACGTGACAGCGGATTGCCCCGACGCGAGCGCAAGCGCGCCGATGCCGCCCTCGAGCGCGGCGATCCGTTGCTCGAGCACGTCCGTCGTCGGGTTCATGATCCGCGTGTAGATGTTGCCCTGGACCTTCAGATCGAACAGGTCGGCGCCGTGCTGCGTGTCGTCGAATGCGTACGCAACGGTCTGGTAGATCGGTACGGCGACCGCGCGCGTGGTCGGGTCGGGACGATAACCGCCGTGCACGGCGATGGTTTCGAGGCGCCAGTTCGAAGAGGCCTGATCGGTCATGGGTGCTCCGTCTGTTGTTGTGATGTCGAGCGATTATAGGAGCACGTGTGCTGCTGTCCTTAGAACGAATGGTGTGTTGCTTATGGGGATGCCGCGCATGGAATGCGGTTTTCCGCAGACAGGAGGCGCGCGATGGATCAGGACCAGTGCTTCGCGCGTCTCGCTGCCGAGCCGAAGCTCACGACGACGGCCGTGCAGACGGTCGGGCAGAAGGGCTGGGACGGATTCTCGATCTCGATCGTCGGCGAGTGACGTGACGGTGGCACGCCACGCGCGTCAGCGCTTTCCCGTCGCATCGGCCCGGCGATACAGGCGTGGCCATTGATCCTGGAACAGGCCGTTGCAGGTGCCGTGCGTTGCAATGTCGGCGAGCAGGAAGCGCCGGCCGTCGAAGACCCACGACGCGGTCGAGCCGCAATCGCCGGCACTGCGCAAGCGGACCTTGCTCGACAGCATCGCGCTGACGGGATCGTAGCCGGCGTCGGTCAGTTCGTTCGCGAACGACGCCGAGTCGAGGCCGGCGTTCGCGTTCTCGCCGAAGTTCATCGCCGTCGGCGCATACGGCGCCGACCGCCGCACGCGGTACCACAGGTCGGTGTGGTTATACAGGCTGCTGGTCTGGCACGGGATCGCGACGAGCGCCTCGTCGGCCGAGATCGCCACGGCGCGCGACGCCTTCCTGCGATCGCCGGCCGACATTTCGTCTTCGACATCGGCCGCGCATTGCTTCACGTCGGTGCCGAACTTCGCGAGCACGGCATCGACGAGCGGGCGCTGTTCGGCGGCCGACAGGCCGGCGACGGGCGGCGCCGGAACGACGGCGGGCGGCAGTGCCGGCGCGGCCGGCACCGACGACGCGGGCCGGTTGCCGGGGCGCAGCAGCGCCGTGACCGTGCCGACGCGGCCCTGCGTGTCGTCGATCAGCAGCAGCGCGGCATTCAATCCCGACAGCGGCGTGCGCGGCGTTTGCGCCGACGCCGGATCGCCGAAGCTCAGCAGTTGCGCATTGCGCGACGCGGCGAGCCATGCGGCAACCGTTGCCGGATCGCTCGTCCGGATCCGGAACGGGTGCGCGTCGTCATTGTCCGGCTTGTCGCCGAACGCATGCCATTGGGCCGGCATCGCATCGAACGGGCGGCCATCGGTGCGTGCCGTGCGCAGATCCAGTGGCGCCGACGCGAAGATGTCGAGCGACGGTTGCGCGTCGGGGCCGGCATCGCGCGTCACGCGCAGGATGAGGTTGGGGCGCGCGTCGTCGATATCGTCGGCGTGGCTTTCGGCAATGCAGCGTTTGCCGTTATCGCAGACGACCGACCAGCTCTTGAAGTCGCGCTCGACCGGCGGCCGCGCGAGCGGGCGTGCCTGTGCGGCGAGCGGAGAAGCGGCGAGGAGGGCGGCGAGGGCAAGCGAAAGGCGGTGCGACATGACGGTTCGTATCGGCTGTGAACGGGCGGGCGGAAGACGTCGGCGCTGCAGGCGCATCGTCGGCAAGCGGTGCACGTGGAGTGCAGTGGCGTATGACGCGGTGGGCTTTGCAGAACGGGATCAAGTATACAGCCGCAACGGGCAGCGTTCGGCGCGACGACGCGTAGTGTGCGGGCACGCACGTTGCTCACCGGCAGCGTCCGGGCGCATGCAGATGCGGAAACGGCGCGATGCCCACAGGCATCGCGCCGTTCGTCTTTCATCGACCGTCGACCACGTCGCGCAGGAACGTATCGAGCATCGCCACATCGCCCCACGGCCGCTTGTATTCGCGATCGTGTTCGGCATCGGCGAGCATCGTCTCGACGAGCGAGTGGATCGCGGGCCGGCGCGGCCCGTATTCGCTTTCGTTCGCGCTCATCTTCAACGCGAGCAACGCATCGAGTTCCGCGCGCACCGCCGGCTCGCGCACGGTGCCTTCGACGAGATCCGCGAAGCGCATCGGCGGCATGCCGAGCCCCATGTCGATCCAGCGCACCGCGAGCAGCGGCCGCAGCACGTACAGGTACTTCTTGTAACGCACCGTGTCGCCTTGCAGGTAGCCGCGAAAGTTCTTCTTTGCCATCGCGAGGTAGTGATGGCGCCCGCGCACCGGCGAGAAGAACGCCGACGCCAGCGACCTGAGCCGCGGCGCCCAGCGCGTGTCTTCGCGATAGACGATAGGCGAGTCGAGCCATTCGAGCAGCGTCGGGTTCGACCGGCGCAGCAGTTGCAGCGCCTTGCGCAGCTCCCAGCCGCTTACGTCGAGCTCGTCGTCGAGCGGCCGCTCGATCACGTCGCGTTGCGGTTCGACACGCAGGTACCAGTCGCGCCGGTGCACGTACACGAAACGCACGTCGTAGTCGCTGTCAGGCGATGCGAAGCCCCAGCCGCGGCTGCCCGATTCGCAGGCGAACAGCACGCTCACGTCGTGGCGGCGCTCGACTTCCGCGAGTTCCGTCATCACGCGCGCCCGCACGGCCGGATCGACCGGATGCGCGCTGCGCACGGTTGTCATTGCCTTTTCCGTTTTCATTTTTGTTGTTTCCCTTTCGTTGCGCGCGGCCGCCGGCCATCGGCCGCGCGCCGCGCTATCCTTTCACGCACACCACCTGGCGCAGCGTATGCACCACTTCCACGAGGCTGCGCTGGGCTGCCATCACCGCGTCGATGTCCTTATAGGCCATCGGAATCTCGTCGACGACACCGGCGTCCTTCCGGCATTCGACGCCTTGCGTCGCCTTCGCCTGGTCGTCGGCCGTGAAGCGGCGCTTCGCTTCGGTGCGGCTCATCGTCCGGCCCGCGCCGTGGCTGCACGAGCAGAAGCTTTCCGGGTTGCCGAGCCCGCGCACGATGAAGCTCTTCGCGCCCATCGAACCCGGAATGATCCCGAGCTGCCCCTTCTGAGCGGACACCGCGCCCTTGCGCGTCACGAGCACGTCTTCGCCGAAGTGGCGTTCGCGCTGCACGTAGTTGTGGTGGCAGTTCACCGCGTGCTCGTCGACCGCGAACGGCTTGCCGATCACGCCGCGCGCCGCGCCGATCACCGCGTCCATCATCGCCTGCCGGTTACGCCGCGCGTAGTCCTGCGCCCAGCCGACCGCTTCGACGTAATCGTCGAAGTGCCGGCTACCCTCGGTGAAATACGCGAGGTTGCGGTCCGGCAGGTTCGCGATGTGCTGGCGCATGTCGGCCTGCGCGAGTTCGATGAACAGGCTGCCGATCGCGTTGCCGACGCCGCGCGAGCCGCTGTGCAGCATGAACCACACGTGGTCCGCTTCATCGACGCACACCTCGATGAAGTGATTGCCGGTGCCGAGCGTGCCGAGATGCGCGTAGTGGTTCGTCTTTTCCAGCTTCGGATACTTGTCGACGATTCGCTGGAAACCCGGCAGCAGCGATTTCCACGATTCGGTCACGGCGGCCGGCGTGCGATCGCCCCACGCGCCCGGATCGCGGCGGCCCGGCGCACGGCCGTGCGGCACCGCGCGTTCGATCGCGCTGCGCAGCCCGCCAAGCGAGTCCGGCAGGTCGGACGCCGTCAGCGTCGTGCGCGCGGCCATCATCCCGCAGCCGATGTCGACGCCGACCGCGGCCGGAATGATCGCGCCCTTCGTCGGAATCACGCTGCCGATCGTCGAGCCCTTGCCGAGGTGGACGTCCGGCATCACCGCGACGTGGCGGAAGATGAACGGCATCTGTGCGGTGTTGCGCAGTTGCGCGCGCGCTTCGTCCTCGACGGCGACACCTTGCGTCCACATCTTCACCGGCTTGCCGTTCGCCAGTTCCATCACCTGATAATCCATGTCAGTCATTTGCTTCACCATTCATTCATTCATTTGCCCGGCGCGGTACACATGCACACATGCGCCGCGCCGTTTCATACCCTAAGAGACGGTTTCAAAAAGGCTGTTTGGGGCTGTTAACTTGTGCGGCGAGCTGTTAACCTCAGGCATCGGAACAACCGAGGCCGAGGAGATGGG